>CAYPKG010000090.1:0-1555 GCA_964411275.1 uncultured Oscillospiraceae bacterium | reverse complement strand
CCGCCTCGCCTTCGCCTATGTCTGTTTTTTCACCAGCTTCATCAGGTTCACCCGCTGCTTGTGCCCTTGCCCGCGCTTCCTCCGCCTCGCGCTGAGCCCTTTCTTCCTCATTCTCCATCCATTTTTTGTATATTACGGGCTTCGCCTTTTTCCCCATGATGATTTTGTATATCCACCACTTGCGATAGTTAGAAGCCATAACAAAATAATAAAATATGAAATAAGCGATCGCAAGAGCTATGCTTACAGGAAATGCAGCTTCCCCAAATAACAGATCTAAGGTGTGTCTATTCACAACAATCTCCTCAAAATAATGTATTGTTTAAAAACCGCCTATTGCGTCAAAAATCTCCCATATAAGGTGGTCATGTTCCAGCCCCTTTTGTCCAAGTGTTTTCCCAATCTCTTTTCCAACCGTCTTCGCCACATCACTTTTCGTGCCTTTATTAAATATATCCTGGGTCAATTTATATCCATCTTTTGCAACCGATGCAATCTTGGTAATATATTTCCCATTTGCAAATGAATCAGGATGATATTTTGCGACCTGTTCTGCACTGCACAAATAAGCTTCCTGCTGCGCGTAGTCATCGCCTTGCAATTCGGAATAACTTTTGTCTGAAACATAATCGGCAAGACCCAAAGTCAATTCATCCGCTGATGCAATGAAAGATGCATACCCCGGCGTTTTGCATAATAGCAGTCTGTCCGCCCGATCTATTGCTGCAACTCTTCCATAGTCTTTATTATAAAGAGCAGTTTGCCTTTCTTCTTTTAATGATTTCCTTGCTTGCCCAATGTCTGCAAGGTTTTTTTTATCGATTACCCGCAACGATATCAGGTGGGCATTTTTTGCGATGTATGGGTTCTTCATCATTTCATCACATAATACAATAGGCATTGCTGATTTTAACTGTTTCAGCTCTTCAATCTCTTTATTAATGAGGGTTCGCTCTTGACTGGCCCTTATGCTGGTGGAGGCGTGCATCATTTGCATATCGAGCACTCTTCCTTCTTCCTCCAACTCGCTAATCCTTCGATCAATATCTGCAACTTGTGGTTCAAAAATATCATAAAACTCACCCTGCGTAACAATTATATCATATCCCTTTTCTTTATACACGGAAAGATATTTATCCGGCACTTTTTTAACATTATTTTCATAGACGTCATTAAATACCGTTTCAAGCCACTCATCCTCTTTTGTAAGTGGCGGACCCATTTGTTCTTGCATTATAGCAGCTTGTTCTCTGGCAACCTCTGTCGAAAACCCGAATTGCCCAACATAGTTTTTATCCCTCTCTACGATTTCCGGAGGCCCATTTAGTATCGCCCCAATCCCATTGACACTCAAACCCCCGCTTGTTCGGTTAGATAAATCATTCATCGCCTCCCGGCGGTATACATCCACCTCGGTTTCCTGCGGCGCTTCGCGTTCCCTTGGCTGTATCGTCCCGTTGAGTATCCCTCCAATCCCGTTATCCCCCAGCCCTGTTCTCAGTCGATGCTGCATCTCCGGCCTTTCCATATCAAAGCCCACGCCCGCACCCTGCGC
>CAYPKG010000089.1:0-2190 GCA_964411275.1 uncultured Oscillospiraceae bacterium | reverse complement strand
GCAGCTGCGACCTCGGACGATTGCATCGTCTGTCGGTCTTGCCCCATGCAAGGTGCCAAAATCACCGCACACAAGGTGAATTGCTGCGAAGCGGCAAGAGAGGGCACCCTGGGGTGTGTCGCTGATTTTGACGGATTTTACTGTACACATTGCATTTTTTGAAGGGGCAAAATGACGGGGCATTTTGCTACCTATAGGGATGCCTTTTAGGAGCGGCTACAGGGATAAGATGCAAATATTTAAGGCAGAGATACCGCTTGCGATCCGCGCGGCTGAAAGCAGCGCCGAAGGGAAAAGTATCTTTAGCATAGCGGAAAGGGTCACATGGCTGTGTATTCAAGCCTGCCTCGGACATAGGTGGCCCGAACAAAAAGTTGTGTATCTAACAAAACAAAATCAGCCTTGGCGCCAACGGTTACTCGCCCAAGATCGTTCCGTCCCAGTATATCTGCGGGATTCCTGGTTCCCATGCGCAGAACATCGGCAAGGGGAAGTTGCATCCTTCCGGACAGATTACGCACAGCTTGATCCATGGTCAGAGTGCTACCCGCCAGGCCATTTCCTTTCAATGCTATCCCATTTTTAACAGTAATAGCTTCTTTTCCCAAATGATAGTTACCGTCCGGCATACCTGCGGCTTCCATTGAATCGGTGCAGAAATAGCAGCCATCCACTCCTTTGGCACGGTAAATAAGCTTAATCAAAACAGGATCAATGTGGATCAGATCAGCAATGAATTCTGCTTTTATGTTGTTGTCGGTAAGCGTTACGCCTAAGACGCCGGGTTTTCTGTGATGAAGCAGCTCCATACCATTACAGGTGTGGGTTGAACAGGTAACGCCTAAAGCGATCGCCTGCGTGGTCTCTTGTGCTGTTGCAGCGGAATGTCCAATTGACACTACAATGTCTTGCTTTTTCAGATATTCCACCAGCGCCATGCCTTCTGCTTTTTCGGGAGCCAGCGTAACACGACGGATTTCATCCTCAAATCCAGTCGTCAATGCTTTGAAGTGCGTCAAATCCGGATCCCGCAGCTTGGCAGCGTCATGGGCGCCTCGAAAGGCCTTCGTTAGGTAAGGGCCTTCGAGGTAGGCGCCAAGTACACGCGCACCTCGTTCCATTTTCATAGCGGAACGGATATCTTTCAGATATGCTCGAATAGCAGCATCCGTTTCCGTAATGGAAGCAGGTAAAAAGGATGTGACACCATACTTGACCTGAGTTAGCGCCATTTTTTCGTTATCACCCGGGCGCATGCTATCCAGTCCTTTTTGCCCATGCATATGAATATCCACATAGCCGGGACAGAGTAACAGTCCTCCCATATCTTTTCCTTCTTGCCGGCTGTCCAAGGCAGTGATGTATTCATTCTCAAAGGAAACTGCTGTTTCATCACGGAAATTCATTCCATCAAAAACACGCACATTATAGATCGTTGACATATGATTTCTCATCTACTCCTATCCACGTTGAATTACCTGCAAGTAATTAGCAGTTGGTTACTTCCGGATTTGTATTTTGCTTCAATTCCAAAAGCATTTTTTTATAGCGTAATGGTGTATAACCCGTGGTTGACTTAAAAACTTTGACAAAATAATTGCTGTCTAATATCCCCACAGCCTCGCTAATCTGGCTAATAGGCAGATCGCCTTTAAGCATCAACTCCTTAGCGGCAGATACTCGTTGTTGGCGTATAAGCTGTTGCACTCTACAAGAAAAGTGATTTCGGGCAGTCTCGCACAGCTTTGTTTTCCCGATGCCAAGCTCAACGGACATAATACCGAGCGTTAATTGCCGCGTATAGTTTTTTTCAATATAGGATTGTAGCATCTGCGCTTCAGTTAATTCGCTCTGCTTTACATATTCACGCAGCCAAATATAAGAAGCGCAGGCAGAAAGGACATCTGCATACGCTTGCAGAGTTTTCTGCTCCAACTGATCCAGGTCTTCGAAGGCAGCCCTAAGCGCGGGCAGGTCTTTGTGCCAAGCACATTGGCGCTGGATGTGCAGCCACTGTTCTTCCCGAGGAGTTTCATCAAGCACCTGTCCAAACATGAGATAGGCCATCAATCGGCCTTGCTCCATCACCGGTACGGCAGTTTCCATAAGCCCGGCATGGCATCGATAGGAGTAAGCCTTGGAATAGTCAAGAAAAGTGCAGTCTGCAAACACCCTAAAAGTGAAACAGCT
>CAYPKG010000088.1:0-2484 GCA_964411275.1 uncultured Oscillospiraceae bacterium | reverse complement strand
TAAAATTAAAAAAAACGACCCCAACTAAAAATAGCCCCATCACCACTGCAAACGAGTGTTCCCCAAATAGCATTTTCATAACACGTGCTCGATACATAGTAATTACTCCATTCAATTTGATGCCATGTTTTGCTATTTCGGCTCCTGCCCCGTTCCATCCACTTCCTGCGCTTCACCATCGCCGGATGCGCCATTTGCTTTCGCTTCTGCCTTCGCCCGTTCTACAGCCTCGCGTTGAGCCCTTTCTTCCTCATTCTCCGTCCATTTGCGATATCCAGCGGGTTTCGCCTTTTTGCCCATGATTACCCGATAAATCCACCACTTGCGGTAGTCCGTTGTCATTATAAAATTAAAAAAAACGAACCCCACCAAACATATCACCAACACTATTTCAAACCAATTTTCTCCAAATAGAATTTTTAAAGCACGAGCTTTATACATTGTTAATTCTCCATTCAATTTGATGCCATATACTCTTGTAGCAGTTGGGTATCCGTATTATCAAAGATAAAATCTGCAGCCTGTCCAATTAAGTACCCTGGGCCTCAGTCCCCCGAAACCTTGCGCGTCTTTTCTCTCCCGCTCAATTATCCGCCCGCTTATTCGGGCCAAACGTATCCTTTCATCAGCTAATTACCAAGAGCCCCCGCTTGATCCAATATCACCACACACAAAACTGCAAAGGCTCCAATTGCTCCAATAGAAAAACACGCTACGGGTGCCACCTTTCCGAGACCTCTCGCTTGACTGCGAAGCCACTTCTCCCACGCTGGGTTCTTCTGCCGATCCGCTAGTTTTTCCATTCCTTTGCCGATATAACGGAACGCAAAGCCCATCAGCACAGGCCCCAGCAACCAGTAAATAAAAAGCTCCAAGCTCTCATTCATAGTATACACCTACCTTATTACAGCACATTTTTATACATGCTCAGATTTCAAACCTTCATTAGCTTTCCGCTATGTTTTGTTATTTCGGCTCTTGTCCCGTTCCGTCCACTTCCTGCGCTTCGTCATCGCCGGATGTGCCATTTGCTTTCGCTCCTGCCTTCGCCCGTTCTGCCGCCTCGCGTTGAGCCCTTTTCTCCGCACTCTCCGTCCATTTGCGATATCCAGCGGGTTTCGCCTTTTTACCCATGATTACCCGATAAATCCACCACTTGCGGTAGTCTGTTGTCGCAATGAAATACGCAAAAATAAACCCTCCCCCAAAAAACACAATCATTGCTGTTAACGCATATTCACCAAACAATAGATCAAAGGCATGTGATCTATACATAGTTCATTCTCCAATTAATTTGTGACATATACTCTTGTAGCAAGTTGGCTATTTGTTTCAAAGACAACATCCGCAGCCTTACCAAGAAAAGCTCCTGGCCCTTCATTCACAACTACTTCCTTCGCAATATCTGCCAATCCCTTCGCTTCAAACTCTTTCCACATTTTCCCTCCAACTACGTTGTTAATATCTCCGATTATATTTTTTCCAAGCCCCCCCAAATCCACCGTTTCAGCAGCCAATACCCCTGCGCTATAAGCATTGGGTTGACATTGGCTGACTACTTCTGGCAAACAAAAGTATTGCAGCTGCCGTACGTACTCATCTTCCCCAGCATTTTGAAAGGCCTCTCTCACTTGATTTCCAATATATCCATGTGACTTTGCATCCGCAACACCCAACATAAACGCATATTCTTCCGTCTTGGTATATAGCACCTGTATCGCATCTTCCAATAGCGCTGCTTGCACAAAGTCCCCATTCCCTATGGCATCTGCCATCATTCCTTGATACTCTCTGATTTTTTTATTAATATTTTCATCCCTGCCGTCGATCACACGGTTGCATACATAATGTCCAACGTCCGCCATATACGGATTTCGCATCATCTCTTCGTTCAAATCAATTGCTAATAAGGCTTGAATCTTTTCGAGTTCCATCCTTTTGCGCATATTGATCGCCATCTCATCGTTCGCCTTGATACCGATAACCGAATTACTCCGAGTATACGGTGCAAGCTCTCTTGCCTCAGCATTTTTGGTTGTTCAGCCAAAACAGGGGATCGCATGATTTTCCTTCTATTGTAATTATATCATAACCGTATTCTTTACACATCGCAAAATAACTATCTAGGGCTGCATCATATTTTTGTTGAAGCTCCGTATTTTCATATACTATATCACCTAATTTGTCTTGCGTCGTAATTTTGGGTGGCGCATTCTCCACGGCTTCGCTGATTTGTTGCTTGAGTTTTTCCCCGTTGATTGCAAGACCACCACTAGCAACATTTGGGTCTCTTTCTTCATCCACAATGTTTTTTCTCGGCTGCGTTGTCCCGCTTAGTATCGCCCCAATCCCATTGACACTCAAACCCCCGCTTGTCCGGATAAATAAATCATTCCTCGCCTGTCCGTTAACTCCCAGCCCTGCGCTCGGTCGATGCTGCATCTCCGGCCTTTCCATATCAAAGCCCACGCCCGCACCCTGCGC
>CAYPKG010000087.1:0-2702 GCA_964411275.1 uncultured Oscillospiraceae bacterium | reverse complement strand
CGCTTTCGTCAAGGGGCATGCCGTCGATGTACAAAAGCCCATCGCGCACCTCCACCGTTTCCCCAGGCAGGCCCACCACCCGCTTTACAAAATTGTCCCGATACCCGGGGAAATGGCACACGAGAATGTCTCCGCGCTTCGGCAGGTCCAGGCAGTAGCTGACCTTTTCCACCAGCATCCGCTCTCCGGATAAAAGCGTGGGATTCATGGAGTCCCCGGATACCATGATGGGCTGGCACAAAAATGCGATGATAGAGAACAGTACCAACAAAAGCGAAAACAGAAACACCATAAAATCGATATTTTGTTCCTTTTTATACAGCTTATCCGCCTGATATTCCCGGGCGTGGGCAGCAAACAGCCGGTTTTGTTCCCGTCGTGACATCTAATCCTCCCCCTCCTTAAAGCCCTCGCCATGGACTTCGGTGGCATTGCTCAATATGATAAACGCGCGGTTGTCGATGGATTTCACCAGCTGGAGTGTTTGCGCCACCTCGTTTCGGCGGGCAACGGTCATCAGCATGGATTTGTTTTTGCCGGAAAAGCCGCCCTTCGCGGGCAAAACCGTTACCCCCCGGCCCATGCGCCCCGCAAGCTCGTCTAATATGGGCTGCTCCTGATCGGTTACAATGTATATGACCTTTGCGAAATCCAGGCCCTGCTGAATGCCATCGATTGTTTTTGTGGCGATATAAATGGCAACCCCGGAGTACAGCGCCACCTCGATGTTGCCAAACACCAACACTGCAAACACCACCACCGCCGCGTCCATGGCCAGGAGAATATGCCCGGTGGGGAAGTTGGGGAAGCGGGATCTGAGCATCAGCGCCACAAGATCCGTTCCGCCGGTGCTGATGCCCCGGGCAAGAAGCAATCCTGTTCCCGCCCCGATGGCCACGCCGCCAAGCACTGCCGCCAACAAAACGTTGCCGTCGTACACGGGCAGCAGGGGGGTGAGCAGGTTGATCCCTACGCTAAGCAAAATGGTGGCCAAGAGGGTTTTGATCAGCGCTGCGAGCCCCAGCTTCCTCCATGCGATTAGCAGAAGCGGCAGGTTGATCACGAGTGTGAGGGTGCCAACCGACAGGGAGGTGATGTGAGAAAGGGCAGTGGCAAGGCCGGACACGCCTCCCGGCGCGATGTCGTTGGGGATCGTAAACATCGCAAGCCCGATGATTGTCAGAAGGCTTCCAAACAATATACTGCTTCCGTCCAGGAGCACTGTCCTTTTGTGCGGCATGGATTACTCCTTTGTGGGATTTAGGCCCGCCAATTCAGGCAGTGTAAACGCGCCATCCTTTCGTATCAGCCTTCCGTCAAACCAAATCTCCCCGCCATAGGGCGGCGTTTGCAGGCATACGATGTCCAGGTGCAGGGCGCTTTTGTTGCCGTTAAAGGCGCTTTGATACGCGCAGCCCGGCGTCAGGTGGAACGAGCCGCCTATTTTCTCGTCGTACAGGGTGTTGCCGATGGGCCGATCCACCGCGTTGTTCACTCCGAGGGCGAATTCGCCCAGGTACCTTGCGCCCTCGTCCATATCCAGTAGGGCGTTAAGCCCCGGGGTGTCGTTGTCGCAGACGGCCTCCACGATCCTGCCCTGACGGAATGTCAGCTTGGGGTTTTGATAGTTTTTCCCCAGCATGTTTACGGTGGTGTTATACTGCACCACGCCTGTGGCGCTGTCCTGAATTGGCGCGGTGTATACCTCCCCGTCGGGGATGTTCCTCTCGCCAAAGCAGGGCACCGCGGGCATCCCCTCGATGGAAAATGTGATTTGTGTGCCGGGGCCGGTGATCCGTACGGTTTTCGCCCGTTCCATGCACTCCACGAGGGGTTCCATCGCCCGGCGCATGGCCGGATAATCCACAAGCGCCGCACTAAGGAAGAACTCGTACAGGTCATCATAGCACATCCCGGCTTTTTGCGCGTCCGCCATGGTGGGCCAGTGCAGGTATACCCAGCGGCGGCGGTCAATCCTGAGATCCCGAAGCGGCCTTAGGGCGGTGCGCTGTATGGCAAGCGCCCGGGGATCGATTTGGGACAGCTCCGCGTCGTTTTCATCCACGCCGATGTCCACATGCGCCGCGAGGTGCTTCCAGCGGGCAAGCCCCCACTCCAGCTGATTGCGAAGTGCGCGTTCCGCCTGTTCGGGATTGATAGGGTCGATGTAGCCAAAGGCCATCCGGCTTAGCTCGTCATCCTCCAGGCGCACATAGGGGATTGCCCCCCGGGTTTTCGCGGCGGCCATGATGGCTTTTATCAGCGGCTTCGCCGCAATCCCGCCGTTGATTTCAAACTGCTCCCCCGCAGTCAGGCGAAGGCTGTGATTGACGAGCAAATTTGCAAGTTCGTCCAAACGCGGATCATGCATAGCGTTCCCTTTCTGTTTCCTGTTTTAGTATCCCGCGTCCTTATTATATGATGCGGCGGGCGCTGACTGCGAAACGTGAGTTGTCGTATTCGTAGGTGCAGGTGGAAAGCGTGAGCACCTGATCCGTAGCCTTGATGCTGATTATGTCGTCCACCACGCTATACTTGGAGCTTTTCGCGTAATCCAGAAGTGCGTTCATATACTCCACAAAAAACTCGTCCTGGGTTTGAAAACGCTTGAGCTCCCGCTGGTCGGGGTCAAACCGGGTGCGGATATATGGAATAGTCAAGAAAAGTGCAGTCTGCAAACACCCTAAAAGTGAAACAGCTTC
>CAYPKG010000086.1:0-2759 GCA_964411275.1 uncultured Oscillospiraceae bacterium | reverse complement strand
TTCATGTTGTCGCCATCCTGGTTCCAGCGCTGCAGGCTCTTTGTCGGCATGGAAACGCCGACCTTTAGCGCATCGGCCTCTGGGGCTGCCGGCTCCACCGGGGTTGCCGGCTCCGCCGGAGCTGCCGGGGCCTCTGCTGGCGCAGCGCATGCCACAGCCGACAGAATTAGAACCGCTATAAGCGCCAAGGCGAGTAGCTTTGCATGTGTCCTCATTGTAATTTTCCTCCTTATCATATATGGTGATTTGTTTTATGAGCACCCGGTCCACACCCGGATATTCATCTTGTGTTGCACGTTTATTGTGTCCGTGCACATGGTTGTGGTCGTTTGTTGTGCGTTAGGGCTTACCCCCAATGTAATAAGGATTTTTCCGGTTCTGTTTATTTTAGCGAATAATGTCAATTAAAAAAACTGTGTTCGAGCAAATATTATTACAAACATAATAACACCAGCTAAAACAGGTGTCAATATGCTTTGTTAAATTATAGCAAATTATTATCGAAGCGTGGGGCTGTGTGAAGGGGATTTCAGGCAGAATAAGGCAGGCGGGATGTGTCCTTTACAGATATCGGCGAAATGTGTATAATGGTCGTAATAAGTTTGTGCACGTAATGTGCTCGTGCACATTTGATATGTGGGTAGGTGTGAATTGTGGCGACAATTAAGGAAATTGCCCAGTTGGCGGGCGTCTCGCGCGGCACTGTGGACAGGATACTGAACAACCGCGGAATGGTGAGCCCTGAGAAGCGGCAAAAGGTGATGGAAATCGCAAAAGCGCTCAACTATATGCCAAACCTCGCCGGTAAGACGCTGGCGCTCAAGAAAAAGCAGCTCAAGTTTGGTTATATTCTGTTTGGCAGCACTGCGGGCAACCCTTTTTTTGCCGAGGTTGTGCGCGGCATCGAAAGCCGGGCTGCCGAGCTTACCGAGTATGGCGTCAGCGTGGAAATTCGCTATGCCCATATTAACAAGCCCGAGGCCCAGCTCAATCTCATCGATGAGCTTCTTGAAAAGAATATAGCAGGCCTGGCGATCACGCCGATCAATCATCCGCTCGTCACGGAGCGCTTGCAAAAGCTTTCAGACGAGGGCTTTCCCATCGTAACCGTGAATTCCGATATCCCCAGCTGCGGGCGTATTTGCTATGTGGGCAGCGATTACGCCAAGAGCGGCGAAACCGCCGCAGGGCTCATGAACCTCATTTGCGCGGGGAAAGCGAATATAGGCGTCGTTTCAGGCTCGGAAATGATACTGTGCCACTCTGAGCGCCTTGCGGGCTTTACCCGCCGCATAGAAGAACAATATTCCGGGCTTCGTTTAATCAAAGTTGAGTACAACAACGACGATGACATCCAAAGCTATATCGTGACAAAGCGCCTCCTTGAGGAGCATCCCGAAATTGACGCGCTGTATCTTGTGGCTGCGGGCGTAGTTGGCGCATGCCGCGCGCTTTGTGAAGACGGACGAAAAGACAAAATCAAGGTCATCGGCTTTGATGTGACGTCCTCGTCCAGGCCGCTTCTTGAAAAGGGGGACATCACCGCGCTCATCACCCAGGAGCCTTTTGTTCAGGGCGCAAAGCCCCTGGATATTCTGATGGATTACGCCGGGATGGACATCGAGCCCGTGTCCGAAATACACCATACCGAGCTTGGCATTGTGATAAAAGAGAATTTGTAGGGCCGAGGTCTTGCACGATGGTGAAGAATGAAAAGAAGTATTTTGCTTTTTTTGATAGCTGCCATGGCGTTCAGCTGGGGGTGTGCAGATGTTCCTTACAAGGGCGCTGCTGCAAGCCCGGCGCCCGCTTCTGAGCAAGCCACAAGCCCAACAGAGCCGTTGGAAAACACCCTGCAATCGAAACCAATGGAAAAACGGGTATATTTGAAAGAATTCGATCCGCCGGGCAATAGCCTTGCGCAGATTGCCTTTTCAGGGGAACCGTTATCATTGGCGGAGCTTGTTGATTTTGCTGAGGCGACCGGGTGGGAAGAACTTCACGACTGTATGCAAACCTTTGGCGCTGTCCTTGCGCCGATCGATTGGCTCACCATAAATGGGCAAAGCGAGGCAAGTCATTACCTGAACGGCTCGCGAATAGAAGCAATTAGCGGTCAATTTACAGCAGTGATTGTTGACGGAATGCTATATGGCGATATGGTCAAACTAATTCTCGTGCTTTATCAGCAGGGCGAAAAATATCTTCCTTATCATGCAGTCTTATATGGCGGTGCGGCTACAGCAGAGCCCTACTCCTTTTTGGAAGCGGGCGGGGATCTGTGGCTGATTTTAGAAACTGTTGGTTTGCACGGAACAGGTTATTATGAAGTAGAGACTATCTGGTATAACATAACCAAAAAGGCCCTTGCGCTGTGTTACATTTCGCACTTTAACCAAGCTTGCAATGCATCGAGTTTTTCCAATGCGCCGGTCACAAAGAATGTGTATTGTTTCAACAGCTTTTCCACACGGGAGGAACACATGACCGAGTACGAAAGCGGTGCGTTTTCGATGGATATCGTGATGAATATCTCCCTAATATTCGATTATTATGATGATGATTGGGAAGGGGAGGATGACTGGCGGGATACCTTTGAAAAGGAAATAGTGTACACATTGTATTACGACCCTGCTGAAATGGATTTTTATATCGCAGAGGAACAAGCGCAACTGTATTTATTAAGGGCGGGTCATGAAGACGAAATGGAATAGTCAAGAAAAGTGCAGTCTGCAAACACCCTAAAAGTGAAACAGCTT
>CAYPKG010000085.1:0-2764 GCA_964411275.1 uncultured Oscillospiraceae bacterium | reverse complement strand
TCTTGCCGCCTTGCGGCAATTCACCTTGTGCGCGGCGAATTCGGAACCAATTTTCATTAGAAAATTGGGTACTTTGCACGTTTTGATGACCGTGTCCCCCAGGGGATACTCTCTTGCCGCTTTGCGGCAATTCACCTTAAGACATAGTCGAACAATCAAAACGTGAAACCTCAAAAAAGCGCAAGCTGCGCAGCAGCGGCGGTTTTTGACAATGCATCCTCCGCCTCAAAGATAATCTTTACTATTACTCCTCGTCCGGATCGTCCTCGCCAACTTCAGGTGTTGGCGTGGCCGTGGCCGCGTCCCGGGCCTGAAGATATTCTTCAATGGGGATGTAGAGCACGTCCGCCTTTGGGACAAAGCGCTGCACGATCCCGTCCTCCGGCGCGTCATACACGATATGCAGATAATCGCCGATGGCCCGCAGTATTTTAACCACGTCCCCCTCAGCCAATGTCTTTTCGGATATGTCCTCCTCGCTGGGGGAGAGGTACAGGGCCGTAACCAAGGCGGTTACCCTGCCGTAGCACATATTGTCCTTGCGGGGCGGCTCGCCCAGGTTCAGCAATTGTTCCGCCACATAAGCGGTTTCGCCTCCGAGATTGACTTCATACCAGCCGCCGGAAAGCCCCCGGACGTCCAGCACCGCATTCTCTCCCATAATATCCACGATAGAGCCTTTGGTATCCGCCGTTTTCCAGATGTTTACGCCCTCGCCGTTGCAATAACCCTTGGTGGGAAACACCACCGGCGTGGGCAGCGGAACGGGGGTGAAAACCGGCGTAGGCTCGATGGTGGGCGAGGGCTCGGGGGTGTCGGTTTCAGAAGGTGTGTCTACTTTCTCTGCGCAGCCGGTGAAAAATATGGCGAGCAACAGCAGGGCAGAGAGAAATCTCAAGGTACGCTTCATTCTTATCCCGTCCTTTTCTTTTGTGTTCCCGTAAACGCTTTTCGGGTTTTATTGAATTATTCCCAATTCGCCTACTATCATAATACAGAAGGGAAGTAAATTTGTATAGTGGAAATTCCATAGCTACGGGGTTTTAGGGCCGGGTAGAATATGATATGATGGAGGCACATTCCCCGATACGAAGGAGGACAAATATGGCGAAATATGGTGTGTTTGATATTATAGGCCCGAGTATGACGGGGCCGTCGAGCTCGCATACCGCAGGAGCGTGCCGGCTGGCGTTGACCGCCCGGCGGATCGCGGGCGGGGATGTGGCAAAGGCTGAATTCGTGCTATACGGATCCTTTGCCAAGACAGGCCGGGGGCATGGGACGGACAAGGCGCTCATCGGCGGTATTCTTGGCATGGAGCCGGATGACGAGCGGATCGTAAGCGCCTACGAGCTGGCACGGGAAGCCGGGCTCACGGTGGATATTGCCTTTTCCGAGGAGGAGCGCGCCCATCCCAATACCGTGGGGATACGCATTACCAACGAGTCGGGGGAAGTGACGGAGGTGGTGGGCGAGTCCGTTGGCGGCGGAAACATCCGCATTGTGGAGATCAACGGCCTTGACGTGGAGCTCACCGGCGATTACCCCACACTGATCGTACAGTACCAGGATGTGCCGGGGGTTGTGGCAGTGGTCACCCATGTGCTGGCCCAGCACCGTATCAACATCGCGTTCATGCGGGTGTTTCGCCACGGGCGCGGGGCCGACGCGTATATGACAATCGAAACGGACCAGCAGGTAAGCGAAGGCACCCGGGCGCTGATCGTCGGCCTGTCCGGGGAAATCAACAGGGTATTTGCGGTATAGGAGGGAAGTACGTATGGAACAAATCGATTTTACCACCGGTGCAAAACTTCTTGCCGTTTGCGGGGAAAGAGGGATCAGCATTGCGGAGGCGATGCAGCTTCGGGAAATGAGCCTGTCCGAGCGAAGCCGCGACGACATCCGCGCTGAAATGGCAAAAAACCTTGCTATCATGCGCGACAGCGTCAGAAAAGGGCTTGTGGGAAATGCACGGTCGGTCAGCGGACTGTCCGGCGGGGACGCCCGGAAGCTGTTGGAATACAGCATGCTAAAGCCGTTTTTAGGGGAAAGCGCCAGCCGGGCCACCGCGTGTACCATGGCAGTCGTTGAGGTCAATGCCGCCATGGGCCGGATCGTAGCCGCGCCCACCGCAGGCGCCGCGGGCATTCTGCCCGGGGTGTTGTTGAGCGTCAGCGAAGAGCGGGGCTGGGATGACGAGATGCTCATCGACGGATTGTTTACAGCGGGGGCCATAGGCATGCTCGTCGCCACAGGCGCCTCCATCTCGGGCGCCGACGGCGGCTGCCAGGCGGAAACCGGAACTGGGGCCGCCATGTGCGCGGGCACGCTGTGCGCCCTCTCCGGCGGGAGGGTGGAAGCCGTGCTGGACGCGGCCGCCATCGCCCTTAAAAACGTTATGGGCCTTGTGTGCGACCCTGTGGCCGGGCTGGTGGAATGCCCCTGTATCAAGCGCAACGCCATCGGCGCGGCGAACGCCATGCTCAGCGCCGATCTCGCCCTTTGTGGCGTCACCAGCCTCATCCCCTTTGATGAGGTGGTGGCGGCCATGAAAAGCGTGGGAAATAAGATGCTGCCGGAATTGCGGGAAACCGCCCTTGGCGGGCTTGCGGCCACGCCTACTGCAAAGGCCGTGGCAGAGCGGGTTTGCCGGGTGCAAAAAGGATCATCTTCTTGTTGAAAATCCATATACATATGTTATATTATGGGCCATCGACAAAGCCTTGGCTTTGTCGATGGGGTCACTGCGGTGGGTTTTCCA
>CAYPKG010000084.1:0-2882 GCA_964411275.1 uncultured Oscillospiraceae bacterium | reverse complement strand
CACCGCCTTTTTTGTTTTGACTAATAGGAGCTTTTTAATACAAATACCCCATTTTACAGGAAGGAGTCACCCCATGCACTTTCGATACAAATACAAGCACCTCGATTGCGGTTACTGCGCCGATCTTGAAAACAAGCTCCGCTGCCCTTATCCGCATTGCCCATACATTCTGGACAATCTGGACGATCTGCACCATGACTGTGTGTTTCACCATGCTGTCAACATTGCCGAGAACTGCTCCACATTCCATAGATCCACACTGCTTCTGATTCAGAGATGGGGATTGCAATGCCCGGCGTAAACGAGGAGCAAGTCGCACGAGCGCGGGAGATTGATCTACTATCCTACCTTCAGGTATATGAACCACGCGAACTAAAACCCGATGGACCGGGGCGCTATACCACCGTGACCCACGGCAGCTTGGTTATCTCCAACGGCAAGTGGAACTGGAACGCTGGAGGTATAGCCGGGGTGTCCGCACTGGATTATCTCATAAAAATACGGGGCATGGGTTTCGTGGCGGCGGTGGAGCATCTGACCGGAGAAAAGGCGGAAACCGCAAAATCCTATCAAACAGAAGCAAAATCGCAACCGCCAACACCTAAGCGGCCCTTTCACCCACCGAAGCCATATCGCTATGCCACCAGAGCGGTATCGTATTTGCAAAACCGGGGCATCAGCCCGGAAGTCATTCGCCAGTGCATCCAGCTCGGTATTCTGTATGAGAGCCGTTACTACAATCCGCAGAGCGAATATCACAATGCTCCTGTCTGCGTGTTTGCAGGAAAAGATGAATCCGGCGCAGTCAGGTTCGCTGCCATGAGGGGCATCACGACAGATTTCAAGCGGGATAAGGCAGGCAGCGACAAACGATACAATTTCCACATTCCAGCAAAAAATCCGCACAGCCATCATTTGACCGTGTTCGAGGCGCCCGTTGATGCTATGAGCCACGCTTCGCTTCAACAAAGGAACGGCTTGGCATGGGACGGTCACCGGCTTTCGCTGGGCGGCACCTCGGATGTGGCTCTCATTGCCTTTCTGGAGCGCAACCCACAGATCAGCCGCATTGTTCTACATCTGGACAGTGATGTGGCGGGCATCACCGCAGCCCGGAAAATCAAGGCTCGGCTTGCTGACGACAACCGATTTTCGCACATCCACGTGTCGGTAAATTCCCCGCACCGAGGCGCAAGCGATTATAACGACCTCCTGCTCCGAGATATTCTGCATGAGCGGGAGCAGAAACACCACCACAGCCGCCGCAAGGCGGCTATTTCAATTTAGAGGAGGTTCACCATGAACGGTCAATTACAGGTTTTTAAGAATGAGGAGTTCGGGAAAATCCGAGTGCTGGAGATTGATGGCCAGCCGTGGTTCGTAGGCAAAGATGTGACCGATATCTTGGGCTATGGCAACGGCAGCCGGGACATCAACCGCCATGTGGATGAGGAGGATCGCCGGAACTACCGAAACGGTACTTCCGAAATTAACAACCGAGGAATTACAATCATCAATGAATCCGGCCTGTATGCCCTGATTCTCTCTAGCAAGCTCCCCTCTGCCAAGAGGTTCAAGCGCTGGGTCACTTCCGAGGTTTTGCCTACTATCCGCAAGCACGGCGCCTATCTCACTGACGCCGTGTTGGAGGACGCACTGAAAAGTCAGGAGTTCGCTTTCGAGCTGCTTTGCAAGCTACAGGCCGAAAAGGGTAAAACCGCCGCCCTACTGGATAAGGTAGAGACTCTCGTACCCAAGGCTCACTATGAGGGCGCGATCCCGCACATCGGAGAGGCGTTCTTCATGCCCAGGATTGATAAGCAGTATAAGGATTTCAACGAGGCGTTCACCGCGGCGGTTCAGCTTGGTGGCAAGCAGTTTCTTGTGGATATGTTCGGAGGTACCGTTCCGGTACTTCCGAACATCAAGAAAGGAAAGCCTTCGGTGGCAGAGCGGATCAAGGCGGCAAGTAAGGTGCCTGCCGCACCGCAAGGGAAACGGATCCACTCAAAATCCAAGGGCGGTACTGAGCGATGAGCCGCCGGAAAAAGTCCTCGCCTAACCGTAAGAGGGATGTTCACTTTCACTTTTGGGCGGATGAGCGGGAGGCTACCTTGATTCGTGAGCGCATGGCTGATGTAGGCATCGCAAGCCTTGGAGCTTATATGCGAAAGATGGCTATTGACGGCTATGTCATCAACCTCGATCTGTCTGATGTGCGGGAGATGGTTTCCCTGCTGCGATACTGCTCCAACAACCTCAACCAGTACGCCAAGCGAGCCAACGAGACGGGTAGCGTCTACGCAGCCGACATTGAGGATTTGCGCATTCGGCTGGACGAGGTGTGGGGGCAGGCCAATAGCATTCTGTCGGCGCTGTCCAAAATCGAATAGCGTAAATCAAAAGCGCCCGCTGCTACAAAGGAAAGCATGCGGGCGCTTCTGTGTCACCGAATGGTCACGGATGACAGTTCAATTTTAATCTCATTATCCTTAGTCAAGCTCAGCTTCACCTTGTTTCCGTTGCCGTCTTCGGCAGTCATCTTTTCCAGCTTGAGTGCGCTGAACAGCTCACAGATTGGACCATCAACCGCTTCCGTCCATCTGAGCTTGGCAGCTTCCTGCGGTTCATATTCTTCCAGCATGGTTGCGGGTTTATTGATTTCGCTCATGCAGATCCTCCCTAAATAATCATAGAATTTCTTTCGAATACTCCCGAAATCACAGTATTTCACCAGTACCACAAAGGGGATGTGCGGATAGGATAGCGTCAAGCGCCAATTCCAATGGGAAAGCGGGTATGGCAAAGCCAGCGTCAGGTGGTTTCCTGATGACAGGCCAAACGGTAACCCACAAATCCCACAGCAGCAAACCTCCCATGTC
>CAYPKG010000083.1:0-2923 GCA_964411275.1 uncultured Oscillospiraceae bacterium | reverse complement strand
GTAGGTGCCGTCCTTATTCTGGCGGTGACGGTGCATAGGATGGCCGCAGTGGGCGCAAAATACTTTGCCTTTGAATACATGGGGCGAATATGAAACCGCGGTACTGCGCACGGCTTTATCCTTTTCCGATGTCTGGCGAAGAACCTCCTGCACATGCTCAAACAACTCGCGGGAAATCACAGGCTCATGGGTGTTGGGCACACAAATCCACTCGTTGCGCGGAACGGAAAGCTCCTTTCCATTTACTGTTCGGCTTTTCCCCTGCACCATATCGCCCACATAGACCCGATCTCTGAGAATATCCGTGACCGTGCGTTTCTGCCAGAAGGGCCTGCCGAGCAGTTTTTTGCTTGTGATCTGACCCTTTTCCCATTTATAATGGCTGGGTGGGAGAACACCCCGCTCGTTGAGCTCTCGTATAATTTCTCCGACGCCGATACCACCGGCAGCCCACGCAAATATCTGTCGCACGATTGCGGCGGCTTCCGCGTCAATGATCAACCGATGGCAATCCTCCGGTGACTTGGCGAAACCGTAGGGAGCCATACGCCCCACAAACCGCCCGTCCTGTATATTCTGCCGTTGCACACTGCGGCATTTACGGCTGATATCCAGCGCGTAGGATTCCGCAATAACATTCTTGAGCGGCAAGAGCACGCCTCCATCTCCTTCGAGGGAATCAAAGGAATCGGTGACGGCGATGAACCGCACGCCCAAGGCAGGCAAGTGCTTTTCGATGTAGTAACCGCAGTCGATGGCGTTGCGCCCAAATCTTGAAAGATCTTTGACAATGATGCAGTTGATCCTGCCGCTTTCCGCATCCTCCAGCATCCTCACAAAGGCGGGACGCTCAAAATTCGTGCCGGTGGCCTGATTGTCGATGTAGATGTCAACAAGACGAATATTCGGGGATGTTGCGATGAAGTTCTCGATGATATCCTGCTGGTTATATAGGGAATCGCCCGGCTTGCGTTTGGCGTCGCTGGAGAGCCGAATGTAGGCGGCGGCGTTGTAAACAGCATCCTGTTTCTGTACTACTAAAACCGTTGTAGGAATCTTTCTGCTTTTCCGTGCCATTACGCCACCTCCTTCGTCCTCGCGGACTCCGCTTCGCTACGCCCGTCTTGCACCGGGCATTCGCTCTGCTTTGTCGCTCGTCCTCTCCCCATAAAGTCTTGCGACTTTTCGGGGGCCCCTATCAGAGCAAGCGCCTGCTCATATTCTGCCTGATAATTGAAGGTGATATCGAGCTCCGTCTTATTGAGAACACGGATGCTGCGCACCAGATTGACCATTGTGCGGCGATCCAACTCCTCCAGCCCTTCGAACTTGCGAAAATGCTCCATCCAGCGCAGACGCTCGGCTTTGCCGTCCAAGGCGTTATTCCGCTCAGTTTCCAAGGCCGCAATGGCATCCCGCAGACGGCTTTCATCGGCGGTATATTTGGCTTTTAGCGTTTTGTAGTCGTCTTTGCTCAGCAAACCGCTGACCATGTTTTCATACAGCGAGGACTTGAAGCTGCTGATTTTTGCAAGCTGCCGCTCGTTGTCCTCAATCTGCTGCCCAAGCTGACGGGCCAGCGCCTGTGCGGCCTTGCGTCCGTCGCTGACTGCCAGCAGCGATTCCAGCGACGCAATCCCGGCGATATGTCCCTTGATGCTCTCCAGCACGCACTGGATCAGGTCTTGCTCCCGGAGCATGCCTGCACCGTTGCAGCCTTGCTTTTTACCAGCCGGGCAGTAATAATAATTGTATTCACGCCCCTTGTAGCGGTTGGTCTTGCGGGTCATCCTGCCTCCGCAGCATCCGCAGATGAGGACGCCGGAAAACAGATAAACCTTATCGCCACCCGGAGCGGTGCGGGTATCCAGCTGCATAATCCGCTGTGCAAGATCAAAATCCTGGGGACTAATGATGGCCTCGTGGGCGTTCTCGGTGCGTTTCCACTCCGATTCGGGTTTATCGATCACATCTTTAATCTTGTAGTTGAGGGTGCCGCGCCGTCCCTGAATCAGCGTCCCCACATAGGTTTCATCATTCAGAATGCGGAAGATGGCGGTGGCAGACCATTTTGCATCCGGCTTATCGGCAAATCCGCCCTTGGGATGCGGTAACCCTCGGTCGCGCTTGTACTCCATGGGCGACAGCACACCCAGACCGTTCAGCGTCTCGGCAATCTTGAGCGCGCTCATGCCGTCAACCTTCATACGAAAGATGTCCCGCACGATGGAAGCGGGATATTCGTCGATGGCAAGTTGGTTTTTGAGTTCCGCGCAGCGGCGATAGCCATAGATGGGGCATGCGCCCACATAGTCTCCGTTATCCCGTTTGATATTCAGCGCCGACCGTGTCTTGACCGAGATATCGCGGCTGTAGGCGTCGTTGATGATGGACTTGACACCCACCACCAAATCGTCCGCGTCATCCCGCATCGTGTCAATGTTGTCATTAAGCGCGATAAAGCGCACATTGTAGGCTGGGAAGATACGGCGCAGGTAGCGCCCGGTCTCGATATATTCCCGCCCGAGCCTTGAAAGGTCTTTCACAATGACACAGTTGATTTCCCCGGCTTCGATCTCCGCCATCATTTCCTTGAATGCCTTGCGGTCAAAGATGATGCCGGAAACACCGTCATCCACTTTTTCAGACACAACCTCGATGTCTGGTTGGGTAGCGATGAAGCTGTCCAAGAGCTTGCGTTGATTTTCCACGCTGTTGGATTCGCCGTCTTTATCGTCGGCGTATGACAGACGAATGTATTTTGCCGCACGGTATTTTGTTTCTGACACAACAAATCACTCCTTTTTCCACGGGTTTCGCCGCGAATCAGAAGTGATCAGGAACAGTCGTATTCAGCTCTTTTCCCATTCCCATGTTAACTTGCTTCGGCGGCGTTTACAAGTCATTCTTTCGGTTTTCAGCC
>CAYPKG010000082.1:0-3099 GCA_964411275.1 uncultured Oscillospiraceae bacterium | reverse complement strand
CACCCGCTCCCATGCAGCCTCCAGATTTCTGGACAGAAAAGCTTTCCGAAATGCGTGGATAGTATGCTCCAGATCAGCTGGTTTAGTAACATCTATACCCGCCTCGACTTCTTGGGCGCCACCGGGAATAGGCACTTCGCTGCCGACGACATACACTGGCGCCGGAGCATCCGGCACTTTATCAAGGCGTTGCATGTAAGCCGCTTCGGCAGCCGCACATAAATCGGCGCCACGCTGAGCAATTACTTCATCCGACAGGCGAAGATTTGGATCATCAGTAGATAACCGCATGCTGGTGTCAATGTGGATCTTCGTAAAGCCTGCAAGCACATACTGGGAAATAAGCTCTCTGGATAACTCCATAGCCACCGGCTCTGGATGTTCTGTAAATGTCAAGGGTCCAAGATGATCTCCCCCGAGAATGATTTTTTTCTCGTCCAATCCCACTTCACGGGCAAGATCCAATACATAGGTGTAGAAACGCTCTGGTGTCATGCCTATATATCCGCCAAACTGATTTACTTGATTTGCCGTAGCCTCAATCAGGACAGGGGTGCAGTAATCATTCGCCTTTTTCAACGCCGCACGTAGTACGTACTCATTGGCGCTGCAACAAGAGTAGATACCAATCCCCTTACCTGCACGGTTGTCGGCTGCAATTTGTTGCAGAATATGCTTCATAAAACTCACAGCTTAATCCATGCATCCAACCCATCCGGATGATCGGGGTCGGTGCCGGTAATACTAGATTTATAGAAAGCCGTCATCTGGCACAATACGATGACAGCCAGTCCCCTCACAATAGGATCCAAATCTTCACCAACAAAGAAATTCAATGTTCCATCTATTTTCAAAGGCTGATCAGTACACGTAACGACAATAGAACCGTGGCTAACCAGATCCCGGATCAGATCCTGCTCCAAGCTTTCCCCGGAAACTGCTGCAATAACCAATGTTTTGTTCTTGATTAGCACCATGGGCCCATGCCTCACATCTAAGACATGATAGCAATTGCTTGGAAGCTGACAAATTTCTTTGAAAGCAAGCGATCCTTCCTCCGCAATGCCATGAATTTCAGCATCAGCCAAAACAACAACGTGATCCCAATCCTTGCTCGATAGCATCTCCCAATCCGTCTTCCAATGTTTTACGAAACGTTCGCCAAGGACAGGGAATTTCAATAACTGATCGTGTAATTTCTTATCCCCCACCAGTGAAGAAAGCACATACATCACAGAATAATAAAGACAGCTCACCGTTCTGGTCTGGCACACGCTTTCGTCAAAACACCACGGCATTTCTATAGACAAATCGCTATATGCAGAGAGTCTGCAATTCTCCACACAAGAAACGTTAAGAACCGTGAACGTGCTGCCCGCAGTTTTCAGAGCGTCCAAGGCAAGCATCACTTCAGAAGTGCTGCCTGAACGAGAGATGGGGATGATAAGCGCATGTTCCATCATGCCAGCATAACGCGAGGCGTTTATTACAACATCTCCGGCAGGAACTGCAAAAGAGGCTTTTTTCGAACGAATATTGACCGTATCTGCCATTGATTTGGCAAGCGAGAAGCTTGAGCCACAGCCCATAAATACAATTAATCGCGGGTTAGCTTGTGTTATCAATGTGCAAATTTCAGGCAGCCGTTGGTCCAGATACTCGGCACACCGGCGCATAGCCTGATACTGATCATTGATCTCATTATAAATAACGCTCATATTCTGTCCTCCAAAGATTTATTTTCAAATAATTCAAACGCAAACTTTGCAGCGCCATACAAAGCTGCATCGTTTCCCGTTGAAGCGTATACGATAGCTGTGTCCCGCACGCTGTCGCCCGCCTTATCACGATAGCTGCATTCCAACGCATCACCCCATCCGTCTCTAGTGTCTGAAATACCGCCTCCAATTAAGAAGGCTTCCGGGTTACAAAGATTACTGATATTTACCATAATCAGACTCAGATCGTCTATAAAGGCATTCATTACCTTGCGCGCTATCGTATCGCCTGATTTTAAAATTTCAAAGAACTGGTATCCAGAGCTGAGCCGGTCAATTCCTGCCTCCCGGTTATAATTGGTCCAAAGGGCGGTGCCGCTGACATATCGTTCCACGCATCCTTTTTGTCCGCAATAGCAAGGCAATCCGTTCTGGTGAAGGATCATATGGCCGATTTCCCCTGCTCCAAAATCTGATCCATTCCAAAACTTGCCGTGGGATGCCATAGCACCGCCTAAGCCTGTGCCGATGATAATTCCTACAACAACGGAAAGATCTCGCGCGGCACCCTTCCATAATTCACCTTTAATTGCACAATAGCAATCGTTGTTCACGCTTACTGGTATACCAACGCAGGCCTCCAGTTCCTCGCGAAGATGCCTTCCCTGCCAGTTGGTGTGTACACCACAATTGAGAATAATGCCCCTATTCGGATCTATGCGCCCGTTGCCGCCGATACCTACCGCGTCTATGGGGTATTCCTTTCGGTACAACGAGATAATATCTTGAAATGTAGCAGACAGGAAATCCCCATCACGCTTTAGAATGTCATATCGTTTCTTATCCAGAATTATTCCCTTATCATCTACAACAGCGCCAACTATTTTAGTTCCGCCGGAATCAATGGCAATAGCATACATATCATCTACCCTCACGGTTCGCTAATTGATTTACTGTGAATATAAAGTTTTTTCAGTAGTTTTACAATAGATGATTGTCCGCATTATTAGAAAAATCGACCGCGTATTGATTTATTTTTCTGTCTATTGACTTGATAGCCCATTGTGAATATACTAAAAAGCAATACTGTATGAGGCGGTTAATATGATAGCTGTATATGATTTTGAGAAGTTGACTTCACTGCTCAACAGTCTCTATCTTCTTACAAACCGAAAGATTACACTAAAAGATAGTGCTTTTAACAATATAATCACTAGCAATAACGCTTGTACATTTTGCGAACTCATTCAGAATACACCCGACGGTTTTAGCAAATGCCTCGAATGCGACACACACGCTTTGGCTTATGCAAAACAACAAAATAAGGTGGAGTGCTATCATAAAAGTGCAGACCCAAAACACCCAAAATCTGATAGAATAC
>CAYPKG010000081.1:0-3520 GCA_964411275.1 uncultured Oscillospiraceae bacterium | reverse complement strand
TTTGGCGTTCCAAATTTAAGAAAGGAGCCGTAGCTTGTTAGCGCTACAGCCCCGTTTCCCGTATATTGCCTAGGCCAGCGCAGCGGCATTTTCTGTGCTGTTCGTCCGGCCAAAGCTCAGCAGCAGCGCGATACAAATGCCGCTTAGCAGCATCGTGCTCCATGATGGTTCTAAAAATGGGGTGAATATATAAACGTCCGGCAGCAGCCCGAAATTGGACAAAAGGCTTGCAAGCATCTGGATGCTAAGAAACACGCTTACCCCCAGGCACAGCCCCCGGGAGGGCGGATCTTTTATCAAAAATGACCAGTGGACTAGCCGGAAGAGCAATAAAATCCACGCACCGCACAGGCCGGCACCGGGCAGGATGCCAAAGCTGTGGAAGAACCCGGCGATGGGATAGAGCGTAAACAGGCTACTAATAAGGTTTTCCGGCAGAAGCGCCTGTGCCGACGACTGTCCCACAAGCCGCAGGGTGGGCAAAACAGTCCGAAGCTGCGAGGAGAGAATTCGCGGGTAGTCCTCGCTGTTGTAATAGGCGAAATACCGGTAAAGGCGGTGGGGCTGTATCAGCATCACCAGCAGAACGAATGCAAGCGCTATCCCCCCGGCCACCAGCATGGCACGGCGGTTGGCTTTCGAGTACGCGCCCACAAGAACGCAGCATAGATACGCGGCGGCAGCGGCGAAAGATGGGATTTGCAGAATGAAAAAGAAGCTGATGCCCATACAGACCAAGGGAAGCAGGCGCGTTAGCCAATAGTGGGGGTTGCGCTTTTCCAGCAACGGCCGATGCAATATGGCGATGATGCAAAGGGCGCTTAGCAATATCACAAGGGGCGTCAGTTCAGAATACAAAGGCCCATCATTATAGAGCAGCGGCCATAGAAAAAACAGGGCGCACGCGATCCATACGAAATACGCATAGCGCTGAAGGAGCTTTCCCAAGTCGATTTTCAGGCAAAGGGCCGTCACGGCGGCAACACCCAACAGGGCAAAGAGGATCGATTGGGTGAACTGTTCCCCCTCATCGCGATATGGTAGCCCGCTCACGACATGGGCGCTGTACAACAGCCCGCACAGAAACAGAGCCGCGCAAAGCCCCAGCATCCTCCAGTCCATGGGCGGACGGTGGGTTTTGTTGAATTGCTTTCCCGTTTCTTTCGGGTCGCCCATCTGGTCGATACATTTTTCCACTGACTCAGGCGAAACAGGCTCGCCCAGGTCGGTAAGCTTCTCCTGGATGTGGTTGAGCAATTCCGTTTTAATCTCCCCGTGGGCGGGCTTGTAGCGGATCTCAGAGAGCACCGCGTCCACATAGGCGTTCACAGGGTCAAAATCCAAACGCATAGCCATCCCCTTTCAGTACCGCGTCCACAGCCCGTACCATCCGGCCCCAGTCCTTTTGCGCGGCCATGAGATGCTTTTGCCCCTTGGGCGTAATCTCATACACCCGCCGCCGTCTGCCGCCGGTTTCCTTCCAGCTGGCTGTGGCATATCCGCTTTTTTCCAGCTCATGCAGGACGGGGTAGAGGGTGCCTTCTTTCATGTCAAAGACCCCCTGGGACAATTTGGACAGACGCCGTATCATTTCATAGCCGTGAAGCGGCTCCTCGTTGAGAACGCTTAACACCAGCATTGGCGTGGTGCCGCGCATCAACCCCCGTTGATCGGACATAAAAACCTCCTGCACCTAAGGGAAGTAGAGTGAAGCTTTCCTTCCCTTAACCATTTATTACCTAGATAAGTTATGCATTGATTATATAGGTATTATTTTACCCTGTCAACCGGTGTTTTCAATTCATTCATGGACGAAATGAGGGAGAGCAGGTACAATGTACAATATAAAATAACGGGGCAACCTATCAAAAACAGTTGACATTTTGTGAGTGATTTGGAGGAAGAAATGAAAAAGGCGTTTTCCATAGCCGTAGCGGCGCTCATGGCGTTGATGATGCTGATGCCGCTGGGCTGCGGGCAAAGGACGCAGCCGCCTGTTAAGCAGGGGCAGATGGAATTTGCCCCTACCCCGGCAATGGCCACACCCACCCCGGATATGACGGCCCCAGACATGACAACCCCGGATATGACTGCGGCGCCGGAAGTGACGGAAACTCCTGCGGCCACGCCTGAGGCGGCCGCCACACCATCGCCCACGCCGGAGGCTTCGCCCAAGGCAACTCCCAGCGCAACGACGCCTGCCCCCACAAAAACCCCGGAGCAGGAAAAGGAAACCAGCTTGAGCGGCAAGCCGCTATCCGGGCTTGTGATCGGTCTCGACCCGGGGCACCAGAAAAAAAGCAACAAGGAGCAGGAGCCAGTAGCCCCCGGCTCGTCTGAAACGAAGAAGAAGGTGTCCAGCGGAACAGAGGGGAAATATACCGGCGTGGCGGAGCATGAGGTTAATCTGGCGGTGGGGCTGTTGCTTCGGGATCTATTGGAGGACGCGGGGGCCAAGGTGGTCATGACAAGGACGAAAGCGGATGTGAACATCTCCAACAAGGAGCGGGCGGAGCTGTTTAACGAGAAGAAAGTGGACCTTGGCATCCGCCTGCACTGCAACGGCAGCACGAACGCCTCGAAAAAGGGCGCGTTTATGCTGGTGCCGGGGGACAAAAATTATCCCTATTACAGTGAAAACGTGAAGGCTGCCAAAACGATCCTTGCGGCCTATGGCAAGGCTACTGAGTTGTCCACAGAGCGGGGGATCACATATCCTACGGATCAGACGGGGTTTAACTGGTGCACAAGGCCTATCGTGAATATTGAAATGGGGCATATGACATACGAGTCGGACGATCTGAAGCTTGTGGATCAGGATTTTCAAAAGAAAATGGCAAAGGGGATATACAACGGCGTCGTGGAATACTTTTCGTAGAAGGCTTTGTGGCGCAGCTTGAGGGCATCCCCCATCCGCTGCAATAAATTCAATAAGCATCCGATGCAAATAAAAAAAGAGCAGCAATGCGGCGGTGAATTAAGAAAACATTGAAGCAAAAGACGGTTTAGCTTGACGGCTATGCTGTCTTTTGCTGTTTTTGAGTTGTGTTGCGGGCTTCTTCAATCGCCCGCGAAAACTCAAATGCACCGATGAAGTTATAGACAATAGTGATTTCCCTCGTCTTAGATTTCTTGTCTGCATGGGACACTTCGATGCGGTCTATGAACTCTCGTAGAACTGCCGCGTCAAGCTCCTGCATATCCGTGTACTTCTTCACCGCTGCGATAAATGCCTTGGCATTGGTTTTCTGTTGCTCCTGCTGTTTCAGCTCTTTGCGTAAAACCTCTGCCATAGATTTAAGATTGCTCTGTTCCAGCTCGTAGTCGCAGGACATTTTGATAAACCTATCATCAGATAGCTTGCCAATTACATTGTCCTCATACAGTCTGGAAATGATACGGTCAAGTTCTGCAACGCGTTTATCGGCTTTTGTCAGTGTGTCGCGTTTCCGCGAAAACTCTGCATCACGATCACGCATACTGATGTCTGCGGCTTCCTGCATAAACTCGGCTTCGTGCT
>CAYPKG010000080.1:0-3936 GCA_964411275.1 uncultured Oscillospiraceae bacterium | reverse complement strand
AGGTGCTAACCTTTTTGGGGACCTTTTGCTAACATTTTTACTTGACGAACACATCATGCCCTCCCGCTTACGGTAATAAGCAATATTCAATCCAAGAGCGATATATTTATCTCTGTTTTCAAGTGCAACTTTTGTGCTTCGAGCCATTCGCCATCACCTCAATAAAAGTGTATCACAAAATCAACCGACATACATAAGCATGACAAACACGTGAATGCTATGGATGGCATCAGCGCCACCCTTGACCCGACACCGGCTTTGTGCTCTGTCATGGTTTTTCTATCTTCGCATTGATGCTTTTGATTTTTCTTTTCCAGAAAAAATACTGAACAAGCCACGCAACAATGAACAGGGCGCAAAATATTCCGAAGTAGATAAAAAATCCTTTTATTGAGTGTTCCATCCATTGCGCAAAATAGGCAATGGGCAGCATTATGATGGATGTGATCAGAAAATAAATCCCCGTTTGCTTTGCGATGCCCCATGTTTCCATTTCCCAAATAACCGAGGCGGCCGCAAACCCGGCGCCAAGCAAAGCGCACAGGAGGGTCTGCAAAACAACAGCCCCTATTTCACTGCCAACCGTATTTACCAATGATGGTTCGCACGGCGAATAGTACCCTTGCCCCCATCCTAAAGAAACAATAATGGTAATAATATACCCAATGGCTATGCCAAGCGGCAGGCCTAACAATCCTCGCATTATTACTTGCTTTTTCATACATACCTCCCAGGTCTTTATATGCCCAATATTTCTTTGATTTTTGATACATAACGCCTTGATACATAACTGGTGGTACCGTCTATAAGTTTGATGCAAATTGTCCCAGTAAAACTCAAATCAAGTTTTTTTATTTTTTTTAAATTGACGATTTCTGAATTGGAGATACGAATAAAGTCATCTTGGCTTAACCGCTCTCCAATTTCATACATTCTTTGTCGAATGGTATACTCGCCGTCTTTCGTAACCGCGTATACTTTTCCGTCAGATGAATAAACACGGTATAAATCAGCTTCATTCAAAATTGTGGCAATATCTTCTTGAAAGCCCAGCAGTATTGGCGGTGAGGTTTCCGACAGTTTTCTGATAATGCTATTCACTTCATCCGTCACTTTCTCAGTGACAACGATAACTTTGAGCTCTTTGCAGTTTTCATCTACTTTTATTTCAATTTGCACATTATCACCTCGCCACAGCTCCAATATACAGCATACCCGCCCGTGTTTCTACAGGTTTTGAATAAGTGGTCATATTCGCATATAAATGGTCGATAGAAGGGAATGAATGGTGCTCGTAGCTAACCTAATCCCGCATCAACCCATCAAAGACAGCTGGCGCAGCCAATTTGTGCTTCAAGCCATTCGCCATCACAAATAAAAGTGTATCGCGAAAAACAATTGAATGTCAACAAAATCCCCTCCGCATCAATTTTATCATTGACAATGGAAGGCGGATGCCATATGCTCAAAATGCTTTTTAGGAGGACATGAGTTATGCTGTTAAATGCGAAAAATGGAACTGTATCCATTGGAGATACAGAAATGCACTATATCTCTTTTGGAAAAGGAAAAGAGGTTTTGATTATTATCCCCGGCTTGGGTGATGGCCTAACAACAGTAAAAGGAACTGCGCTCCCATTTGCAATAGGATATCGAGCTTTCGCGGCAAATTATAAAGTATATGTTTTCAGCAGAAAGAACCGGCTAAATGAGGGGTATTCCACGCGAGATATGGCCAAAGACCAAGCTGCGGTTATGAAAACGCTGGGTATCTTGAAAGCTGATATTATGGGGGTATCCCAAGGCGGAATGATCGCGCAATACCTTGCGATTGATTACCCAAGCTTAGTCAATAAACTTGTATTGGCCGTTACACTGTCAAAGCAAAATGAAACAGTGCAAAATGTTGTTGGCAGTATGATAGAGATGGCAAAGCGCGGAGATTACAAGAGCTTAATGACTGATATGGCCGAGAAGTCTTATTCGGAGCAGTATTTAAGAAGATATCGCTTTCTATATCCAGTTTTAGGTAGAATTGGGAAACCCAAAGATTTTAGTAGATTTCTGATACAGGCCAACTCCTGTATTCATCATAATGCTTATGAAGAATTGGATGAAATAGAGAGTTCAACTCTAATCATAGGAGCCGGCAGCGACAAGATTGTAGGGTCAAATTCTTCCGCTGAAATGGCAGAAAGAATTAGAAACAGCGAATTATTCGTATATGAAGGATTTGGACACGCAGCATATGAAGAGGCAAAGGATTTTAATATTCGGGTTTTGAATTTTCTGGCGAGATAAAAGGATGGCATAATTTTAACGCCAATTACCCGTTGCGATGTTCAGATAAAGGAATACCGTGCTCACAGGGTACCCGAACCTGACATTTTCCGCAGCCATAGCGGCTGCGAGTCCCGGAACCGCACCGTTGCTCCAAAGTGGTGGCCAGCACAAAGGGGCCACACTGTGTATGAAGCTTGCCCTGTGCCACGCCCAGCTCCGGATGAATAGCTGACGCAGGGCAGCGCCGGGCACAGGCACCGCACATGGTGCAGTATTCAAAAGGGCTTTCGTAGGGCCGTTTGGTGATTGGAAACATCATATTGGTGACAATACTGCCAAACCGTCCCGCCATCCCCTTTTCCGTGATCAAGCCCTTGGAAAGGCCAAATGTGCCCAAGCCCGCAATGTACGCCACATGGCGTTCCGACCAGTTGCTGCAATACGGCTGCGGGCATTCATAATAGGGGCTGTTTGCCACCTGGATTGCTGTCGCCCCCTCCGCCTCCAGTCCGCGGCACAGGGCCTCCCCAAGCAGCAGATTGACGTCCTGACCCTCTATTCTGGCGTGACGCCAGGCATCGCTCATTTGTGTGATGCTCTCCCCATTTTGCCGGCGTATCTCCTGCTCATAGGGTAAAAACCAGGAAATCACACTGACAGCATCAAGGAGTATGTCCGTGGGCAATAATGCCTGTGAACAGGTGACCTTCGGGTCACGCAGGGTTAAAAACAAAGGGTCATGGGCATCTGCCACCCCAAATAATGGCAGATCATAAATTCGCAGGCCGATCAATTCATCGTGCGCAGCATTCTCCCGCGTAATATAGTTGCTTTGCGAGCCCAGCACCTCTTGCGCTATGCCTTGCATCTGTTCTACTGTCATTACATTCCCACCTATCAAATTGATTGGGCCGATCGTGTAGCCCACTAACACAATATATCTTCAATGGTTTCAAATATCATCTGCAATCCCTGTGATAATTGTCCATGCATCGGATAAGCCAAATAGTTCAAATCGTGGTCATGATCAGGGAAAACATATATCTTGATATTTGTTTTTCCATACTTCTGTATGGCTTTTCTTAATGCCGCAATATCCGAAGCTGGTATATTTGCGTCATCTTCTCCCCAGAATATATAAACAGGTATCTGCAATTTCATTAATGGCTGCGCAACAGGTGGTAAAGCAAAATGCTCATTTAACCACTTTGAGGTGATATATAATGGATAGTTTTCTTCCAACCAATCTGCGTTTTTTCATGCCCATTTTAGGGCAGAAAAGAGGTCTGCGCTATGGGCGGTACTACTCATCATGCTTGTACTAGCGACTGGCTGCGGCGCGTTCTGTTACTTTGACCATGAGGGGGATTTTATAAGTGCCGTAGCTGATGAACAGGAGGACGACGAGGAATAACGACAGGAACGGAAAGCCCACCGTCCGATATGGGCGGCGATGAAAAGATTAACATCTTAAATTTCAAGATTAATGCACTTCTGACTAATTATATTAAGTAATTCGAAATTTTTACTAATATTTTTCGTTAGAGTTTCTTTCTCATTTTCATTAAAAGGACCATTTCTATGTTTAATAACTGAGATGTGGAGTGCTATCATAAAAGTGCAGACCCAAAACACCCAAAATCTGATAGAATA
>CAYPKG010000079.1:0-4219 GCA_964411275.1 uncultured Oscillospiraceae bacterium | reverse complement strand
CATAGCCCCGCTCCACGGAAACCACGCGGATAGCACGGGCCATGTTGGAGTTGACCACGGTGATGATGCCACGGGCTGCATCCAGTACGCTCATACCCAGAGGCTTGGCCAGCTTTTCCTCGATGACCTTGTAGGCTGCCTCCTCGTCTATCTCCATACGGCCACCCAAAATCCGCTCCGGATTAAGCCGGTGGAGCACCACGTTGGCATCGGTAACCGTAGGCTCCTTGCCGCCTCGCTTATAAGCTACGGGGCCGGGGAAGGCACCAGCACTCTGGGGGCCTACCTTCATCATGCCGCCGTTGTCAATCCAGGCGATGGACCCACCGCCGGCGCCAACTGCCGTAACATCGGTCATAGGAACCTTTACTGGGAATTCTGCAATGGCCTTGGATGTGGTCAGACGGGGCACATGGTTCTCAATCAGGGAGACATCCGTGCTGGTGCCGCCCATGTCAAAGGTGATGATATTCTCCACACCGGCCAGCTTGGTGATGTAAGTTGCACCAGAGACACCTGCAGCAGGGCCAGACAATGCTGTACGGATTGGATTATCAAATGTAGTTTCGATACTCATCAGACCGCCGTTGGACTGATTGATATAGGGTGTCAATTGCATCCCCATATCCTTCACCCGCTGCTTGAACTGTTTGGAATAAACGCCCACCTTGGGGCCGATATAGCTGTTCAGGGCAGTGGTGGTCATACGCTCATATTCCCGGATTTCCGGCAGGACTTCACTGGAAATGGACACATAAGCCTCCGGATGAAGCTCACGAATCACTTTTTTGATCATCTGCTCATGTACCGGGTTAATATAGGAATGAAGTAGGCAAATCGCATATGCCTCGGTTCCTTCTGCTTTCAGCCGGCGGACAAGATCTTCTACTTCAGAGAGATTCAGCGCCTGCATGATACTGCCGTCGGAGCAGATTCGCTCACAGACTTCACGACGCATTTTGCGATAAATAATCGGTACCGGTTTCTCCACCTGCGTATCGTAGAGTGATGCGCGAGTTTGACGAGCCAGCTCAATCAGGTCACGAAATCCCTTTGTGGTAATAATCGCTGTTTTAGCACCATTACGCTCGAGTGTGGCGTTGGTTGCAACGGTAGTTCCATGAACAAGATTGGATACTGCCTCAGGCGATACATCATTAAGATTTAAAATCTCCTTAATACCTGTCCCTATGGCCTCCGATGGATCCCAAGGGGTTGATGGCAATTTGTGAACCATAACATTTCCGGTTTCCTGATCGAACATACATACATCGGTAAAGGTACCACCGACGTCAACTCCAATTTTATAACTCATACAATCTCCTTTACCACTACTTGTTATAAATTGTTGTTCTCTTTAGAAAACATATTACCTATCGATCACAAATACGAAATGGCTTCCTCTACAATCATAGATATATTTTATAGTTTATATCTTCTTATTTCAAATATCGATATTGTCGTATGTATCATAACATTTTGGTTATGTACGATTATTTTGTAAGGCAACCTCTTGTTATAGATGAGGTTCCCTTGCCTAAAATCAGACAAGGGAACCTGCTGGGGAGAGAAGAAGGAGAAATGAAGCGTTTTAGCAAATATTAATCTAATTATCCATTAGAAGGTTGAGGAACAGGAACACCATCGGGAATGGGGCAGACATAAGGTTTACCGCCAGTTCCCTTTCGATGTTCTTCCTTGGCCTGCTCCAACAACTCGGGTTTGGTAATCAGCTCCACAGCTGTTTCCGCCATAATTTTTGCGCCGTAGAGCATACCTTTTTTGCCGATGGTATTACCTGCGCAGGCTGTAATCTGCCAGCTATGGCTGGGAGCTGCATAGTTGTATGCTGCCGTCCGCACCATAATACCGGGGCATATGGCTTCAACATCGGCCAGGTCTGTGGAGCCGTAGACGTCTACGGAGACAATAGGCTCCACCGTGGTGGCCAGAGGGGATTCCAGTTTTCCTGCATTTAAGAACTTTTCGTAGTTGGCACTCTGCTTGTTAAGGGCATCGGCAAATTCCAGCTCTTCCTTGGTGTATTCCGGAACACCGATTTCCACCATCTTTTCATAGGCGATGTTAGACATGACCTTGTTGTGCATGGTCGGATAGCAGCCTGCCAAAAATTCAATTTCAAAGGAGGTACCTGTCATAAGAGCAGCGCCTCTGGCAATATCTACAATTCGGTTGTAGGTGGACACAATCTCTGCCCGGGTCTGCGCACGGTTGTAGTACCAGACCGACGCCTTATCAGGTACAACATTCGGAGCAGTACCACCGTTTTTGATTACATAATGGATACGCTCTGTCATATTGATGTGCTCACGCAGATAGTTGGCACCGACGTTCATCAGCTCCACGGCATCCAGTGCGGAACGGCCATTCTGAGGATCTGCACCGGCGTGGGCCGTCTTTCCGAAGAAATGGAAGATAGCACTGTTTAGGCCGGAATAGGTGCCCATGGCGATTCGGTTTTCAGAACCGGGATGATAGGACAGCGCAGCGTCCAAGTCATCAAATGCACCGAACTTTGCCATGAACACTTTACCAGCGATAATCTCTTCTGCAGGGCACCCGTAGTACACCACCGTGCCTGGCAAGTTGTTTTCTTCCAGATAGGCTTTCAGACCTATAGCACCGCCGATACAAGCACCGGCCAGAAGGTTGTGGCCGCAACCGTGGCCAGGCGCTCCCTCCACGACGGGCTCTTTTTCCGTCTGCATCTTCTGCGACAAGCCGGGTAGCGCATCCAACTCACCCAGGAAACCAATCACAGGTTTTCCGCTACCCCATTCTGCTCTGACGCAAGATTTGATACCTACATACTCCCGCTGAACGCGGAATCCGAGTTCTTCCATAAGTGCCGCATTCCATTTTGCTGCATTTACTTCATTAAAGCCGGTTTCCGGATGGCTCCACATTTTATGTACTACATTCCAGATTTTTTCTGCATTTGCTTCAATCGCTTGAATTGCAATACTCATAACTTGTATTCCCCTTTTATTGTCGTTTCGTTCAGTCTGTTCGGCATTCGAATTTGGCTGCGCTCCCGATAGGAGCATGCATCCATATTGTATAGAAATTATCTTTAGGGGTAACCTTACATATATTATACATTTCATACTTTTGATTGCAAATATCGATATTGTCGCATATAATATGACACGAAAGTTATGTACTATGATTTCGAGGATTGTATTGTCAAATACAAATGAAAAGGAGTGATATATTTGTTTTCGGAGAAATATGATTTTTTTCTGAAGATTGCAACCACCGGAAGTATTACAAAAGCAGCAGACGAACTCCTGATTTCTCAACCAGCCTTAAGTAAATATTTGAGCCGTCTGGAAGACTCGCTTCAAACGCAGCTTTTTGATCGTTCCTCTTACCCTCTTCAAATGACAAAAGCAGGAAAAATTTTTTTGCAATATGTTTTAAATGGAATAGAGCAAGAAAAAGAATGCCTATCTCAAATTCAACGATTGTCGGATAATCACATGGAATCATTGCGCATCGGTATTGGTCGGTGGCGCGGTAGCTGCATGCTTCCGCAAATCCAGCCCGCCTTTCAAGAAAAATATCCTTATATTAATGTTTCCATCATGGAAGGTTCCTCAAACGAACTGGCAGACTCGTTGCTAAAAAATAAAACCGATATCGCAATCATGGGACAATACAATCACTATCAAAATCTTGGCCACATACCGTTAGCTGATGAGCCCATATTGCTAACTGCCAATAATTCTCATCCGATTGTTAAAAAAGTTTTTTCTCAATACCCTGGCCACACAAGCAGCATTCATGTTGATATAAACCTTTTTAAACAGGAACAGTTTATTCTGCCTAGCCCGTATCAAGGGCTTGCCAGAGTTGTAGACGACTATTTTTCTCAAGCTCACTTTGTTCCACAAAAAGTAATGTTAATTGATAACTTGACAACCGGAATGTACATTGTTTCTCAAAGCAATTACATAACCTTCCTACCCGAAGTTGCAGTCCGTACCCTCGCTATTCCGCAGAATCTTGCATTCATGACAATTGGAGAGCCATTACTTCAATATCCGGTTGGAATTGCACATAACCCCAATGTAAAACTCTCTTCGGCATCAAGCTTGTTTATTGAGGCAGTTCAGATGTATTTCCACTCAACCGGATCGCATCCGATCCCGTCAAATCCCTGGGAAACAGCATCACGTTCAAGCGAAATCTCATC
>CAYPKG010000078.1:0-4818 GCA_964411275.1 uncultured Oscillospiraceae bacterium | reverse complement strand
TACAAAAGTGTTTGATCCGGGATACTACGAGGCGTTTTCCGGCTGGACAAAGCGGCACTACGGCTGGAGCTTTCCAAAGGAACAGCTGGTCACCTCTCCAGGCATTATCCCCGCGCTGTACGAGCTGGTGGAGTATATCACAAAGCCGGATGAAAAGATAATTATATTTACCCCGTCCTACGCCTATTTCAAGCATGCGGCGGATTTCCATGGCCGGGCACTGGTGTGCAGCGACCTTCTCAATGAGGACGGGCATTACACGATGGATTTTCAGGATTTTAGGGAGAAGGCCGCGGACGAAAAGGTGAAACTCTGCATTTTCTGCAACCCCCATAACCCGTCTGGCCGGGTATGGAGTACGGCGGAACTGGCGGAGTTTGGGGAAATTTGCATTGACAACGGCTTGTGGGTGATCTCCGATGAAATCCATTGCGATCTTTTAAGAAGCGGCAAACAGCATACGCCGCTAAGCAAGCTGTTCCCAGACTATGAGCGGCTCATCACCTGTATGGCTCCCAGCAAGACGTTCAATATGGCCGGCTTTATGTTTTCCAACGTGATTATTCCGGAACAAAACCTCATGCGGGTATGGCAGGCGCGGCATTATGGGTTTGATAACCCGCTGAGCATTGCCGCTGCTCAGGCTGCTTATGAAGAGGGGGACGAATGGCTGCGGCAGTTGAAGCTGTATCTCGATGATAATTTCGCGTTCACCCGGGATTACCTTGCGGAGCATCTCGATAAGGCGGTGTTCCAGGTGTCGGAGGCCACGTATCTTGCGTGGGTGGACATCAACGCGTATCTGACGACGGACGAGTTCCTGCCCCTGTTTTTCGCCAACGAAGCGGGTGTTTTGCTGGAGGGTGGGGACATGTTCGTGCAAAACTCCAGGGGCTTTATCCGGCTGAACCTTGCCTGCCCGCGAAAAATGCTGGAGACGGGCCTGGTGCGCATCTGCGCCTCGCTCAACAAGTAAAATATCTTAGACGAACAACACTCCCGCGGCGCATACACCGCGGGAGCTGCTTTTATTGCGGATTATGGGATTGCTTATTTCAGTCGCCGGGATTGCACTAAAAACCAAACCAGGGGCAGGGTGATGCCCACCACCATAGCCGGAACAAGCCACGGGCCAAGGGGCATGCAGCGGGCGCTGTTAAGAAGGATGTACCCAAACATCAGCAGGAGAATAAGCTTATGCCAGGCGATCATCGTCAGCACCAGCCTTTGGACTTTGGCCTTGCCCTCCTCGGATTGCTTTTGAGGCACGTTCCAAAGCGCTGGAAAGCGCGCGGTAACCGTCAGCAGCGCATAGAGCATGACAGACATGAACAGCGGCACGGACAGGGTTCCTTTCGCGCCCCAGGCGTCCGGCTCGCCCAAGAAATTAAAATGGGTGGGAATGCTGTCCGGGATGTTGCCCCAGAACAGGACAAGCCCGCCGATTTCCACGGCAAGAAGAATGAGACATATGATATTCAGCGCGCGGGGCAACGGTGGGACGGTGGGACGCTTGCTCATTCAGGCAGGGCTCCTTTTTTTCTTTCATAGTAGCATATCCCGGCTTGATGTGAAAGTCCAGGCAGGATTTTTTCAGTTTGCGGCGAATATTTTATCTATGAACTGGAGGTGAGTTTATGCAGGGAAACAGGATTATCGCCATTGGCAGGCAATACGGCAGCGGTGGCCACGAGATCGGGCGGCGGGTTGCCAGCCGGCTGGGCTATGGGTTTTATGACAAGGAATTGCTGAATATGGCGGCGGAAAAAGCAGGGTTGCATCCGGACGTGGTGCGCCAGTCGGAGGAGCATCGTACCAACTCCCTATTGTACAGCGTTGTAATGGGCCATACGTCGCCAAGGGGAGTTGCGCCGGGGCCTATGAACCTGCCGATCACCGATCAGGTTTTTCTCGTCCAGTCTCAGATCATACAGGAGCTTGCAAAAAAAGAAAACTGCGTGATCATTGGCCGTTGCGCCGACTATGTGTTGCGGGACAATCCGGGCATGCTTTCGGTGTTTATCCACGCCGATTTTGACGTGAAGGTGGAGCGGTGCAAGCAGTACTACGGCATCGACGAGCAGGAGGCGCGTGACCGCATTAAAAAGAACGACAAGCGCCGGGCGAATTATCATAATTTCTTTGCGGACCGGCCCTGGGGCAATATCGACAGCTATCACATAGCTCTGGACACCGGGGTGTTTGGCGTGGACGGCTGCGTTGACCTGATCGTGCAGGCGGTATTAAAAAGCCAAAAGGATTGAGCGCGCTATATCATTTTGAGCATAGCGAAGAACCCAGTCACATCGGATCGATCAACCGGACTGGGATATTTTGCTTTCGGGCATAGTCCACCGTATACCGGGTGCCGCCGGCGGAACCGTCGTATACCGCGATCAAAAGATCCGCATGGTCCACCAAATACCTGTTTCTTGTAAACATGCAGTGCCTGGTGTAGCCAGGCTCGATGACCACTGTAGCGGTGGCCTCGCTTAAAATACGCTGATACCTGTCCTTTGCCCCGTCCGGCCATCGGCTTTCCTGTCCGGAAAATGGGATCACCGCTGTGAGCCTGATGACCGGACAGGTCTTTTGCAGCTCCAGCACCAGTTCCGCCGCCCAGGTGTCCACGCCAAGCGCCATGCCGGACAGAAAATGGGTATAGCCCTGGGCGAAAAGCGCCCCGATCTCGGCGCGTAGCCGCTCTTTGAGCTGGAGGCAGGCGGGATGATACTCATCATAGCCGAATGGAAAATGGCAGGGACGGTGCCCGGTAAACGCAACGGATTTGCTCACCATTTATTTTCAACCTTTTCCGCAAAGCCCATGAAATCCTTTATCTCGAGCACACGCCCATCGTCCAGGACTGCCGTCCCGCTAAACCGCCCAAACACCTGATGCTGGTCGGACTTGATCACGCCGACGCTGGTGCAGGACGCCCGGTCCATCACTGGCTCGAAGTCCATCACAAAGCGGCCGTCGTCACTTGTAAACGTCCAGGGGGACAGGTAATCCTCCTTCCCGTTTTTCATGGGGATGTTGAATGTGACTTGGGATAGCTTATGGGCCGTGCCGTCGTAAAACAGCATGTTTTCCGTGGCTGCCCCGGCGTCCCCAAAGCCGTAGCCGATGTTAAACCCAAAGGGCGTCCCGTCCGTTAGTCCGGAGCCGGAGCCCCAATACCATGTGTTGTGATAGGTCCAAACCCCGCGTCCCCAGTCCAGGGTACCAAAGTCCCGGCTGGGGTCGAATGCGTATGTTTTTTCGCCCAGCTGTATTGTGCCGCTTGCGCGCATGCAGTTGATCTTCTGGTTGTAGTAAAAATGTGCGGGTTTCGAGAAAGGGGTGCAGATGACGATGGAGTCCCTGGGTTCGTCCGTCAAAATCACGTCCGCGTCAATTGCCGCGCTGCCTTTGAAAGCGTCCATGTGCGCAATCAGCCGCCTTGTGGCTCCGTCGTTGTAAAACCCAATGCGATAGCCCTTGCCTTTGATCTGTACGTCGCCGGTTACGGAGCTGGCGGGCAGACCGGTTTTCCCAAGGGGAAACAAGCGCATGGGGCTTTTCGTAATCTCCCAGCCTTCGCGAAAGTCCAAGAGGGAGATGGAGTCGAGGCCCATATAGCTGTTGTCGGCGATTGTCAGCGCCAGGGCAAACCCGTCGCCCATTACGAGATAGTAATCCCATTCCTTTAGCCTTAGGGGGCCACCTTTGACCGCATTCCGGTTGTAGGCAAGCAGCAGGCTTTTTGCGTAGCCTGGCTCTCGCAGATCGCCGTTTTCCTGAAGAAGCGGGCCGGGAACTGTAATCTCATGCTGACTGGATTGAACCGGCTTTTCCATATTGATCCCTGCCTTTTACTTTTCTTTTAATTATATCGGAAAAGGAGCCTGGAGAGAATATCATTCTTAGCTATTTTATTTTCATGCAACCAAAAGGACGGATGCTGCGTTTCATAGGCATAAGAGGATAAACAGGAGGAATTGAAATGAAAAAATCGATTATAGCTCTTATTGTTGCGCTGATGGCGCTGGTTGTTGCAGTGGCATTCGTGGCCTGCGGTGCAGGGACAGGCGAAGCGCCCATCGTCCAGCAAGGTGCTACGGCCATCGTCCCCACAGTGACGGTTACCGGCGAGGGAAAGCTCTCGTTGGCCCCTGACATGGCGACGCTGAACGTGGGTGTCGAGTGCACGAAACCCACAGTGGCAGAGGCCACCGCCGAGAATGCCAAGGTCATGGAGCAGGTGAAAAACGCGCTGATCGCCCTTGGGATCGACGAGAAGGACATTCAGACCAGCAGCTTTAACATTTATGAGCAGTTTGATTACACCGACAATGGCCGCAAGCACATCGGCTTTACCGTGAGCAACATGCTCAACGTGAAGGTGCGGGACATCGGGCTTGCGGGGCAGGCGGTGGACACGGCGGTTAGCGCCGGGGCCACCAGCATGAACGGGATTTCGCTGGGGTTCCAGGATCCGAACGCCAACCAGGCGGAATTGGCGCAACTGGCAACGGCGGACGCGGATGCACAGGCGGCGGCGTATGCGGCGGCATGCGGCATGAAGGTAGGAAAGCCCATCACCATCACCACGGGCAGCGCGTCCTCTGCGGTGGTATATGATAATGCTGTACGGGAAATGGCGGCAGCGGACAGCAAGACCTCCGGCACCGGGATTAGCACCGGGACATTGGAGGTCAGTGCGAAGGTCACGATCTGCTACCGGTTGGAGAACAAATAATAATTAAACGGACAGTGACGGGGCTGTAGCAGTAAGCGCGCCCAAGAAAATAAAAAAATCGAGCCAAGACAGAA
>CAYPKG010000077.1:0-5480 GCA_964411275.1 uncultured Oscillospiraceae bacterium | reverse complement strand
AAACCCTGATTCTATGCGGGTTTCCCCTTTGTCGTAATTATACCGTATGGGCAAAAGAAAATGGGTGCCGTTAGGTGCCCATTTTGTTTTGGTCGAGTGGTTCAAAGGGAGTCGAAGCCGAGGAAAAAGCAATCGATCCGGCGGCCTTAATATGCCGCCGAAAGGCGGCAAAATAAAGTACCACATAATTAATATTATGTAGTACTTCCTTATATAATTTAAGCATAAATTGACAAATATTTCAAGGCTTTCTCTGTGACTTTATCTAAAAAAGTCGGATTATCTCAATATATGACATATCGAATACGTTTAAGAAAAATTCTTTTGCTATTCTCTGCGCTGAGAAGCCTCCTGCGCAGTCTTTTTGTTCGCCGTTTTGCCCGAATAACCTGGGGCTGGGAATTTACTATTACATAATATTAATTATGTAATATTGCGGCTATTTTTTGGACACAAACGAAACCCCAACAATAGCGCGTTACGTTTGCGGCGGTGAGAAAGGTGAAAAAAGGTTGCAATTAAAGATGATTACAGATTATGCAATTCGCGCCCTGCTATATCTGGCGGGCACGGATGGGCATACATTTACGCCTGTGAGCGAGATTTCAAAAAAATGCGGATCAGCCGGGGCTCCTTGCTCAAGGCGCTGCGCAAACTGCGGGATGCTGGGTGGGTGGAGTCTACGGACGGCGTGAACGGCGGCTACAGGTTAACCGGCAAGGCTTCGGAGCTATTATCCCTGCTGGATATTATGTGCGTAACAGAGGACACGATGAAGTTGAACCGCTGCCTGGAGGACGATGGCTATTGCAGCCGAAACGCAACAACCAAGTGTGCGGTGCACGAGCTTTACGCCGGCTGCCAGGCGCAGCTTGAGGGCTATTTCAATAGCGTAAAGCTATCGATGCTGCCGTGATTGATCGCAAATAATCATTTAAGGAGATGGGAATATGAGACGAAAGAGAACCATAAGCAGCCTGATGGTGCTGCTTTTGGCTGCCGTTATGCTTGGGGGTACACTGCCGATTATGGCTCTGGCTCAAAACACACAGCCGGCGGAAACTTCCGGCCTCCACGCAAGCCCCGCAGAAACCCCCCAGGCGGAAGATAGCGTAGAGCCGGAGGAAGGCCCTGCGCCCGCACAAGACCCCTTCGTTTCATCGCCCATCCAACCGGTAGAGAACCCGGAGCCAAGCGATAGCCCCGCTCTTTCAGACAACTCGGAGCCCAGCAATAGCCCCGAGTCCACAGAAAGCCCTTTGCCCACAAAAAGCCCCGCTCCCACAGAAAGCCCGGAGCCCAGCCCGGAGCCCAGTCCAAGCCCTACGCCCACGGCGCAGCCCCTTTCCGAAGAAGGACAGGCCTTTCTCGATGCGGTGAATGGGCTTGACAAGGAGGGCATGCTAAGCGCAGCTGCGGCATATGCGGAGGCGATTGCGAGCTATACCATTAACCCCGAAGACGCTGAACTGCTGGCCGCCGTCACTGCGGCTACCTGCGTTTACGACGAAAACATGCAGGCGCTTGTCCATGCTTTGGAATTGTACGAGGGCCTGGCTGCTGAAGATATTGCACACGAGCTTGTGGAAGGCGCATACGGCGGGCTGCTTGCACTTATTCAGGAAATGGATGCCCTTATGGGCGCAAAGCCCAACTTCCTTCCCAGCGCAATTTCTGCCTTGACAGCGGATGACGCATACATCACCAAACTTTCTATTACGAAGATCGTAGATGGAACGCCGGCTTTTGACGCAAACGATGACCGAGGCAACGACGCAAATGACAGCAACAAAGTCGTCCGCTCCTTTGATTCTATAAATTATACATTCAAAGTGGAAATGGAGTCCTATCAGGGCAAAGGCCCGTTTAACCAGGCCCGTGTCAAGCTGGAGTTTACCGAGGGCGATGTATTTTTCATACATATTCTAAACGAGACGCTTGCCTATGAGGTGGACCAAATCAAGGTGATAGAGCCGGATGAAACAAATGACTTGCTTCCCGTTCCCGGTCAGGACTACATCACGCTTCTCACCTGCACGCCCTACGGTGTGAACACGCATCGGCTGCTGGTACGCGGGGAGCGGACGGAATATATCGGGGAAGTACATGAGACAGCACTGCTGCCGGCGCAGAACACGGCGAGGGATAGCAGGCAGCTGTCCGACGCGATCTTAACGGCGTGGATTATGGGAAATATTTGCCTTATCGTGCTGATTGTTACAAAACTAAAGGACAAATCCACAAAAAACGGCCATGGGGCAAAGGAGAGCAAGGGATGAACAAAGGGCGGCACAAGCAGCAGGGGCGCATGCGTTCGCGCGCCGTTACAATACTTGCGGTTGCCATGCTCGTCATTGGCGTAGGCTTATTTTCCTTTCCCTATACTGAGCAGCTCGTATACAACCAGAATTCAGCAAATGAAATGCGGCGCTTTGATGAAAGGGTGGAGCAGCTAAAGGTTGAGGCGATCCCTCTTCCCAGCACGGATGGGAAAACCCCGAGGTACCTATCCGACTTGTATGAAAAAATGCAGCAGTACAACGAGGAGATATATGAAGCCGGTCAAAGCGGCCTCATCGATCCGTTTTCATATGAGGAGCCCAGCTTCGAGCTTGCTCAGTGGGGTGTGGAGGATGAAATATTCGGCTATATCGACATCCCAGCCATGGATGCCAAGCTCCCCATTCTGTTGGGAGCGAACAATGAAAACATGAAGCTGGGCGCGGTACACCTTTCACAGACCAGCCTGCCGATCGGCGGCATCAATACAAACTGCGTCCTCGCCGGACACAGGGGCTATCACGGGGCGGTGATGTTTCGAAACATTGAGAATATGCAAGTTGGCGATGAACTGAAAATAACCAATCTTTGGGAAACGCTCACCTACCGCTGCACAGAGACAAAGGTGATATTGCCAAGCGAGGTTGAAGAGGTGCTGATCCAGCCGGGCAGGGACATGGTCACGCTCTTCTCCTGCCACCCGTTCAGGCATAACTATCAGCGGTATGTGATCTATTGCGAGAGAGTCACACAGGAGGGGTAGATGCGTTTTAATCAGACGACAACACCCCCCGTGGAATATGCGTACTCCATGGGGGGTGGTTCTGATTATAATAGCATGCTCCCTATAACGAAGCCTTCTCTCCGCGCAGGTCCACTTCGCAAAACGGTGTGATCTGTTTCTTGCACGTTAAGAGCGAAATGCCGACGGTGAGCACGATGCAAACGACAATTCCCATGATCGATTCGCTGATTTCACCCGGATTACCAATAAACTTCCAGCCCAAGCTGACCACAAAGCCGCCCAGCATGCCCGCGCAAATGCCTGCTGAGGTGGCTTTTTTCCAATATAGCGCGGCAACTGCCGGGAAACCCACGGCTGCGGCATAAAATGTCCAAGCGAACATCAATGTATTATACAGTCCATCGATATACAACGAAATAACCAGCGCGAGCAAGCCCAGACCGGCAACGCAAATGCGGGAAACGATCAGCTCCTTGCCGTCTTTCACGCGAAATATGGGCTTGATGATGTCGCTAGTTAGCGTTTGTGCGGCAATCAGCAGATAGGTATCAGCCGAGGACATGATGGCGGCGATGATACCCGCAACGGCCAAACCAAGTATACCGGTCGGCAAAAGCTGCAAGGCCATGACGGGCACCACAGCATCGGATTTGATGGAGGGGTAGACCTCTGCCGCGTTGGGGAAAAGCACCAGCGCCGAGAACGCGAGGAACAACGTGGAAACGATTGTGAATGCATAAATGGTGTTGCCCAGGTACATGCCCCGCTTTGCGGTGCGCCGGTCTTTTGCGGCGAACGCGCGCTGCCACATTTCAGCACCTGCCATTGTGAAAAACAGGTTTGTAAACATTGCGTTGGTAATTTGCGGGGTCATACGTATTTCCAGTAAATGCGGGGGGATTTGCGCAAACATGGAACCAATGCCGCCGATTTTTGCAACGCCAAGCACAGGCAACATCATGTACATGGTTACCACCAATATGATGCATTGAACTACATCGGTATAGACAACGCCAAAAAGCCCGGATACTGCAGTATAAACTATGATGATTGCTACGCCAATCCATGAGGCGTCCACAACGCTGGATACGCCAAAGAATACCGTTATTACCGTCGCAAATGCTTTAATCGAAGCAGCCACGGTTGCGCCCATTGAAAAGGCGATGAGACAGGCAACGATCAGCTTTGCGGGGCGGCCAAAACGGTACTCAAACAGGTCGGGTATGGACGAAATGTTGAACTTTGTTCCTACTTGATGAATGCGTGCGGAGAACAGTGAAAATATGTACATGCCAAGCAGATAGGGGAGGGCCAGCATCATGCCGGCCATGCCGGTTTCGTAAGTAACTCCGGTTCGTCCCAACAATGGCGAGCCGCCGATGATCGAGGCACATACTGTTGTGGCGATGACGAGCAGGCCAAGACTGCGCCCTGCAAGATAATAATCCTCCGTGTTTTTAATTTTGCCTTTGAAATGTAGCCCAATATATAGCATCGCTGCAATGTACAGAGCCAAAATCACCAAGTCAAGAATAGATAAATTTCCCATGCGCATATCCCTTTCATTGTTTTTTTGGTAAAATAATTAAATAGGGAAGCCATGCTTTCCAATTGTTTTTACCAGATTTTTAAACAACGACCCTACGCTACGCGTTCCTGCTTACAGACGATGTAGGTGCACAAACACATATAGAATTGCTGCTTTTCGCTTTTGCGGCAAAAAAGAGTGCTCATAACTGATATGATATAGCATGAAACACACCGCAGAATGCGTAAAATACCTAATATATTTATTTTACATGAGATGTTTCGAAATATCAAACAAAAATAGGAAAAAAAGGAGTATGGAATGGAAAAAAGGAAATTTGCTGGGTTTCAGGTGCTCATCAGCGGCTCTACTTCAGGGATAGGCCTTAGCTGTGCCCGACGGTTGCTAGGGGAAGGGGCTACTGTGATTGGCTTGGGGCGCAACTTTAGCAAAACACAGGATTTAGGCGGCGGCTTTATACCATTCGCTTGCGACGTGACTGAGCCTGCTCAAATTGAAGCGGCGGCACAATTTGTGGAAGAAAAATTTGGTGGGCGGCTGGACGTGTTTGTAAATTGCGCAGGGGTTGGCGTCCCCGGGGATGTGCAGGGAATTACTGCCGAAACATTTGATCGTGCGATGAATTTGCTGCTTCGTCCCGCAGTGCTGTTTGGCACCTGCCTATATCCATTGCTACGAGCGGCGCAGGACGGTCGCGGCGCGGTGGTGCATATTTCCTCGGTAAACGCGCAATACCCACCGTCTCGTCTAGCCATGTATTCTCTTGCTAAGAATGCGCTCTCGTTTTATGTGCGTCAGGCGGCTGCGGGATTTGCCGGGATACGGGTCAATACGGTAACGCCTGGGTATATTGATACGCCCATCTACCAAAGGAAGGAGGGCCGGGCGTTATTGCCTAAGGAAAAG
>CAYPKG010000076.1:0-5762 GCA_964411275.1 uncultured Oscillospiraceae bacterium | reverse complement strand
CTAAAGAATACCATTACCTTATCTTTTCTGTACAGTTTAGTGTAGCCTATCCACACGACCCTTTTATCGAGGGCAGCGGAATGGTGATGCAGGATAATTATTTCGAGGTTTTGAACGTTGACGATACGATGGGGTATCTTTCGATCCCCAAGATCAATGTAAAGCTGCCGTTATATCACGGCACAGCCGATTCCACCCTGCTCAAGGGTGTGGGACATTTAGAGGGATCATCCATGCCGGTAGGCGGCGATCATACCCATTGCGTGCTCACAGGGCACACAGGGCTTTCAAGCGCGAAGATGCTTACCGACTTGGTTGAACTTAAGGAGAATGACACGTTTTATCTCCATGTTTTAAACGAAACGCTGGCGTATCAGGTGATACAGATTAAGGTGGTAGAGCCCAACGATACGAAAGACCTGAAGCGGGTTAAATACAAAGATTACTGCACGCTGATTACATGCACGCCCTATGGGGTCAACTCCCATAGACTGCTGGTGCTGGGCACGCGGATTGAATATACACCAGAGCTGGAGCAGGAAGCAGCCGCGCAGGCGGAAACCATTGTCACGAAGGAAGAAAAAACGCTGTTGCTTGCAGCTGCGGTCACAACAACGGTGATGATTGTGATGGTATTGATATCCATCATCGTGACGAGGAGGAATACAAGGCGCAGGAAGCGGATTGAGAGACTGAGACAGGAGATTGGCAGATGGTAAGAAATATAATAAAGGCCATAGCCATTTTAATGCTGATTGCCGGAGTAGCCTTGCTTGCATACCCTCATGTTTCTCAATGGCTGTACGACCGTGAATCCGACGATTTGGTACAGGGGTTTGACAAACAGATTGAGCAGTTAAAAAACAAGGAAGAAAGCCCAAGCGCAGCAGGGGCGGATGCGAACCCCGGTTTGAACCCGGATGCGAACCTAAATGCGATCCCTGCTTTCTTGCCGGAGCTGTATTTAGCAATGCAGGAATATAACCTTAACCTCTACGAAAATGGGCAGGAAGACTTTAAGGATGCCTGGAGCTATGTGCCTGCCAGCTTCGAACTGAAAGAGTGGGGTTTAGAGGAAAACATGGTTGGGTACCTGGATATTCCGCGCCTGGATGTAAATCTTCCCCTGTATTTGGGAGCGAGCAAAGAAAACATGAAGAAAGGCGCCGTGCATTTGACCCAAACCAGCCTGCCTGTCGGCGGCAAGAATACAAACTGCGTGATTGCCGCCCACCGCGGATTTTCCGGCGCTGCTATGTTCCGCGATATCGAGGATATGCAGATAGGGGATGAGGTAAGCATCACAAATCCATGGGAGAAGCTTATCTATCATGTGGTGGAGACAAAGGTGATCCGCCCAAACCAGGTAAAAGAAGTGCTGATACAGCCTGGGCGCGATTTGGTCACGCTGATAACCTGCCATCCGTACAGGCATAACTACCAGAGGTATGTGGTGTACTGCGAGCAGGTAAGCGAATAATTCGAAAAGCGGGAATGAACATAAGGCAAAAGGAGAGTTAAACGTGAAGAAAACAAGGCTACTGAGCATCATACTATGTGTAGCTATGGCTGTGGGGATCATAGGCATTGAAGCCTTTACGGTTGTTGCTGTACCTGAGTGTACCTGCCAAATTGTGATACATGGCAGCAACTGCCCGCTTATTCATTGCGTCTGTGGCGGCGTTGGTGAGCATTCCATGGACTGCCCATTGAATGGACAGCCTGCGGAGCTTTTGACCTGCGTCTGCTTGCCGGATTTTCATGCGCAGGGTTGTCCGCTGTTTGAAGAGAAAGGCCAGATTTTTGAACCGGATCCCCCGGAAATATCACCGCAATTTCCGGAGGAAACCCATAACATACAGGAAACACCCACGCCAACACCCACTGTGAAGCCAACCGAAAAACCCACGCCAACGCCCTCTCCAACGCCGGGGGATGTGGAGACACCCACGCCAACACCCACGGCGCTTCCAACTGCAAGCCCTACGCCGGCACCCTCCCCTACGCCGGCGACTTCTCCAACGCCGGCGCCGTCCCCGACGCCGGCCCCTTCTCCGACGCCGGAGCCTTCTCCCACGCCGGAGCCCTCTCCGACGCCGGAACCTTCCCCCACGCCGGAGCCCTCCCCCTTGCCAACGCCGACTTTGCTTCCCTTTGAAAGCCCCACTCCGGAACCGTCCCCCACGCCGGAACCCTCCCCGACGCCGGATGAAGCATGGGAGTATCCTTCTAATTGGGATGGGTATGGGGAAGGCCAGATGCGCGGCAACCTTTTTGTAGCCGCAGAATCATTTGCTTTGGATGGATTGCTAGACGAGCACATGGATGAAGTGAGCAGCGTGCTGGCAAGCAACGGAAGCATCAGGGTGATGGAGGACAACAGCAACTATGGCGATATTTTGGCCGTATACGCTGTGCTCTCTGGCCAGGCGGATGATTTTCCATATAATATTTCCCTGGAAAACGAGGACGCGGTTGCCAAGCTAAGAAGCATATATTGGAGCATGACCCAGGTGACAGGCGTGTCCAACACAAACGGCATGGCGATTTACGTGAAGCGCCTAAGCGCTTCAGAAGGGGCGGAGCTACACGGATTGAACACAGCGCAGAAACAAACATTGATGGGACTGACGGGAAAAACCAGTGTGGTAAATTCCATCGTAAATGAAAGCATTTTTACCAAATTAAGCGAGGACGAATTTGCTGAAGCCCGGGACTTGGTGCCCAAGGACATTTCTGGTCAGCGGCAGGCCGTTTTATTGGCAGCGGTATCCCTCAATCAAAAAGTATCCTATTTTTGGGGAGGAAAATCGTTGGCCTATGGCTGGGACGAGCGTTGGGGCGAGATGAGGACGATCACAGACGAAACCAGCGACAGCTATGGAACGGGGAAGCCCCTGGGGTTGGATTGCAGCGGCTTTGTGAGCTGGGCATTCTTAAACACATTCAATGAGCTGGACTCCATCGGAGACGGCAGCAGCAAGCAATGGGAGAAATCCTATGAAGTGGAATGGAGCGCTGCTCTGCCTGGCGATATCGTGTTTTATAATGAGCCCTCTGAAAGCGGCAACCATGTGGGCATCGTGCTGAGTGTAAACGCAAGCGGGCCTGATCGCATCGTGCACTGCGGCGGCGATGGCGTCAAAATCACAGGAAAAGGCTCCTTTGCCATCGCGCGAAGACCGTATGTGTATCGAGAGTAAGGAATTAGCATACATGCAATGGGGCTGATGCAAGGGATTTTGCATCAGCCCTTTTTATTTTAGCACATGGCTCCCTTAGTGGCCTTTTGTCAAGTTGACAGCCAAAGCTGCATATGATACAGTATCAATACTCTTTTGCACTGTATCACGCCTCTTTGCCCAAGCGTATTAGGCTGGAGGAGACGACATCACCAGTACAAACTGAGCAGGCCGAAACGATGTTTTGGAGCCGGGCCGTATTACGGCAGCAGATGGGAATTGCGCATCTGCGGGACAGTGGTCTGTCTTGCGGGTGTGTTTTTTTACCCCAAATGCAGGACGGGTGCAAGGGTTCAAAACATTGGAGGTAACATATGGAACAATCAAACGAGCGCCTGGCCATGAAGGTATCCAAAGAGACAATCCTGGGCAATGCTGTCCTCACCGCATTTAAGCTGTTTGCGGGAATTTTAGGCCGATCGGCGGCCATGGTGTCCGACGCCGTCCATTCCCTTTCGGATGTGCTGAGTACCGTGATCGTGATGGTGGGGGTGAAGCTCGCCCACAAGGAGGCGGACGCGGAACATCCCTATGGGCACGAGCGCTTTGAATGCGTGGCCGCGCTGCTGCTCGCTGGAGTGCTGATCGCCACGGGGGTTGGGATCGGATATGGCGGGCTTCAAACCATACTCACAGGCGCACAGGCAACGATTGCGGTCCCCGGCATGCTGGCGCTTGTGGCGGCGGTAGTTTCCATCGTCGTGAAAGAAGCCATGTACTGGTATACCCGGGCAGCGGCGAAAAAAACCAATTCCAGCGCGCTGATGGCTTCCGCCTGGCATCACCGGTCGGACGCCCTGTCCTCTGTGGGCAGTTTTGCCGGTATCCTGGGGGCGCGGATGGGGTTTCCCCTGCTGGACGCCATTGCCTGTATCGTCATCTGCCTGTTCATCATCAAGGCGGCGGTGGATATATTTAGGGATGCCATCGGGAGAATGACGGACCGGGCCTGCGACGAAAAAACCGAGGAGCAAATCCGCACCGTTATATTGCGCCAGCCCGGGGTGCTGGAGATCGACCAGCTGAAAACCCGGCTTTTTGGCGATAAGGTGTATGTGGACGTGGAGATCAGCGCCAACGGGGACGATCCCCTCCATGTCAGCCACTGGATCGCCCACAGCGTCCATGACGCCATCGAGGGGGAGATTGATAACATCAAGCATTGCATGGTGCATGTCAATCCGCAGAGCATAGAAGAAGAGGACGCCCCCCAGGAGATTGCCGGCTAACGCCTAAGAGCTGGCCGGGCGCTGCGCCACAGCACGCACAGCAAAAGCACCAGCCCCACGTATCCGGTGTATGGGTATATGATCCCCACGAGGCGTTCAAAGGGCAGCAGGCAGCAGCCCAGGGAAAGGGCGCACAAAAGCGCCGCCGCTACCCTCCCCCGCAGCCCGCCCTTGGGGGCGCAGCGCCCGGAAAGCATCCAAAGCATGGGCGCGGCGGTGGAGAGTATTTCCGCGTACAGCACCAGGGAGAACAACACGCCGAATATGGGAGACAGGCTGTTTGCCAGATACAAAACCGGGATGGGAACATTGGATACGGCGCTAATGTTATCCAGCATCGCCAGATGCAAAAGCGCTGCGCCAGCCATCAGCGACAGGGAACCGAAAAATGCGCCCAGCCTGGCTTCCTTTCTTGTGTTTGCGGTGGCGCCCATGGCCGTCAAAAAGGGCACCGCGTTCACGGTATTAAAGGACACATATAGAATACCCGAAAACCACCAGCTTCCAGCAGCACGGGGCAGGTTCGCCGCGCTTTGCACAAAACGCTCCCCCGGCCCGGCCTGTAGCAATACGCCGATGGCGATGCTTAAGGTGAAGAGTATGGTAAACATGCCAAGGCTTCCTAAAAGGCCGATGAGCCGCTTTAGCCCAAAGCAGATGCTGAGAAGGGATAGCAGCGCCATCAGCAGGGAACCCAGCCACCGGGGCAGGCCATAATATTGGTTGAGGGCCGCACCCGCGCCGGAGAGCATTACCGTGAACATGCCAAACTGCAAAACGGGGGTCAATATTCGCAAAGCTGCTCCGAGTAACTTGCCGCAGTAATACCGGTAGCCGCACCTGCTTTCCAGCCCGCCGCAGTCATAGCCCCTTGCCATCAGCGCGCCCCCGCACAGGTCAAAAAGCAAAAGGCTTATCAGGCACCCGCCAAGCCCCCACAGGCCGTAGGCCGTAAAAAACTGCAATATCTCCTGCCCCGAGGCAAAGCCGGAGCCGATCATGTACGAAATAAAAGCCCCGGCGAATTTCAATACCGTCCTGGGTTTTGCTTTTTCCATAGCGCCCTCCCCCCACATGATGTTTTCAATCTATGCGGGAGGGAGGGAAAAAAGGCGGGAAAAGGCCATCGACAAAGCCAAGGCTTTGTCGATGGCCTTTTCAACACTCTCAGGCGGAAATGCATCCGCCGCCGCAGCGTGTCAAAAAAGTCCTTTGGGGATTATCAAGGGGACGTAACCCCTTAGGGTGGTCAAAGTCGAAGACTTTGACATGGAACCTTACTGAAATCCCC
>CAYPKG010000075.1:0-5934 GCA_964411275.1 uncultured Oscillospiraceae bacterium | reverse complement strand
CGGACTACCGCAAGTGGTGGATTTATCGGGTAATCATGGGCAAAAAGGCGAAACCTGCAGGCGTTCGCAAATGGGCGAAAAAATGGGATGAGAAAAGTCGGGCAGAAGCGAAGAAAATACATGACGACGCAGAGCGGTTCCGAAGGGAATAGGAAGGTACTATATGCCCACATAATGGGCAAGAAAGCAAAGCAAGCAAGCGTTCGCAAATGGGCGGAGAATGAGGAAGAAAGGGCTCAACGCGAGGCGGAGGAAGCGCGGGCAAGAGGGGAAGCGGCGGGTGAACCTGATGAAGCTGGTGAAAAAACAGACATAGGCGAAGGCGAGGCGGGGCGGGAACCGTAATCACATGGGTTCGGATTATATTGCTTAGGCTAAGCGGATGGGAAACCACCCGCTTTTTTGTTGCCGCTGGAGATGAAAGCCAGCGTTGGCTCCTTGTATCAATGACAATATTTGGGGATACGGCCCCATTTTGAAATTCGAACAAAAAAGAAAGGGTAAACAAGATGAGTAAATATATTATGGCAGGGATGAGGGCCCCAGCTCACGTGCGAAGCAGCGAGGATGTAAGGTGGTGGCAGAACACAGTGGGGGTAAAGGTTGATGGTATTTGGGGGAAAGATACCCAGGCAGCGTACCAAAACTATATGGATAGGGGTCAGACAGAGGCAAAGCAGCGGGCGGCGGCAGCATCGGCGGCGAGACTGAATGGGAGGCGGCCCTATACGCAAAAGGCATCAGCCAGTGCGGGGCAGGTTAAAATACCCACGCAGCAGGAAATGTTCAGCGATTTTATGTCGGGACAGCAGCCTTTCTACACTGCTGCGCAACCGTACGGAGCTAGTGCGAGGAATACTGTGAATTGGCCCTATGAGTCAGGGAGTACAGAGAAAAATGCAAAGCAGGGCTTTTTCTCACCTATGCCAGCGCCAAAACCATGGCAGCAGCAGGATGCTAAGGGTTTTCTGGACGGGGGGCAAAAGGTGATAGACGCTGAGTTTGAAATGAGAAGCAAACCTAGTTTTAATGAGATGGGGGCAAAGGCGCAACCTGGGCTGACTAGATATGCTTTGGGAAAGGCGCAGCTGCAGTATGACCGTGGTTTGCCGATTTCCAGCGACAAAGCGGTGGAGGAGCTTACACAACAGATATCTGCGTATATGCAGGAGCACAAACCAGTTCACACAATAGGAATACCCAGTACAAACAAGGAAATCGACACAACGCAGGGCCAAGAAAGGAGGAAGCCCGAATATACGGGCGGCTTGGGCGGCGGGACGCCAAATAACATCAGGGCGACACAGGAAATGATGCCCTCGTATTCGGTTTCACAGGAAGATAAGTTAACAAATTACTCCATGGATGGAGAGGGAGTAAGAGCATACCAAATGCAGAACAATGAGGGGATTGAAAATTATGCATCGGTCATGGAAAAGTATGGAATTGAGGCAAAGGATCTTCGAGAGGGGCCGGCGTATGATTATTATCAGCCGCAGGTAAAGAAATTGGATGCCATGCTAGACGACCGATATGAACAGCTAAAATATTATGAGCAGAAGATGATGCATGCATCCACGACTGTGGAAGCGGGTAATATGGTTTCAAAATTAAAGAAAGAAATCAAAGAGCTGGAAGCTACTAGAGCAAGCTTAGTGTATGTTTTGCCGGACGATGTATTGCGAAATGAATTCGGAGCAAAATACGCAGATTTGCTTTGCTTGCGTACGCCAAACAAAGAACAGAAAGCACAGATTACACTGGCAATAAAAGACTTGCAGAATATCAGACGGGAATGTTATATTAGTGGTGACTATGGGCGAATGGGTGCGGCGGAAGATATATGGAATGCGTTGGAGCGAAAGCTGCCCGGATATGCCGCGTTTTTTGGGGCGACGAATAATGCGGGACTGGGAGTCCCGGATTTGATTGTGGCGAGCGGCTTCGCACAAAACCAGGGGAATGATTACATGCAGTTCTTTGCAAACATGTCCAGTGCGGATGCTGTGCGCGACGCAAATCCGGGTTATTATAATGGCGCAGAGTTCGTTGTGGATGGAATATCTACGATTAGTGGGGTCGCTAATATTGTGAAAACTGGCGGGAAAGTGTTTGGGGATAAGCTATATCGGGAGATTGGGAAGTCTGATGCATTTCATTTCCTTGGTGAAATGGGATATGATTTGGCAAAAGATTATACCCAAAAAGAGGCTGATAAAGCAATGAATGAAATGTCATATAATCTTTATAAAAAATAGGAGGATGATTATGTCTTGGATAAAGGCCGTATTCACCGAAGAGGGTTCTCAATATTTCGGTATTTTTATTCTCGCGCTTTTGGTTTTTGCCCATTTTATACTAACCAACAATTATCGGAATTGGTGGATCTATAAAGTCATAATGGGCAAAAAAGCAAAACAGGCAGGCGGGCGGAATTGGGCGGATAAATGGTTTGAAAAAAGACAAGCAGAAGCGAAGAAAATACATGAAGACGCGGAGCGGTTCCGAAGGGATTAGGAAGGCTTTATATGACCTGGACATCGGCGGTATTTTATAGAGGCCGCTAAAGCAATGAATGAAATGTCATATAACCTTTATAAAAAATAGGAGGATATGCTATGTCTTGGTCAAAGGCTATATTCACAGATGAGACTTATCCATATTTCTATATTTTTACTTTTGCGCTTTTAGTATTATACTTTGTACTTACCACAAATTATCGGAATTGGTGGATATACAAAGTCATAATGGGCAAGAAAGCAAAGCCAGCAGGCGCACGAAATTGGGCGGAAAAATGGAATGAGAAAAGTCGGGCAGAAGCGAAAAAAATACGGGAAGACGCGGAGCGGTTCCGAAGGGAATAGGAAGGCGTTATATGACCTGGACATCGGCGGTATTTAGTAGAGGCCGAGGAAGAAAAGGGCGAAGGCGACACGGGACAGGAACCGTAATAAAAACATAGCGGCAAGGCGGGATGGGAAACCACCCGCTTTTTTGTTGCCGCAAAATTAAGAACCCAATACAAGGATGCAACGGGGGCATAAAAACCCACCGCATCAAATACTGGCGCGGCCGGCCATGAACGGGCCTTTTTTTGATGGGAGGAACCATGGAAGAGTATTTGGTCGAACAGAACGCCGCCCAGGCCCCGGAGGGGGCCAATCCTGTGGCCGACACACAGGGTACGGCGGGAGAAGAAGTAGTGGACGCGATGGAGCTGCTGGGGGAAGAAGGGACGGTCTTAGAAGAGGGGGAGGCTCCCGCAAGGGAGGAGCCCGCGCGGGCGGACGCCGCGAAAACCTATACCCAGCGGGAGTTTGACGAGGCGGTGCGCCGGAAGATGGAATATGCCACCCGGGACATGCAGCGGCGGATGCAGGAGGACGTAAACCGGCGGATGGCCCAGGATGGGGCCTTTGTGGAGGCACCGCAAACCATGGCCCAAGGGATTGCCCTGGATATCGTGGAGAGCGCACGGGCGGGGGCAATTCCCAAGGACTTCGACCTGAACGCGTGTGCAAGCGTGTATCCACAGTTCGTCGAGGACTGCGCCAAATACGGCGTGCGCGCGGCGGTGCGCACGGTGCAGGCGCTTGAGGGCGTCCACGCGAAGCGGACGATGGCGCGGGCGCTGCCCCGCTCCACAAGACCCAGCTACGCGCCCCAGGACGTGGGGCAGATCGATTACACAAGGCTTTCGGACGCGGAGTTTTCCCGGATGAAGGCGAAGATGCATGACCTGTATCTACAGGGCAAAACAGTAAAAATACACTAGGAGGAACGAGTATTATGGCTAACACACCGAACACCAACACCACGGGCAGCACCGCAGGCGCGACTGGCCTGAACAAGAGCTTTTTTGACAGGGACCTTTTGAATTATGCGAAGACGAAGTTTGTATACGCCAACTACGGCATGAAGAAGCCGATACCCAAGAACAACGGAAAGAAGATCGAAATGCGGCGCTGGTGCCTGTTTGATCCCGACGACGCGATGACCCCCCTGACAGAGGGCACGACCCCAGACGGCCTGTCCCTGGAGCAGGATATTGTGGAAGCCGTCGTTAGTCAGTACGGCGCGTACTTCACCTATTCCGATTTCCTGGCCCTGACCACCTACGACGAGGTGACCCAGTCCGGCATCAAGCGCCTGGGCGAGCTGATGGGCACGGTGGTGGACCGGCTGGTGCGCGACGAGCTTGTCACCTGCGACAACGTTATGTATGCGGCCGGCAAGGCGTCCCGGGCGGCGCTGACCAAGACCGACGTGCTGTCCATCAGCGATATCCAGAAGGCGGCGCTGGAACTGACGCTGCAAAAAGCGCCGCGGTTTTCCAGGGGAGGCAAGGAGCATTATATCGCCATCGTCCATCCCTACGCCAAGTATGACCTGTGGAACGACCCCAAGTGGGAGGCGGCCAACACATATGTCAACCAGGAGGCGCTGTATTCCGGCGAGCTTGGGCGGATGTACGGGGTTGTGTTCGTGGAGAGCACGGAGGCGCCGGTGATCAATGATACCGTTCCTGTGTACCAGACGGTGGTGTTTGGCGACGAGGCGTATGGGCTGATCGACGTGGGTACCCACGGCATCGAGAGCATCATCAAGCCCATCGGCGAGGCTGGGTTTGATCCCCTTAACCAGCGGGGCACCGTCGGCGCGAAGGTCAAGGCGTTTGCCTGCAAGATTTTGAATGAGGATTGGATCCTTAGAATTGAGCACGCGGCGAGCAATTAATCGCAGGATGGCGGGGCGGGGGCTGTAGCGGTAATCATAATTACTGCATAACAGTAGGATTTTTCTCCTCCTAAAGAAAACCCGGGGCTTAAAAAGGCGTCACAGGCGCCTTTTTGCGGCTCTTCTAGCCGCCGGCCCGCTGTAGCGCTAAGTGCATCTGAATAATTATGCTTGGAATGCACTTAGCGTTACAGCCCCTGCGCCTGAAGCTATTGCAGAGAACAAAAACAGCCATCATGAAAAGGAGGATATTTTCATGGAAAGCAAAAAGACGAATGAAAAAAAGATATTGGAGTTTCCTCAAAAGCCGAACGCAAAAGAACAGCCCCAGGACGATCAGGCGATGGTGACCATCGTACTGCGTCCCCAGACCGGCAGGGAGGACGAGGTACGGACATTTCGCATCAACCGGGTGCCGTACCATGTGAAGGTGGGGCAGGCGGTGGAGGTGCCGAAGTTCCTGGCGGATCACATCATGGACTTATCGGAACGAAAAAAACTGTCGGCCCAGACCATGCAGGGGTTTGCGGGCAACGGCATGCGGTTGGGTGATTTGAAATGACATTGAATGAGATGATCGTAGGCGCGCTTCAACAGCTCAAACGCGGCAGCGACAGCCAGACCATCGACAATTACCGGGGGCGGTTTACCCAGTACGCCAACATGGCCCAGCAGGATTTGGCGAAGGATTTCCCTTTGTACCGGACAGACCGGGTGGAAACTATGGACGGCACGCTGGATGTGAACGGGCTTTCCCGCTGGTGCATGAAGGTGATATCCGTCCGTCAGGGGATTAAAAATGTAAGCTTCGACTGGAACGAGGCCAACGGGTTGATTGCGGTTGCGGCTGACGGGGAGATTGAAGTCCGCTACCGCTACGCGCCCAAGCCACTTGAGAACCCCACGGATGTGCCGGACGTGCCGGAGCAGCTGCACCAATGCATGGTGAGCTACATGGTGGCCTGCGACCGGGCGGAGGGCGACCCCAGCACACAGGGCGGCGCGAGCCTGTATTTTGAGCAGTACCGGGATCAAAAGCGGGGGCTGATGCGCGGGGGGATGGGAACGCCCTATTCCTACAAAATCGTGAACATGGAGCGGTGGTAATATGGCGACGAATATTTGGCGGATTGAGGAGTTTTACGGCATCGACCAGTCCAAGGACGGATCGCTTGTGAACGAGGGCACCAGCCCGGA
>CAYPKG010000074.1:0-6010 GCA_964411275.1 uncultured Oscillospiraceae bacterium | reverse complement strand
ATCGTGGCTCTGGCCGGCGTGGTCATTTCCAAGAAGGTTCGTGCGTAAATAACGCACATCCCATCCGCACAAAAGCAGGGGGCCGAAAACCGGCCCCCTGTTTGCTTTTTCAGTGATTCACGCGATCTGAAAGGGGTGCGGCCGCCATATTTCGTTTCGGTTAAGGAACTATGACCAAATATGAACGAAACGTAAAATATCGCATGGCAGGGCTTTTCCCTGTCAAATATGCTATAATAAAACATGGCGAAAGGGAAGTTCTTCGCAATCCAACATATTTGAAACGCTTAACCGCAAGGAGGGAAAAAGATGTACAAACGTAACCGCATTGCAGCGCGGCTGGTGACCCTGGCATTGGCGCTGGTGATGATGCTGGCGCTGTGCGCCCCGGCGCTGGCGGCAACCACCGTGTACGCCACCACGCCAATCAACGTCCGCTCCGGCGCCGGCACGAAGCATGGCGTCATCGGCTCCCTGAATACCGGGGAAGGGGCTGAAAAGCTGGGGACCAGCGGGTCCTGGACCAAGATCAACTATAATGGAAAAACCGCATACGCATTTACGAAGTATCTCACAACCACCGCGCCTGTGGGAGGCAGCGGTTCTTCAAGCTCCGGCAGCTCCTCTGCCACAGGCTCGGTCGTCACCGTTACCGCCAACGGCGTAAACATCCGTTCCGGCGCAGGCACGAAATACAGCAAGCTTGGGCAGGTGACTTCCGGACAGACGTTGCCGTATCTGGGGGTTTCCGGCAGCTGGACCCAGGTGACCTATAACGGCCAGACCGCGTATATTTCCAGCCAGTATGTGTCCTATTCCGGAGGCAGCGGCACCAACGTAACCGGCGGCACTTCCCACTACACCGCGTATGCCGTTGCGCTGCGCTCCAGCCCCGGCTCCGACAGCAGGCAGATAGCATACATCAACGCAGGCGAGAGAGTGCAGTATCTGGGCACTGCCAGCACTGCCTGGACGTATGTGCAATATGGCGCGCTCAAGGGCTATATTCCTACGTCCTCCCTGTCAATCGGCAGTTCCAGCGGCATTCATAACACCACCGGCACCATTTACGCCAACGCCACCATTCGGGTGTACTCCAGCCCCTATACCACCAGCAACTCTCTGGGTTACCTGAGAATGGGCGAAAGCGCCACCCGCACCGGCACCATCGGCGACTGGACCCAGATCGTGTTTGAAGGGCGCACGGGCTACGTGCTCACCGAGAACTTGATCTCCTCGGGCAGCGGCGCAGGCTATATAACCGCAGGGTTCTATGTATATCCCACCGCCAACAACACCCCCGCCTACAGCAGGCCCACGGCCAGCTCCTCCTATCTGCTGGGGTATTTCAGCTATAACGAGTCTGTGTACTGTGAAGCGTATAACGGCACCTGGGCAAGGATTGACTATAGAGACAGGACAATGTACATCCGGCAGAGCGACCTGTCCATGAGCCGGAACAGCTCCCATTATTATGATGGGTATTATTCCTACGGTTCCGACGTCAGGGCGAAGAGGGGGTACATCACCCTTTGGAATGACGCTTCCCGGGCGATGCGCTACAGCAGCGAACCTGAAGCAGATGAGCCGTTGGTGGACGATGAAACACGTCTCGAGTACCGGGGCTTGGCCAGCAATGGCGCGGCCATGGTCAGGTACAAAGGCACCACGTATTATGTGGATCCGACTTACATTGTCGCGTATTAAACCAAGATTGAAACACAGATAAAGAAAATACAAAGGGACTGGCAATGCCGGTCCCTTTGGCGTTGTGGGTATTTGCAAATGATTGCGGAAAATCAGCTTTCTTCCTCCGCGTCCATGATCTCGGTATACAGCACCGCGTTTTCGGGATCGTCGATCCACAGCCGCTCCATATTATAATACTTGCGCTCGTCCGGGATGAAGATGTGCAACAGTATGCTGGCGAAATCCAGCACCACCCAGCGCCCTTCGCCATAGCCATCGCGCCTGCGAAGTTCAAGCCCCAGGGCCTCCGCCTTTTGTCCCACCTCGTCGCACAAAGCTTTCACCTGGGGGACGGCGCGGCCGCTACAGATTACGAACCAGTCCGCAATGATGGTTTTGTCCGCCACATTGATGGCCACAATGTCCATCGCCTTCTTATTATACAATACCTCGCAAAGACTCATGACCTGTTCGCGCAATTCCAAATCCATTACACCCTCCTTTTTATTGCTACATATTTTTTACCCATTTTTCACTGTTCCAAATCGTTCAGCGCCGCTAACGAGACGGGGTCCAACGCTTGCCCTCTCTCTTTTACATATCCCATTGTCTGGCGAAGACCAAGGCACACCGCCCGGCGAAGGTCGGTGCGGGCTAGATCACGCAATTCCTCCACCCCAGGATACGCCCGGCCAGGCTCGATCATGTCCGCAAGATACAGCGCCATCGCCAGCTTGGACATATTGGCGCCGCCGGTTGTGTGGGTTTCGATGGCGGTGAGTACCGCAGGGTCATGGACGCCGTACTCCTCCCGGGCCAGCCGCGCGCTTGTTTTCGCGTGGCTGAGCGAGCCACTGTCCGCACCCCGGCCGCAGTCATGGAGCAGCGCACAAAGCCGCGCCTCAGCGGGATCGATGCCAAACCGCTCCGCCAGGATTGCCGCCTCCCGGACGACGCCCATCGTGTGCCTATACCTATCAATATTCAACGCGGCCTTTAATTTTTCCTGCATCAAGCGCAGTTCTTCTGGGAAATATAGGGCGTTTTCATAAATATACATTTCCACTGCTGAGGGAACCAGGGTGTTGACAGGCCGTCCCGCAAGCACCCGCTGCCGCACATCCGTGGAGGAAATTGGGGGCACATCCGCCGGCAAAATCAATACCTGGGCGTTGTATTCGTCTACAAGCCGTTTTGCCGCCTCCCTCTCGCCGCCCGCGAGATCCTGCCGGGGGATGCACAAAAATATGACGTTGTTCATGACTTCCCGGGCGTTTTTCCAGGTAGGCAGGTCGTAGAGCATGTCCGTGCCGATAATCCAATGATACTGTGTCTCCGGCTCCTGTGTCAGTAGGGCCCGCAGCGTTTCATAGGTGTAGCTTTTGCCCGGGCGCTTGAGCTCCAGACCGCTGGCCGCGATCCTTTGATCAAGGGGCTTTGCCGCCAGACGCGCCATGGAAAGCCGCTGACCGGCGGACACATCCATGTCAAGGCGCTTGTGGGGCGGAGCCCGGTCCACCATAAAAAAAACCCGGTCAAGGGAAGCCAAAGTAAGCGCCGCCTGGGCCATGGCCACATGCCCGTTGTGGATGGGATTGAACGTGCCGCCCAGTATCCCCACCCGGCGGGCGGCAAATTGCGAGTCTGTCATAGTGGCATATCGGAGGATCGCCCTCCGTCCTTTCTGATGATAAGTATGATACGAATAGTATACACCAATTCGCGCTATTCCGTATAGAAATCAGGGAAACGGCAACAATCACAGCAGGTTTTTCCGTATTTCCCGGGAAATATCCCAAAAAATGAGGGAGGCGACGGCATTGGACAAAGACATCCTGCGATATTACAAAAAACAGCATCGGGGCGGGCGCAGCGGCGCGGCCCGGGCCGTGGACAGCGTGGTGCTTGGCGTGGTGTTCGCGCTTGCGAGCTATCTGTGGTTTCGCTCCAACGTCCCCAATCAGCTGGTGAGCGCCGCCCTTGCGGTGGTGACCACAGGGCTGTTTTTGCTGGCGTCGGGGCTTTGGCGGGGCATCTCCTTTGACAGGTTCGTGGCCCGGGAAAAAGGCAGGCTTCGGGACGAGGCGCTGCTGGAACGGCTGCTGCTGCTTTCCGAACCGGAATTTGACCGTGTCATAAAAGGCGTTGTGTCGGCTTTGCCGCAGGAGCGGGAGGGGCAGCTTGTCCTGTCCCTGCGCCAGGCAGAGCCTGTGAAGGAGGATACGGTGCTAAGGCTATACCGGCAGGCGCGGCAGTCAGGGGCGCGGGAAGTGCTGGTGTTTAGCACTGCCCCCTGCTCCAAGGAGGCCGGGGCATTGCTGCGCCGCTTGCCCATCCCAATGGTATTGGAAAGCCGGGAAAGCTTTATTGCGCTCTTAAAGGAGGAGCCGGTCATGGCTGTGACGGAGGAGCAAATCGATGAGCGCATTCGAAGCATCCTAAAAAAACATGACCGCGGCGCGTTGCAGGCGCAGCCTTTTGCCCCAGGGCGCAGCGGGCGGTATATGCTGTGCGCGCTGCTGCTGTTTGCAGCGTCATTTATCACCGGATATCCCCTCTACTACCGCCTGCTTGCGGCGCTTTGCGGGCTGCTTGCGGCGGCGGCGTTCTGGCTGAACCCTCTTAGGAGTTCGGGCCGGGACCATACGGCACAATTTTAAAAAAATGGGCCAATTCCCCAAATTTTCCTGGGTAGCCGCCTGTTTTTTTGCCATGATAATATTGTAGCCTTTTCGAACAGGGATCGAGAAGGAGTACGAAAAAAAGGTTAGTAGGAAAGGACGGTACAAAATGTCGTATAATCAGCAGTATAACCAGACCCGGCAGAATAGCAATAACTCCACGCAGAACCCGCTCACCGGGCAGCAGAACCAGCATAATCAGCAGCGCAACAACAACCAGCAGAACCGGAACAATGAGCAGAACCGGAACAACGAGCAGAACCGAAACAACGAGCAGAACCGGAACAACGAGCAGAACCGGAACAACGAACAAAACAGGAACCGGCAGAAACAGTTCTAATGCATTGGCGGGTCAGGGAATTATTGGACGGCATGACGGACAGGGGCGGATTTCCCTCGGATGTCCAGGGAAGCTATACCGGCATGACAGATGACGGCGAGCGCCCCGTTCAGGACGCGGACGACTTGTAAGACCCAAATCAAAAAAGTGGCGCAAGCCACTTTTTTGATTTGGTATTTGAAGGTTTTGAAGCGCTGTTATTCATTATTTGAATAGAAAAAATATACAATGTCAGTCATATTCAGATTTTATGCATTGTTACAGATTAAACATTCATTTCTTTCCTGATTTTCGCAAAACAGGTATGTGTTTTTCTTATTTCGGCTCCCATAAATATCTCTTTATATAGACAGCGTTAATAAAATGATTGCATTTTTTAACGATTTCATTATAATGGAGATATACATGTTAGCAAAATCTTCACATGAAACTCGGTTATTTCACTTTTAGATCACAAAGGAAAAGAAAAACAATGGCGTTCCATGGAAGAGGTTTATGCTTTAACATGTTCGCTCTGCACATATGCGGCAATGGGTGAGTACTTCACCCAACAAAATCATTAGGGGAGGGACTTATATTTATGGAAAATAAGAGAGGCGAATGGGGTAGTAATTTTGGCTTCCTCATGGCTGCGGTAGGTTCCGCGGTCGGTTTGGGGAACATCTGGGGCTTCCCGTACAAGATGGGCGCGAACGGCGGTTTCGCCTTCTTGCTGGTTTACTTGCTTCTGGTCTGCGTGACCGGGTTCGCCGTCATGATCGGCGAGCTTGCGCTGGGCCGTAAGTATGGCCATGGGGCCGTGGGTACCTATAAGCTCATCTCAAAGAAGTATACCTGGGTGGGCTACATGGGCGTTGCGTCCGGCTTCTTCATCCTGGCGTTCTACAGCGTTTTGGGCGGCATGGTATTGAAGTACATGATGGGCTTCCTGGTGGAAATGTTTGGCGGTGTGGGCTTCCGCGGCATGGCTGGCGCGGAGTATTTCGGCACGCATGTGGTGGATACGGGCAATATGCTGCTGTTCTATGCCGTGTACATGTTGATCAACATCGTTATCGTCATGGGCGGTATTTCCGGCGGTATCGAGAAGTTCTCCAAGGTGGGTATGCCCGCTCTCGCGGTGATGCTGTTGATCGTTATCATCCGCGGTGTTACGCTTCCGGGCGCGTCCGTTGGACTGGAGTTCATGTTCAAGCCCAACTTCGGAGCGTTTGCTGAAAACGGCTTCTTCAATGTTTTGAGAACGGCAGCCGGCCAGATGTTCTTCTCGCTCTCCCTTGGTATGGGCTGTATGATTACA
>CAYPKG010000073.1:0-6225 GCA_964411275.1 uncultured Oscillospiraceae bacterium | reverse complement strand
CCTGAAACGCGGATGCGAGATTATACCATAATCGCTTCGCAATTATGGTATAATATTTTGAATTTGTCTTATACCAGATGGAAAAGAGGGTAAAATATGGATATTGTGGTATTGGCAGGGGGCGTAAGCGTCGAGCGGGAGGTCTCCCTTTCATCCGGAACGAAGATTTGCAAGGCATTGCGGGACAGAGGGCACCGGGCGGTGGTCATCGACCTGTTTTTCGGCCTAGGCGACCTGCCCAAGGACGTCAAGGATCTGTTTCGCCTGGCGAAGGACCCGGAGCCGTTTCAGGTGAAGGAACACGCCCCCGACATCGCTGCCGTGCGCAAAAGCCGGGGGGATGTGGGCCTTGGGGACATCGGCCCCAACGTGCTCACGGCGTGCCGGGCGGCGGACATGGTGTTCATGGGCCTGCACGGGGAGGACGGCGAAAACGGCCGCCTGCAGGCGGTGTTCGACATGGTGGGGGTGCGCTATACCGGCTCCGGATATTTGGGAAGCGCCCTTGCCATGAACAAATGGGTTACGAAGCAGCTGTTTTTGCAGGCCGGAATTACCACCCCGAAATCCATGCCGCTGTCTCGGGCGGACGGGCTGGAGGCGGCGCTCACATTGGGCCTTCCCTGCGTGGTAAAGCCATGCTCGGGCGGCTCCAGCGTAGGGGTGTCCATTGCCGGCACACAGGAGGAATTGGAGCGGGCGCTGGAAGAAACATTCCGGTATGAGGAAACGGCGCTGCTGGAGGAGTATATAGAAGGGCGGGAGTTTTCCGTGGGCGTGCTGGGGGATATGGCATTGCCCCCCATCGAGATCATTCCCAGGAGCGGGTTTTACGATTACGCCCATAAATACCAGCCGGGCTGGACCGAGGAAATCTGTCCCGGCAGAACCACCCCTGAGGAAACATCGCTTTTGCAGGCTGCGGCGAAAAAGGCCTTTGAGCTGTTGAAGCTTAGCGTTTACGGCCGTGCGGACTTTTTGATCTCGGCGGACGGGAAAGCGTATTGCCTTGAGGTGAACACGCTTCCGGGCATGACCCCCACAAGCCTTTTGCCCCAGGAGGCCCAGGCCGCCGGCATCGACTACCCGTCCCTTTGCGAGAGGGTGATCGCCCTGTCCATGGAGAAATACAGGTAAGCTGATATGCAGGAATTTTGTTTACACGAAGCGGCATTGGCCTGTGGCGGCACGCTGTTCGCGCCTGGGAACTTGCGGGTGACAAGCGTGGTCATCGACAGCCGCAAAGCGGACCCCGGCGCGCTGTTCGTCCCCATCCGGGGAGAGCGGTTTGACGGCCACGCGTTTATGGAAGCGGCGCTCTCCGCCGGGGCCTGCTGCACCCTGAGCGAACACCCCCTCGATCCTGCCGTCCCCCATATCCGGGTGGCGGATACGGGGCGGGCGTTTCTCGACCTGGCGGGATATTATAAAAGCCGGTTTCCCGGGCTCAAAACAGTGGGCATTACCGGAAGCGTCGGCAAAACCACCACGAAGGAATGCGTGGCAAGCGCCCTCGCCGCCCGGTTCCGGGTGTTGAAAAATGAGGGAAATCTCAACAATCAGACAGGGGTTCCCCTGACGCTGTTTCGGCTTATGCCGGAGGATCAGGCGGCAGTCATCGAGATGGGCACCAACCACTTTGGCGAAATCGAAAGCCTGGCCCGGGCGGTGCGGCCTGACATTTGCCTTTTTACCAACATCGGCGAGGCGCACATCGAGCATTTTGGTTCCCGGGAGGGGATATTGCGGGGAAAAACGGAAATGCTCGCCCACATGGCCCCCGGCGGCCGGATCATCCTCAACGGCGACGATGATATGCTCATCGCGCTGAAAAAAGCCCGGGAGGACGTCATTACATTTGGCTTGGGCGCACACAACAGCTATCAGGCGCTGGACGTGGAGGATGACGGGCTATTGGGCTTGTCGTTTACCGTTTTATATGAGAACGATGCCCGCTTCCGGCTGACGGTACCGGCCCCAGGCATGCACATGGTCTACAATGGCCTCGCGGCCTTTGCGGTGGGGCGGGCGCTTGGGATGCGGCCTGAAGAAATTCAAAAAGGCCTGCTCTCGTACGCGCCGGTGGGCGGGCGGATGTCCATCTCCCAGGGGAACGGTCTTACGGTGATCAACGACACCTATAACGCCAGCCCCGCCGCCATGAAAGCGGCGCTGGACGTGCTGCAAAAGGCCAGTGGCCGCAAGGTGTGCGTCCTTGGCGACATGCTGGAGCTGGGGGAGCGAGGGCTGGAATATCACAGGGATGTGGGGGCGTATGCGGCTTCGTGCGGCGTGGACGTAATGCTGTGCGCGGGAACTTTGGCCAGGGGCATTTATGAGGGGGCGCAAGAAGCGGGCGCGAAGGAAGCGCATTATTTTCCCAATCGGGAGGCGCTGCTGTTTCGGCTGACCCAGTATCTACAGCCGGGAGACACGGTTCTCGTGAAGGCCTCCCATTCCATGGGATTTGACGCCATCGTAGATGGGTTGCTGGAGGAATATGCTTAGATACGGCCATCGATGGCGGCATGATTTTTGAAAAATATAAGGCGGCACAGCGAAGAAAAGCTGAACCGCCTTTTTACTATCATTTTCTTTTATTTTCTTTCAAACGTCACTGCCGTTTGCTCGCCAGAAGTCATATCAAAGTCTATCGTAGCGTGAATGCCGCCTTTTTCGTGGGAGCAGCGGCAGACGCGGCGGCCGTCCTCCACCAGTATTTCCATGGAAAAGCCGTTTTGAAAACCGGAAGTGACGGACTTTGGATTACCGAAGGCAGTGTGCATGTCCCGGGCCTCTGGAGTTTGGCCCTTGGCCATTGCCTGCAACAGCGCCTCGGCCCCAATACGCCAAAACTCTCGCTGGTTGAATGCAGGCTGATACGGATACTCCTCCTTGAGCGCAAAGGACTTGACGCAGGCGAGGATTTCTTCCTCTGTCCAAACCTGGGTGGCTACCTCCTGCTCGTCCCAATAGTCGGTAAAAAAGCGAAGCTTATAGCAATTCTGATACGTCAATGTGTCGCCATAGTCGTTTATGAATGTGTGATCCCCCTGGAACAGGATGTAGTATATGGTACTGTCCACCGAGCGGGCGCTGTGATGATCCTCAAAATCATCGTGCTTGAACCGGGCGTATAGAACCTTCTCCACATGCGCCTGCCACGGCTCGGGGTTTGTGAATTCCAAGGATATCTCTTCCCAAGGGTAAACGACTTCGCAATGGTTGTCCATGAGGGATTCATGGCCTCCCTCCGGGTAATACGCCTTGACTTCTACACTCCCCGCATAGGCGCCGGCCCCGTCCGTCAGGCGGGCGCTGCTGTAGGAGATTTCAGCCGCGAAGTTTTCAGGAAGCCGCATCGTAAAATCCAGCAGCAGGTCTCCTTCCCCCAGCAATTGCTCCCCTTCACTTGGCGCGGGGGACGTTTCCGTGAGCGTGGGCGAAAGGGTATATCCATCCGGCGCTGATGGCACGGGCGTTTCCCCTGAGGCGGGGGAAGCGGCGCAGCCCTGAAGCAGGAGGCAAAGAAACAGCAGGAAAATAAGCACTCTTTTCATCATGACGGCCTCCCTGTGTTTAATAGATTTATCGTACCACCAATCGGTAGAAAAAGATGGGATATTTTTCATTGTTAATATATTTGTTACACATGTCAGAAGGAACACATTGCATGGTTTTTCAACAGCCTAACGGCGAGGGGAACCCTCGCCGTCATTCGCTTTTATATGCTGCTTTTATATGCTGTCTTTACAGATACTTTTTCATTTCCGGGATACAGTCCAGCGTGGCAAAATAATCCTTGGGCGTTTCCGCCCTGCGGATGAGCTCGGTACTGCCGTCGGCCTTTAGCAGCACCTCGGAAGAGCGCAGCTTGCCGTTGTAGTTATATCCCATGGAAAAGCCGTGGGCTCCTGTGTCGTGGAGCACCAGCAGATCCCCGATGTCCACCCGGGGCAGCGCCCGGTCGATGGCGAACTTGTCGTTGTTTTCGCACAGGGAACCGGTCACGTCGTACACATGGTCAAACGGGCCGTTTTCCTTGCCCATAACCGTGATATGGTGATAGGAGCCGTACATGGCGGGGCGCATGAGGTTTGCGGCACAGGCGTCCAGGCCCACATATTCCTTGTGGGTATGTTTGTGGTGCAGGCAGGTGGCCACCAAATACCCATACGGGCCTGTGATGTAGCGGCCAAGCTCCGTAAACAGGGAAATCTCCATGCCGGTGGGCACGATGATCTGTTCATAGGCCTTTTGTACCTCCTTACCGATCCACTCGATGTCCGCGGGCGCTTCGCCGGGCAGGTACGGGATGCCGATGCCGCCGGAGAGGTTGATAAACGTAATGTTCGCGCCGGTTTCCTCATGCAGCTCGGCCGCCAGCTCAAACAGCGCCCGTGCCAAAGCCGGATAGTAATTGGAGTCCGTGGTGTTGCTGGCGAGGAATGCGTGCAGGCCGAACTCCGTCGCGCCGAGGGCGAGAAGCTGTTGAAAGCCCTCTGTCATTTGCGGGCGGGTAAAGCCGTATTTGGCGTCCCCGGGGTTGCCCATGATGGTGTTCCCCAGGCGAAACTCCCCGCCGGGGTTATAGCGGCAGCAGATGGTCTTTGGGATACCGCCGTTTCTTTCCAGGAAGGGGATGTGGGTGATGTCGTCCAGGTTGATGATGGCATTGAGGTCCTGGGCCATCCTGAAATCCTCCTCCGGGGTATCGTTGGAGGAAAACATGATGTCCCGGCCGCGAATGCCCATGGCGTCACAGAGCATCAGCTCCGTCAGCGACGAGCAGTCCATGCCGCAGCCGTTCTCGTGGAGGATTTTCATGATCACCGGATTGGGCTCAGCCTTGACGGCGAAATATTCCCGAAAGCCTTTGTTCCAGGCGAACGCGTTTTTGAGACGCGAGAGGTTGTCCAACATGGCTTTTTCATCATAAATGTGAAAGGGCGTGGGATACTGCTCCACGATCTGTGTGAGCCGGGCCTTGTCAAAAGGCAAAGTCTTCATGGTGATCCTCCTTTGATACTGCATCAATCTATTTTTCCGGGGCCTGACCCGGTTTTAACCGTTAACGGTACCGCCCCTCTTTGAAAGAGCGCTCCATCTCCCGCTTGCTGTCCCTTGCGGCGATGTCGTGACGCTTGTCGTAAAGCTTTTTGCCCTTTGCCACCGCCAGCTCCAGCTTGATCCTTCCATTTTTCAGGTATACCTGGAGGGGGATGAGGCTCATGCCGTCCGCCTGCTGCAAAGCGTAGAGCTTATGGATCTCGCGACGGTGCAACAACAGCTTGCGCGGCCGGAAGGGGTCTGGGTTATGGATGTTTCCCTGCTCATAGGGGCTGATGTGCATGCCGTGGACAAACACCTCGCCGTTCTTCACCATGGCATAGCAGTCTTTCAAATTCACCTTCCCCGTGCGCATGGATTTGACCTCGGTTCCCAACAGGACCATGCCGCATTCATAGGTGTCCTCTATAAAATATTCATGCCGGGCCTTGCGGTTTTGCGCAAGGACCTTGACGCCGGTTTTCACTGTCATGGCAAACTGCCTTTCTTTATTTGCGATAGATATACCCGCCGCTGCGGCGGCTTCTTGTCCGCCGCCTGCGCAGGCGGTTGCGCCGCAGGAGGATGGTGCGGATGACGATCACGGCGACGGCGATGACCACCAGCACTAAAATCCAGAACAGCCAGGGGCTGGCCGGGTTTTTCTGCCGCAAGTCGGTCTCCAGCAGCCTCGCGTCCGGCGTATTTACCACCCCGCCGCCCATGGCGTTTACGGTGCGGGTGGCGATGGCGTCCGCCGTAAACAGAGTGCTGCCCTCATATTGATAGGTGATCGTCCCCACCACGGCGCCTTCCAATACCGGTGCGGATAATTCCCCGTCGGTGGAAACGGAAAGAGTAATCGCCTGGGAATTGTTGCGCATCGCATCGAGATCGCTCTGAATACGGGTGATGGTCTTGCCGGAAAGCTCTGCTTTCACAGTCAGCATGCCCGCGTTTGCATCGTCAAAGCTACTGTTTTTCACCACGACCTCCGCCGTTTCAGGCACGCCAAGCTCCAGGGCAGTCATTGTGGTGATGTTGGCAAAGCCGTAATCAAACATTTTGGCGGCGGATGTAAACCGCCGGTCGGCGTGTTTTTCTTCCTCTTCAAGCAAAACCGCGATCAATGTCACATCGCCTCGTTTTGCCGCCGCCACCAGGCATTCCCCGGCT
>CAYPKG010000072.1:0-6338 GCA_964411275.1 uncultured Oscillospiraceae bacterium | reverse complement strand
CCCGGTTTCTCCACGGCTGATTTTGATCTATGGGGTCATCCGGCAAGCTGGGACGCTGGTACTGGCAAGCGCGTTTTTGCTGTTTCAGTTTCCCAACATGCGCACAAACTTCGGCATCACCGGCGGGGGCTTCTGGGGGCTGGTACTGGGCTACGTGGGTGCTGGGGTTGCCACACAGCTTTTTAGTGTCAACATCTATACCTTTTGCGCGGGCAAACCGGGACGGCGCACAGCGGTAGAAAGAGGGCTGAACGCCGTTTTATTGCTGCTTGTAGCGTTGTTGGTCATCGATGTTGTTCGAGGGGGATCCATACTGCAATCCCTAAGTGCGGTACTCGGCGCGGATTGGTGGAATTTTGTGCCGGTAGTCGGTTGGGCCAGGGGCTGTGCCGTGTCCATCGCTCAAAGCGACTGGGGCATGGGCTTGTTGTTTTTTGCGCTGCTTGTGGTCTTTAGCATGGGCTGCGTGGCGCTGATGCAGCGCTCCGGAAGCGAGTATTTCGAGGACGTGCTCTACAGTGCCCAAACAGCTTATCAGAAAAGACAGGCGGCAAGAGAAGGCCGGGTTGAGCAGCAGGGCGAGACCGTCAACCGCCGCATCAAGCGGGACAACGCCCCATTAAAAGGCAAGGGTGCGTCGGCATTCTTTTTTAAGCGCCTTCGAGAGCAATCCCGCCAGGGAATTGGCATGTTTCTTGATTTAACGGCGGCGGCGGCTTTTTTGATGCCGGTGATCTCTATGTTTTTCATGGGGGATGAGCTGATTTCCGGGGCGGAGCTTTGGCCGGTGCTGATTATGGCGGCGTATCTTTTGATATTCCTGGGCCTGACCGGGGGCATCGGGAAGGAATTGTCCATCGTGTATCTTTATCTGGTGCCGGCTACGAATTTTCAGAAGCTCATGGCTGTAATCGCCCCGGATTTTATAAAGGGCCTTGTAAACGGGCTTGCATTTGCCGCAAGTGCCATGCTGATACTCCGCGCTCCTATACTCAATGCCCTTAGTGCTGGGCTTGCGTACGCAAGCATCAACATACTCTACAGCGCAGGCCTGATTTTGATTGAACGGGTGCTGGGGGGCAGCAAGAATAAGGTTCTTATCATGTTCATCTACATTTTGGGGTTGATGTTCCTTGTGGCTCCAGGCGTGGTTCTCTCCATCATAATCGGCGGAAACACTGGCAATCTCGTGTGGGCCGCGTGGGACATAGGCGCGTCCATTCTCATCGTATTCCTGTGCCGCAACCTGATCTCAAAAACAGAACAATAAATTTTAAAATGGCTCTTGACAGGGCCTTTTTATTTGCGTATACTGTTCATATCGAGTATATACAGTATGCTCGGTGAATACAGAAGGACGGTACCGGGATGCACATACTCATCAGCAACGCAAGCGATAAACCGCTCTACGAGCAGATCGAGGAACAGATTAAGTCCGCGATCATGACCGGAGAATTGCAGGCAGGGGACGCCCTGCCCTCAATCCGGCTGTTGGCCAAGGAGCTTCGCATCAGCGTGATTACCACCAAACGGGCCTATGAAGAGCTGGAGCGTGACGGGTTTATCGAGACCGTGGCAGGGAAGGGCAGCTTTGTGGCAGGGCGCAATACTGAGCTTTTGCGCGAGGAGGCCCTGCGGCGCCTGGAGGAGCAGCTTTATGCCGCCGTGCAGCTGGCCCGGGCAAGCGGCGTATCCTGTGATGAGCTAACGGCACTATTAAAGATTTTATATGAGGAGTAAAGGAATGCAAAACGCGATTTCTGTCAATAACGTAACAAAAAAAATTTCCCAGTTCACACTTTCCGATGTTTCCTTCGCGTTGCCGGAGGGATGCGTGTTAGGGTTGATCGGGGAAAACGGCGCTGGGAAAACCACGCTCATCAAGCTGATGCTCAACATGCTCAAAAAAGATGGGGGAGAGATCTCGCTCCTGGGGAAGGACAGCGTCCGGGAGGAAGAGGCCATCAAGAGGCAGCTTGGCGTGGTGCTGGACGAATGCTTTTTCCATGAGACGCTGCGGCCGCGTGACGTGGGGAGGATCCTTCAAAGCATCTATCCCGATTGGGATAAAAGGCAATTTGAGTCGCTTCTCAAAGAATTTCGCCTGCCGGAGAAAAAGCGGGTGAAGGAGCTGTCCCGGGGCATGAAGCAAAAGCTCAATATCGCGGCGGCCCTTTCCCACAAGCCCAGGCTGCTTTTACTCGATGAAGCCACCAGCGGCCTTGACCCGGTGATCCGCGACGAGATACTGGACATTCTAAGGGAGTTAATTCAGGACGAGGGATGCTCTGTGCTCTTAAGCTCCCACATCACCAGCGACCTTGACAAGATTGCGGACTATGTGGCGTTTTTGCACGAGGGCAAGCTGGTATTTGCGGAACCGAAGGACGCCCTCATGGACCGGTTCGCCCTCATCAGCTGTACGCATGAGGACGCAGCGCGGTTGCCCGCCTCCATCATAGCGGGCAAGCGGGAAAGCCGGTTTCAGGTGGAACTGCTTATCAGCGACCGTATTGCCGCAAGGCGGCTTTTGCCCGGGGCGCAGTTTGCCCCGGCGGACTTGGAGGCCATCATGCTATATCATGTAAAGGGGGAGGCGTAAACCCATGAAAGGATTGTTTATCAAGGATATTCTGGTACTGAGCAAGCAATTGCGGATCATCGGTATCTTGCTGCTGTTCTATTTTGTCATGGGCGTGGCGGTTGGAACCAGCATGATTTCAGCGTTTTCATTTGGAATACTGCTATGCTCCATCATGATTGTGGTGTCCAGCTTTGCCTATGACGACCAGGCGAAATGGACAGATTACTGCCGCGCGCTGCCGATTTCGGCAAATAAGGTCGTACTAAGCAAATATCTGCTGGTGCTCATGTTTACGGCTCTTGGCATCGTTGTTGCGCTGATTTTGCAGGTGTTTACGGCGGTGGTTGCGAAACAACCTGCCAACATAATGGAGAATTTAGTGAGCCTCTTAACGTTTTGCCTCGCCGCACTGCTGCTTACGTCAATCCTCATTCCGTTTGTGGTGTGGCTCGGTGCAGAAAAAGCGCGGGTTATTATGATGGCCATCATCATGCTGCCCACAATTGGAATAATGCTGTTTTCCGATGATATTGACACCCTGCTGCCCCTGCTGTCCGAGCCAGGCGTGTTGCTAAAGCTGCTGGCGGTAAACGTAACGGTGGTTATGGTGTTTTCATATTTTATCAGCGTCGTGATTTATAAAAAAAAGGGGCGGTAATGGCAAATTTCCCGCAACCATGATATTCTGTAGGTGAGGAGGGATGATCATGCTGTATTGCGAGAAATGCAAGGCCGTATTTGAACATGGCGCCTGTCCGTTCTGCGGGAAAAGTATTGTACACAAAGCGGAAAATGGCGACTTCGTCCTGCTGATCGAAAAGCCCCAGGTATGGACCGGCATCGTAGAAGGGATGCTTGAGGATCACGACATCCCGTATACGAAAAGGAATGCGGTGGGCGTGGGCCTGACCCTGAGGGCTTGGCAGTTGTTTGAGCGGTACCGGTATTTTGTACCTTACGACAGATATGACGAGGCGCGTGCTCTCATGGATGAGGCGTTCTCCCAAACCGGTGAGGATCAGGAAATAACCACACAGGAATAATACAGGCAGCCGGCACTAAGCCCGGCTGCTTTAATTTTGAACGAAGCATTTCTACGGCTTGCCAAACCATCCGCCAAAGCGTATCATTAATAATATCATGGGGGAAAATGCGCAAGGCGGAAAACAACGATGCTTGAGCAGATAAAAAAGGCGCTTCAAGAGGCTCACGTCACGCCGGGGGACGGCATTGTGGCGGGCGTATCCGGGGGCATGGATTCCATGGCCCTTATTGTAGCGCTTCACGATTTAGGAATGAACTCCTTGTTCGCCGCGCACCTCAATCATGGCATCCGCGGGGATGAAGCTGACGCGGACGCGGCGTTCGTGCGCGCATCCATGGCAGAACGTTCAATACCGTATTTTGAGAAGAAGATGGACGTGCCTAAAATAGCACAGCGCGAGGGAAAGGGCATGGAAGAGGCCGCACGGGAAGCGCGCTACGCATTTTTTGAGGAGGTCAGGCGCAAAATCGGCGCAAAATGGATTGCCACTGCCCACCATCAGGAGGATCAGGCGGAAACGGTGCTGTTGCATATGCTGCGTGGCACGGGGCCGAGGGGGCTTTCCGGCATGGCGCTTAAGGCCGGACAATTGATTAGGCCTATGCTCCCTGTCAAGAAAGCGGATGTTGAGCAATTCGTTTCCGATCGGGAGATCGCCTTCCGCACGGACAGCACGAACCTTGATCCGTCCATGACCCGCAACCGGATCAGGCTGGAGCTTTTGCCCCAGCTGAAAATGCAATATAATCCAAACGTCAGCCAGTGCCTGGCCCGCACCGCTACACTTTGCCGGGAGGATGAAGAATATCTGTTATCATTGTCTCTAGAAGGCGTATTAGCGGCGCAAACCCAGGGCGGAGGATACGATTGCCGTACGCTTCTCGCCCTGCCTGGGCCCCTGCGAAGCCGGGCTGTGATGGAGATACTCGATAGGAGCGGCGCGCTCTACGATATGGAGTATTCGGGGCTGGTGCGGGTGATATCGCTGTTAAGCGCCCGGCACGGCGCCCGTGCGCCGTTGCCGAAGGGGAATTGGGCGCGGGTGGAATATGGGCGGCTGTATATCGATGTCGGCCGATTGGCCGAACAAGCCGACTGGCTGGTAGAACTGGCGGTACCGGGAAATTCCCGGGTACCGGGAGGGGAATTTCAGGTTTCTTATGCGCAGGAGCGCCGGGAGGAAGGCGCGTTCGTAGCGTTCCTGGACGCGGACAGCCTGCCGGGCGGGCTGCATGCCCGCTCCAGACGGCCGGGGGACCGGTTTCATCCCTATGGCGCGCCTGGGACGAAAAAACTGAAGGATTATTGGATTGACCACAAAATCCCCATGGAGCGGCGGCAATTGCCGATATTGACCGCAGGGGAGGAGATCGTGTTTGTACCGGGCTGCACCATTGCCCATTTTGCCCGGGTGCGACATGACACAAAGCATATTTTGCGTATTCAATACAAATCAGCGGATGAATTGGGAGGTAGTTGACAATGTATTTACATGAACAGATGGAAGAAGTGTTGCTTGACGAAGCGACGCTGCAAAAACGGATTGCTGAGATGGGGGCGGAGATCACGGCGGACTACCAGGGGAAAGAGCTGGTACTGCTATGCATATTAAAGGGTGCTGTCATGTTCTACGCAGATCTCGCAAAGCAAATCAAACTGCATACGCAGATGGATTTTATGGCCATCTCCAGCTATGGTGACGGCACGAAAACAAGCGGGATCGTGCGCATCGCCAAGGACGTGGATACCAGCCTCACGGGTCGTGACGTGCTCATCGTCGAGGATATCATGGACAGCGGACTCACGCTCAATCACCTCACAGGGCTTTTGAAATCCCGCAATCCCGCGTCTCTTCGGATTGCCTGTCTGCTGGACAAGCCTTCCCGCAGGGAATGCGATATTTCCCCCGACTACTGCGGGTTCATCATTCCCAACAAATTCGTTGTGGGATATGGCCTGGATTTCTTGGGCCGATACCGGAATTTGCCCTACGTCGGCGTATTAAAGCCGGAAGTCTATGGGGTATAATACCCCTTTTATATAAAAAAGTTTTCCCTGGTGCCCCAATTTAACGGCACTGGAAGATTGAATACAAGGCAGGGTTGTGGTAAACTATCTTACTGTGGCCCGCTTGTTTTATCGTGGCTATATTAATGTAGTAAGGAGCCTTTTTCCGCTCCGGGAGGATTTGGTACGTGAATAAAAAACTGCGCACCCCATTGATATATCTGATTATACTCATTGCAATTATTTTAATGGCGACCGGTTTGGATCCTGCAGCCAGCAAATCCGAGACGATGGAGTATAATGCTTTTCTGACAAAAGTTCGAAACGGAGAGGTTTCCGCCGTACAAATTACCGTGCGGGAGTTGAAGGGACTTTACAAAGACAGTGAATATACGACGGATCAGATGCCCAACCGTTCCGACTTTACGGTGATCATTCCCTCAATGACAACTTTTGACGCGGACATGACTGCTATCGTTGCGGCCCTGCATCCTGAAAAGCCAATCGATACCATCTCCAGCGAGGATTATCCTTTCGACTATTACGCGGCCAAGCTGCAGCCGGAAGCCTCCTTCTTGGAAATCATATTGCCGTATCTTTTGATCATCGGCGCGCTGGGCCTGTTCTATTACTTTATGATGCAACAGCAGGGTGGCGGCAACAAGGTCATGAGCTTTGGCAAATCCCGCGCCCGTGTTCAGA
>CAYPKG010000071.1:0-6608 GCA_964411275.1 uncultured Oscillospiraceae bacterium | reverse complement strand
CTGCCCTTAAAAGCGTTGATTTTACTGGATTCTTGCTTGTTTTCTTATGTCAACGCTCTTAATTGCCGCTCTTTTTTTGTATACTGCTTATGCAGCTTGGGACTTGCTCTTTTTGATCTTTATGAGCGCCTGAACGCCCTCGATGACCAGGATAACGGCCAGAATCACCAGAACCACCGAGAAGACGATCTGCAGAACCGAACCCAAAGGATCGGCACTTCCAGCGGAGAGATCCTTGATCTTGGTGATCAGGGTCTGCACCAGGGAGGTGACGGTCGCAATGGTCATGAACGCCATGGGGATGTAGAACGCGCCGTTCTTCTTGCCGATCTTGCCAAGCCATACGCAGCAGGCCAACAGGGACAGACCCGCCAACAGCTGGTTCGCAGCGCCGAACAGAGGCCAGATTTTTGCGTAGCCGCCAATGGCCAGCAGCGCACCCAGACCAACAGTGATCAACGTGGCAACATAGGGGTTCACCAGGAACTTACGGAAGCCGGTGAGATTCTTTACATCCTCGCCTTCATCCACGAAGAACTCCTGGAACAGGAAGCGGCCCATGCGGGCGGCGGTGTCCAGAGAGGTCAACGCGAAAGCGGAAACGGCCAGGGTAATCAAAGTGCGAATAACCTTCTGGGCTTCCACGCCCATGCCCATGGTGGCGAAGAACCCGGCAATACCGGTAGCGAATGTGACCGCAGGGGTACCCTGCTGTCCGCCCAGTGAGCAAACGGCGATCAAGGCCAGGACCGCCAGTGCGCACTCAATCAACATACCGCCGTAGCCAATGACCTTGGAGTCGGTTTCCTTATCCAGCTGCTTGGACGTGGTGCCGGAGCCCACCAGGCTGTGGAAGCCGGAAATCGCGCCGCAGGCCACGGTGATGAACAGAACAGGGAACATGGGGCCCATGCCCTCCACCTTCCAGCCAACAACGGCGGGAACGTTCATGGTGGGGTTGGCGCCGATGACACCGACGATGGCCAGCAGCATCATGGCGTACAGCAGGAAGCTGTTGAGGTAATCACGAGGCTGAAGCAAAATCCACACGGGCGCTACGCAGGCTACCATGATGTAGACTACGATGAAGAGCAGCCACGCATTGCCGGAGACGCCGATGATAGGCCACTTAAGGCCGGCGGCAACGCACAGCGCCAGCAGGATAACGCCCACGATGGAGCTGATCAGCAGGGGCGTGTTTTTGCGGTATACCAGGAAACCGAACACAACAGCCAGCACGATGAACAGCAGGGACGCAGTGGCTACCGAGCCGTTACCGATGGTCGCCTCAACGTTTGCCGGGTCAACCGTGAAGGTGCCCTTCACGATGGAGGCGAACGCCGCGATAACCAGCAGCAGCGTGAACCAGCCAAAGGCCAGGAACAGGCGCTTGCCGCGACGGCCAATGTTCATTTCGATGACGTGGCCGATGGATTTACCGTCATGCCGCACGGATGCGAACAAGGCTGCAAAATCGTGAACCGCGCCAAAGAAAACGCCGCCAACGATGATCCACAGCAGAACCGGCAGCCAGCCAAACACAGAAGCCTGGATGGGGCCGTTGATGGGACCTGCGCCGGCGATGGACGCGAAGTGGTGACCAAGAAGAACGGGCGCTTTGGCAGGGACGTAGTCCACGCCGTCCGTCATGGTGTGGGCAGGGGTAGGCCGATTGGCATCCAGACCCCAGGATTTGGCAAGATAGCTGCCATAGGTGAAGTATGCTCCGATGAAAACCACAAGAGCAATGAGGAGAATAACCAGGGAACTCATGACATTGACCACCTTTCATTGTAAAGTGATGATTGCATATAAGCTAACAGGACCTGGCCCGTCCTGATAACTCCGGTTTACGAGTGGAGCGCCCGCTCCAAGACCTTTTCAAGTTCTTTTCCCTGTCGATTTGTAATGACTGTTTCATCCCACAAATCCACTGCGCCCAGGCGCACCGTGCTGTAACCATGTAGGGAGAACTTGTAGTTTTTCGTGTATTTCAACTTTGCGATATCCGCTTTCACGTCGGCATCTATTTTCCCGCACAGGAGGATGAGGGATATGTAGGAATACATATGCTCCTGATGGGGTTTTACAAAATCACCCTCCGCTTCAATGACGAATGCTTTGAGCGGCGCCCAGCTTTCCATTGACAAATGCGGTACTTCATAAAAGAAGCAATGCTCGTTGATTTCAAACCCGTACAATTTCGCCTTGCGGGTTAGCACATATTTTTCCTGGGTCTGGTAATAATGTGCGTATGCCAAAAAGTCCAGCCCATTTGTCGTGTATGGGCGCATAATATCAAAATATCCCTCATACTGCTCGATGAGGCGATCCATTACTTCAGTCGGATGCATTGCATGCTCCTTTGCTTTTCGATGTACTGCCAGTCAAAACCGATGTATTATATACGTTAGCGATTACTTAACATACATAATATATTATTGACACGCACTTAACGAATACATTATACTTCTTTGCACCTTCACAGAAAAGCCCTATTTTTTACACGCCCCATTCATATTTGGAATACATATAAGATTTAGTTATAGGGAGTTTGTGCACACGCGAAAGATAAAATTTTATCTTATGACAAATACAGGCTTATTACGGGACAAATTGCCCACTAATAAAAATTTCAATAAAAATGACGAATAAAGCGCGCGTTATATATAAGGAATTGCGATACCGCAACTGGAAACGCTTCCGGAAGGAAAAAGGTCGAAAAGGGCTTTCTTGAGGGTGCGATAGTATGGTATACTCCATGAAATAATGAACAAAAAGCGGCGCAGCAAAAGAAACATTGCGTCGTTATATCATATATAGGGGGCCGCGGCATAGGAGCGCGGGCCGACATAGTTTGTATAATTTCTTTATAAATATTAGGAAGAGGGGTGTAACAAAAATGAAAAGAAAGATCCTGACTGTAGTCGCAATGTTGTGCTTGTTTGTGCTGCTTCCGGCGACCGCGCTGGCTGCGGGGGAGATGTCGCCATTGGAGCAGCAGATTGTAGAGATGGGGTTTCGGCTGCTTCCTTACGATCATCCATTTGTGCTGGCGTATCAGGAGGCGCATAAGGTAAAAATAAAATCCTACCGCGGCGTGGTTGGCGGCGTTGAGGTGTCCGGTGTGCCCTTTGAATTTGGCGGCAGCCATCAGGGGAGTGGGTTTAAGGAAACATGGTGGAACCCCTCCGGCGTATACACTTATCCCGTGGAGGGGATGGATTGTGCAAGCTACATCCACTGGATCTACAGCCAGCTAGGGTATGAGGTGCCAAACACGTCCTCCAGCATGTTTTTAGGCGGCAAGGCGGGGGTGGAGCGGACTCTTCCCGGGGTGCGGACGCATTTGGTTATCCCATCCTTTGAGGAAGCCATGATCGGGGATATCGCCTACAATTCCGAAAGCTACGGCTATAAAAGCGGGCATGGCAGCCATGTACAGCTGTATTTGGGCACAGCAAGAAAGCTGGGGATTGAAGAGACCATTTTGAAATATTACCGCGAATTTCCAGTGGACGCGCATCTTGTGCTGGATTGCGGCTGGTCCGACGGCGCTTACTACTATTTAATGATGAAAAGCCTTGGCATCGATCATGCGCGCAATAGCATGGCGGGTGTGGGCGTGCAGTTTTTTACCTCCATAAAATCCGGGTCGGAGTATATTTACAAATCCCCCACAAAGGTTTATAAATGGACCCACGACAAGACGGTACATACTTTTCGGGTGGAGTCGCGGTTAGAGGTGGGCAACCGGCTGCTGCAGCATAATCCCAAGGATAAGATCGAATATCCCATGAACCTCAGCCGGCCCATTTACCGCACAGACGCGCAAACGGATCAGGCGGAAAGCACGGACATGGTCGCCACAACCGAAGCGGCTGCGCCCGACGATCAGGAAGAACCGGATTTTGAGTCCGAGACGCTGCCTGAAGGCGACGAGCTTGCATGAGGCGAGGATTCTAAGTCAATTGCGAACAGTAGGCGGCGTCTGCGGACGCCGCCTATTCGTTACAGCTTTGGGGCACCCTTCCCCCGTTTGTAAGTGTCTTTATCATCGGTTAATCCAACGAGATAATCAATACTCGTTTTGTGATACAATGCCAACTTAATCAGCGTTTGGCTTGGGATATCCAACTCACCTGTTTCGTATCGGGAATATGTAGTTTGCCCTATTTTCAAAATATCGGCCATATCTTGCTGTGTTTCGTCTTTATCTTCCCTTAGTCCTCGAATACGCGGATACATATTTATCACCCCCATGCCATTCTAGGGTATGCGGTTTTCGCATATTGACTTTTATGCGGTAATCGCATAAACTGTAAGTGCAATTTAACGAGAGGTGATTGATATGCCAAATTATCAGACCATGTATATGCAGCTTGCGGGAAAGGTCGCGGACGCAACGGAATTGCTCATCGAAGCACTACAACAAGGAGAAGACCAGTTTGTAGGCGATGAACATCAGCAACAGCTTCTTATCCTGCCCAACCCTAACTTGAAGGGGAAAAATTCCGATGAAGATTAAAGAAGGGGAAGAGGAAAGCTCGCGCCAAACTTGCTGCAGCGTGATTAAGGCAAAACTTGAGGGCTTGCCGCCTGCTCTTCACAGACTTCAAGCCCTCGCTGCTGCTTAATTCTTTTTTGTCTAACTTTCTGGCGCTACAGCGGGCTGACGGCTAGAAGAGCCGCAAAAAGGCGCCAGTGACGCCTTTTTAGGCCCCGGGTTTTCTCCGGAGGAGAAAAATCCTACTGTTATGCAGTAACCATGATTACTGCACGGCCCCCTCTTTCATTACACCTGAAACCGCACTTCCACAACCTTGCCGATGATCTGCACGTCGCCACTGGCGATTATCATGGGCTCGTACTGGGGATTGGCGGGGTATAGGATCAACTGGTTGGATATCCATTTGACCCGGCGCAGGACAACCTCGTCGTCCACGCGAACCACAGCGATCTCGCCGCTGTCCACCCGGGACTGCATTTTAACCAGCACGAGCGCCCCTTCTATGATGTGCGCGTCCACCATGCAGTCGCCTTCCACTTCCATATAAAAGTACTGGCCGCTGCGCAGCTGGCTTTCTGGCACAGGCATATAATCGAAAACGTTTTCCTCGGCAAGTATAGGAGCACCCGCATGCACCCGGCCCACCACGGGCACCTGCGACACGGCCTGCTTTGATATAGTAGGGTCGTCGCTGCGCCCCACCAGATAATCGATGCTGACGTGAAACAGATCCGCCAATGCGCTTAGCGTATCCTGGGGCGGGTTCGCGTGCCCGCCTTCATACTTACTGATGGCCGCTTTTTGTACGCCTAAAAATTTCCCCAAGGCTTCCTGGGTGTAGCCACGCGCTTGCCGCAGCTGGCGGATGCGATTCATAAAAACGCCCCCTTTTTGAAATCGTAAATTCTATTTCTATTGTATCCTACATAGAAACATAATTGCAATAGCAAAACCGTAAATTTTTTAAAAATAATCCTTGACTGTTTCTAAAATAGATACTATAATGCAATTATAGAGGATAAACAAGGTAAACGCCATTGAAATTGCTTTTTATGATACTAAAAAGGCATGAAACTGTGGACGGGGGCCAAGGAGGACAACTCTTTTTTTTCAGAGAGAGTTTCCAAAACGGAAATAGGAGGATGCGCAAATGGGTGGATTATTTCTTTGCTTTGTAGTTCCGGGGATCGTGGTGGGGCTTTTGTTGGCAGAAGGCGTGCAGCAGGCAAAGCAAAAGGCACGCGTCCGGCGAAAGGCGCGCGCCAAAGAAGACCAAAGGAAACTATTTGTGTACGACCTTCGCTGTGATGGCTATAAGAGGGACGTGACTGCGGCCTGATTACTGGCCGGAAACCTTTTTCGCGATGGAGTTATCCACAAGCTCAGTAAAAGGCACCCGGGTTTTTAGCTCTCCCGCGCCCTCCATCACGTCCAGAAGCCGCTCGTATGCTTCTTCCCGCATGACGGGATCGCCAGTCCATGAATCTGTAGCCCGATAATTTTTTGAAACCTCCTCCAGAATGGCAAGGTCCGCATCCGGGAAGTAGGGCTCCATCGCCGATGCAATTTCTGCGTCGGACGCTGTCGTAATCCAAACTTGCGCTTTATAGATGGCCCGTATAAATTTTTCTACAAATGCGGGATCGTTTTCCAGCGTTTCCGGACGCACCATATATGTCGTATAGGGAACTTCGCCGGAAGCCTCGCCTACATTCGCCACGATAAAGCCCTTTCCTTCTTTGACGAACATAGACGCAGTGGGCTCAAACAGGGAAACATAGTCGCCGGTGCCGCCGTCAAACGCGCCGCCGATCAGGTCAAATTGGATGCCGTCCAATACCTCTACATCCACGCCGGGCTCCAGTCCATGCATGCGAAGGACGTACAAAAGCGTCATAAACGGCATACCGCCTTTGCGCCCGCCGATGATTGTTTTCCCCGCCAGACCCTCCCAGGTGAAGTCGGGCTCTTCGCTGCGCCCTATCATAAACGAGCCGTCCCGCTTTGTCAGCTGGCCCACGATGACGGGATGATCCGCTTTTCCCTCGCCCGCAACATACACAGCCGTTTCCGGCCCCATGAGGCTGATATCCGAGTC
>CAYPKG010000070.1:0-6877 GCA_964411275.1 uncultured Oscillospiraceae bacterium | reverse complement strand
GCCTGTGGCTGAGCTATGCCGTATTACCGCACAAAACAAGACAACTACCTAAAGTGAAAACCTTTATGACACCTTCTGTGGCAGCGGAGAAACAAGTTCAAGAATTCTATTCCATCTTGGTTTTCTATCGATTAGAACCTTGAACAAGTAATAATACATAATAACAGTGTTTCAAAATGTTGGAGGGAATATACTGATGCACGCGAAAACAAAACGGCTACTTGGTGTTTTATACTTTTCTTTCTGGATTAGCGCACTCTTTACAAAAACTGCGCACGCCTATATTGATCCCGCAACAACGTCCTACCTTTTCCAAATCGTTGCCGGCCTGTTTATTGCTTGTGGCGCGTCTATCGCGATATTTTGGAAAAAAATTGTTGTTTGGATTAAGTCGGTTATGCTGCATCTAGAAGAATTGCAGATAAGGAAGCGTGCAGAAAAGGAAGAAAAGCGTACAAAGGGCAAATGAAGTCTAAGCGGGTGCAATCAAGTAGATATGGTGGAATCCTGCTGCTGTGCATAGTAACGGTTTTAATGTGCTGCTTTTTGCCGCTGTATCTGCTCTATATAAACAACCTTGCAGAAATGACTTTCGTTTCCATATTGAAGCCGGCAGGCATCTCAATGGCGATTGGTGTTGGCCTTTATCTGGTATTATGCAGTTTGCTGCATAAAAGTCTGACGTTCTCGGGCCTGTTTTCGTCGTGTATCATGTTGTTTCTTTTGAACTCAGGTTCAATCAACAGAATGCTGAAGAAATTTGTTGCGCCGATAACAGCCCTTGTGCTTACAATGATCGCTGTCGGAGCCATCAGTGCGCTATTGTGGAAAGTCATAACATTCGTTCAAAGAAAAGGCTATCTGCGGAAAGCGATCACGATAGTGCTTGTTACCGTATGCGGCTTGATTGTTGTGAACACCGTTCCGGTGGCAGGACAAGTCAAGAATAAAGCGATTGCTGCGGCATCAGCAACACCGCCTCCGGAGGCAGCATCGTTGCCGGCCAAAAGGGAGATCCCGCTCAGCAAGGATCCTATTACGGAGGATGTTTTGCTGCAGAATGCCATGCCAAATATATATTACTTTATACTTGACGAATATGCGGCTTTTGATGTTATCGATAAGTATTACGGATATGATAACGCTGCTTTTGCAGATTTTCTTGAAGACGCTGGTTTTAATATATCATTGAGCAGTTCTTGCATAACCCCGCAGTCGGAATTGGCAATTGCCGACGTCGTAACGCTTCATTACCTAACGGAAGAAAACAGGACAATTTCGTTTGCACGCAAAAAGCTGGCGAATGCGCTCTTATATTCGGAATTAGAGGGGCTTGGATATTCACTTTACCAAATGTCAACAAAAGCAACAATTTTCAAGGGGATTGCAAACCTTAGAGATGAAAGCCTTTTTGATACGGGTGAACCGGAAACGGAAGATGGCGCTACCGTTTCCGATATCGCACGGGATCAATCGATTCTTTCGGTGCTGAACGGGATTGGAGGCGCCGCTCAAAATACGCCATCCGCCGCAGAGCCGGCGAAGGATATCGAGTTGTTGCCGACGGATAAAATAATGGATCTTGCACGGCACGGATATAGCGGGAGTATCAAGAACAGGCTTTCTGTGTTTGACTATTTTGACGATGCGGGGGTATATGCGGAGGCGGATCGCGTCGCCATCTTCTCGTATATCTGCTGCCCTCACGTTCCGTTTCTCTTTCAGGCAAATGGCGCGCCTATCGAAGGTGGCCATCGTGCCGATTGGCAAAACATGCAATATTATCTCGGACAATATCAATATGTAACTGCGCGCATGAAACGTATCATACAGGCAATTATCGCGGAAAACCCAAACTGTATCATCATAATTCAATCGGATCATGGCGTTCGATGGCACGAGGATTGCGCATGGCCCCATACTTTTGAAATATCACCGCAAGACGAATGCCGCGTTCTCAACGCGATGTATTGCTGCGGACGCGAACTCGATATCGAGGGCTTGTCTCCAACGAATACAGTACGTTTGCTGCTTTCGCAGTTTGGCTTACATTATCCTCAGCTTCCCTGAAAGGCGGTCGCGCTATATCGGAAGCAACCGGGAACGCCGGGAACGGCGGGTATAAACGGACGGATTGAATCTACAAAAACGGGGGTGGTAAGGGGAAAATGAAAAAGATAATTACATACGGGACGTTTGATCTGCTCCATATTGGCCATATCAATCTGCTTCGCCGGGCCAAAGAACTGGGCGATTATCTGATCGTTGGGGTAACGACGGAAAACTTTGATCGTTCTAGGGGAAAGCTTCTGGTTCAACAATCGCTCTCCGAGCGTATCGCGTCGGTGCGTGCTACAGGCTATGCGGACCAGGTTGTGCTGGAGGAATATGAAGGACAAAAAATAGAGGACATTCAAAAATATGGCGTGGATTGCTTCGCTATTGGTTCTGACTGGATTGGAAAGTTCGACTATCTATCGGATTATTGCGAAGTTGTCTATCTGCCGCGCACGAACGGTGTTTCCAGCACCGAACTGAGAAATCAGGGGAAGCAGCTGCGGCTCGGCGTTGTTGGATGTGGCTTGCATATACAAAGATTTCTTGATGAAATCCGGTATGTCAGTGGCATTGAGGCGATCGACTATTTCTGCGGCGATTCATCTTCGGAGAATCTCATACCCCATTTGAATCGTTGTGAAACCTATTCTGCACTTTTGGAGAGAGTTGACGCAGTATATATTGTGACTTCGCCGGAAGAACGGCCCGGTTACGCGAAAGAAGCTGTCCTGAACGGAAAACATGTCCTGTGCGAAACCCCGTTATCTTTAGACCCTCAGATAACGGAGCAACTCTATTCATGCGCCGCTCAAAATAACGTTGTACTATGCGAAGCGTTAAAAACGGCGTATTCGCTGGCTTTTCAGCGCCTTGTACTGGCGATTAAAAGCGGCGTAATCGGGTGTCCAAAATCGCTTGAAGCGACTTGCACCGGCTTGCCGGCTATATCGAGCACAGAGTCCCATGACGGCGCTATGGTTCGGTGCGCGTCCTATGTGGTGGCGGCGGCAATAAAAGTATTTGGCGCGGATTACAAGTCAATTGGCTTCATTACGGCTATGGACGAAGCGGGCCATGCCGATGTCTATACAAAAATACAAATGACGTACCCGTCCGCTGAGGCTACGCTGAAAATAGGCACTGAGGTGATTTCTGAGGACGTTATGATTATTGCGGGAACGCGGGGGTACGCGTATGTTCCCGCGCCGTGGTGGAAGATGGATTGCTACGAAATCCGTCAAAGAGATGTTCGCGATAATCGGCGTTTCTTCTATCGGTTCGAAGGAGAAGGCGTGCGCTACGAACTGGCGGCGTTTTTAAAAGCCATCCGCGGAAGTAATAACAATTGTATCTCTGCGCGCGAAAGCGTGGTCATTAGCGGCGTTTTGAAATCCTTTTTTGACGGAGAAGGCGTAATGCTGCTTTAAGTGACGCGTGAGGGGAAATTACGATTGCATTGAGAGGAACTATGAGCATAAGCAACCGAATGAAAAAGAAACCGACTGTTTTGAAAGCTGTGGGACAAGGCACGTTGGCGGCGCTGCCAGTGGTTTTCGCGTGTATTTATCCTATTGTTTTCCTGGTGGCGACTAACTGGTACGAGGTGAACAAAAGCGAATGCGCGTGGATAGCGACGGCATTGGCTGCGATTGGCCTGGCAATCTTTTTTCTATGCCTCCTCATGAGCCGACGCCTTAGCTTTTCCTCGTTATACGCGGCAGTTTTCATGCTGCTGTTTCTCAATTTCAATCTCTTGTTTAATGCGTTCAGCAAACTCGGCCCGAACTGGCAGCGCTGGCTGTCTATGACTTTATATGTGCTGCTGTTGGGCGCGGCCAGCTTTATTCTCATACGGGCTCGCGATCGCAAGGAGCTTCGCGCCTTTCAGAAGATCGTTACGGCGGTAATGGGCGGACTGGTTTTGTTCAATTGCATCATGATTGCCTCGGCTGCCGGTTTATTTAAGAGCAATGTGAAGGCCGCGGCAACGGAAGCGTCAACAGTAGTTGCTGCTGCAGCGGAGCAGTGGGCAGATAGCGACGGGAAATCAGAGGAAACCGTTGAGAAAGAATACACGGCTGCCACGATTGCGCAGCTTGTCAATGATATGTCGTTTGACTTTAGCATATTTAAAGGAAAAAAATCTCCGCCAACGCCGCCCATTATGGTTTCAGCAGACGAGCGGGCGGCACTGGAAGCCGCCGGCGAGGTGAAGCCAAACGTGTACTGGATCATTCTCGACGAGGCATGCGATTTTGTGACAATGCAGAAGTTCTACGGATATGATTGCGCCGAAATGAATGATTTCCTGATCGAAAAGGGATTCAATATTTCCTATAATACTGTGAATCGTTCTTCCATCAGCAATCAGGTGATGGCTGATTTGTGCACCTTGGAATATACGGCCACAGCGAGCATGACGCCCCGCGAACTCAAGTATTACGAGTGTGACGGACAGCTCTGGACCGCATTGCAGAACCTTGGGTATGACATCTACAAAGTATGTACGGATCCCATGGAGTTCTCTTGTCTCAGGGAGATATCCAATTATTCGGCGCGAGAGATTCGTTTTCGTAACGCGACCATGGTCGGACTCACACAATTGGATTTGGTGCTGAACAGTACGCCGTTTCGCGTCTTATCGGGCGGGATATCTGAGTATACATTGGAAACGCGCAGGATTCAGCTCCAACGGGTGTGGGACTTTTATTTAAACAGCGCGAACAACTATACATTCGGGACTTCCGTAGCGCTTGTCAGCCATATCATGGCGCCGCACACGCCTTTTGTTTATGCGGAGGATGGTTCAAAAGTTTCGCACGAAGGCAGTACCAACTGGGAGGATCCGCAATACTATTTGGGCCAGTACAAATACACGATGTCACAGGCGCGCATGTTGATCTCCAACATAATAGATAATGATCCGAACTGCATTATTATGCTCATGTCGGATCACGGTGCCCGTCCACGTGCCGATGACCGGCACAAGATGACCATGGCAATGACAGACGCCGACATGGTCCGCACGCTTAACGCTGTATACTTTGCCGGGGAAAAGCTGGATATTGAGGGTCTGAACCTGGTAAACACGATGCGCCTTGTTTTGACGGAACTTGGATGCGATTTTCCACAGCTTACGGAGGACCCGGAGCTAATTCCAAACCGCTATCTGCTTCGGGACAAGGAGGCGAACTAAGCCATATGCGAACAATAATCGACGCGGTATTGGCGCCCCCTTTGGGGTATTTAATGCAGCTGTGTTTACAGCTGGCAAAGAATTACGGCCTTGCCATTATTCTTTTTACGCTGCTCACAAAAATTCTTTTGTCCCCGCTGAGTATTTGGACACATAAGAATTCAATAAAAATGATACAAATTCAGCCGGAAATGAATTTGATCAAGGCCCGCAACATTTCCGACAGTCAACGTGCGTTGGAAGAACAGCACGCGTTATATAAGCGTGTGCATTATAAGCCGATGGCGGGTATTATTCCCATGTTAATCCAAATACCTATCATTATCGGTCTTATGAGCGTAATCAGTCACCCGCTTCAGCATTTGCTGCACATCAGCACAGACATCATTGAATTGCTGGCAGCTAGGACGGCGGAATTACTGCAGGGGACGGAGATTGCAGAGGTAAGCCAGCTGCAAATTGTGAATCTGATACAGGATCCACTTTTTAATGGGCAGTTTGCCTCCCTCGGCCTGCCGGATACGCTTGCGGCAATCCGAGGATTGGATATGCACTTTGGTGCCATAGCACTGGGCTCGGTTCCTGCATTTGGCGAAGCCGCCGCATGGCACAGCGGCTTGAATTACATGCCGTTGCTTGCCTGCGTTAGCGCTTTTGTGTTGAGCTGGGCACAAAATGTGATAAACGTTCTCCAAAAAGAGGCTGGTTGGTTCAGCCGCTGGGGAATGGCGATATTCCTTTCTTTGTTCTCATTGTATTTTGGTTGTGTCGTTCCGGCCGGCGTGGCGCTGTATTGGATTTTCAGCAATTTGTTTGCAATCCTTGTCATGCTCATAACATACTGGATTATTCCGCCTCGCAAGTACATAGACTACGCTGCGCTGAACGAGTCGAAAGAAATTTTGGCTCGCAGCAAAGCTGCAATGGAAGAATCTGCGGAAACGCCGGAACAAAAAAAAAGGTCCAGGGAAGACTACAAGCGTTTTTGCCGCACCACTGGCATGCAGCTAATTTTCTATTCGGAAAAAAGCGGCTTTTATCGGTATTATGCGGCAATTATTGATCTCATCCTTTCTCAAAGCGATATTGCCATTCATTATATAACCAGTGATCCAAACGACGCAGTGTTTCGCGCCAATAATCGGCGCATCATTCCTTATTATATGGGAGAGCGGCATCTAACGCTGGCTTTTATGAAGGCTGACGCCGATATGATGGTGATGACAATGCCGGATTTAGAGCAGTTCCATCTCAAGCGTTCCTATATTCGCAAGGACATGGAGTATGTTTATCTATACCATGGCGTGATTTCCGGCCCGCGAACCGTTCGCAAAGGTGCAACGCAGCACTATGACACACTACTGTGCACGGGAGAAGAACACATCCTGCTGGAAGGTATGCTGGAACAGTACTATGGCTGGAAACCTCGCAAGATTATTGCATGCGGCTATCCGCTTTTGGATCAAATGATTGAGGATTATGCGCGGATAAAACCGACGCTGAAGAATGGAAAAAAACACATTTGCATCGCACCGTCCTATCAGCCGGATAATATTCTTGATTGCTGCCTGCCGGATCTACTGCAGGCTCTCCGGGGGCACGGCTTTGATGTGACCGTCCGGC
>CAYPKG010000069.1:0-6897 GCA_964411275.1 uncultured Oscillospiraceae bacterium | reverse complement strand
CGCGTAAGAAACACGCATTCGAAAGCCCATGCTTCCAACGAGGCATGGGCTTTTTTAGTTGGGCTGGATTGTCATAACCGGGGCAATCACGGCCCCCGTCCACTATAAAAATATTTTATATTGACAATACTGTGCACCGCACAGTATAATACTCAAAAGAGGTGATCCACGTGTCCGATATGGATTTGAAAGACCAACTGACCCAACTGGCCAGCGAACTCAAGCGGGGAACGCTGGTGCTGTGCGTGCTGGCATGTACGTCGCAGCCTGCCTATGGCTATTCCCTGGTGCAAAAGCTGGAGGAAGCGGGCCTGGGTGCAGAGGCCAATACCCTGTACCCATTGCTGCGCCGGCTGGAGAAACAGGGGCTATTGCAAAGCGTATGGGAAGTTGGGGAGAATAAGCCCCGTAAATACTACACCCGCACCGATGCGGGAACAGCGCTGTACGAAAGCCTGCAAACACAATGGGCGCGGATTGCGAAGGGCGTGGACAGACTGATCATGGAGGAGAAGAAAGCATGACAAAGGACTTTATTTCGGATATGACCCAACGGTATGTATATGCGGCCACCAGGCGGATGCCGAAAAAACAGCGGGGGGATGTGGCGGCGGAAATCAAAACCCTCATCGAGGATATGCTGGAGGCGCGCTGCGGTGACTTGCAGCCCACAAAGCACGACCTTAGCGTGGTGTTCAGCGAGCTGGGCCGTCCGGAGGCTCTCGCTACGAAATATTCAACCCAGGGCGCGCCCCGGTATTTGATCGGGCCAGGCTTGTTTGCGATGTACCAAAAGATCTTGGTGCTGGTGCTGTCGGTCATGACAGGCGGGCTTGTGCTTGCCAATTGTATCACGTTAATTACGGGGGCGGCCAGTTCGGCTTTTTCATTTCTTGGTGGGCTGCTTTCGAGCATCATCCAGGGCGGGCTAACGGCGTTTGCGATTATTACGCTCATTTTTGCCATACTGGAGCGCAAGGAAATCGATCCGGTCGTGGAGTTTGACAAAGGCCCGCTGGACCTGCCGCCGATGCCGGAGAAGCAGGCCGAGATTAAGCGGGGCGAGGCAATCGCGGGAATGGTATTTACCTTGCTGGTGATGCTGCTTTTCACATTCGCCCCCGGGTGGATGGGTGCTGCGACATTTACACAGGAGTATGGGTTCATACCCCTGTTTGACCAGGGGGCGCTAACGCGGCTGCTTCCGCTGCTGCTTCTTAGCTTCGGCTTGGGGCTTGTAAGAGAGGTGCTCAAGCTTCTTGAGGGCAGGTACAGCAGGCGCTTGGCGGCAGCCATCGTGATACTGGACTTAGCGGCAATCGGCCTGTGCGTTCCGTTGTTTTTAGGGGCCGGTATCTGGAACCCTCAGTTTGGTTCCATGATTTCTCAGGCGGTGGGCGAGCCCCAATTGGCCCATCTGTTCCAGTATTTCACAAAGTTCTTTTTCGGCGTACTCCTGTTCGCGTTTGTGCTGGATATGGGGACGGCTGTGTGGAAGGCGGTCAAATACGAATAGAACGGCATTTATAGGCCCCTTTCTTGGGGCTACAGGGCAGTCCTTCCTGTGTGCGGCGATACATCTGGTTTCGCTGGATATGCCGACGGTCTGCCTTTGCATATTGCCCCCAACTATGGTATGATAGGACGAAATTACACGAATAAGGCGGTGTCAGTCAGCATGCCCCACGGCAAGGAACCTATGACCGGAACCCGGATGGCAAAACGGGGCATCTGGTACTTTATGCGCACAGTGCTTATACTGGTTGCGGTTGTGGGCTTGTGCTATGGTGTGTTTCAGATGGCCATGCATGCATCCAATCTCTACATCCTCGCCACGGAAGGGCTGAAACTGCGGGCGGAGTGCATTCTCCAGGATGGAAACAAGGTGGAGATGGGTGAGTATTTCACCCAGACATTCCTCGATCAGGATCAGGAGCTGAAAAAAGACCGGTACGCCGATTACAATATCTCCTCGTACGACTATGAGATCTCCCTGGAAGGGATTTCCGTGTGGCCCTGGTCCAAGACGGCGTCTGTCACGATCGTAGAGCGCGTCAGCATCAACGGATCCATCCGGGATGAGGCGAAACCCCAGGATGGCGAGGCGGACGCGGAATATCCGCTGCCGGAGTGGAAGCCGGCGCGTTATATCGTGCGCTTCATCAAGTATGAGGGACGCTGGTATATCTACCAGATGCAATTAAAGGAAATCGCGCCGTCTCAGGCGCCGCTGCCCACCTATGATCCAAGCCTAACGCCGCTGCCTGCGGTGACGCCGACGCCCAAACCCACGGCCACACCGGTCGTGTAATGCGATGCGGCTGGGGTCTCTTTCGCTTTCATTTCCAATAGCCCTCGCGCCGATGGCCGGCGTGTCGGATCTCCCCTTTCGCCTGCTGTGTAAGGCCCAGGGGTGCGATTTGACGTACACGGAAATGATAAGCGCAAAGGGCCTTCTCTACGGCGGCGGGGAAACCTGGACGCTGTTGCAGACAGGGGAGGCGGAGAGGCCCTGCGGCGTGCAGCTATTCGGCTCGGACCCGAATATCATGGCGGACATGGCCCGGCGGGTAAAAGAGTATGGCGGAGAACGGTTTTCTCTCATCGACATCAACATGGGTTGCCCCGCTCCTAAGATCACTGGCAATGGCGAGGGCAGCGCGCTGATGCGCGACCCCGTCCTGGCAGGGCGGATCATTGAGGCGGTGGTTAAGGCCGTGGCTCCCTTACCCGTTACGGTCAAGTTTCGCAAGGGCTGGGACGATGACAGCATAAACGCCGTGGCGTTTGCCCGCATGGCCCAGGCGTCCGGGGCGTGTGCGGTGACGGTTCATGGCCGCACCCGGCAACAGGGGTATAGCGGACAGGCGGATTGGGATATCATAGGAGAGGTCAAGGCGGCTTTGGCTATTCCGGTCATCGGCAATGGAGACGTAGTCGATGGGGAATCCGCTCTTGCCATGAAAGCCCATACCGGGTGCGACGGGATCATGGTAGGCAGAGGCGCACAGGGCAATCCCTGGATATTTCGGGAGATCAAGGCGGCGCTTCATCATGAGCCGTTCACGCCGCCCACAGCGCAGGAGCGTGCGGCCATGGCAGCGGCCCACGGGCGGCTGCAGCTAAAATACAAGGGCGATCACGGGGTTATAGAGATGCGAAAGCATCTAGGCTGGTACATGAAAGGCGTGCCCAGCGCCGCAAAGTTGCGCGCCCAGGCGAACGCGTGCACCCGGCTGTCCGAAATGGAGGAAGTGCTGCTGGCATTCGTGCATTCGTCCGCCGGTCAAATTCATGATACGGGTGGCGAAATGCCCCGAAAACCTTGACAATCAGGGCCTGCGCTTCTATAATTGGGTAGGCAGAATTGCACGAGAAGCTGGTTTCAAGAAAAAATGCGGTAAACGCTTCTTTTTTTATCCCACGGAGGATAAGCTGAAACAGTAAAATCGGGAGGAAAAAAAGCATGGCAGAGGGAGTCCGTCTCACACCAGAAGGCGTGGCGAAATATGAAGAACAGCTGGAATACCTGAAAACGTCCCGCCGAATGGAGATTGCGGAACAGATTAAGATCGCCCGCTCCTTTGGCGATCTGTCCGAAAACGCGGAGTATGACGCGGCGAAAAACGAACAGGCAAAAAACGAATACGACATCATCCAGCTGGAGAATATGCTGCGAAACGCGGTGGTGATAGACGAGGACGCCATCGACACGTCCGTAGTCAATGTGGGCACGGTGGTGACGCTGCGCAACGAGGACGCGGATTTGGAAATGACATATCTGATCGTAGGTTCAGCGGAAGCGGACCCCATGGAAGGCCGCATTTCCAATGAATCGCCTGTGGGCAAGGCCGCAATCGGCCATCGCGCCGGTGAGCTTGTGGACGTGCAAACCCCCGGCGGCGTTGTGCGCATGCGGGTGGTTTCAATCGGCAAACAGTAAAGACGAAGAAATACGGGGTACAGGATGGAACAAAAGGATACTAGGATGCGGGAAGCGCAGCTTGAAGAGGTACAGGAACTGACCGAACAGGAGATGTCCGAGATTTTGCAGGTGCGCCGGGATAAACTCAGGGCGCTGCAGGAACAGGGGCAGGATCCCTTTACCATCGTCAGGTATCAGCAGTCCCACCACAGCATGGATATACTGGAAAACTACGAGGCGCTGGAGGGAAAGGCCGTCAGCATCGCCGGGCGCATGATGTCCAAGCGGATCATGGGCAAGGCGAGCTTTGCCCACATCCTGGATAGCGAAGGCGGCATACAGGTGTATGTCCGCCGGGACGACGTGGGCGAGGAAAAGTACGCCCAGTTCAAGGCCTGGGATATCGGCGATATTATAGGGGTCGAGGGAACCGTGTTCAAAACCCGCACTGGGGAAATCTCCGTTCACGCTACGGCCATCACCCTGCTTAGCAAATCCCTGCGCCCGCTTCCGGAGAAATTTCATGGCCTAAAAGACCCGGAGCTTCGCTACCGCCAGCGGTATGTGGATATGATCGTGAATCCGGAGGTGCGCGCCACATTCGTCAAGCGCAGCCGGATCATTTCGGAGATCCGCCGCAGATTGGATGATCAGGGCTTTTTGGAAGTGGAGACGCCGGTGCTTAACACCATCCCCGGCGGCGCCAATGCCCGGCCCTTTGTTACCCATCATAATTCGCTGGACATCGACATGTACCTGCGCATCGCCACGGAGCTTTATTTGAAGCAGTGCATCGTGGGCGGTCTGGAGCGTGTATACGAAATCGGGCGAATATTCCGCAACGAGGGAATGGACATTAAGCACAACCCTGAGTTCACCACCCTGGAGCTGTATCAGGCGTATACCGACTATCATGGCATGATGGACCTGGTGGAGGATTTGATTGCCCATTGCGCGAAGACGGTGCTGGGAGACACGAAGATCGTGTATCAGGGGGAGGAAATCGACCTGACCCCGCCATTTGCCCGGATTACAATGAACGAGGCGGTCAAGCAATATACCGGCGTGGATTTCTTCGCTTGCCAGACGGACGAGGAAGCCAGGGTCATTGCCAAAGAGAAGCTCAATATGGAGTTTGCCGACAAGACAATCAGCCGGGGGAAGCTTTTGAACGAGGCATTCGAGGCATTTGTTGAAGAGAAGCTTCGGCAGCCCACGTTCATCATCGACTATCCGGTGGAGGTCTCCCCCCTCACCAAGCGCAAGCCCGGCCAGCCCTTCGTCACGGAGCGGTTTGAGCTGTTCATCGGCGCCCGGGAATACGCCAACGCCTATTCCGAGCTAAACGATCCCATCGACCAGCGGGGCCGCTTTATGCAGCAGCTGGAGGAGCGGGAGAAGGGTGACGATGAGGCCATGATGATCGACGAGGATTTCTGCTTGAGCCTGGAGTACGGAATGCCCCCCACCGGCGGCATCGGCGTGGGCATCGACAGGCTTGTGATGCTGCTGACGGACAGCTATTCCATCCGGGATGTGCTGCTGTTCCCCACGATGAAGCCTCAGAAATAAGCCGGAAACTGTGTTCACAGATAATTTACTTTAGTTCGTATTTAGATTGCGATATGATACAATAGGAATGAAAAAGGGAGTGAAAAGAACGGTTATGAAGAAAATCATTGCAGCATGCTTGCTTATGACAATGGTGCTCTCCTTCGCGGTTGGCTGCTCCAAGCCGCAGGATGAGCCTACCGGGATGAATTTTGAAAATGATACGACACCAACCCCCGCGCTGGCAGCTACGCCTTCCCCGGACGCTGCCACGCCGCAGCTTCCGTCGGAATCCCCCGATCCAGAGGCATCCGTTAGCCCTGATGTGGACACTCTGCCCACCATAGAGCCTGTGGACGTCCCCGACCCCGGGCTCTCCAAGGAAACCCCCAAGCCGGGCGCGCCCAAAAATTATAAAGAAGCCAAGAAGATCAATAAGGATGTCATTGGATGGATCAAGGTGCCCGGCACCAACATCGATTATCCCATCCTGTTTGATAAAGGAAATGACTTTAAGTACAACTACCATGATATCTATGGGGAAAAGTCGTCCCCTGCGAGCATCTATTCTTATTGGAACAATCAAACCCGAAATTTCATCATTTCAGGCCATAATTCCCGTACCTCGGGTACCATGTTCCATGAGCTGCACAAGGTGCAGAACAACAAGTCAAACCTGACATCCTCCAGCAATCGGACGTTTTCCATTTCACTGCCCGGCATCTACGATGAGACCAAGTGGGAAGTGTTTGCACTGTATGAAACAAAGGATAAAGAACCTTCCAGCACCCGCAAGTATAACACCGACCACCTGAGCAAAGACGGCGGAACGGATTTCGAGGCCATCCAGAAGTGGATCGATACCCAGAAGGAGAAATCCGAGGTGAAGTTGGACGTCAACCCCAAGACCACCGATTTCTTTATTACACTGGTGACCTGCGGCGATAATTACGATAACTCAACTGCCGAATCACGGTTGTATGTCTTCTTACGTTCCGTCAGTTGACGAAAAAAGAAGCAATTTCACGATTATGAGAGGCGAGCCTGTACGGGTTCGCCTTTTTGTCAAAATAATTTCCCGGAACGATCGAATATTATTTGCAGGATTAGATACAAAGTTCGGGAATGATCGTACTTATGAAGCATGCATTATGCAATCGTTCCGGGTTATTTACGAAAGGTTTATTGTAGTACTATAGCATACAGAGATTCGGCAAAAAACAAAGAAACAAAACAAAATACTTATATAATTAGAATTTTTGCCTGAATTCAATGAATTATGAGCAAATTTGATTAAAAATGAAGAGCAAAGCGTGTTGTGACAGGGGATTGTTTTTGTTAATATAAACAAGCGTCCTTGAAAAAGGGCACAAGCACCTTGAAAACTATATAGTGCAAGAGAAAAAGAAACGCAATTTTTT
>CAYPKG010000068.1:0-7427 GCA_964411275.1 uncultured Oscillospiraceae bacterium | reverse complement strand
AGATGGGACTTGAACCCATACGCTCGCGCACACGCCCCTCAAACGTGCCTGTCTGCCAGTTCCAGCACTACCGCGCAGGATTTATTATACTTGTCCGCCCCCATATTGTCAATGACAATTTGCATCCTCCCATAAGCCCCGATTTTTGATCGGGAAAGAGAGAGTCAAGTTAAAATTAACTAGAAGTTAATAATAATGCTTATTATTTACTATGCTTCCATTGCTTCGCTTTCCCTCTGCCCTTATACTAAAAGCAAGAGGAGTGATCGATATGGAACTGCCGAAAGAGCCAATTTACAGCCAAAACCAGAACCTGCATATGGGGGAGCGTATCGCCTATCTTCGCCGGGAGCGGGGCGTCACACAGGGGGAGCTGGCGGCGCATTTTGGGGTGTCCACCCCTGCCGTGTCCAAATGGGAAACAGGCCAAAGCTTGCCGGATGTGGCGCTGATCCCCATGATCGCGGCATATTTCAACATCAGCCTGGACGCGCTGTTCGACTATCGGCCGCAGCTGACGAAAGAGGAAATTCAAGCGCATTACCGCACGCTGGCCGCACGCTTCGCCAGCGAGCCGTTTCATGCAGTAGCGGCGGATTGCCGCGCCCTCATCAAGCAATATTATTGCTGTTGGCGGCTGGTACTCATGATGGGATTGCTGCTTTTAAACCATGCTTCACTGGCGGGCCAGGACGCGCCGGGACTGCTCCTGGAGCTTGAGGGCCTGTTTTGCCGGGTGAAAGAAAGCTCTGACAATCCGGGGTTATCGCGACAGGCGCTGAACATGCAAGCCCTTTGCCTGATCCTAATGGAAAAAACCGACGAGGCAATCGCTATTTTAGAGGTGCTTTCCGAGGATCGCCATACCTCGCCTTCTTCGCTTTTAATTATGGCGTACCAAAAGAAGGGCGACATGGAAAAGGCGCGGTCACTGGCGCAGTCCGAGTTGTATATTCAATTGATGGCAATACAAAACTGCGCGCCTGCCTTAATGCGGCTATACGACGATGATACCGACCGTCTGCGGGCATACTATACCCGTACATTACAGGTGCAGGACGCGTTCTCCATGATGGAGCTTTACCCCCTGGCGGGGCTGAACCTGCACCTGACCGCCGCAATCCTTTTTATGGAGGCACAGGACGTGGAAAGTGCACTCGATGCCCTCACGAGATATGCGTGGCAGGCGACGCTGCCCGACGCGTTCCCGCCAAAGCTCAAGGGAGGGCCGCTGTTTGACAGGCTGGACGATCTGTTTGAGGACCTGGATCTGGGCAAGGACGCGCCGCGCAATATGATCCTCATCAAGCGTGACTGCCTGACGGCAATCGAAAACAATCCTGCCTTTGCGCCTTTGCACGGGCACCCGCGATATCAGGAGGCCATTCGAAAAATGCAACGATTACTGGGGGACAACAATGCTTGAAATTATCCATTTTTCAAAGACTTACGCGGGAGAAAAGCTTGCGGTAGACGATCTTAGCCTAACCGTGCGCCCAGGAGATATCTACGGCTTCATCGGACACAACGGCGCGGGAAAAACCACTACTTTGCGGGCAGCGGCCGGCATCCTCGCGTTTTCGGAGGGAGACATCTTAGTCGATGGTCATTCCATCCGTTTTGACGCCATCGCCGCCAAACGCATCACCGCTTTTTTACCGGACAATCCGGATTTATATGAGTTCATGACCGGCATTCAATACCTGTCGTTTATCGCGGACCTATATTCGATTTCGGCGGATACGCGCAAACAGCGCATCGAAAAATATGCGGAGGCCTTCGAGTTGACCGCTTCCCTGGGCAGCGCCATTCGCAGCTACAGCCATGGCATGAAGCAAAAGCTGGCCTTGATCAGCGCCCTGATGCGCGAGCCAAAGCTCCTGCTCCTAGACGAGCCGTTTGTCGGCCTCGACCCCTCCGCCTCGCACCTGTTAAAGGGCTTTTTGTTAGAGCTTTGCGCGGCAGGCGGCGCGGTGTTCTTTTCCACACATGTACTGGAGGTGGCTCAAAAGCTGTGCAACCGGGTGGCGATATTGCAGCATGGGCGGCTCATCCGGGAGGGGGACATGGCATACTTGACCGCCGACTCAACTTTGGAGGACGTGTTTCTCACATTATCCAAGGAGGAAGCCCATGGCTGACAAAGCGTTGCCCCGGCCACGGCGGCCTCTCTATGCGCTGGTCAGCGCAGGCTTTCAGTCCGTCATCTCCCATACAAAGCTCTCCGCTAACAAGCGCACCCGGGCAGCTGGGCTGGGGACTGTCTTGTTGCTGGCGGCGCTAATGGTGTATATTTCCTGCGTGTACTCCATCCTGTTCGCAAAGCTGCTCGCGCCGGCGGGTGGCCTTGACGTGATGCTTCTTAGCATGGTGGGGTTGTGTGTGATCGTAACGCTGCTCTTCACGCTGTTCAGCGCACAGGGCATGCTGTTTGGGGGCCGGGATACGGATATCCTCTTTTGCCTTCCGGTTCCTCCCCACTCCATACTGATAAGCAAACTCCTTGCCGTGTATCTTGAGTCGCTCCTGTGTACGCTGTTTTTCCTCATCCCCACCGGGATCGTATACCTCATATTTGGCGGGCCGGGCGGCGCGGGCTTCCTGTCTGTGTTTCTACTTGGCCTCCTGTTTTTGCCGCTATTGCCCACCTGCCTTTCGCTGCTGCTCGGGTGGTGTGTGGCGTTCCTGTCCGGGCGCAGAACAAAAAAGCGCTATCTTTCCACAGCATTCAGCATCCTCGCTTTTGCGGGCTTGCTGGTTGCGCTCGCACTTTTGGCCACAAAGCTTCAGAGCATAGCGGAAAACATCACCGCCATCCGCGCATTTTTCAAGGGATTCCTCTTCCCCCTTCATGCCCTGGTCCAGGCGGCCTGCGGGATGGATATCCTTTCCCTGCTGTCCTTTCTGTTTGTTTGCGCGCTGCCCATGGTGGTTTGCGTGCTCCTGCTGGCCCCCCGGTATCAGAGGCTTTTGACCCGGGTTCACAGCCACGCCCTCAAAGAGGATTACCGGCTGCGCATCCTCCCCGCAAAAGGTCAGCTCAGGTCCCTCATAAAAAAAGAAGCTGCCCAATACTTCGGAACCAGCGTCTATGTCATCAATACGGGCTTTGGCCTTGTACTTTTGCTTCTTGCAAGCGGATATCTCCTGTTTGAAGGCGGGAGCCTGGGTGTAATTCTTAAAAGCGCCGGCCTCTCTACGCAGATCGCCTTCCCAGTCATAGCGGCTTTTTCTCTTTTCACACTCTCAACCGCTTGCACCACAGCCGTATCCATCAGTTTGGAGGGATCAAGGCTATGGATTTTAAGGGAATCGCCGGTGCCTCTCCATACAATTTTTTTAGCAAAAGCAGGCTGGAACCTTATGTTATCCCTGCCGGTGGTGGTAATCAGCAGTGTATTTATTTCCCTGGGGCTTGGACTTTCGTTTTTCAGCGGTTTGGCGCTTTTCCTTCTCTTAGCATCCTTCGCTTTGTTTTCTTCGCTGCTGGGGCTCATGTGCAATCTCCTGTTTCCCCGGCTGGACGCCCCCAACGACATGGTGGTCGTCAAGCAATCGATCAGTACGCTTCTTAGCATATTTGCCCCTCTCCTTCTGCTGGCGGGACTTGGGGTGCTTTATGGCGCCTATTTATATGCGAAGATAAGCTTCACGGCATACGCATTCTGCTGTGCTGGGCTCTTTGCCTTTACGTCGTTTTTCCTGTGGAAGGCGCTTTTGAAAAAAGGCGCGGAGCTATTTAATGCGCTTGCCGGGTAATTCATGTTAACGGTAGATGAGGTATGGCCGGATGGCGTCCTCCACCACATTCATAAAGCTTCCCGCCGCACCCCAGTCAAACCGCATCAGCACGCTCTGGCTGCCGCCGCCGCCGATATAGTGGATCCGGGTATCTCCCTCCACATCGTCCAGCGTCACGGTGAGTGTCAAGCGGTTGCCTGCCCTATAATAATGTTTTTCAAACACCAGCACCAGCACCTTAGCGCCGCCGGGAAGCGGGATGGAATACCGGTCGATCAATTCTCCGGTAATGCTGCCGCTCACCACCTCGTCCGCAATCAATTCGGCCGCCTGTAGGATGGGCAGGTTTATAAAGCGCGTTTCGGACATATGATTCCCCTCCTTTTCATTCGCACTCCATTATAGCACAGCGGGAGGAGCTTCGTGGTAAACAAAAATCAAAAGCAAACAAAGCCACCCGCGCAAAAGCGCGGGCGGCCTGGGCTAAACACTATTTATTGAACATCCTTGATTTCTTCCGACATGGTATTTTCCGCCGCGACATCCTCCACAGTGGAGATCGCGCCCCGGGCGAATACCAACCGAACCTTGTCCGGCCCAACGATGAGTGTAATGACGTCATCCTTGACGGAACCGATGGTGCCATAGATACCGCCGATGGTGCGCACACGGTCGCCCGGCTTCAGCGCGGCGAGCATGTTCTTGACCTTTTTCTCCCGCTTGCGCTGGGGGATGATCATGATGGCAAACATGGCAACCATCAGAATAATAAGCAGACCAGGGCCGGAAATAAAGCTCATAATTGACTCAGGCATGAATGTTACCTTCCTTTGCGAGTTTGTTACCTGTTTAGTTTATAGTAATTCCGCCGCAGCGTCAAGGATTTTCAGCATCCGCCGCACGAACACAATGTGAACAGATTGCAACGAAACACAACCGCCGAAGCATAGGGCAAAAGCCCTGTACATTACTTAGCGGGAACCGCATCAAATTTCTCCGTTAAACGAACAGGGTAATACGACAGCTTTGCCTTTCGCATGCCCTCTATTCCCATGTCCTCCTCCCGGTTGATATACGTCATGTTCGACCAGGCATGCTCCGCAAATTGTTGATTAATTACCGCGTACAATCCGGGATATGCCGGATCTGCCTTTTCGATGTGAATAACCGCCATATCGTGGCGAAGGGGTTCGCCTACTGTAAAGGCCACCAGCTTGCCGTCCACATAAACCGTGCCGCCCTGCACACCCAGAGCCTCCATATTGGGAAGCAAAAACTTGATGGCTTTCATCTCGCCTAAAATTCCCGGCTCAAACACATCCTTCCCCTCCAGCCACTTGAGATATACCGCCAGGCATTCTTCCGCCATATCCGGGGTCAAAGGCCGGTACTCATGGGAAAAGCTTGCGCGAAACTGATTGATATGGTTGCGCTTTGCGTGCAGCTTTTTCCCCCTAAGTGTGATAAGGCTTTCCGCCCGGTACACATAATCAAACGTGTTCCGGTCCGGCGTCAGGCGATAGTCCGGCGCATACCGCTGAAACAGGGGCACAAATGCGCCGTTAACAGAGCGAAACTTCGGCGTCTCGCCAAGCCCAATTAAGTTGTTCGCCGCAGCATCTATGGCCTTGCGGTAGTCCATCGACATGTCCTTGGGTATGGGGGGAAAGAAAAATGGGGCATGCTGCGCACCAAATTGCAGCCGTATGTATAATACATCGTCCTGCTGCGCCCACTTGATTTTGCCATCCTGACCCCACATGATAAGATTGGTGAATGTAAATTCTGAGCATTCCGGTTGCAAGGGCTTAAAATACGCGTCAATAATAGGCTTGTCCTCGAGTAGGACATTGTGAAACTCCATAAAAATCCTTTCCTTCTTGCCGAAATTCTTTTCGGCAGCATCTGTTCTTGGGAAATGCTTCCTCTATTATTGTAACCCATTTTATTGTAAGTGCAACATCATAATGGGTTTTTGCTCCTTTTCATGACCCGCCCCATGGCCTTTTCCGCTCTCGAAAAGAGCCATGCTATGCTCCATCGGATTTTATTTTTTCAATGGTATCTTGCCTGATTTCTTCCCGAAGCGCAGTCAAATAATCGGAATAGGCCACGTTATCGTTTCCATATGTCAGGTTCAGTTCATACTCCAGAGGAAGCCATGTGTGGATCGGCGCTTCATTATGGGAAATCACGGCTTCCAGGTTATCCAGCGCTTTCCACAGCTTTGCTTCGGGCGTGGCGCGGGTGGACATTTCATGAAATAATGCGGCAAACTCGCGTTCTGTCTGTTCAGGAAGAAGCCGTATCAGGTCGGCTACAACCAGATCCTCGTTCTCTTCATCCAGCTTCGTCTTAATAAACGTGGGGATGTCCCCGGTAATCGCCTCGCCGATATCATGGATCAGACACATGGTGATGACTTTATTACAATCTACATCTGGAAACTCATCCGCGAGCAGCAGGGCCATGACAGCAAGCCGCCAGCTGTGCTCCGCTACGCTCTCCCGCCTTCCGCTGGAGGTCCAGCTGTGCCGTGTCCTGCACTTCAACTGCTCAATGATATTCAAAAACTCAATCAATTTTCTCGGTTGCATATCGATGTCGTTCCTTCCAGATTTTCAGTATTCTTAATATTTACACTATACAACATGGTTACAGCCTGAGCAAAGCCTGATGCGAAAAATTTGCTTGCAAATAAACCGGTTTTATTGTAAACTTACCTGGAAGATATAAGTTTACAATTGTGAGGCCAGCATGCAAACAAAAACCAAATTTCTCTGCCTAAGCTCTATATTTACCGCCCTCATCGCAATCGGCGCATTTGTGCGCATCCCCATTCCCCCATACCCGGTGCCCATGACATTGCAGACATTTTTTGTGTTCTTTTCGGGCCTACTGCTGCCGCCAAAAGCGTCGTTTGTGTGTGTCGCGGCATATGTGCTGCTGGGACTGATGGGGGTTCCCATCTTCACCAACGGCGGCGGCCCAGGCTATGTGTTCGACCCCACCTTTGGGTATCTTCTGGCGTTTCTTTTCGCGGCGCCTGCCATCGGCGTCGCCGCCAGGCGCTATAGAGGCTGGCGCTTTGCCCTTGCCGGACTGGGCATTCTGATAGGCCTGGAGCTCCTGGGCGTCCTATACATGGCGCTGGTTTCCGGTGTGTATCTTGGCACACCCATCCCATTAAGCCGGGCATGGTACGTGTTTTATATATTCCTGCCCCTTGATGCACTGAAATTCTACCTGTGCGTTCCTGTGGCAAAGGCTGTTCGCGCACGGCTTCCACATGATTTTTTCAAACCCCATGGGGCAGCATAATAGCTTTTGCTCTGCTTCCTAAGGCCTGTTCCCCCGCTGTCCCCACTCCCCCTTGATCACCGATTTTTCTTTTTTAGCATACTCTGCCTATATCTAATAGGATGGAGGTCATATTGCATGAAGAAAGTTGTCGCACTCACTCTCATCATGGGTCTTTTATGCTGCTTTATGTTGGGCTGCGAAGGAAAACAGGAAAATTCCCTTCAAAAAGTAGCCATCACGGAGGTCACCCGCTCCGTATTCTACGCGCCACAATACGTTGCCGCGTCCTTGGGATACTTTGAAGAGGAAGGCTTGGAAGTCACCATTACAAATGCGGGCGGATCGGACAAAGCCATGACCGCGCTGCTCTCGGGGGACTCGGA
>CAYPKG010000067.1:5873-7496 GCA_964411275.1 uncultured Oscillospiraceae bacterium | reverse complement strand
GAAAACCCTGATTCTATGCGGGTTTCCCCTTTGTCGTAATTATACCGTATGGGCAGTATGATGTGTCAATTTAGATATGTCACCCGCAAACCCAGACGCTGTCTGGGTTTGCGGCATTTTGGGTCGCGTTCGCGCCGCGAACGGTCACCATAGATATAAAGTAAGCGCAAAATAGATACGAACCTAGCGGAGCCTGCTAAAATAGGGGTGAACGCCGAGGTTCAAATCTTTTTTGCGCTTACAGATATAGCAACCCCTTCTCACATCAACAGATATTTTTGCCGCTCGAAGTAGCCGCCAGGCTGCATGGGCGGTATGTTTTTGTATACTTTAAAATTCTTTTTCCCTTCAAATCAAAACAATCTAATATTTTCAGAAAAGGAGTAAAACCATGTCCCAAGTTATCTCTATCACGAATCAGAAGGGCGGCGTTGGAAAGAGCACCACTTGTGTGAACCTCGCGGCAGCACTCACGCTGCAAGGTGAGAATATCCTTTGCATCGACCTTGATCCCCAGGCGAACCTGACCATGAGCTTGGGCTACCAGACCCCGGACGAACTGCCGTATACCATCGCAAACATTATCGACAAAGCAATCGCGGAGGAACCGATCGATCCATTCGAGGGCGTCATCCATCACCCGGAAGGGGTTGACCTCATGCCCTCCTCCATCCAGCTGTCCGGATATGAAAGTCTGCTGATCAATGAATATGGACGCGAGGCCATGCTCAAACAGTATGTGGAAACCGTCAGGCCTTTTTACGATCGCATCCTCATTGACTGCCAGCCCAGCCTGAATATCCTGACCATCAACGCATTGGTCGCGTCCGACAGCGTGCTGATCCCCACACAACCGCAGTTCTTTTCAACAAAGGGCCTTGAATTATTGTTTCAGACATATGGTAAGGTTCGGCGAAAAATGAACCCCGATCTCAAGATTGAGGGCGTATTGGTTACCATGATGGATAAACGCCCCAACTTCACCCGCGACGTTGTGGAACTAATCCGCTCCACCTATGGAAACAGCGTCAGGGTATTCGATACCGAAATCCCTTTATCGGTGCAGGCGATCGAATGTGGCGCGGAGGGAAAGAGCATATTCGCCCATGATCCCAACGGGAAAGTGGCAAAAGCGTATGCAAATCTGGCGACGGAGGTGATAGAGCATGCCGAGCGAACGAAGCGCAGGACGCATCAGCATCAGGCCGTTAGATGATCTCTTTGAGCCGACGATAAACCGGGAACCCTTTCCCACAGTTCTGCCTGCGGACAGGCTAAAGCCTTTTCCAAACCATCCTTTCAAGGTATTGCCGGATGAAGCCATGCAGGAGCTGGTGGACAGCGTCCGTCAAAACGGCGTGATTGAGCCCATCCTCTGCCGACCCGACGGCAACGGCGATTACCAGATCGTCAGCGGCCACAGGCGGCAAGAGGCAGCAAGGCTGGCTGGGATTGCGCAGGTTCCTGTAACCGTTCGGGAGATGGATGATCACACCGCTACCATCATCATGGTAGACTCCAACCTGCACAGGCCGAAGATATTGCCCTCAGAAAAAGCGTTTGCCTTTAAGATGAAGCTGGCTGCGCTGGAGGAAAAGCGTAGCCTGGGACTACTCGTCTCGG
>CAYPKG010000067.1:0-5863 GCA_964411275.1 uncultured Oscillospiraceae bacterium | reverse complement strand
CGGTCGCCGTTCCACACAGATCGTGGGCGAGGAAACCGGGGACAACTACCGAAACGTAATGCGATATCTCCGGCTGACGGAGCTCACTCCCGAATTGCTTCAGCTCGTGGACAGCGGCAAGCTGAAGTTCCATCCCGCCGTTGAACTATCTTATCTAAAACCTCTCGAACAAGAGCTCTTACATTCCGTAATCACACAAACGAACAAATACCCCTCACTCACACAGGCCAAGACTCTGAAACAATTATCTAAAAATGCCACACTGGAGGAAGGAGCAATCCTGCAATTTCTGCGGGGAGAAAAGACGCATTCAAATAAAATCACATTTACCGCGGACGAGCTGCGAGGTTATTTCCCCGCCAATTATTCGACGGAGCAGATAAAAAACGCCATATTCGATGTGCTGGAGGCGCGGCAACGAACCCGCGCCGGAAGGGAACGATAGCCGTCAGTCTCATATAATCCCGCCCGCTCCACATACTACGATTAGTTTAGTATGGAGGCGATTACATATGGCGGTATCCCATCGCGGCGCGATTTCGTTTGGGCTGGTGCACATCCCGGTCGGGCTGTACACGGCAACCCAAGACAATGATATCCATTTCAATCAACTTTGCCCAGACGGCAGCCGGGTTCGATATAAAAAGGTATGCGCCTCCTGCGGGACACAGGTTGAAAATAAGGATATCATCAAAGGGTTTGAGTACGAAAAGGGCAAGTACGTCACCATGACGGACGAGGATTTTGAAGCGGCGAAAACCGAAAAAGACAGGAGCATTCATATCCTGCATTTTGCGGATCTAAGCGCGATTGCGCCCGTGTACTACGACAAAACCTATCACGCCCTGCCGGAAGCCGGGGGCGACAAGGCATTCGAGCTGTTTCGCCGCGCCATGCTGGACGCGGGCAAGGTGGCCATCGCGAAAACCGTGCTGGGGACAAAGGAAACACTGCTGACGCTTATGCCCACCCAAACAGGCTTGCTGGTGGAAACCCTGTTCTTTCATGACGAGATAAAAGCCATCCCGAAAGAGCCCGCGCACCCGGAACTGTCGGACGCGGAGCTGGACATGGCGCGTACGCTCATCGCGGCAATGGATCAACCCTTTACGCCGGAAGCGTATCACGACGAATACCAGGTACGGCTTCGGGAAATCATCGACGCTAAAATCGCAGGCAAGGAGATCGTAGCCGGGCCAGAGGCGCATCCCGATAACGTGATCGACCTGATGGAAGCGCTCAAAGCCAGCGTGGAGCAGGCCAAAACCGCGGGCGGCAAAGCGCCGCGCAAGCGGAAGCGGGCATGATAGACCTGTTCCAGGACAAGGCAGTGAGTCCCATGCTAATCGGAATGGATGCCGAGCCATTCGACGACCCGGATTTTGTTTACGAATTAAAGCTGGATGGGGAGCGCTGCATCGCTTATCTCGACCCGAAAGAGGGAACGGAGCTTCGCAACAAGCGGAACCTCCGAATGCTGCCCAAGGTGCCGGAGCTCGAGGAACTGCATGCCTGTGTGAAAACCCGCTGTATTCTCGACGGCGAGCTTGCCGTGCTGGTGGATGGCAAACCGGATTTTTCCCAAATCCAGCGCCGCAGCCTGATGTCCAATCCATACCGCATCGAGCTTGCGTCGCGGAAATATCCCGCCTGCTTCACGGCATTCGATATCATATACCATAAAGGCGCACCGGTAACGGCCCTCCCGCTCATGGAGCGAAAGGCGCTGCTAAAAAAGACCGTTAAAATGGAAAACGGGCGGTTCGCCGTATCCCGGGAATTCGACAATGGAACGCTGTTCTTTCAGTTCGCCAAGGAGCAGGGGCTGGAAGGAATTGTCGCCAAGCGCAGAGACAGCAAATATTATCTGGGGAAGCGGACAAAGGACTGGATCAAAATCAAGGCGCTGCTGGACGAGGATTTTGTCATATGCGGCTACATCCCGAAAGAGAATGGCATAACCTCCCTTGTGCTGGGGCAATTCGATGGGGACGCCATGCTGTATCAGGGGCATGTGACCCTGGGGGTAAGCGGCGAGGAGTTTGTAAAGATTGCGGCCCTTCCCGGGCAAGACCACCCGCCCTTTCCCGTTCCTCCCGGAAACGAAGAAGCGCGCTGGGTGCAGCCCCGGCTGGTGTGCACGGTAAAATACATGCAGCGCACCGCCACCGGCGGCATGCGCCAGCCTGTCTTCAAGGGATTGCGGGAGGATAAATTGCCGGAGGATTGCATCTTTAAAAAATAGTGAAAATTAAGGAACCAAACGAGGGTGTCGCATCGGCACCCTTGTTTTCTATGTCTTAGCATAAGGACACATGTTTGGCGCGGCAGCGAAGCCGTGCCGGAATGGAGCAATAACGCATGGAAAAAGAATTAAAGCCGGATCAGATAGCGGCCATTAAAGCGCAATACACCCCCGGAACGCGCATAGAACTGAACGATCAGATGGTGGGCGAAAGAATCCCCGCAGGTACGCGCGGAACCGTTGCTTTTGTTGACGATATCGGCAGCATCCACATGAAATGGGACGGCGGCGGTTCGCTCGCTTTGATCCCCCATGCGGATGATTTCAAAACCATCACGCCGGAATACGAGCAAGTCAACCCCGTAACCATCGCCAAACGTCCCAAACAACAAGAAAGATAGGAGTTTTATATATGGACGAAATGAAAAAAGAATACACCTCGACAGAGCGCAGCCCGGTCATTGACCCGGAGCTGCGCAATTTATTGCCGCCCATCACGGACGAGGAACACGAAACACTCACCGGGGACATCCTGAAAAACGGCTGTTATTCGCCCATGGTTTGCATGGCGGACATGACGCTGGTGGACGGACACAACCGGTACGACATCTGCACCGAGCACGAAATGGGGGTGCGGACTTAATCTTGGACAGCTACGTGACTAGGCCAAGACTGTGTCTGTACTCCAGCGGGCTCATTGCTCCAAGAGAAAGCTTGATCCTTTTTTTATTATACCACTGAAGATAATGATTGAGCATATCAATAAATTCTTCTGTAGAAACGCCTGCCCAGGATCTTCCATAAAACATTTCGTTCTTCATTCTACCAAAGAAACCCTCACAGGCAGAATTGTCAGGAGAACAGCCTTTCTTCGACATGGATCGTGTTAAATGCGCCTGATCCATTCTAGTTATCCATCCTGGCCATCTGTAATGACAGCCTCTGTCCGTATGAACAATAGGATGCTGTGAGCCGGTAAGGGATGCCACTGCATTATCTAGCATATGATTGACCAACGCAGCATTAGGGCTGGTCCCAATTGCGCTGCTTACGATCATACCATCAAAACAATCAATCATCGGAGAAAGATAGATCTTTCCTGCCGGTATGGCAAACTCAGTAATATCCGTCAACCATTTCTCGTTGGGTATATTCGCGTGAAAATCTCTGGAAATGAGGTTTTCCGCTCCTTTATCAATTTCGCCCAGATAAGAACTGTACCTCTTGCGACTTGTACGTTTAGTTATCAAACCGCATTGTGCCATGACCTTACGAACGACTTTTTCTGAAACGCTTATCCCCCCTGATCTTAGAGCCGCATGTACTCGCCGATAACCATAGCACGTATGATTTTCACTGAATATGGCGTTGATCCTTTCCTGTAGAGCAGCATACTTGTATGGAAGGCTTCTCGCCTTTATTTGGTAGTAGTAGCTACTCCTCGAGAAGTGTAGCTTTGTGAGCAGCTCATGCAGCGGATAATCCATCTTCAGGGCGTCGACCAGCTGCATTTTCTCACGGTTGCTCACTTCCGTTATGTCGGCGCCTGGGTTTAACACATTGATTGTCTCCTTGAGAATATCGATTTCCAACTGCATATCATGCATTTGTTTTTGCATTTCGGTCATCGATTTTTGCGATTGCTCGCTTTTTTGCTCAGAAAGAATACCCTTTTTACGTGCAATATCTTTTGAAGATGGCATCAGTGCAAGAACCCCTTTCTCCAGATACTGTCGTCTCCACTTGTAGATGCTGACTCGGCTGTATCCGGTTTCTCTTGATACAAATTCTACATCTTCGCCGATTTCAAAGCAACGGTACAGAATATCCAGCTTCTGTTGCGCAGATGGATGACGGGGATGTGTTTCAGTGCACCCCCGATGTGGGCTTTCTTCTGTTGACAACTTCACATGCCCGTGATTGTTTTCGAGTCCCGCCTTCCTTCGCTCAAACCATCGGTAGAGGGTTGAAAGGGTCGGATACCCAAGCTGCCTTACTGTTTGTATCGCTGATCCTGTTCTCTCAAACTCTGCCAGCGCTTGTTCTTCCTGTTCCTTTGTATACATGCGAACCTCCTCATCCTATGTCCAGGATTATGTCCGCACCCCCCTTTTTTCTTTTTAGGCCACGAAAAGCGGTTTCAATACCCCAACGCATAGCGTATACTTGCTTGATCTTTTCCAGAGGAAAAGCGTCTTCCGGAAGATTAGTCACAACACATTCAAATACCCCATCTGCAATTGGGAAGCGGAGGATGCGCAACAAAATTGGATAATAGATATTGTAATGCAGATCAAGATAGTCAAATGGAGATGCTTTCTCTATCGTCTTATATAGGTTCGGATCAGCCTTTACTTTATTGGTTTGCTTCTTGGTCAAGACAATCTGCCTGGTTGTATCAAACACATCTGCAGTGGGGAGATTCAGACCGGAAAGAATGCCACTGCTGTTTACATCTTTAGCCCGGATTACATAGTTCCACCCTTTTTCCTTCAAATGTGCAAACACGTTGTAACTTTCATACCCGCGATCGGCTGTTAAAATAACTTTTTCAGTTATTAGAGATCGATCAATCATACTTGTAAGAGCTCGGCGCTCGCTAGCGGTTCGGCGAGATTCGTGCGCCACGTCTATATATGTGCGGCTGCACAAATCATATAGGCAGTCAAAATGCAATTGATTAAATCCTCGCCCATCTTTTACAGTTTGAAAATGATTTTGAGTATCTTGGGGATAGTACGGCAGGCATAGCCGAACATCATGCCCTGATCGCCCGCACCGTTGCCAAAGGAACCCCCGACCTTTGCTTCGAGGGAAGCATCCACACCCAGGGCAATGTCGGGGGATTGGCTATTCAGGGATACCATCACAGCGATGGAATCCGCGTCAAATCCGCTCCCCGCGCCGGTGTACCCAATTTGGCGAACTGTGTCCCGCACGATGGTCTGAACATCCACGGTGCAGGAAGTGGTAATCTCGCCCATGACGAACACAACGCCGGTGGCGGCGGCAACCTCGCAGGCCACCCGCGCCGCAGGGTCTTTGGCGAGGATAGCGTCAAGAACGGCGTCGGAAATCTGGTCGCAAAGCTTGTCGGGATGCCCCTCGGTGACAGATTCCGAAGTAAATAAAAAGTCTTTCATAGTGTGTTTTCTCCTTTTTTATGAGCTTTGTATGCAAAGAGAAACAGCGCAGGAATTTCCCCGCGCTGTCCTCCGAGTATCGGCTAACTTGCATCAGCCATAACGCCGTCTGTGGCGGCGTTTGTGGCGGGATTCTCCTCATCGGGGGAAGCCCACCTCCTCTGAAACGGCCCCGCTGTCGGCGGCTTTCGGGGCTTCGGGAGCGGTATCGTCCCGATCCTTGCGTTTGCCCGCCTTGAAGCTGGAGTCTCCCGGCAGACCTTGTAGAAGCAGCTTCCTTGCTGAAGCGTACTCCAGCCCGATGAAGCCCAAGCGGAGCAAGAAGCACCGGAAAGCGAACTTTTCGCTGGTTTCGCTGTCGGCGGCCTTTTCTTTCGCCGTGACCCGCTTCTGCTTTTTTGCCATATCACAGAGAGCGATGACAAGCTGGGTATAGGCGTGGATTTCCTCCGGCGCCGCATCGGGCGGGAACCAA
>CAYPKG010000066.1:0-7840 GCA_964411275.1 uncultured Oscillospiraceae bacterium | reverse complement strand
TATTCTATCAGATTTTGGGTGTTTTGGGTCTGCACTTTTATGATAGCACTCCAGCCGCCAGGTACTGGGTGCGGTACACATTGACGCCCAGTGTATCGGCTACCCGGGGGTTTTCGCCTACCGACCGGAGGTTCAGCCCGGACTGGGTGCGGAAGAGGTAATAGCTCATGACGGGCACCAGCGCGAACGCCACATACACCGGCAGCATCTGATTGAAAAACGCTTCCCCGAGCAGGGGGATGTCCCCCAACAGCGGGATTTTGATGTTGGAGAACGCGTCGAACTTGGTGACCACGTTGCCAACGCCGAATATCATCCTGTTCAGCGTCGCCGAAAGGCCGGAGCCTAGTATGTTGATGGCCGCGCCGATGACGATCTGGTTGGCCTTGACGGTGACGGTAAACAGCGCAAACATCAGGCCCATCAGTGCGCCCACCACAAGCGAGAGCAGCACGCCCATCCAGACGCTGCCAAACTGCCAGGAGCCGTACACCGAAATCAGCGTGGACATCAGCATGACGCCTTCCGCGCCGATGTTCACAAGCCCGCTTCGGTTGATGATCAATAGCCCAAGCCCCGCGAGCAAAATGGGGGTTGCCATGCGGATGTCGGAGGCGATATAGCCGCCGATGAGTTGAAGGATATCCATATTCCGCCTCCTAATCTTCCTGTTTTTGATTGCGCAACCGGCGCTCATCCAGCTTGTCAAGCAATATGTTGCTGGATACCACCGCGATGATCACGCAGGCCTGTATGACGTTGATGATGGACGTGGGGGTTTGGGTGCGCATCTGCATGCGGTTGCCCCCCGCCCGGAAGGCGCCAAACAGCAGCGCGCCCAAGAGGATGCCCAAGGGGGTGTTGTTGCCGATAAGCGCTACGGCAATCCCGTCAAACCCGTAGCCTGGGGAGATGGAGGGTACCATCCGGATCTGCACCCCCAATATCTCGATACAGCCCGCCAGCCCCGCCAGCCCGCCTGCTAGAAACATCACGAGGAGTATGTTTTTGCCGGTCTCTATGCCGGAATACTGGGCCGCCTGCATGTTTAGCCCGGACACGCGGACCTCATAGCCTTTTTTGCTGCGCCACAGAAAAAGAAAGAATAATACCAGAAAGAAAAGGGCGATGAGGAACCCGATGTGCGCCCGGGTATTGGGGATCAGCGTTTGAAGCTGGGCGCTTTCCAATACAGGGCTTGTTTGGCTGTTGCTTCTTGACGGCTCGATCATCGGGCCATTTACCATGAATTCGGTGAATTTGATGGCGATGGTATTGAGCATGACGGTGGTGATGATTTCACTTGCGCCAAAGCGCACCTTCAGCCATCCGGCGAGAAGCCCCCACAGCCCGCCGCCCAGGAACCCAGCGAGAATGCACAGCGGGATATGCAGCGCCGCAGGCAGGCCCGCCACATAAATGCCCACCGCCGTGCCGCATACCGCCCCCATGTAAAGCTGGCCCTCCATGCCCAGGTTCGTCAGCCCGCAGCGAAACGCCAGGGCATAGCTCATGCCGGTAAATAACAGCGGCGTCATCTTCACCGTGGTTTCGGCCATGGCCTTTACGTTGCTGAAGGAACCCTCCCACAAGGCTGCCATTGCGGCAAAGGGGTCGATCCCCATCCCGGCAATCAGCGCTACGCCAACGCCTAAGGACAGCAGCACAGCCCCCAGGGAGACCGGCACCTGCATGACGGACCGCAAGTTCGTCCGAACAGTCTTCTTTTGTGTCGCTTTCATTTACGTGCTTTCTCCGTTCTATCCGGGGGCTTTGCCCGCGAATTATTGGGAAAAGATATGATTGAGAAAAGTACCGCGGCTTAGCCGCGGTACTGCAGCGTGTCAAAAAAACGCCGCTGCTGCGCGCTTGCGCTTTTTTGAGGGTTCACGTTTTGATTGTTCGACTATGTCTCACGGTCATCAAAACGTGCAAAGTACCCAATTTTCTAATGAAAATTGGTTCCGAATTCGCCGCACACAAGGTGAATTGCCGCAAGGCGGCAAGAGAGGGCACCCTGGGGTGTGTCGCCGAATTCGGCTGAACATCCCCCCGAAATCATTGGATTTCGGGGATTTCAGTAAGGTTCTATGTCAAAGTCTTCGACTTTGACCACCCTAAGGGGTTACGACCCCTTGATAATCCCCAAAGGACTTTTCCTACAGTTTCAAGTACCGCGGCTTAGCCGCGGTACTGCCGTTTTACCTGAAATTAATAATCGCCGTACACACCGGCAAACAGGTCTTCCACTACTTTATTGATGGCGTCAACCTTTTCCTTGGGCAGCTTTTCATCCCAGCCGTGCCACTCGGAAACGATGGTGCCGCCATCCTTCAGGCCATAAGCATACTGGCCGCCGTTGAAGCTGCCGTCCACTATGCTCTTGAACACGTTTTCATACAGCGTGGGATACGCGCGCAATACGCTCAATACCACCGCGTCGGGCTGAATGGAGTACTGGTCCGCGTTGAAGCCCAGGGCGTAAATGCCCTTGTCGGCAGCGGCCTCAAGGATACCCAGCTGTGCCGAGTTGGCGCTTCCGGAAACCACGTCTACACCGTCCGCGATGTACTGCAAGGTGCGCTCCTTGGCCATGCTGGAGTCGGTCAAAGTGCCGATGTACCCGGTGACCACCTTGCAATCGGGGTTCGTGATTTTAACGCCGTCTTCAATGCCGATGACCACGTTGCTGATGGAGAGGTTCTCCTCGCCTCCCAGGAAACAGACATAGTTATTTTCCGTGAGGATACCCATCACCGCGCCGATGAGGATGCCCATGTTTTTCGGGCCGATGCAGCCGACGTTGGTCATGCCGTCGGACACGTCCTCATCGCCGTAGGAGATGCAGAACGCCACGTCGGGATAGTCTGTGGCCACGTTTTTGACGTTGTCCACAAACTGGGAACCGTGGACGATGATCATGTCATAGGCGTCGTCTGCGTACATCCGAAGGTATTCCTCCATGTCGGAGACCGCAATGCTTTCCACATAGTCGGCTTGTACGCCAAATTTCTCCTTGAGGTTCATGGCGCAGTTGTAACCGGTGGAGTTCCAGCCGCCATCGGTAATGACGCCGGAAAGCAGCGCCACAACCTTTTTTCCGGAATAATCGGGTTCTGCAGCGGCGGGTTCAGGCTCCGCAGCGGGTTCGGGTGCGGGGTCGGCAGCGGGTGCGGGGTCGGCAGCGGGTGCAGGTTCGGCAGCGGGTGCTGGCTCTGCGGGGGGCTCTGCGCAGGCAGTAACCATTGCCATCAGCAGCATTGCGACGAGCAAAAGTGATAGTGTCCTCTTCATTTGTTATATCTTCCTTTTTTGATTGTGAGATGGTACCAAATGTGGATGTATGTTAATATTTTATTTGATAATCTATGTTTTGTAAATATAAAGTATTGTGACATCAAATGTTTGAATACCCCGTTCAGGATTAGAGGGGAAATGCGAAGGTAGTATAACCCGCGCCGTTATCTGCTGGGCCCTGGCGCACACAACACACATTTGTATCAACCGGGGATGGGCTCTCATTAGAACCAATTCTTGCTTATTGTTATTATCTTAGTAGATTTGCATAAATATGTCAATCGCGATAGGGTCTGATATATTCTGTGCTTAACATCGGTGTATAGGGGAGCAGCAGGAGGACTCGGCGACATTCATAACCATGGCAACAGCGGCGTAGACTTTTCAAAAAGGGAAGGGCGGCGGATTTCCTGATACTCCGCGGAATTTCAGGTTGCAGTCTGTCTATCTGAACGGATATACTATAACACAGTTAAATTCAGTTAATATGTGGGAGGGAAAATATGAGAGTATTTTGTTATGACAGCTATGAGGCCGTCAGCCGGCAGGCCGCAAACATAATATCGGCAGTGGTGGTTGGAAACCCCCGGGCAGTACTGGGCCTTGCCACAGGCTCCACCCCGGTTGGCGCGTACCGGCAGCTGATTGAGCGGTACCGCAAGGGCGACTTGGATTTTTCAGAGGTGACCACAGTCAATCTGGATGAGTATTGCGGACTTTCATCCAAAGACCCACAAAGCTATCGGCAATTCATGGAACAAAACCTGTTTTGTGAAATCAACATCGATCCTGCCCGCACGTTTTTACCCGACGGCCTTGCCGATGACCTTGCTAATGAGTGCGTGGCCTATGACGCGCGCATCAAAGCCCTGGGCGGCGTGGATTTGCAGTTGCTGGGCATCGGCCATAACGGCCATATCGGCTTCAACGAGCCGAGTGACGCGTTCGATACCGGAACCCATGTGGCGACGCTGAGCGCCTCCACCATCGAGGCCAACGCCCGGTTTTTTGAACGCAGGGATCAGGTGCCCACCCGGGCGCTGACCATGGGCCTTCGCCCCATCCTGCAGGCGAAAAAAATACTGCTATTGGCCTATGGCGAGGAGAAGATGGATATATTGGAAAAGGCTCTTACTGGCCCTGTGACGCCAGAGGTGCCGGCGTCCATCTTGCAAATGCATCCGGACCTAACCGTGATATACGGCCCAAACAAACTTAAAAATCTGGGATAAACGCCGGGGTCACTGCGCGGGCGGTACGCGGATCGCCAGGCGGCGCTGCCTGCATATATCATTTATATGTGGGTGCCATTGAAAAATGATGTATGGACTGTCACACATAGAAGCAGCCGCTCATATAATTGTAATAGTGGTTGCGTTGAAACGGCGTAAAAACTCGGTTCACTTCCCATATGGCTTTCTCCCAAAGCCGTTTCAGGCCACTGGCTAAATGCGCGAAAGGAGAGTTACTATGTTTAATTGCTTTAATAGATGCGGCTGCGGCTGCGGTTGCAACCGGTGCCGGAATTGCGACTAATATAAAACAATATTCTGATCCAATACGGCCGGCGCCGCCGCACTGTGTTCTGCGGCGGCGCCGGTTTTGGCCATCGACAAAGCGAAGACTTTGTCGATGGGGTCACATAACAAGATGCTCTAATCGATCAATCCTCCAGTATTTCGCCGCTGGTGGAAATGGTCACAACCCGCCAGGGAATGAATTTGTCGCTGTTTTTAAGCGCAGTCTTCACCGCGTTTTCAATGCCGCCGCAGCAGGGCACCTCCATGCGCACCACGGTGACTGAGCGGATATTGTTGGAGGTGAGGATAGCGGTCAGCTTTTCGCTGTAGTCGCCCTCGTCCAGCTTTGGGCAGCCGATGACACAGATTTTATTGCGCATGAATTCGCTGTGGAAATTACCATAGGCGTATGCCGTGCAGTCCGCGGCTACCAAGAGGTTTGCGTTTTCAAAATACGGGGCGTTGACAGGCACAAGCTTGATCTGCACCGGCCACTGGCGCAGCTCACTGGCAACCGGCCCCCGGCTGGACGCTGCGGCGGGTTCTCTTGTGATGGCTTTCGCATGGGTGCCAGGGCATCCGCAGGGCAGCTTTTCCATGTTCTTTTTTACTTCAGCTTCGTTGTAGGGCAGGGCTTCCCGCTCTTCAAACGAGATGGCGTCTGTGGGACAGACGGGAAGGCAGTCTCCCAATCCGTCGCAGTAATCGTCCCGAAGGAGCTCCGCCTTGCCGTCCACCATGCCGATGGCCCCCTCGTGGCAGGCTGTGACACATAGCCCGCAGCCGTTACATTTTTCTTTATCGATTGTAATAATTTTTCTTAACACATCTCTCACCATGCCTTTCTTTGTTTCATATTACAGTATACAGGATTTCCCTGGGGCAATCTGTTGTTATTACAACAAAATATCGAGTATTGGCAAAAGTTTTAAAAGACGGTATAATAGATAATCGCTTCACAATTATGGTATAATGGGTACGTTCCGTGAGTAAAACCGAGGAGGGCTCCTGCATGAAGCAGTATGTGGTGGATGCGTTTACCGACAAGGTCTTTTCCGGCAACCCTGCCGCCGTGCTGGTGATGGACAGCTGGCTTCCAGACGAAACTATGATGAAAATCACGAGAGAGAACAACCTTTCCGAAACGGCGTTCGCTGTGCCAGAGGGCGGCGGCTACCGCCTGCGCTGGTTTACGCCCGGCGGCGAAATCGACCTATGCGGGCATGCTACGCTGGCCACAGCACATGTACTGATGTCGTATGAATGTCAAGGCATGGCCGATGTGACATTCAACACAATGAGCGGGGAGCTTACCGTGATAAAGCGGGACGGTCTTTATGAAATGGACTTTCCCGCATATGAAATGAAGCCCGTTCCCGTAAGTCAGGACATGATCGAGGCTATGGGCGCTGTGCCAAAAGAGGCATACCTAGGCAGGGACCTCTTATGCGTATTTGAAGAAGAAGAAACCGTGCGGGGCCTTAACCCGGACATGAATAAGCTCGCGGCGCTTCCCGGCCTGCTGCAGCATGTGACGGCGCAGGGAAAGGAAATTGATTGCGTGTCCCGCAGCTTTGCCCCGAAGCTCCAGGTGGTGGAGGACCCGGTTTGCGGCTCCGGACATTGCCACATCATCCCCTATTGGGCGAGCAAATTGAAAAAGGACAGCCTTGTGGCATACCAGGCGTCCCAACGCGGCGGGATGCTCTATTGCCGGATGGAGAACGGCAGGGTCAAACTTGCGGGCAAGGCGGCCATCTATTCCATCGCCGAGCTCTTTATCGGCGGCGAAACGCCAGGTTAAGGGAAAACGTGATACGAAAAGGATGTAACATAGCTGCGGCCCGGGATTGTCCCGGGCCGCTGTTATGTCACAGGCAAAGCTTTAATTCCCTGCGGATTGCGCCCTATGAGATCAAGGATTTTACCCAGGGCATTCAGGGTTTTCTAAAGATTGTCTCATTCTGGCGCAATGCGGTGCCGCAAAACATACTATGCACTATGGCAGAATGCTGTATTTTGAGCAATAAGGAGGAACGTTGTATGGACCATACGCGTCAATATATCATCTCATCCCTGGAGCTGCACCTGTTTTTCGCGCGGATTATGAAGGAACACTCGCTATTTTTAGAGGCGGGCTTTACCCCGGTCAACGCCGCGTTCGCACGGGAAGCGGATCAACTGAAGATAAGGTTTGAAGAGCTTCTACTGGAGGCTGTCCGCCTGGCGAACGGGCTTGTCCGGGAGAAGGTGCTGCGCTCCGGCGAAATCGTAACGGAGTTTACGTTGCGTGCAGAGCAGCAGACAGAGAAATTTACCGGTATCGCCATCAACAGGGACATAACAAATCTTGAACTGAACCTAGCCTGTGGCAACGCCGCCATCCGGCCGGAGCTAGTGCGCCGGGTAAGGCGGATCAACCAGATAGCATTGCAATTGCTTGACAGGCTGATCAGGCTTAAGGAGCGGATCATCAAAGATGTCGGTTCCTGCCAGATGTTTACGATGAATTATCCGCTGCTGGTCAAGCATATCCTGCGGGAGGCGAGGTTGTATCAAAGCTATGTGCTGCAACTGGAGGGCGGGCGGCCCCTGGAGGACCGTTTTATGCGCCGGACGGAGCAGTTTTGGAACAGGATCATGATGGAGCACGCCCTGTTCATCAGAGGCCTGCTGGACCCCACGGAGGAGGCGCTGATCAAAGCGTCGGATGATTTTGCGAAGGATTATCAAAGGCTGCTCGCACAGTCGCAACGAAACAACGATATCGCCATGCGGGAGCAGACGAATAGCGCGTTGAAAGAAACAGTGCAGTTTCGGCAATTCAAGGCGGCAGGGACGAAGGGAATTTTGAATTGTGATATCCAGTCCGTGATATTGCCGCTCTTAGCGGATCACGTACTGCGGGAGGCAAATCACTATATTCGGCTGTTGAGCGAATAATGATCTCGCCCTGATTGTGACCTATGGGGCTGTAGCAGTAAGCGCGCCCAAGAAAATAAAAAAATCGAGCCAAGACAGAA
>CAYPKG010000065.1:0-7880 GCA_964411275.1 uncultured Oscillospiraceae bacterium | reverse complement strand
CAGCACGAAGTGCAAGCAGCGCGAGGCGAAGCGGAGAATCCTCTCACCCAGACCAACAATGACAAGGGACATCCGTCAGGGTGTCCTTTGTCATTGTTGGTATTTAAGTTGGGAAGGATTCGAAGCCGCGTAAAAAATTGCTCCAGTGGAGCGATTTTAGCGGCCGGGTAGCGCCGCCGACCATAAGCTGCACAGCACGAAGTGCAAGCAGCGCGAGGCGAAGCGGAGAATCCTCTCACCCAGACCAGGAAAAAGTCCCGCAACGTCTTAAGGTTGCGGTTTTTCTATACTTTACCATTTTTTTCGTCTGACACCCATTTTTGACACCCATATGTATTGTGTAGTCTACCGCGAATTTTCTGTTTGACCTCCGGCATTTGATAGGAGATGTCGTTCCCGTATTCGTCTTGGAATGTCAGCGGGAATAGCCCCTGTTTGAGGTTGCTTTTTTCGCTGGAATTGAGTATTCTATTTTAAGAAGGTTCGAGAGATGCGGCGGGTTGGGCCGTGCGGTGGGGAGCATTGCTATCCATCCTGCGTGAAGGACCTTCTTTTGTTATCCTCCAGATGTCCTTCGTATACAGGTGACCTCTCTTTGTCCCTACCACTTCGACATATACAATTTCGCTGCCGATATCTTTAAGCTGTTTGATGGGCGTCTCCCCGCGCTTTGGCGTAATGTCCAATCCTTTGACGCTCAGGAATTTCGTTACTCTAATTATGGTTTGGATTGATACAAAATACTAGAAAATGATTGAGAATAACATTCAATGATATTCACAAAATGTGAATGGGAAGCCGGAGGTTCGAATCCTCTCACCCAAACCATCTAGTGTTGACAGACTCGCTGTTGAACTGTGTATCGTGCTTATATCATTTCTATATTTAGCTCATTTTCATTTAGTCTTACTCTAAAACGCAAACATATAACATTTTATATCGAAACTTCATATTATGACATAAGAAATATATATATTGGCAGCAGTATTGCCAAATAATGAAGGAGTTAGCGATAAATGAATAGACGATCTGATTGTCCGACTCCCCATGTTATAAGAACTTTTGATATTGAGGCAATTTCATTGCCGATCGTTTACAATAAATATGGGGATCATGATCCAAATGGATTATTATATGTTTTATCCCAAGATTCACAGCGGATACAACAAAGAGCAAAAGAGAATTTCATGTTAAACCCGCAGCAGCCATATGAGGAAGTACGGCCTCTTGTTTTACGTGCTAATGTAGGCGATGAAATCCGTGTGTGTTTTCATAATAAACTTGACCGCCGGGCCTCCATCCATGTACAGGGATTACGGTATGATATTGCAACATCCGATGGAGCCAATGTCGGCTTCAACCCGGACACCACCACAAACGACACAATTTTATACACCTGGTTTGCACAACGCGAAGGCGTGTATCTGTTCCATGATATGGCAGATACGCGAAGTAGCGAGGAAGGTACGAATATTCACGGCCTGTTCGGTGCGATTATTGTTGAGGAAGCCGGTGCCGAGTGGAGGGATCCGGTTACAGGCGATCCATTGGAAAGCGGCCTGTTCGCGGATATTTACCCGCCCAATGGTCCCGCATTTCGTGAATACGCGATATTCTTTCACGATGAAATGGAAATTAAAAATAAGAACGGACAGCCGCCAACAGACCCGCACACTGGCATGCCCAGCGCCACCATGGCTATCAGCTATCGCTCCGAGGCGATGAGGAACAGAGAGCCCCTCGAGACTATTGAAGATGTCCTTACCGGCGAGGATATTTCCATGAGCTCGTGGGTGTATGGTGATCCCGCACCGCTGCTTCCAAAAGCTTATGTTGGAGACCCGGCAAAATTTCGCCTGATAAACGGCGGTGTAAAGGAAACCCATGTATTCCACCTCCACAACCACCAATGGCGTTTGGAGCCAGATGACCCCTGCTCAACAATTATTGATTCTATTTCCATCAGCCCTCAGGAGTGCTATACGCTGGATATCCTGTACGGCGCGGGAAGCCTGAATGGGGGGATTGGCGACGTTATTTTCCACTGTCATCTTTACCCGCACTTTATGGAGGGTATGTGGACGCTATGGCGGATTTTCGACCGGTTGGAAGATGGCAGCGGTATATATCCGGACGGAACGGCCATTCAGGCGCTAATGCCGCTTAATGACCGCCCCGCCCCACCTTTGAAGGATGCGGATCATCCGGGTGTTCCGAACTTCATTAACGGACAGTTTGGGGAACGTCCCCTTCAGCCACCTCTGGGCATTCTAACCGCAGAAGGGGACAATAAGATTGATCCTACGCCATTGGAGGCTGCCAATTTCGTTCCATGTTACGCGCCGGGTGAACTGTACTCGAAAGCCTGTCCCTGCGGCGATGAGGTCAAGCTGTTTGAAGTGGCTGTCGTGCAGGCAAAGCTCGTCTATAACAACTACAACTGGCATGACCCACAGGGGCGTTTCTTTGTGCTTAAGGAGGATATTGAAAAAGAAGGATCTCTACAGATGTATATCGCAAAGGTGGAAAGCGGGGAAATCCGACCGGAACCTCTGGTTATTCGGGCCAATGTCGGGGATTGTCTTGAGGTTCGCACAACCAACCTGCTGCCGGAATTTCTGGAGGCAAGCGCATTCCAGCCAAAAACTTTGACCGATATCGTTGGATTTCATATCCATCTTGTGAAATTTGATACCATTGTTTCCGACGGCTCCGCCAATGGGTATTGCAACATCGCCGGAGCACGGCAATTTGAAACGTTGATCGAGCGGTTTTATGTGAACGAGGAATTGAATACGGTCTTTTTCCATGACCACCTGTTCCCAAACTCGCACCAGCAGCACGGCCTATTTGGAGCGCTCATAATCGAGCCGGCCGGAGCCACTTACCATCACCCGGAAACCGGAGAAGAACTAAGAAGCGGAGCCAAAGCCGTTATCCGTATGCCTAATGGCAGTGCATACCGCGAATTTGCCCTGTTTGTCCACGATTTTGCACTATTGTTTGACGGAGAAGGGAACCCGTTAAATCCGCCCATGCATCCCGGCGGGGACGATGACCCCGGTGTCATGGGGATTAATTACCGCTCTGAGCCAATGAGAGAACGATTGAAGATAAAGAATGATCCCTCCCATATATTTAGTTCAACCGTTTATGGTGATCCGGCTACCCCTTTGCTGGAAACTTATCCGGGGGAGCCAATGGTAATCCGGTTGATAGACGGTGCCCACGAGGAGCAGCACGCATTTAACCTCACCGGTATGTCCTGGCATAAAGAGATTACCGATGTAAAATCCCCCATTGTACAGGAGCAAACACTGGGAATTTCCGAAGCGTTCAACATCCGTATAGACCAATCCTATGCTGCCGGAGATTATCTATATTACTTTGGTGCTATTGATGACGTTTGGCTGGGACTTTGGGGGATACTCCGTGCTTATTCAGAGTTACAGCCTCATCTTCCAACGCTTAACGATGAGCCGCCTGTGCAAACTCAACCGCTTATACCTTCCAAAGGAGCGGTGATTAGGAAATATGAAATTGCGGCTATTCAATCAGATATTCAATATAATCAATACGGCGATCACGACCCCGAGGGACTCCTATTTGTTCCTCTGGAGCAGGCGAACGATGTTGTTTGCGGGTGCAGGAGGCCGACGCCTTTGATACTGCGGGCAAATGCTGGAGACTGGATTGAGGTTACCCTGCACAATATGTTCGATCCGTCACCTGCAGAAGGACGTTTTCAGGCATCCTTTATTTTCAATGATAAGGGGCGCACATTGGCTGCCGGGGCTGGCTTTTCGGAAGAAATAGCGCAAAGGATAGAAGCCGCAAAGGATCATCCGAAAAACATTCCTTATGATTTTGAGGTAACACAAGCCTCCGATGTTGAGGTTGCAAAAAAGCTAATTGCAATCCGCGCAAAAACTTAATGACTTTGGTGCCATAATAGCAAGGCGGTGAGCGGCATTCGCAAATATAAAACCCCAATCATACTATGGTTTACATTTGAAGCTGTAGCTGTTGTGCTATGGCTTTCTTTGGACAACATATTCTATCTATTCAATTTTATATACATTGGCACAGCCATTGCCATAGGACTTGCTCTGTATATATCGGGATACAAGTACGCACGAATGGCGGTACAGCTTGCGGTGGGGCTGTATATGCTTGTTTACCTCGGGCTTATCAGCCGTGAAAACATGCAGATAGAGGGGTTCTGGTACTATCTCTTTTCCGGAACATTCCAAGCGGCGGTCATTCATTACCTCGTGGCAAAGATTGCAGGACCTTTCCTGTTTGGGCGCGGCTGGTGTGGCTATGCCTGTTGGACGGCGATGGTGCTTGATTTCCTGCCGTATAAAACAAATAAAATGCCCCGGCGTGAAAAGCTGGGGCGGCTGCGCATCGTGGTGTTTGCCGTATCGTTGGTTTATGTCATAGCGCTGTTCCTGTTTTACCCCGGCGATTTGGAGCAAATTATGTTTGTCAGCTTCATTGCTGGAAACCTATTATATTACGGAGTGGGAATTGCGCTGGCAGCTGTGTTCAAAGACAACCGGGCTTTCTGCAAGTATGTTTGCCCTATCACGGTTTTTCTAAAGCCGGCTAGTTATTTTTCACTCTTTCGCGTCAAGGTCAATCCCGAAGCCTGTATATCCTGCGGCAAATGCAAAACCGTATGCCCAATGGATGTTGATATGCTGGACAACAGCCGCCGTAGAAAAAACGGTACCGAATGCATTTTATGCTTTGAATGCATAAAGGTTTGCCCGAAAAAGGCCTTGAAATAAACGCGCACCGAAACCATGGTTTTCGGCACCTGTAGCGCTAAGTGCATCTTTCAATTATGTATGCACTTAGCGCTACAGCCTATCAATTAGCTGCGAAGGGTCGCCCCCGCCTTTTCCAAATCCGCGAGTATGACCCCGGTGGCGGCCTGAATATCCGCCTCGGTCAACGTCCGGTCGTCGCTGCGCAGGGTGAAGGAATACGCCATGCTCTTCTTCCCGGCGGGAACAGAACCGCCCCGGAACACATCGAAGAGAATTACATCCTCCACCAGCACCTCCACAGCAGCATTTTCGATCACAGCCTTCAATGTATCGGCCTTGACCGCGTTGTCGCAAATCAGCGCAAGATCCCGCTCCACCACGGGATACCGGGGCAGGGCCCGGTAGGTGCGCTTCGGATTCCACAATTTTAGCAGCGCCTCAAAGGACAGCTCCGCTACAAATGCCCGGCTGGCCACATCAAACGCCTCAAGGGTATCCGGGTGCAGTTCGCCAAGCTCGCCAACAACGGTATCCCCGGACAGTATCAGCGCCTTGCGGCCGGGATGGAAGTATTCGCCGCCGCCCGCCACAAACCGGACATCGGACAAGCCCAGCACCTCCAGCAGTGTTTCCACGCTGCCTTTGACGGTGAAGAAATCCTCGCCCTCGCCGAAATAGCATAGGCCAATCATCTTGCGCTCTTCCGCAAGCACGTCGTTGTTGTCGAAATGGACATTCCCCACCTCGAAAAACCTTCCATGACCGGACTTGCGGTTGAGGTTTGTGGCCATGGATCGGATCATGCCCGGCAGCAGCGTGGTGCGCATCAGGCTTTGATCCTCGCCGAATGGGTTCATCAGCCTGACAGCCAGCCGCTTTTCGTCCCCTGCCGGAATCCGCAGGGCATTGAGGGTGGCTGGGCCGATGAAATTGTAATTGTACATTTCATACCCGCCCATTGCCGCAAGGCTATCCTTGATGAGATCGTCCATCCGAAACGGCTTTGTCAGCCGCCCCTGGAACGTGTCCCCCTTCATCAATGTGACGTCAATGTTGTAATAGCCATAAATCCGGCCCACCTCTTCCGCGATGTCCCAATCCGCCTCGATGCCGCTTTCGATGTCCACCCGGTAATGGGGAACCTTCACGAGCATCTTCTCCCCCCCGAGATCCGACGCGGGGATGTTGATGGTGGCCAGCATTTCAATCATGTCCGCTACACAAAGGGTTGTGCCGAGAATTCTGTTGACATGCCCTGCGTCCACCGTGATTTCCCGATCCTCCAGGTTTGCCGCGCATTCATCGATGACGCCGCCGATGACGGTGCCGGCTCCCAGCTCCTTCACCAGCTGCACAGCCCGATCCAGCGCCTTTTTGCATGTGACCGGCTCCACGCCCTTTATGAACCGGGCGGCTGCGTCCGTGGTATGCTTTAGCTTTCTCGCTGTGCCCCTGATGTTGCTGTTTTTGAACACCGCCGCCTCGAACAGCACAACCTGTGTCTCAGGCTTGATTTCGGAGTTCTCGCCGCCCATGACGCCCGCGATGCCCACGCCCTTATTCGGGTCTGCGATGAGCAGCATGGACGGGTCTGTCTTGCGGATCTTGGAGTCCAAAGTGCGCACGGTCTCGTTTTCATAGGCGTTGCGCACGATGATGTGCGCGTCGCTGACGCAGGCAAGGTCGAAGGCGTGCATGGGCTGGCCGTACTCGGTCATAACGAAGTTTGTGATGTCAACGATATTGTTGATGGGCCGAAGGCCGACGCTTCTCAATTTTTTTTGCATCCACCGGGGTGAGGGGGCGATGCGGATGTCCGTGATGACCCTGGCTGCGTACCGGGGGCAAAGCTCGGTATTGAGTACCGTGACCTTCGCGTAATCGTTCACATCCCCAGGCCCCGCGACCACGGGGATTTCCGGCTCCTTGAACTCCTGGCCCAAAGCAGCGGCCACCTCCCGGCATATGCCGATGATGCTCTGGCAATCCGGGCGGTTGGGAGTAATCTCGATTGTAAATACCACGTCGTCCATATCAAGGGCCTTGGCGATGGGCTCGCCCAGGGGGCGCTCCTCTAAAATTTTCAGTATGCCGTGAACCTCGCTTCCGGGGTAATCGGCGTCGGTGATGCCCAGCTCTTTGCCAGAGCAGAGCATGCCGTCGCTCACCACCCCGCGCATGACGGTGGGCTCAATCACAATGCCGCCGGGCAGTTTTGAGCCGGGCAGCGCCACAGGCGTAAGCATGCCCACCTCCACGTTGGGCGCGCCGCAAACGATGATACGGGTGCGGCCCTCGCCCGCGTCCACCTCGCACATATGCAGATGGTCGGAATTGGGGTGGTCTCTTGAGGACAGCACCCGGCCCACCACCACGCCTTCCACGTCAGGCAGTTCAGGGGTAATCTCATCCACTTCGAACCCGCGCCACATCATCTTCTCCACGAACTCCTCGTGGGTTATGGTATAATTGGCATATTCTTTCAGCCATTTCAGCGGTAGCTTCATAATTCATTCCCTCCTTGCTTAGAACTGCGACAGGAACCGCGCGTCGTTTTCATACTCCAGGCGGATGTCCGTGATCCCATATTTCAGCGACGCAACCCGGTCAACACCCAGGCCGAATGCGAACGCGTGCCATTCCCTGGGGTCCAGCCCGCAATTTTCGATCTCGTGGGGGTTGGTGTACCCGCAGCCCAGGATTTCCAGCCAGCCGGTGCCCTTGCACACCCTACAGCCCTTGCCGCCGCATATGGTGCAGGAGATGTCCAGCTCCGCAGACGGCTCCGTGAAGGGGAAGTAGCTGGGCCGAAACCGGGTTTTCACCTCGTTGCCGAACACCGCGTGGACAAATGTGTCCAGGGTGCCCTTGAGATCCGCCAGCGTCAGGTCACGGTCCACCACCATGCCCTCCATCTGCATGAAAACGGGGGAGTGGGAGGCGTCCACCTCGTCCACCCGGAAGCAGCGGCCAGGGATCACCACCCGAAACGGCGGCTTGATGGTTTGCAGCGCCCGCGGCTCGCAATTGGTGGTATGGGTGCGCAGCACCACACGGTCGTTGACGTAGAATGTGTCCTGCATGTCCCGGGCGGGGTGGTCC
>CAYPKG010000064.1:5776-8112 GCA_964411275.1 uncultured Oscillospiraceae bacterium | reverse complement strand
TACAAAAGATCCCGTACCTTATAATTTTTGTCCGATTTACTGTTGACGATCCAGTCTACATGAAGTATGTAGCACCGGAGGATATCCATGTGTATTCTATCGACGAAGTGTTTGTGGATGTCACCGACTACTTGAATACCTACAAACTCTCGCCACATGATCTAGCCATGAAGATCATATTGGATGTGCTGAACACAACCGGCATAACGGCAACCGCCGGTATTGGAACGAACCTCTTCCTTTGCAAAGTGGCGATGGATGTTCGGGCAAAGCATATCCAGGCCGACAAAAATGGGGTTCGGATCGCAGAACTGGATGAAATGAGTTACCGTCGATTCATGTGGACGCATCAACCTCTGACCGATATCTGGCGCGTCGGTAAGGGCTATGCAAGGAAACTTGAAGCACATGGGATGTTCACGATGGGCGATGTTGCGCGATGCTCTGTGACAAATGAGGACTTACTTTATAAGCTCTTCGGTATCAATGCGGAGTTATTAATTGACCACGCATGGGGCTGGGAGCCTTGCAGCATTGCCGATATCAAGGCATACAAGCCAAGCACAAACAGTATAAGCTCAGGGCAGGTATTGCAATGCCCTTATGACTTTGAAAAGGCAAAACTTGTTGTTTGGGAGATGACAGACCTTCTTGTGCTGGATTTAGTGGACAAGGGACTGGTGACCGACCAGGTTGTGCTGACCATTGGCTATGATATTGAGAATCTGAGCGACCCGAAAAGACGGGCAACGTATCAAGGCCCTGTCACCACCGATCACTACGGACGCTCTATCCCTAAACACGCACACGGAACGGCAAATCTCGACAAACACTCATCCTCCACCAGAGAGATTTTACAGATTACATCCGGGTTATTTGACCGGATCGTTGACAAGAATCTACTCATCCGGCGCATCAATGTCACCGCAAATCATGTGATAAATGAGGCCGCTGTGCCGAAACCCTTCGACATGGAACAGCTCGATCTTTTCACCGATTATACTGCCATCCAAAAGCAGCACGAAAAAGAAGCAGCCGAGCTCGAGCGCGAAAAGAGAATGCAGAAAGCAATGCTGACTATTAAAAACAAGTTTGGTAAGAATGCCATACTTAAGGGCAAGAATTATGAAGACGGGGCAACAGCAAAAGACCGCAATGCGCAGATCGGGGGACACAAAGCATGACTGGACCATATGATGAAATCATCCATCTGCCGCACCATGTTTCATCCACCCGTCCACGGATGTCGATGATTGATCGTGCAGCCCAGTTTTCACCCTTCGCAGCCCTCGTTGGATATGATGCAGAAATCAAAGAAGCCGGGCGCCTGACGGAGAGAAAGCGCACGCTTGATGAAGATATACAGGCTGTACTGAGCAGAAAACAAGCATACCTTTTGGAACGGATTGCAGAACATCCCTTGCTTTCCGTCACCTTCTTTGTGCCTGATAAGAAAAAAGCAGGGGGTGCATATATGACCATGACCGGCAACCTGAAAAAGGTTGATGAATACGAGCGCATGATGATCTTTACAGATGGGATGAAAATTCCGCTTGATGATGTTGCGGAAATTGAAAGCGTGCTACTTCGTGACATGGCCTAATTGTCGCTTACCATTCGATCAGGTAAACAGAATTATTCCGTATAATATGGCTGTAGGGTAAACAACTGAGCATTCGTTTTAAATATACTTGGGTATGGAAATAAAAAAAACTTAGTAGCGTCAAACAGGGCAGTACGGTGTGTCCTGCCATCTCCCATATGACACCGCGAAAGCTATCTGCGCCGAGGATGCTTTACACCAGCACCGAATAGATACCTACGCGCCCCATAATAAGGAATGCCTGGAAGCCCAGGGCAAACAGCCTTTTGAGATAGCTGTTTCCTACTTGGCACTACCCAAGGAGTGTTGCCGAGGGAAAAAAAGCTAAAGCTTAATAGATGATGATATATCAATATTTTTGGCGCTGTTTATAGCTTGTATTATTCGCAATTAAGATGTATGATAAAAACATTTATGAGTATCAAAGCGAGGGCTGGCCATGGAATGGATGACTGCTAAAGAAGCCGGAGCGCTATGGGGCATCTCACCTCGCCGGACACAAATTCTATGTGAACAAGGCAGGGTGGCTGGTGCACAGCGGTTAGGAAATATGTGGGTGATTCCCAAGGGAACGCCCAAACCAATAGATGGCCGCACAAAGGAAGCCAAACAATCTAAGGGGAATGGCATATGAAGCAAAATATAAGATCGTTATGCAATATTCGTATGAAACAAACGAGAAAGATGATTATGTTTTCTGGGGCGAAGTCATAGCCTATCTGCGAGTACCCAA
>CAYPKG010000064.1:0-5766 GCA_964411275.1 uncultured Oscillospiraceae bacterium | reverse complement strand
AAGCTGTCATGGGAAGAAATTCAAGGCAATGCTATTGCCTTTTCAAAGAAATGGAAGGACGCACGCAACGAGGAATCAGAGGCTCAGGGCTTTGAGCTTGATTTCCTGCGCGTTTTTGGCGTGGATGAACCTATGGCAGTGGGTGATTTTGAGTATAAGGTGCTGTTGACCGCCGGAAAGACCGGATACATTGACTATCTCTGGAAAGGCCAGATTGCCATTGAAATGAAAAGTCGGGGCAAAGACCTGACCCTCGCATTTCAACAGCTTCAAAACTATATGCAGCACTTGCCAGAGAGTGAAATCCCAGACCTCTGGCTTGTTTGTGATTTTGAAAATATGCGGCTTAACCGCCGATCTACCAATGAAATCTGGAGCTTCAAGACCAAAGACCTCCGAAAGCATATCAAGAAGTTTGCCAATATTGCGGGATATGCAACGGAGCGTATTCATGAAAATCAAGTGGAAGTGAACGTTAAGGCCGCTGAGAAAATGGCAAAACTCCATGATGCTTTGAAAACACATGGATATGACGGTCATGACCTTGAAGTATATCTCGTCCGGCTGTTATTCTGCCTGTTTGCTGATGACACAGGGATTTTCCCGAGCGATAGCTTTTTTCGCTACATCGAAAACTCCAACCCGGATGGTTCTGACCTGTCTGACCGCATTGCCCGCCTGTTTGAAGTTCTGAATATGCCGGAGGATATCCGCACTAAAAAGACCTTGCTCACCAACGAAATGAAGCAGTTTCGTTACATCAACGGCGGGCTGTTTAGCGACAGGCTGCCCCCGGCAGACTTTGACGCAAAAATGCGCCAAGTGCTGATGGACTGCGTTGGATTTGATTGGAACAAAATATCCCCTGCCATCTTTGGTGCCATGTTCCAAGGAGTTATGGATAAGACCCAGCGACGTGAATTGGGAGCGCACTATACCAGCGAGGAGAATATCCTAAAACTAATCAACCCGCTGTTCATGGACGAGCTGTGGCGTGAGTTTGATAGGGTGAAAACCGATCCCACCGCCCTCTCCCGATTCCACGATAAAATCTCCAGACTCAAGTTTCTGGACCCGGCCTGCGGCTGCGGGAATTTCCTGATTATTACTTATCGGGAACTGCGCCTGTTGGAGCTGGAAATCTTGAAGATGCAGAGTAGCAGCGGCCAGATGATTATGGATGTATCCCATCTTTTGAAGGTCAATGTTGAGCAGTTCTACGGCATTGAGTACGAGGATTTCCCCTGCCAGATTGCAACGGTCGGCATGTGGCTCATCGACCATCAGATGAACCTGCGTGCCTCGGAGCAGTTCGGGCAGTATTATGCCCGCCTGCCGCTGACGCAGAGCGCAACGATTGTACACGGAAATGCCCTGCGCATTGAGTGGGAGAGCGTTGTGCCGAAACACGAGCTGTCTTATATTCTGGGCAACCCACCATTTTTAGGATATTCCAATCAAAGTTTGGAGCAAAAGACTGATATGTTATCAGTCTATCTTGACGAAAAAGGGAAGCCCTACAAGACAGCCGGGAAAATAGATTATGTCGCAGCGTGGTACTATAAGGCGGCAAAGATGATTTCAGGAACGCAGATATGTGTTGCGTTCGTCTCAACTAATTCCATTACGCAAGGGGAGCAGGTTGCCGCCGTTTGGGAGCCTCTCTTTTCTATGTTCAAAATCAGCATTGACTTTGGATATCGCACCTTTAAGTGGAGCAACGAAGCAAAAGGCAAGGCCGCTGTTCATTGTATTATTGTCGGCTTCAGCATGGGGCGCATTGGGGAACGAATCATTTATGACGGCGAAGAGAAAATTACGGCGAGCAATATCAGTCCGTACTTGATTGATGCACCGAATATTTTTATAGCGAGTCGGAGCATCGCAATTTGTGATGTCCCGGCAATGGTTTATGGAAATAAACCCACTGATGGCGGGCATCTGTTTTTAGATGCTGACGAGTACAAAGATTTTATCGCTAAAGAACCCTTCGCACAGAAATACATCAGAAAAATATACGGCGCGACAGAGTATATTAACAATGTAGATCGCTATTGCCTGTGGCTCGTCAATGCCGCCCCTTCCGATTTTAAGAAGATGCCTTTGGTGATGGAGCGCATAGAAAAAGTGCGCCAATTTCGCCTTGCAAGCCCCAAGAAAGCAACGCAGGAAAGTGCGGAAACACCGACCTTATTCCAAGAAGTCCGGCAGTCGGAGGGCGATTACATTATTGTTCCACGTCACTCGTCGGAAACCAGACGATATATCCCATTGGGATTTGTTCATGCTGATATTATCGTTAACGATGCTGTTCTCATGATTCCGTATGCGGCGTTGTACCATTTTGGAGTGTTGACCTCAAATGTCCACATGGCATGGGTCAGAGCAGTTTGCGGGAGAATCAAAAGCGATTACCGCTACTCAAAGGATGTTGTGTACAACAACTTCCCGTGGCCGGAAGTGATGGATGAGCAAAAAGATGCGATTGCGAAGCTGGCGCAGGGCGTTTTGGATGCACGGGAATCCTTTGTCGGGAGTTCCCTTAGCGATCTGTATAATCCTCTGACCATGCCGCCGATTTTGTTGAAAGCACATCAAACCCTCGACCGTGCCGTGATGAAGCTATACGGCTTCACGCCGCAGAACACGCCGTCGGAGGCTGCCTGCGTGGCCAAGCTGATGGACTTGTATCAGAAGCTTGCAAAGACATAAAGCGGCAGATGGCATAACCCGCAATCCCCGATTTCCCAATCGGCATCGCACTCTGTGGGGAGGTATCTTAAATCGTTATGAATAGGATTGTAGGTGCATCTTGTAAAAGAGCTTTCACGCTTTTTCTTGCGACCCTCCTTTTTATGGGCTTCTCCATGCCTGTAAAGGCAGCGGGTATTGCGTTCACCCAGGAAGAAAAAGAGTACTTGGCTGAATCAAAGGTTCTCAAGGCAGTTTCCATTGATGGTGCGGCGCCGCTTCACTATAGAGATTCCAAAGGAGAAATCAAAGGGATCGCTGTCAATGTGCTCAAAGAAATCTCAAATTTGACTGGAATTGCATTTGAGTATAATTTGTGTGATTCCATTGACCATACGTTCAATAGCGACTTTGATATCGTTTTTGGTCTATCAAGTCAATACACCAGACCTGGCATCATCCTATCGACGCCTTATTTGGAGTCCGAAACCGTCTTGTATTATCATAAATCCCTTGATCCAAATCAATTAGGGGATAAAATTTATGCTGGAATAGGAGGCGGCTCCTTGCCTGAGGGAATCTCGGAAAAGCAAACGGTTTATTTTGCCGCCAGAGAAGCTTCCCTTGATGCTGTTAATGCGGGAAAGGCTGATTACGGCTTCGGCAATGCGTATTCTGTAGCATTTTATACATTGCAGAATGGATATGAGAATATTTTTACAATCCCCATGGGCAAGGAGGATAGGGCCTATTGCGTCGGCATACCGGAGGAAAATACATTGCTGCTATCCATCATCAATAAATCCATCGCCTCCATTCCTCCGGCGTAACCTCCCCAGGCAGAAACGCTTGGCGAGTATGGTAGGCGATGATCTCGCTGCCGCCCTGGCTGCGCCCGGTGAGCTGTGCATACTGCCGCTTGGAAAGTGCGAACTCCGCATCGGCAGTTTTGAAATCACACTCGAAGGATGAAATCAACTCGCCGCTTTTTGTCTTTTCAAGATCGACAACGTAGTCAATGACATTCGCAATGGTTCTGCCGCTGCCCAGGTGAATGGGCATCAGCCGAGTGGCAGCGATAGGCAACACCTCCTCTCACAATGATCAATCTCCTGCAACCACAATGTTCCTATTCCAGTACGGAATCGGATATATCAATGATGCGCAGCTCCAGCTCTCTTGCTGCGGCCATACGGATGGTCTGCGCTGTACCGCCCCGTTCCCGTCCGTCAAATACTGCAATCACCCGCTGGCTGTTCTGTACCAAATAACGGTTTCTCGCAAAATAGCAATCGGGGCTGTATCCTTTTGCAATCACTTTTATACCGTTGCACTGTGCAAGCACTTGTCTAAACAAAGAGCCTTTGCTTTTCAGCCTGTTCGCATAGGGAACAGTTGCCTCAAGAAAAAGCTGGGGATACGTTTTCTTTTCTTCCGCCACGATAGCGCCGAATTCCAAATCAGCGCCATCCGCCATGCCGCAAAGAAATAATGTGAACCCGTCCTCAATGGCTTGCCGGATCTCCCGCCGAAGCTGCTCCCGGACATAATCGATCTTCTCCTTGGGGATATTTCTGTGACCAGTAATACATACGCCTTTCACATAAATCACCTCATATATTTCATTTGATTTGATATCGATCAGCTTGCTGATCCTAAATAATAGTTTATACATGCCAGCCTGCAAATAGAAAGTCAAGGTGGTAAATGAATTTTTTCATTGCCACCTTGATAAAAAATCATACTTTCTGAAAAGAGTCAAGGATAAAATTAACGTGCTTACGCGCGCCCTTGACACTTTTCAAAAAGCATGAGGAAGGGCGAACAAGCGGAATGAAAAAAGGTGCAACCAGATTGCAATGGTGACTATGCTGTAGAGGTTGTTTCATCTTGAATCGTAAGTAAATGTTCTTTAATCTTACCATAATATATTCGCAAAAACTTATTGGCACCGGCAGTCATATAAACATAATAGGGCTTACCTTCGGCACGCTTTCTGTCCAGAAACCGAAACACAGGATCATCATAAGGAGCCTTTTGCAGCAGAATAGTCATCAAAATAAACAGTGTTTTTCTCAGTTGCGGGGAGCCCCTCTTAGATGATTTGCTGCTCTTACTTTCTTTAGTACCCGATTGATTTGCGCCGGGATCGACCCCTGCAAATGCTGTGAGAGCGCCTTTGTGAGCAAAGCGCCTTACATCACCGATTTCGGCCATCAACTGCGGTCCCAACGATTCTCCTGTGCCATACAGCTCCATGACTTTAGTGTATTCGGGAAGCTGTTTTGCCAACTCATTCATTTCTGTGCGAAACAGCTCTACTGTCCTTGAGACGGAGTTTAATTGTGCAGCTGCTTCTTGAATGAGCATTTTGGACAGTGAATCTTTAGGAATTAAAGCAATCAAATCTTTTGATACTATGTGAATTTCAATAGCCTTGTCCTTTCTGAACTGATAACCTTGTCGCTTGCACCACTTCTGATAACGCTCAGTAAAAGAGGCTAAGCTCATGCTACGCACACAGTCCACATGCCAAAATGTCGTGACAAAGTCCACCCATTTTTGGTGTCCATCACTGCGGGGAGGACTATTAAAAAAAGCATTTGCACCAGGGTAGGCTTGGTCAACTATGGCAATGAGATTATTCTTAAATGCACTTTTATGCTTGTTGTACAAATCATATTGCCGATTTAAATTCTTCAACTGATACCGCGCTGTATCCACTGCACTATGCTTTCTCAATTCGCCCCAATTTTCAAGGCCATAACGAGCAATTTTGATAGCGTCCGCTTTATCGGTTTTTACTTTCCGCAAGGAATTGTTTCCGTATTCTTTGATAAGAAGTGGATTTATAGCACTTACAAAAATGCCAGCATCATGGAGTATTTGGGCTACTGGTTCGTAATACCTCCCTGTATGCTCCATAATTACTCTGGTTTCGCCGTCCATACTTTTAAGCTCATTTGCCAGTGCTGTCAGAGCGCTGGCCGTGTGGCGCACCTCATATGGTTTTGCAACTATGGATCGTCAACAGTAAATCGGACAAAAATTATAAGGTACGGGATCTTTTGTATT
>CAYPKG010000063.1:0-8187 GCA_964411275.1 uncultured Oscillospiraceae bacterium | reverse complement strand
GGACACCGAGCCATACACCGTGGAGGAGGGCGCGGTATTCGTCATGGGGGACAACCGCAACCACAGCGAGGACAGCAGGGTTCACGGCGCTATCGATCAAAAACAGATCGTTGGGCGGTCCTTTTTCGTGTTCTGGCCCTTTACGGGCTTTCGGGCGCTATAATGTTTGAAATGCGCCGTTAGATAGGATATACTAAATCCAGTATTTTAATGAAGGAGGTGCGAAAAAATGTCCGATCAATTCAACGAGACAATGCAGTTTGAGCTGCCCAAGGACAAGCGTACCCCAAATGATATCATCATGAGCGTGTTTGCGGCCATGCGGGAAAAGGGGTACGATCCGGTCAACCAGATCGTGGGGTATTTGTTAAGCGGGGATCCCACCTACATCACCAGCTACAACAACGCCCGGTACCTGATCCGGCGTTTTGAAAGGGACGAGCTGTTGGAAGAACTGGTGCGTTTCTACGTGCTCAACCACCCGGAGCAGGCTTCTTGCGACAGGTAATACTGGGGCGCACAGGCATTGCGGTCTCCCGCCTGTGCTTTGGAACCCTGACAATGGGACCGCTTCAGCGCGGCCTGCCCCTTTCAACCGGGGTGGGTCTTTTGGAGTCGGCGTTTTCCCTGGGCGTAAACTTCCTGGATACGGCGGAGCTATACGGCACTTACCCGTATATCAAGGAGGCGCTGCGGATAAAACCCGACGCTGTGGTTTGCACGAAATCCTATTCCTATGACAGGGAAACCGCCGAAAGCAGCTTTCGCGGGGCGGTGGAGGGCATCGGCCGGGAGTATATCGACATCTATATGCTCCACGAGCAGGAAAGCCAACACACCATCCGGGGCCACTGGGAGGCCATCGAGTATTTTCTTCGCCGGAAGGAAGAAGGATACATCGGCGCGCTGGGCCTGTCCACCCATTTTATCGCTGGGGTGGCTGGCGCCAACCGGTATCCGGAGATGGAGGTGGTGTTCCCCCTCATCAACCGGACGGGCATCGGCATCTGCGACGGCACGGCGGAGGAGATGCTTTCTAAAATTGAAGGGGCACACGCCCTTGGAAAGGGCGTCATGGCCATGAAGCCCTTGGGCGGCGGGCATCTCATCGGCGAGCGGGAGGCGGCATTAGGCTACATCCTGTCCCAGCCATCCATCGACTGCATCGCCATCGGTATCCAGAACGAGGCCGAGCTTAGATACAACTGCGCCCTGTTTTCCGGGGCGAAGCCGGAGGCGCGGGACGTGGCGGCATTGGGAAACCAAAGGCGGCAATTGATTGTCCAGGACTGGTGCGAGGGCTGCGGCCGCTGTGTACAGCGGTGCAAAAACAGGGCCATGTCCCTTGTGGACGGCATCGCCCAGGTGGACGAAAATAAATGCGCATTGTGCGGGTATTGCGCGAAAACCTGCCCGCAGTTTTGCATCAAGGTCATATAGAGGAGGAGCCATGCAGCGAATTTTGGCATTGGACGTGGGGGACAAGCGGATCGGCATCGCCGTCAGCGACCCGCTGGGGATTACGGCCCAGGGGCTGGAAACCTACACCAGGAAAGGGGATTTGGAGGCGGACGCCAACTATATCCTCTACATGGCGAACCGGTACCGCCCGGTACGCCTGCTGTTTGGCATGCCCCGGAACATGGACGGAAGCTATGGCTTTCAAAGCGAGAAGGTGCAGGCATTTGCCGACGCGGTGCTTGCAAACTGGGACGGCGAGTATGATTTTTATGACGAGCGGCTGACCACTGCCGCGGCGGAGCGCATGCTGATTGAGGCGGACGTAAGCAGGGCGAAGCGCCGCAAGGTCATCGACAAGGTGGCCGCGGTGGTGATACTGCAAGGATACCTGGAGACCATGAGATAAAGGAGAACTACCATGGAGGAAACCAAAGCGGGCACGCTGCCCATGGAGGACGACGTGAATGAAGTCGTGCTGCTGGACGAGAATGGCGAGGAAGTGCATTTCGACCATCTGATGACGTTTTTTCATGAGCAGGAGCGCTATATCGCGCTGATGCCCATGGATGATGTGGAGGACATGGAAGAGGGCGAAGTGGTGATCCTACACATCGTCACCAAGGGCAAAGAGGATGTTTACGAGACCATTGAAAACGAAGTGCTGCTGGAGGAAGTGTTCGAAACATTCCTTGAGCTCTTTGAGGAAATGGTGGAAGGTGAGGACTGAGTGCACCGGATTGTGACGGTGGACCCCGGGTCCCCGGCAAAGCACCACGGCATCCTCGCCGGCGACAGCCTTGTGGCGATCGACACGGAGCCGGTGGTGGATATCGTGGATTACGAGTATTTGTGCGCGAAGGAGCAGCTTTCGCTCACCCTTTGCCGCGCCGGAAAATCCATGGAGCTACTCATCGAAAAAGGCCTGTACGAGCCTCTTGGCCTGGGCTTTTCAAGCTCACTTATGACCCCGGTCCGCTCCTGCAAAAACCATTGCCGGTTTTGCTTTATCGACCAGATGCCCAAAGGCGGCCGGGAGACCCTGGGTTTTAAGGACGATGACTGGCGGATGTCCTTTATCATGGGCAACTACATTTCCCTGACCAATGTGGACGACGAGGAATTCCAAAGAATTCTCAGGCGGCGGGTGAGCCCCCTGTATATTTCCGTACACGTCACAGACCCGGATTTGCGGGTATCCATCATGAAAAACCCGTCAGCCGGGCGGCTGATGGAACGGCTTCGGGCGCTGTTTGACGCGGGCTTGCAGTTTCACGCCCAGGTGGTGTGCTGCCCAGGATTGAACGACGGGGCGAAGCTGCAAGAGACAATGGAGGATTTGATGGGGCTATACCCGGCGGCAAGAAGCCTGGCGGTGGTGCCGGTGGGATTGACCCGTTTTCGGGAGGGGCTCAGCCCCCTTCGCCCCTTTACAAAAGCGGAGGCTGCGGCCACGGTAGAGCAAATTGAGGCCGCGGGGCAGGCGTTTTATCAAAAGCATGGCACCGTGTTCGCATTCGCGTCCGACGAGTTTTACATCATAGCCGGAAAGCCCCTGCCAGCGTATGAACATTACGAGGATTTTTTGCAGATCGAAAACGGCGTGGGGTTATTGCGGCAGTTTGAGCGGGAGTTTATAGAAGCGCTGGAGGAACGCGCTCCTTTTAAGCATACAAGGCGGCTTTCGGCGGCCGGCGGCGTAGCGGCGGCGCCTTTTTTCAGGGAGTTGTACGGGAGGCTTGCAGCGTATCATGTGGAGCTTGCGCTATTCCCGATACAAAACGATTATTTCGGGCATACCGTCCATGTAGGCGGATTGATTACCGGGCAGGATCTCATCGCCCAGCTTTCTGGTAAAATTGAGACAGAAACATTGCTGATCCCTCACAACATGCTTCGCGAGCGGGAAAATGTGTTTTTAGACGGCAAAACCGTTGGGGAGGTAGCCGCCGCGTTACATGTCCGGGTGGTACCTGTCCGGGGCGGGGGCGAGGCCTGGGTGCAGGCCATATTTGACACAAAACGAAACGCGCAAATCGGGCGCCGTAAGATAAGGGAGAAATAAGAACATGACAAAACCCCTTGTGGCGGTGGTGGGCCGCCCTAACGTTGGCAAATCCACATTTTTTAACAGGATCGTAGGCAGGCGGGTGTCCATCGTAGAGGATACCCCGGGGGTGACCCGGGATCGAATTTATGGCGACGCCACCTGGCTGAACTATGCCTTTACGCTCATCGACACAGGCGGCATCGAGCCTGCCAAGGAGGACATCATCAGCGTCCAGATGCGCAGGCAGGCACAAATCGCCATCGAAACCGCCGACACCATCATATTCCTGGTGGACGGACGCGAGGGGCTCACGTCCGCCGACATGGAGGTGGCGGAGCTTTTGCGCCGCAGCCGCAAGCCGGTTGTGCTGGGGGTCAACAAGGTGGACGCCCAGAAATTCGAGGACAGCGCCTACGAGTTTTACTCCCTGGGCCTGGGCGACCCCATCACCATTTCTTCAAGCCAGGGTCTGGGCTTAGGCGATCTGCTGGATGAGGTGGTGAAAGGGTTCCCCAAGATCGAGGAAGCCGAGGACGAGGATCAGCCAATGAACGTTGCGGTGGTGGGCCGCCCCAACGTGGGCAAGTCCAGCCTGGTAAATGCCATCCTGGGGGACGAGCGCACCATCGTCAGCCACATCCCAGGCACCACCCGGGACAGCATCGACACGCCATTTACAAGCAACGGCAAGGATTACGTGCTGGTGGATACGGCGGGCATCCGCAGAAAGCGGGCCATCGATGACGAGACGGTGGAGCGCTACAGCGTGATCCGCAGCCTCGCCGCCATCCGCAGGGCGGACGTGGCACTGATCGTGGTGGACGCCGAGCAGGGCCTGTCGGAGCAGGACGTGCGCATCGCGGGCTATGTCCACGAAGAGGGCAAGGCCTGCGTGCTTGTGGTAAATAAGTGGGATTTAATTGAAAAAGATACCCATACTATGACTAAGTTCAAAAAGGATCTGGCGGCTGATCTGGCGTTTATGAGCTATGTGCCCATGCTGTTCATCAGCGCGAAAAGCGGCCAGCGGGTGAACAAGGTGCTGGAGCTTGCGGACGAGGTATACAAGCAGGCCTGTACCAGGATTACCACCGGCACATTGAACGATGTGCTAAACGAGGCCATCAGCGTCACGGAGCCTCCCACTGACAAGGGCCGGCGGCTGAAGCTTTATTACATGACGCAGGTCAGCGTCAAGCCCCCGACATTTGTCGTGAAGGTCAACGACCCCAAGCTGATGCATTTTTCCTATCAGCGGTATCTGGAGAACTATCTGAGGAAGACATTTGGCTTGACCGGCACGCCCATCCGGCTGTATCCCCGGGCGAGGAACAAGGAGGAAGGCTAAAAGATGCAATGGTTATCATATCTGCTGTGCGCTGCGATGGGATATCTCATCGGCAACATCCAGTTTGCGGTGATCATCAGCCGCATGAAATACAAGGATGATGTGCGCAACCACGGCAGCGGCAACGCGGGCAGCACGAATATGGTCCGGGTGTTCGGCTTTAAGCCCGGATTGGTGACATTCGTGGGGGATTTTTGCAAGGGCCTGTTGGGCGTTGTGCTCGGGCGGCTGATCGCCGGGGAAGCCGGCGGATATGTGGCGGCCCTGTTCGTGGTGCTGGGGCATGATTTCCCTGCGCTGCTAGGCTTTAAGGGCGGCAAGGGCGTCGCGTCCAGCTTCGGCATCATCTGGGCGGTAAACCCCATCTACGGGGCTGTCGTCACCGCTGTGGCGGCTGTGGTGCTGCTGCTGTTTAAGACAATCTCCATCGCGTCGCTTCTGGGCTCCACCGCCTGCTTTGTCGTCTCGCTGATATTTGATATGGGCAGCAATGTTCCCCGGCTGGTGCTCATCGCGCTGATCTGGGCGCTGATCGTCGTCCGGCATAGGGAGAATATCAAGCGCATCATCCATGGCCATGAGGACCCGATCAGGGCCGCAAATTCCGGGGAAACCGATAAAAAAGAGGCTTGAATAGGGCTGAAAATGGTTTGCGGGTAGTTAATAGATAACATATTCCCCAAATAACCCCCCTCGAAAGAGGAAACACGCCTTAGATTTTCAAAATCCACGGCGTGTTTTGTAGGGCTTGTGCTTAGAAATCGAATGAAACAGCTATATGAGCGCACAACCAATTTCGCAGATAATCAAGCTGTTTTTCTGTGTGGAAAAAGTGCTCACTATCTTCTAAAACCGTCATGCTTGCATGGCATTGCTCAGCAAACGCTTTTACGACCTCATATTCGCATAGCTCGTCTTTCGCACCATAAAGCAATGCTGTCGGCGTATTCCACGTTATTGGATGAGATAGCACATATTGATAATAGTCCCAATAAAGTGTGCTAATCGGAGTAGCTATGACCTGTTCCTTTTCCAGCCGTTCCTCGCTCACGTTAAACCACATCATCATATTATTGATAAGCCGCTTCATATCAACTACTGGGGATAAAAACAGCGCCTTTTGAATTGACTCCTCTTGATAAGATAACATGCTGAAATATGCACCGATACTGCATCCAAATACGCTAATGTTTTTCGAGAGTGTGCGGGCATACTTCATAACGCTTGCCAAATCTTCGGCGCAGTTTTGCGCTTTGCAAAGACGATTTTCCTCTTTGCGGGCGCCATGCTCCGGCAAATCAAAGCTAAGAACCTGATAACCTTTGGAGACGGCGCTATCTGCAACAATCCGAATAACAACATCGGACTTGTGAGATTGATTGCCATGCACGGCAATCAACAAATTATCAGAAACAGGCCCCCAAATGATAGAGGGTATATTCCCTATCAATAAAGATTTTTGTTCCATTTTATATATCCACTCCGTTCACATGTCAATTCATCCCAATCAAACCATTTTCCCCCAAGAATTCGTCGATATATGAGATAACCGGATCATAGATTGCGCCCGCAAGACAAAGAACCATCAGGATGGCCAATAGGAAAACCAGTTTTGAACGCAACAGCTTTTTCATGCGGCACCTGGCCAATTATAACAGCCTAATATTCATCCACAATAAAGCAGGTCTGCTTTGGATACTGCGTATCCAGCTCCCGAATGGCCCCCAAGTCCCCCGCCGCCACCCCCGCCTCGAGCAATTCCTCCAATGCAGCATACCCATTGAGAAACTGCCCCAGATGTCCGGCGGTCAATTTTACATGGGGCGCATCCTCGCATTCCTGGCCCAGGCCGTCCCAAACCCCCGCGTTTTGCGGCGTGGTCTTGTCCTCCACAGCAAACCGGATGCCCGCGTCCCCAATCATCACTTTTAAAACCGCCTGCACATTGGCTATTCCCATGACCCCCTGGGGCCGTACCGTAACGATGGCGCCAGGCACCGCAGCCGTGCTGTCCGGCGGCAGCTTGGCGTGTACCGGGCGGCCGGCCGCCACGCTCCCTAAGCCCTGGAGCAGCGCTTCATACGCCATATCGCTGTTCGCCACCACCTCTTCGGCGTGCACCTTGTCGGGGAGTGCGTAATACACGCAATATCCCTCCACCCGGTCCTCATTCCAAAGGACGAGGCATTGCCCCTCATCAGCGGCGTAATCCTGAAATTTAAAGGAAAAATCCGAAAGCGTCCGGGACACGATCCCGGAATATCCCATGGCAAACCGGGCATAGCAGGAATGCAGCGGCGCAAGCCCCTCCCCCATCGCCTGGGCCTTCATCCCCGGCGGCAGGGGGCATTCGGGGGACGTAAAGTCCACATGCCGGGTGTTTGTGGCGGGCAGATGCCCCCTGGAAAAGAATGTGGGCAGGTGGGCGGGGGTGTGAAACGCCACGAGGCCGCCGTTAGACCGCACCTGTTGCATAAAGTGGAGAAATATCCGTTTCATATATCCCCTGCCCTCATATCCGGGCATTGTGGACACCCCCGCCAGCATCGAGCCTGGGAGGATTTTATCCCGTAGCTTTAGGTGCAGCGGCGTGCTCTGCAGGGCGCTGATCACATTGTCGTCTACGGTAAGACAGGAGGAAAGGGAGGGGTAATACCGATGTTGAAAAAACCAGTCCATAAACCCGTCGCTATCATGAAAGCAGATTTTCCACAGGGCTTTGATCTGCTCCATATCCTCCAATGTCGAAAAACGTACAATTTCCATCACGCGTCTCCTTTCATCTATTGCAGTGTTGAAAGCTCCATGAGCCGGGTTTTGAGCGCGCTAAACCGGCGCTTTGTCTGCTGGTTTTTGACCATGCCCAGCACCGCGTCCCACCGCCCCGCAATCACCACCCTGTGCCGCGCCCTTGTGATGGCGGTGTATAGAAGGTTTCTCGTCATCAGCATGGGCGGCCCGCTGACAAGGGGCAGTATCACCACCGGGAACTCGCTGCCCTGGCTTTTGTGGATGGAGATGCAATAGGCAAGCTCCAGCTCGTCCAGCTTGATAAACTCATATTCCGCCAACCGCTCATCGTCAAAGAGCACCTCCAGGGTGCGCTCGTCAATGTTCATCCGGTAGATGGTCCCAAGGTCGCCGTTATAGACCCCGGTTCCCATTTCCACCATGCCGTCCCGTCCGGTGCGGGTCCATTCCATGCGGTAATCGTTTTTGATCTGCATCACCTTGTCCCCCAGCCGGAACACGGTTTCGCCAAACTCCCGCTCGGGCTTGCGCTTTTCCTTGGGGTTTAGCCGGGCCTGCAGCTGGACGTTCAGGTTTTTTA
>CAYPKG010000062.1:0-8228 GCA_964411275.1 uncultured Oscillospiraceae bacterium | reverse complement strand
ATTCTATCAGATTTTGGGTGTTTTGGGTCTGCACTTTTATGATAGCACTCCAGTGGCTTCTCGTAAACTAAACCATCTCCTCCTTTTTATGTCGCTCCCTCTTTGCAGAAAGATTCCCTCTGTGTTATCAAAATCAGCAATATTAATAACAAAAAGGAGCGGCATATATTGCCACTCCTTCTTACAATGCATTTTCAGACGCTTATTGGCCGATACACATGCCATTATTCATGTTGCGTCCACTGCCTTGACCACTTCCCATTCCCGCGCCGCGGTTTGCCCCGCCAAATCCTTGCCCGGCCCCATTAGAGCCGAATTTTGCGCCGGCCCCCTGACCCATTCTTGCCGAACCTGTTCCGTCACATACTGCCTGATTTTCTTCGATCGCCTGAATCATTGCATCGGCTTTTTCCTGTGTAATTGTTCCGGCTGCTACTTGTGCTGCCAAATTATCCTTTTTCATATCCAGCATTTCAGCCTTGAACTCGTCGAGCTTTCCTGCTTCGGAGGCGATGGTACCGTAAGCTTTTCCACTTTCCAATTTTTCTGCAGTTACACTCTCTGTGGTTCTGCCGGTAATCCCTGCCACAGCTTCAGCCGGCGTGCTGTATGCCGAAGCTGCAAAGGCCGTGACAGAGGTTGCTGCAAGTACCATTGCAACGATACAACCTGTGAATAAATTCTTTGTGCTTTTCATATTGAGAACTCCTTTCAAAATGTGGTTTGTTTGAGGACAGCATTATCTTAACAAGCTTATATGGCAACCGCGTGTCACGAGTGGTGTAAGTTTTTTGTTTTTACTTTTCCTGTGCCATTTGTTTGCCATATTGTTTTGCTATGCTTTATCATAGGTGTAGGTGTAAAGGAGGTTTTGCAATGAATACAGTTTTAATTGCGGATGATAATCCGCAGCTATTAAATATTTTGAAAACAGCCGCACAAAAGGAGGGCTATAATACCATACTTGCCGAGAATGGACAGGCTGCTTTGGATGAGTTTCACAACCATAACCCCCAAATTATTTTGTTGGATGTGATGATGCCAAAGCTGGATGGCTTTCAGGTTTGCAGAGAAATCCGGCGAGAGTCTGATGTGCCGATTATTATGATTACCGCTCGTGGGGAAGATTTTGAGAAAATTATGGGGCTTGAAATCGGTGCAGACGATTACATTGTCAAGCCATTTTCGCCCGGTGAAGTAATGGCACGGATTAAGGCGGTCATGCGGCGCATCGAAAAAAGCGAAAACACAAGCGAGCAGGTGCTGGCAATCGAAAATTTACGCATCAACCTTGCTGATTACAGTGTCACTGTGGATTCGAATCCCGTTGCGCTGACCAAACGAGAAATTGATATGCTGTGGACACTGGCAAAGGGAAAGAGCCGTGCCTATACCCGCGAAATGCTGCTGGATTTGCTTTGGGGATATGATTATTACGGTGATCCTCGCACCGTGGATTCCCACATGAAACGCCTGCGTGCAAAGCTGGATGCCGTAGAACATCCTGCTTGGGAAATCCGCACAATACGCAATGTGGGATATAAATTTGAGGTGCTCCATGAAGAATAAAATTTTCTTCAAACTGGTAGCTGCCTTTGGCGCTGTTATGCTATTGTTCTCCATCATTTTAGGCAGTGTTTTTATACTGCTGTTTCGCAACCATACCATCAACATCAACCGCACGGCAATGGAAGAAAAAGCAGTTTCGATTGCATCAACCTTGTCATCCTTTCAAGTAGGTGGCTTGGCAGGAAGTGGTCAAGGCGGATATGGTGCCTACATAAAGTTTTTGGATGAACTTGCTATGGCGGAAGTTTGGATTGTGGACGAACAGCTTAATATATCCACGCGGGGGCACAGAAGCTATACCCCCAACTACACAGAGCTTCCCGAAAATGCCGAAGAAATTGTATCCAAAGTTTTCTCCGGTGAAATGACTTATGGAGCGGAGTTTTCGGGCTTATTGGGCATCGGCGCTTTAACAGTTGGTGCCCCGATATGGATTGGAGAAAAGGTTGTAGGTGCCGTTTTAATCCATTCTCCTGTCAGTGGAATCACTGAGGCCGTCAAGCAGGGCAGTGCTACTGTGCTTGTGGGATGCGTCATTGCTCTTTTGTTCTCTGGTATAATCGCAGCCTTTCTTTCTTATCGGTTTACTCGCCCACTCTCACAGATGAAAAACGCTGCGTTAGCCCTTGCAGAAGGCAATTATGAGGTGCAAACAAGTGCTGCATCTGGGGATGAAATCGGGCAGCTTGCCAAGGTGCTGGACACCCTTGCGCAGCGGCTGAGGACAGCAGAGCTTGAGCAGGAGAATTTAGATAAATTGCGAGAAAGCTTTGTTGTTAATGTGTCCCACGAGCTGCGCACCCCGGTTGCTGTGCTGAGAGGCTCTATTGAACTTTTGCGCGAGGGGACAGTTACCAGCCCCGCTGAAACGATCGAGTATTATGACCAAATGCTGTCCGAGAGCAGGCATTTGGAGCGTTTGGTCAACGATTTGCTTGAGTTGTCCCGTTTACAAGATATGGGTTTTCAGTTAAGCATGGAAAAAGTTAACCTTTGTGATGTGGTAAACGATGCCGTCCGCGCGGTTCGGCGCGTAGCACAGAGCAAACAAGTTGCCATTGAGATTGCTTTGCCCGATACAGAATGCCTCATTAGCGGTGACTATGGTCGCATTCGTCAGCTGCTTTTCATTCTTTTGGATAACGCTGTGAAGTTTTCCTATGAGAAAGGAACAATTGAAGTGACTCTCATCCGTCAGAATGGTTTTATGCTCACGGTAACCGACCATGGGATTGGAATTGATCAGGAAGACATCCCATATATTTTTGATCGTTTCCATAAGACCAATACAAAAGAAAATAAAAGTGGAACAGGTTTAGGTCTTGCCATTGCAGGTGAAATTGTAAAGAGGCATCATGCGACCATCTCTGTGCAGAGCAATGAGGGTGGAACGTCTTTTCGGCTAATTTTCCCATAATGATTGAAAACTTACCTTAATGATTCTACAATTAAGCCGCTGCATCAAAACGAGGATGCAGCGGCTTTTTGCTTACTATAGACCCAAAATCGTCCAGGAACAGGGCGGGCCTGTGATAGATTATACAGTTTCTAGCATGGCGGGCGGCATTGCGAAATGTACGGTCATGGCGCAGGTCGTCCAGATTGCCCAGAATGTATGGGCAATGCGGATAAGGGCAACAGAGCTTGTTTTCAAGATCGGCACAGTAAACGTAATCGAGATGCTTGTATTTGTATCGAGAACCCATAAGACTTTTCCTGCCAGTGAAATATAAAAATGGCGCTCATCCCCCTGTTTGTGAACAAAAGGAAAAGCGGCAGGAGCCACCGCCACCAATAGGGTGACAGCGGCTCCTGCCACTTTTCCTGGAGGATATCTTTCCGCACGAACATTGCCAAAAAGTCGTGCAAGGTTGCCGGATTCTTTTGGGGGCTGGCAATCTATAAAACTGGCGGTTTCTCAAGGTTCTTACCCCTAAAAACGTCAAGGTTGTAAGATTGCCAGGGTATCCCTTTATCGCTTTCGTGCCCGCTTAAGCGCAGCCTTGAGCGCATGAATCGTTTCGCTGATAATCTTCCTTTCCTCGGCGGTGCAGTCATAAAAAAGCCCGCCGTGCAATAATGACTTTTCCATTCGCAGGACATCAATGCCGTCATAAAAGAGATCATCCAAGGTCAAATCCAACGCGGCGGCGATTTGCAGATATGTACGCACGCTGCCGCGTTCGCGTCCGGATTCCAAAAGGCTCCAATACTGCCCTGTGATGTCTGTACGCTCCGCCGCTTTTTCCTGCGTTAATCCAAGTCTCTGCCGTGCGACCCGAATACGTCCCCCCACAATTTTCAGGTCAATTTCATGCATTTTCTCCATGTTCCAAAGCTCCTATCATAGTTTTTTGAGCATGGCTATTTGTTAAGCCATGCTTCACCATGATAGAATCGAATGTAAATATATAGTGGGAGGGACTGTGTGAATGGGCAAGGATAATCCAATGGGAATGCCCATTCGTTACTTCTCAGAAGTAACGGCCCGGAAAGTGGACTGGCTCTGGTATCCGTATATTCCATTTGGTAAGATTACGGTCATACAAGGTGATCCTGGCGACGGCAAGACGACATTCATCCTGAGCATAGCCGCCTTGCTCTCCAACGGACTGCCCATGCCGGGACGGGGCTGCGCTGTTTGTACTGCCAGCGTCCTTTACCAAAGCGCGGAAGATGGCGCTGAGGATACATTAAAACCAAGGCTGATGTGTGCAGGCGCCGACTGTTCTCGGATTGCATTTGTCGATGAATCCGAATGCGGACTGACGTTGAATGATGCACGGATAGAGAATGCGATTAAAGAAACCAAAGCGCGCTTACTGGTACTTGACCCGTTGCAGGCTTATTTGGGCGAAGGAAATGAGATGAACCGTGCCGATGGCATTCGGCCAATGCTCAAGCAGCTTGCGGCTGTTGCCGAGCGTACCGGATGCGCGATTGTTATGGTGGGACATATGAACAAGGCAAGCGGCTCCAAAAGCATTTATCGCGGGCTTGGTTCCATCGACATCACCGCCGTCGCCCGAAGTGTTTTGCTCGTGGGAAGAATCAAAAATGACGCCACTGTAAGGGTTATGGCACAGGTGAAAAACAGCCTTGCCAAAGAAGGCAAGCCCATTGCATTTGAAATTAATGAGGATTCCGGTATCCGATGGATTGGGGAATACGATATTTCCGTGGACGAGCTGTTAAATGGAGAAAGCGGTGCTCCATCTGACAGTGGGAAAGTACCGGTAGTCATGGAAAAGCTCACGGGACTGCTTGCTAACGATGTGGTTCCATGCGGACGGCTTTACGAAATGTTCCGCGATATGGATGTGGGTAAGCGCACTGTGGACCGTGCGAAAAAAGCCCTTGGTGTTCGATCCGTCAAGCGTGCTGACGGTTGGTATTGGATGCTGTGAAGGAGGTCTGGCATGGCGGGCAATGTGCGGAAAAGAATTATCTCCGAGGTTGATCCAAAGTACAACAGTAAGGACTGGCGGCAGAAAAAGCTGCGCGTCGCCGCCTATGCACGGGTATCAACCGACAGCAAGGATCAGGAGAACAGCCTGAAAAATCAGCGGGAATACTATGAAAAGTTCATCCCCCAGCACGCGAATTGGGAATACATCGGCATATTTTTCGACGATGGCATCAGCGGAACCAGCGTCCGAAACCGAACTGGTTTCCGTGAGATGATTGAAGCCTGCAGAGCTGGGAGCATCGACTTAATTGTCATAAAAGACGTATCACGCTTTGCACGAAACACCACGGATTGTTTAAATACAGTGCAGGAACTTCTGACACTTGATCCGCCCGTGGGAATATTTTTTGAAAACAATAACCTGAATACACTGGAAGCCGGAAACAAAGTAATCCTGACCGTGCTCGCCATGTTCGCGGAGCTGGACAGCGAGCTGAAATCAGGATCAGTGCGGTTTGGGCTTCAAGTTATTTTCGACCGGGGCGATTATCTTTGCCCAACGCAAAACTTACTGGGCTATAAAAAAGATGGAAAGTATCGTATGGTGATTGAGCCGCAGGGTGCAAAAACCATTCGGCTCATCTATGATCTCTTCCTGTCCGGGTACTCGAAAAAGGAAATCGCCACTATATTGACCGAGCTGGCACTTCCCACAGCAAAGGGCAATCTGGAATGGTCTCCAGCCGCTGTCGCGGGAATCTGCCGCAATGAGCGGTACTGCGGCGACATCATCATGCAAAAAAGCTACACTGTCAGCTTTTTGACCCATCAGACAAGACGAAATGTCGGGCAACGGCGACTCTATTACGAACCGGAACATCACGAGGGGATCGTATCAAGAGAGGAACACGCGCGGGCACTTCTCCTGTTAAAAGCAAACCACACATCTCCCTTCTTCAATCATGAATATGAGATCAAACTAATAAGACGTGGCTTACTGGCTGGATTCATTCCAATGAACCCGGCATTCGGTGGTTATGATGCCGGACACTATCTTGGGGCTCTCGTCATGGCAAGGATTCGGCAAATTGACGTTCGCGCAGAGGTTGCCTATATCATGGGCGCAAAGCGTGTGCGCCGCGAGTTGTTTGGAGGCAAGGACACGGCGACGATCACCATCTCCCGCCGAGGACTTTGCTTCAATGCAAGCTGCGTTTCTCTGCTGAAAGACGCGGAGCAGGTTGAAATCCTCCTTTATCCCAGTGAGAGATTGCTGGCGGTACGCGGTTGCAGTAAAAGAAATAAGAATGCCGTGGGCTGGAGCAGCAGGTTGATTCCGGCAAAAGAGCTGACCCGTGTGCTATTCGATCTCATGGGGTGGCAGGAAAACTGGAAGTATAAATGTACTGCAAACTGCTTTTCAAAGACCAATGAGCAGGTACTGCTCTTTGATCTTGGCTGCTGCGAGTTTTATCTGCCGCCAAGCGGTCAGGGTGAGCGCACGGTAAGAGCGGTTCCTTCTGACTGGCTGTCAGGCTTTGGGGAAGCCCTGCCGGACTATATGCTGCTTTGCAGAAGAGCTTTGGCAAATGTACTGGATGATTGGGGTATCGGCGCTGCAGCCACCGCCGTACCGGGCTTTACAAGCGGGGTGAAGCCGCTCACCCGCAAGGAAGCGGAGAGTCGAATTGCGGAAATGGGGGGTAAGAATGGATAGCACCGAACAATTAGGACTTGATCTCATGACCGAAGCCGGAAAAAGGAGTAGGGGCGGTTTAAGCGATTACAGTGAGATGAAAAAGGAGAGCGTGCAGCGTGTTCGCGGCGATTTCCTCTCCCCCATATTCAAACCAAAGATCACCTTTGCCATTGACAGCGTCACCTTCAATATGTCCTGCGTCAATCTGTTCCCGGAGCATCAGCATATTGTCATCAATGTTGATGAGGTAAATCAGCGTATTATCATCGAACCCTGTCAGGACTATGACAGGGACTCGCTCAGGTTTGCAAACTTTAATCTGAAAAAGGAAAAGAACAACCCGCGCAAGTGTATGGCGAGAATATTTTGCAGTATGGTTTATGAAATGATGGGCTGGAACCGCGCCGCAAAATACCGGTGTATGGCAATCTATCAGGAACTGGGCAGCAAACGCGTGATCGTATTCAATCTGGACGAGTGTCTACAGGTTTTCACCGAAGTAATCGATTCCGCGGGCGGCAAGAAAAAACGCAATACCATTATCAATATGCCAGAGGATTGGAAAGGCCGGTTTGGCTATACGCTTGAAGAACTGGATGGCAAATACAAGGTGAACACCGCCAGCACCTTTATCACGATTGACCACAAGACCGGGGAGCGGCATAGTGCCCAAATCAGTGCCAAGCTCCCTACCCCGGAAGAGTTGATGCACCGTCCCTATGGAGGAATCAGGATGAACGCGGAGGATGGCGATGAAAAAGAATAATCTATCAATAAGAGTTTGCATGAAAAGCAAAAGGATTTTTCTCCCTCGCCGGATGATCGGACTGCTGGGAAATCCTACGCACCTCAGCTTCTGGTATGATGAGGAAAATGGGAATCTGCTGATTTCCGCAGCGTCAGAGGATGATTTGGATGCGTATGAAATTCCGCCGGCTTATTGGGTAAGGACAAAAAACTCCTGCGCTATGTCGCGCATCGCGTTTCTCAAGGCGCTGCAATATCGGCTTGGGTGGGAGGATGACGGTAGATATTCATTCGAGGGGGTTCTGACCCAATCTGGAGAAATCCTCGCCGCTGTATTTCGGATGATAGGTGAAATGGAAATACAGCAATAGAAACAGAGGGCGAAAAGGCCCTCTATCCCTACGATCTAGCGATTTTATGTCGTTTATATTTCGTAAGCCTCCATAATAATAGCATTTTTGTCGTGAGCATGCCACCTCACTTTCCAAAGGGCTAAATTTCTCGGTGGATTTCGTCGGGAAAAGAGCGAAAACCAGACCTGAACTCCTGAAAACCCTGATTCTATGCGGGTTTCCCCTTTGTCGTAATTATACCGTATGGGCAATCAAAAAGGCACCCGAAGGGATGCCTTTTTTGATTGCGATGGAGCTTAAGATGAGGGGATTCGAAGCCGCGGCCCTCAGGGCAAAATCGATCCGGTGAATTGATTTTAGCGGCCGGGTGGCGGTCCAAAGCCGGCTTTGTCGATGGAGTCACTGCGGTGGGCTTTCCATGCAGCTGCGACCTCGGACGATTGCATCGTCT
>CAYPKG010000061.1:0-8242 GCA_964411275.1 uncultured Oscillospiraceae bacterium | reverse complement strand
ATGTCGCCGACGGCCGGTTTTGGACCTCCTATTGCTATGACTGCAAATTCCCTTTCGTGGCGGCGGGGATCTATGAAGGCCTGATGGCGAATCCGCCCTATGGCGGCAAAAAGCGCTGGCCGGAGGATTTTCAAAGCATTGGGTTCCCCGGCGCTGACCGGGCGGCGCTGTATCCGGATGGGACGCTGCTGGCGCTGCAAAGGGGAAACCGGGTGCTGCTGATTGAAATGGGGCTGATTTCACGAAAAGACGCGATAGACGTGATGGACTACGCCCGGCCCATCGGACAGCTGCTGGAAAGGAGCGGAGCATGAACGATCATGGGAGCCAACCCGGGACACAAATCAAGCGCCTATGGTTTCCTTTTTTCACCCTGGATTATCCGGCGGCGGAAGGCTGGCTCAATGAGCAGGCGCAAGCGGGCTACCGGCTTTCAAAAATCGACCCCCTCCTTCGCCGCACGACCTGGACGCCGGACGACCATCCGCCCCAATACGCCATCGCCCTGTGGCGCACAGACGCGGACAGCATAATGGCCCCCTGGATTCATATGGAGTTTGATGAGTTTCAGGCGTTTTGTGCGGAAGCCGGATGGGAGTATGTGGCGGACATCGGATATTTTCGCATATTCGCCGCGGACGCAAAACAGGAACATGCCCCCTTCTCCACCGACCCGGCAGCAGACCATGACATGCTTCGGACGCGGTATTTTCGGCACATGGCGCTGTGTCTCTCGGCGGCGCTGCTGGGCGGGCTCCTGTGGCTGATGCTGTTTTTCGGGGGCTTTGGCCCTGTGAATACCATATTGCTGGCCCAATACATGGGGGTTGCGTCTATGCTGCTCATACCGCCCGCGCTGCTGATCATCGCCTGGTATCTTTGCCGCCTTCTGTGGATTTTTATGAAAACCAAGCGTGGGGTAAAGACAGGCGCGCGGCTTTCGCCCATGCCTGTACCCAGGGCATGGCGGCTGGCCGCCGTACTGCGCACCCTCTCCCTTGCCGCCCCTGTCGGTTTCCTTTTGGCTGTGGTGCTGGACCTGGTTTTCCAGGCGTCGGTGCAAACGCTTTTTGGGATGCAAATAGGATTGGGCCTCTTGCTGGGCGCACTGGGGGGCCCGGCTAGCTATCGTCAGCCCAAATGGCTTCGCTATGGTATGCCTGTATTGGTGTTGGGGGTGACGCGATACTTGTTTTTTCTACCCTCAGGTCGCAACAGGAGGGGATTAATCGCAAATACCGCTCGCCTTTGATGAAGTATGTGGAGGCGTATGATGAGAAAGGTATGTATGTCTGTACATTGAGCGCCTATCCCGGCCTAGCCGACCGGGTATATGCGGACTATCGCGCCCGATACCCCGGCCTTGCGCCGGTAACCCAGAAGGGATATGACACGGCGGCCACGGATGGTCTGTATTGGCTGTTGCAAAAGGATCGGCAGGTGATATTTCTCATCGGCAGGGACTGGGGGGAAAGCGGCTATCTGGACATGTGGCAACCCATTGCATAAAATAAGGGTTCCCTGTACATACTTTCCAGCATCAGTATATGTAGGAGGCGGAAGGTATGAATTTTCGGCTCAGAGCCGGGTTAACGGGCCTTACGGCATTGCTATTTGTGTTTCTCGGCTGCCGCAGCGCATACGTATCACAGCATGCGCCTGCCGGGATTGCCATTAAGGAAGAATATGCGGCCTTATTACAGGGAGGAAAGCCGGGAGTTCTCCGGCTGCACGTCATCGCCAACAGCGACAGCGATGAGGATCAGCGCATAAAGCTGGCGGTACGCGACGCGCTTCTCAAGCGGTTTGCTCCAGCGGGCACCCTCACGAAGGCGGAGGAAATCCTGCTGTCCGACGGCGCGGCGCTCCAGGAAGCGGTGGACGAGGTGCTTTGGGAGAACGGCTGCGGCTATGGCGGCGAGCTTAGGCTGGGGGTCGCTCAGTTCCCGGACCGCACCTACAAAGACGCCGAGTACCCCGCCGGGGAGTATGAAGCGCTCCGGGTGGTGCTGGGTTCGGGCGAAGGGCAAAACTGGTGGTGCGTGCTGTTCCCTCCCCTTTGCCTGATTAAGGAGGGCGTAGAGGACATCCCCGGCACCGATGAAATCGTGTTTGAAAGCTGGTTTCTAAAACAGAAAAGATAAATAATTGGGGGCTGTAGCGCCTCGTTTCCAAGCGTTACAGCCCCTCCTTGTTTCAATTTGAAAGCGCGGGGTTACTCTTCGTCCTCATCCGCGTCCTCAACCTCAAGCTCTTCGCCAAGGCGGCTTTCTACGATCGCAGCGAGCACATCCATCAGCTCCTCATCCGCCGGAAGAAACTCTTCCATATCTGCGTTGACGACAACCTTCATGATAAACACATCCTGCTCCGCATCGCAGGCACACTCGTCATCCCCACAGTCACACTCGTCGGGCAATTCCGAAAGATCCATCAAAACAGCATATTCCTGGCCCTCGTAATCAAAATAGTCGATTACATCCAGCTCGAATTCATTCCCTTCATCATCCGAAAAAACGACAACATCCCGTTCTTCTTCCATGGTATACACCACCTCTCAAAGTTTGTAATTATTGTATCCTATCCCAATTCCGTTTGCAACAAATTCTACTGGTTAGCTTGCCCATTTCATTGCATTTTAACAATGCCGCCACCGTTTTCCCAAACACTTTGTTTGATTTGCTTAATATCTTTGAGGTTTTTTGTTGGATGGAAGCCCGCTCTATGGTATAGTATAAAAAGGTCCTAACGATATGTCGCGCAAAAATCCCCGAAACCACCATTTGGGAAGAGGAGGAACCGCATGAACCTGGATTTCTATAAGCGCCTGGCAAAGGCCCTCGCAAAACAATTTGGAGACAATTGCGAAATCGTGGTGCATGACCTGACGAAGACGGACAGTACCATTGTCGCAATTGAAAACGGGCAGGTTTCCCACCGCAAGCTGGGCGACGGTCCTTCCTATGTGGTGCTGGAGGCCCTGAAAAAAGGCAAAGACAACGATTTGGAGGATCATCTGGGATATCTGGCCAAAACCCACGACGGCCGGATCGTCAAGTCCAGCACCGTGTATATCCGGGACAACAATGGCGGTATCACCGGCATATTCTCCATCAATTATGATATCACCGGGATGATCATGGCTGACTCCGCCATAAAATCCCTGTTAAACACCGACGAGGGAAAGAAAAAACGCCCGGACCGCATCCCCCAGAACGTCAACGACCTTCTGGACGACCTGATTGATCAGAGCGTGGAGCTGGTTGGAAAGCCAATCGCGCTCATGACAAAAGAGGATAAAATCAAGGCCATCCAATTTCTCAGCAACGCCGGCGCGTTCCTCATCACAAAAAGCGGCGATAAGGTCGCGAAGCATTTTAGCATCTCGAAATACACACTGTATTCCTATATCGACGCCAAGGCAGATTAGAATGTAATACGAAAGCGGGCTAAGTGCATTAGGATTATTATGCTTTGTATGCACTTAGCCCCGCTGTTTTATACGATATGGAACAGCAGTTCGCCGTACGAGGGCAGCGGCCAGTATTCCTTGTCCACCACCCGCTCCAGCGCATCGGCTGCCGCCCGGGTTTCCTTCATCAGCGGCTGAATTCGATCTGCATAGGCTTGGGCCTTCTCCTGTACGTTTAATTCCTGCCCTAAAACCTCACGGTGTGCCGCTGCCAACTGCTCCACTGCCGCGTCCAGTACGCAAATACGCTGGCACAGGACGTTCAAAATCCGCTTTTGCGCGCTGACAGGCGCGCCCATTCGCTCCGCCCGTTCCGCCGCTTCCGCCACCACTGAGCTGTAGCGGATGCAGGCGGGCAATATCTTCTGCCGGGCGATCTTCAGCATGCTCACAGCCTCAATCCGCGCCATCTGCGCAAATCCATCCCAGGCCACGTCCCTGCGGGCGATGAGTTCTCCCTCCCCCAGCACGCCGTGGCGGCTGAATACCGCCTGAACCTCTGGATCTCCCATTACGCCAATTGCGTCCACCATGCTGTCGATGATGGGCAGCCCTCTACGCCGGGCTTCTTCCTGCCATTCCACCGCATAATTGTTTCCGTTGAATATAACCCGGCCGTGGGCGCGCACCAACTCTGCCATGATTTGCCGCCACGCAGCATCCTTATCCTCCGCCTGATCCAGCGCATCCGCAATCTCCATGAGGCTATCCGCCACGATGGTGTTGATGGTGGTGTTGGGCATACCCAGGGACTGGGAGGACCCCACCATCCGAAACTCAAACTTGTTGCCTGTAAACGCGAACGGGGAGGTGCGGTTGCGGTCGGTATCGTCCTTATGCAGCACCGCCAGGGTGCTTACGCCGATGCGCATATGCTCTTTTTCGTGGGGGGCCACGGCGTTGCCCGCCATCAGCTCCATCAACTCCTCATATAGGGTGCTGCCCGTAAACACGGAAATAATCTGGGGCGGCGCTTCATGCCCGCCCAGCCGGTGCTGGTTTCCGAGAGTGGCGCAGGACATGCGCAGCGCCGGGGCGAAACGATCCACCGCTGCGATGACCGCGATAAAAAACGTTAAAAATATCCGGTTCTCCTGGCCCCGCTGTTTTCTTGGCTTCAGAAGATTGATGCCGGTATCGGTGGTCAGGCTCCAGTTGTCGTGCTTGCCTGAGCCGTTGACTTGTTCAAAAGGCTTTTCGTGGAGCAGGCAGGTAAATCCATGCCGGTCTGCAACCCTGCGCATCTGCTCCATAATGATCTGGTTATGATCCACCGCTACATTGGCGCTGGCAAACAGCGGCGCAAGCTCATATTGAGAAGGCGCAACCTCGTTATGCTGGGTTTTCGCAGGCACACCCAGCCGCCACAGGGATTCGTTGAGCTCCCGCATAAACCCGGTCACCCGCTCGGGTGTGGCCGCGTAGTATTGGTCGCTCAACTCCTGGCCCTTGGCCGGAGCGGTGCCGAACAGCGTCCGTCCGGTGTATACAAGGTCTTTGCGTTTGATAAACTGGCGCTTGTCCACAAGAAAATACTCCTGCTCGCCGCCGACGGTGGGAGTAACCCGTTTCACATCGCTTAGCCCCAAGTGCCGGAGCACCCGCACCGCCTGCCGGGAAATGGCCTCCATGGATCGCAAGAGCGGTGTTTTCTCGTCCAGCGCTTCGCCGTTGAACGCGCAAAACGCGGTAGGGATACATAGTACGCAAGTGCCCTTGGGATCGTGTTTTACGAACGCAGGGCTTGTGCAGTCCCATGTGGTATAGCCCCGGGCCTCAAACGTGGCCCGCAGCCCGCCGGAGGGGAAGCTGGAGCCGTCCGCCTCGCCCCGAATGAGCGCGCGGCCGGAAAACGCGAGAATTGGCTCGCGGTCGAGGCCAATGATCTCAAGAAAGCTATCGTGCTTTTCCGCCGTAGAGCCGGTCATGGGCTGAAACCAATGGGTGTAATGGGTTGCGCCCTTCATCAGCGCCCATTCCTTCATGGCCAACGCCACCGCGTCCGCCACATTGTAGATAAGTTCCTTCCCCTGATCGATGGTCTCGCGCAGGGCAGCGTACATTCCAGGCTCCAGCCGCTCTTGCATGACCGCGTCGGAAAACACATCGCACCCAAAGTCCGCCAGGGACGCGGGTATGGTATTCTGATACTCCATAATTTCCCCCATGATATCGTAGTTGCATTACCCGAAGTGAAATCCGGGCGTTTTAATAAACATAGCATATTTCAGGCAAAAATAGAAGAATTTATTCCAGCGCCTGAAAAATCGCGTACAGCGCCTCCGGCTTTAATGCCTCCGCCCGGACAGACGCCGGATATCCCGCAAGCGCCGCTGTAGCTGCCTCCCGGCGATAGCCCGCCGCAAGAAGGTTATTGTATAGTGTTTTCCGGCGCATAGCGAAGCTCGACTGCAAAAATCCATTCAACCGCCTGGCTGGGATATTTGTATCCTTTCGTAACAGCCGCACCACTGCGGAGGTTACCTCGGGCTGGGGGTAATAGCTGCTTGGTGCAAGGCGCAGCCGTTCCTCCGGGATGTACTGTAGCGATGTCAGCACCGCCAGAGGGCCGTAGACCCGGTCGCCCGGCTCTGCATAAAACCGCTGTGCAGCCTCAGCCTGGACCATCAAAAGCATTTCGTCGATGGGGATATCGGTGATCAGCAGCCGCATGGCGATGGGTGTCGTGATATAATACGGCAGATTTCCCGCCACAAGCATTGGGCCGCCCGGAAGCCGCGCAGACACATCGCGAAGATCCGTGTCGAGGATGTCCCCCTCCAGCACCTGCAAGTCCGGAAACGGCAGCGTTTCTTTCAGGATACGCACCATCGCCGCGTCCTTTTCCACCGCCACAACCCGGGCGCCTCCCTCACACAGCGCCATTGTCAGCGCCCCCATTCCGGGGCCGATTTCCAGCACGCCCCGCCCAGAGAGCGTGACGCCTGCAAGCATGCCATGAAGAGCGTCCCGGTCCGCCAGAAAATTCTGCCCCAGCGCTTTGTTGGCATTGAGCCCGTATACGGCTAGCCGTTCCTTGATCCCAGCCGGAGTCAAAAGATCATGCTGCATGCCCATCCTCCCTTTCCCTTTTCTATGATTATTTCCCGGGAAATAACCGTTAAATAAACCCTGCGAATATGGAAGCGCCCACCACTGTCAATATCCCGGAGACAACCATGGACAGGCTGCTCATCGCGCCCTCCACAGGGCCGATCTCGATGGCCCGGGCAGTGGCCATCGCGTGGGCGGAAGCGCCCATAGCCAGCCCTACAGCGATGGGATGGGTGATGCGAAACAGCTTGCACACCAGTTCCCCGATAACCCCTCCCACAATGCCTGTAGACATAATGCCGATCACCGCCAGCGGAACGATCCCGCCTAACTCCTCAGTAATACTAGTGCCAATGGCGGTGGTAACGGATTTTGAAAGCAGGGACACATACGACGCGTGATCCATCCGGAACATCCAGGCAATGAAGAATATGCTCAGGAGACTGGACAGTACGCCCGCCAGCACGCCGCCCATCACCGCCCAGAAATGCTCTTTCAAAAGCGTCACCTGTTCGTATAGAGGCACTGCCAGGCAAATGGTGGCAGGAGTTAAAAAGTATGTGATATATTTTGCCCCCTCGTTGTAGGTTTCATAATCGATATTGCATATCAGCAAAACCACGATGACCAGCAAAAAGCCAATGATCGTGGGATTGGCCAACGGATGTGAAAAGCGTTTTTTCAACAGCGTGCCGATCCAGAAAGCGGCAATTGTGATAAATACCCCGAAATATACGGAGTTTTTCAGAAGCTCACTCATGTTTACGCCGCCTTTCCAGCTTAATGATCCCCTGGGTGGTGCGGCCCGTGACCACAAGGACGATCACCGTGCCAATGGTAATAATCAGCAACAGCGGAAGCCAGATGGACAAAATCACATCAACCTGGGCCATCAACCCCGCACAAAGGGGCACAAACATCATCGGCATCGCGCGCAATAAAATATCCGCCACTTCCTTCACCTGGTCAAGCCGAAGCGCCTTTGTTTGCAACAGGACAAACAGGATGCACATGCCGTACACGCTGGCAGGGATGGGCAGCGGTACGATATGATTGATCAGTTCCGATACGGCTGCAATCCCTAATATAATTCCAAATTGAAATACCTTTTTCATGGGACTTCCTCCTTATGTAACCAGTACATTATAGCATGAATTCCGTTTTGTGTAGACAAGCAGGGCGCAAAAAAGCCGCCCGAATGACTCGACGGCGGCAACGGGTAATTTCTTTTCTGGTTTATTCCTTCCTTTCGGGCGGCACAAACTCCAATAAATCACCAATGGTACATTCAAACACCGTACATATCCGCGCCAAGACATCAACGTCCAGCCTGGTTATCTCGTTTTTACAATAGTTGTTGATTTGGGAGCGCTGCATTTCTGCCTTGTGGCTTAACTTATTCTTGCTCAAGCCCGACTGTTCGATAAGCTCGCTTAGTTTTATTTTTATAGTTCCATATTCCATTTATATCCACCTGCTATGTAAATTTTGCATTTATAGTATATGGTTGACAAACATAGTTTATACTTATCAGAATTGATTTATAAGATGTAATATGTCTTGTGCAATTAGTTGCACATAGGAGGAAGGGTAAGCAGCCAAAACCGGAGGGTTTGACATAGAACTTTACTAATGCACCCGAAATCCAAGGATTTCGGGCGAAGGAGCGGCAAAATCCCTGACGGGATATTTGCTCTCACAGTTTGCAAAGGTCGC
>CAYPKG010000060.1:0-8416 GCA_964411275.1 uncultured Oscillospiraceae bacterium | reverse complement strand
TGGAAAACCCACCGCAGTGACCCCATCGACAAAGCCAAGGCTTTGTCGATGGCCCCTATATCAGGGGATTGATGAAAAAGAAATTGGTGATAAACTGGTCGATCAGCACCAGCACCCCCAGCGCCGCCACATAGATGGCAAATCCCAGCAAGCGCTTTCTTGTCACGATGTGCAGCATAAACCGGATGGCAACATAGCCCGAAACCGCCGCCATCGCCATGCCCGCGAAAACATACAGCCAATTGATCGTTCCCATACCGCCCCGGATCATATCCGGCACCTCCAGCACCACGGAACCCAGTATGGCCGGGATGGACAGCAGGAAGGAGAAATCCGCTGCGGTCTTCTTCTCAAGGCCCGCAAACAGGCCGCCTGCGATTGTGGAGCCGCTTCTGGAAATCCCCGGTAGGATGGCCACGCCCTGCATGGTGCCGATGAGCGCCGCGTCTGTCCAGCGCATCTCCCGCATGTTTTTCCGCTTTCGAGGTTTTAACCTGTCCGACAATGTCAATATGACCCCAGTGAGCAAAAACCCAATCCCCAGCCAGGAGCCGGAATAGGAATCCTCAAAAAAGTCCTTGAACAGCAGCGCAATTATCACGGTGGGAAGTATGGCGACGAGCAACAGCCCCACTTTTTTTGAAAACGGATGCTTCAGCATCCCCCAGATGTCCTTCCAATACACCGTAAACACGGCGATCAATGTGCCCACATGGAGCATTGTGGTAAAAAACAGCGCTCCTTCCTCGATGCCGAAAAGATTGTGCATCAGCACCAGATGCCCGGAGCTGGAAATGGGCAAAAACTCGCAAAGGCCTTGGACGAGGCCCAATAATAACGCGATCCAGATGGTCAACAACTCCACCTCCTTTTCCTAGTATATCATATGCCATGAATGCTGTTTTCACAAGCAAACTTTCCCTCAGCACAGAGAATATGGTAATATGAAGTATCAAAACATCGGAGGCGTTATGGACTTATTCGACACCCATGCCCATGTGCTGGATTCCCGGTTTGACCCGGACCGGGAGGAAATTCTCGCGGCGCTGCCGGAAAACGGCGTGCGCCTGATGGTGGAGGTGGCCTGCCATGTGGAGGCTGGGCCTCCCGCACTGGACCTGGCGGCCCGGTATCCCCATGTGTATGTGGCCATCGGCATGCATCCCCATGATGTGGGCGGCTGCGCGAATGCGCACATGGACGCGTTGAGAGCGCTGCTTCTCAGGGACAAGGTGGTGGCCCTTGGGGAAATCGGTCTGGACTATCATTATGATTTCGCACCCCGGCAGGTGCAGCGGGAATGGTTTGCCACCCAGCTGGAGCTGGCCCGGGAGCTGGATCTGCCTGTGATCATCCACAGCAGGGAGGCCAGCGGGGACTGCCTGGACATACTGCGCGCCCACAGGGATGGATTAAAAGGGGTGATGCATTGCTTTTCCGGCTCCTATGAAACGGGGAAGGCCTGTGTGGATTTGGGGCTGCATATCGCTTTTGGCGGCGCGCTGACATTCAAAAAAGCGCCCAAACAATGGGACGTGGCTTCACGCCTGCCGTTAAACCGGCTGCTGGTGGAGACGGACTGCCCGTATATGACGCCGGAACCCCACCGGGGCCACCGGAACGAGCCCAGGTACGTGGCGCTGGTGTGCGAAAAGCTGGCCTCGCTTCACGGGATTTCACCAGAGGAAATGGCGCATATCACGATGGAAAACGCGAAGCGGGTATTTCGCATACAGGAGGAAATATGATGCGCATTACATATCTCAACCACAGCGGCATTGCCATTGAAAAGGACGATGGGATTTTCGTCATCGACTGCTTTGACCCGAGAAAGCATGTCCTTCTTCAAAAGCTGGACGGGTACCGGAATGTGGCGTTTCTATCCAGCCACATCCATGGCGACCATTATTCCCCCGATATATTTAAATACGGAGGGGATTTGGCCGTTTACCTCCTGTCCTTTGACATCCCGCAAAAGCGGGGAAGCCTGTCCATTTCCCCGGGAGAAAGCCTAAAGATCGCCGGCGTCACAATCGCCGCATTTGGCAGCACCGACGAAGGGGTTTCCTTTCTGCTTTCCTGGCCGGACGGCCAAAAAATTTTCCACGCCGGGGATCTCAACAACTGGCATTGGCTGGAGGAGGGGGGCGAGGAATACGCAAAAAGCGCGGAGAAGGCATTTTGTGAAGTGCTGGACAGCATTAAGGAACAGGTTCCAGCGGGGAGCCTGACGGCCGCCTGCTTCCCTGTGGATCCACGCATGGGCCGGGATTACTGGCGGGGCGCCGTGCAGTTTGCAAAGGCGCTGCGGCCCCAGGCATTCATCCCGATACACTTTGGCGCGGCGTTCGACCCGCCACAGGGGTTTTACGATGAAATCGCGCCCTGTGCCGGCTGTGTTTTAGCCCCGAAAGGCCGGGATGAGGTTGTGCTGGAAGTATAAATTGCTATCCGGATATGGTGAGCCCCACCCGGTATGCCTCTTTTTTGGGCACGCCCAGTTTTAGCGCGGCTTCTTTGGCGGCGTCGTTTACGGACAGCCCCTCGTGTAGCAGCTTTGCCATCAGCGTTTGAAGCGCCTCAGGGTCTGTTTCGGCGGCCACAGCCGGGTTCCTGCCGATGGCGATGACGCACTCGCCCTTGGGGGGGTCTTGAAACCTCATGCACAGCTCAGAAAGCGTTCCCCGGACGGCCTCCTCGTGAAGCTTTGTCAGCTCCCGCATGACGGCGGCGGGGCGCTCTTCGCCAAGGGCTATTGCCAGCTCCTTCAGGGTGGCGGGCAAGCGCAGGGGGCTTTCATACAATATGGCCAGGTGCGGGCAGTCGGCAAGCAATTTAAGCCGCTCCCGCCGCGGCTTTTTCCCTCTGGGAAGAAACCCGAAAAATGCAAACGTGTCAGAGGGCAGGCCGCAGAGCACCACCGCCGTCAGCACCGCGCTGGCCCCAGGCAGCACCTCCACGGGAAGGCCCGCCTCGACCACGGCTTTTAACAGCAGCGCGCCTGGGTCGGAAATGCCGGGCATGCCCGCGTCCGAACAGTAGGCAATGCGGCTTCCGCCGCGCACGGCGGCCACCAGCATTTCGGCCCGCTCCCGCTCGTTGTGCTCATGACAGCTGATGAGTGGCTTGCGGATTTCATAATGGTTCAGCAGCCCCAGCGTGCGCCGGGTGTCCTCCGCCCAAATGGCGTCCGCCTCCCGGAGGGTTCGCAATACCCGCAATGTGATGTCCTCAAGATTGCCGATTGGGGTTGCGCACAGGGATAATTTCCCGCGTATTTGCTGGTCCATAAGCATTACTCCTTTTCCCCGTCCATATGATAAATCCGCCGAATTTCCGGCGTGTCCTCTCCGTTCGCGTCCTTCAAAAACAAAACAGGCGAGAGAAGAAGCCCCGGATTTGCGCCCTTTTTTGCCCGGATGAGGGCCAGATACGGCGCTTTATCGGGCCGCGCCGCCACAAGCCGCAGCTCCTTTGGCGGGAGCCCCGCTTCGCGCAGCGCAACAAACGCGTCCGCAAGCCTTGTGGCAGGATAACTGATAAAGAAATCCCCGCCGTTTTTTAAAAGAAGATTGGCCGCCCGCGCCGCGCCGGAAAGCGCGTCTGGGCCGGACTGGATTCGGGCCGCCGCGCGATTGGGGTTGGGGCTTTTCGTGACGCGTTCATCAAAATACGGCGGATTGCATACCGCCATGGAAAACCCGCCGAAGCCAAGCACCTCATGGGCATCCGCCCAGTCCAGGCAATACACGGGATATGGTACATTGTTTTGGGCAAATGTCCGGCGCATCAGGTCGCAGGCTTCCGGCTGAATTTCGATGCATGCAAAATTCGCGCTAGTGCGCGCGCCGCATAACAAAGCGATCACACCTGTCCCCGCGCCCAGGTCCACCGCCCGCGCTCCGGGCTTTGCCCTTGCGAAGCCTGCCAAGAGCACCGCGTCGGCATTGAATGCGCATTGGGGTGTCTGCAGGATGCAGAGTCCCTTGTATTGTAGATCCACAAGCCGCTCCATATTATTCCCGGGCCAAGAGGTCGTTGCCCTCTGCGTCGATTGCCACGATGACAGGAAGGTTTTCTACCACCATCCGGCGGATGGCCTCCGGCCCCAGATCAGGGAAGGCACAGAGCTCCACCTCCTTGATGCAGCGGGCGATGAGATACGCCGCGCCGCCGGTGGCGGCAAAATAAACGGCTTTTCCCCGCATGGCGTCCTTTACCTCGAAAGAGCGCGCGCCCTTTCCCACCATGGCGGTCATCCCTTTTTCGATCAAAGCGGGGGTGTACGCATCCACCCGCCCGCTGGTGGTGGGGCCGCAAGGGCCGATCACTTCGCCGGGGGCGGCGGGACAGGGGCCGGCGTAATAGATGCACGCGCCCGCAAGGGGAAAGGGCAATTCCTCCCCCTTTTCCATGCAGTCCATCAACCGCTTGTGCGCCGCGTCCCGTGCGGTATACAGTACGCCGCTTAACGTGACCACGTCTCCTGCCCTGAGGGTGCCGATATCCGCTTTCGTCAAAGGCAGCTGGATGTTTCGCATAAAAGCCTCCTTACAGCGTGCAGCCCGCGTGGCGGGCGCAATGGCATTGGACGTTGATTGCCACAGGAAGCCCCGCCAGATGCGTGGGCATCTGCGCCACATGCACCGCAAGGGCGGTGGTTTTACCGCCAAGCCCCATGGGGCCGATGCACAGGGCATTGATTTTTTCCAGCGCTTCCTGCTCCAAAGAACGCGCCTCCTCATCCGGGGAGGGCGCGCCAGCCGGGCGCAAAAGCTGCCGCTTTGCCAGCAGCGCCGCCGCCTCCATCGTGCCGCCAATGCCAACCCCCAATAGGATCGGCGCACAGGCGTTGGCCGCCCCCAGCCTTGCCGTCTCCACGATGGCGGCAAGAACCCCCGTCCGGCCTTCTGCGGGCTTGAGCATCAAAAGCCTGCTCATATTTTCGCTTCCAAAGCCCTTGGGCGCCACAGCGATATTCACCCGGTCGCTTCCGGGGATCAATCGGATATGGACGATGGCGGGGGTATTGTCCCCGGTGTTTTTGCGAGAAAGGGCGCTCAGCGCGGATTTTCGCATGTATCCGTCCACATATGCTTTTATAACGCCGCGATCCACCGCGGCGTAAAGGTCGCCGTCGATATGGGCGTGCTGGCCGATGTCCACAAACACCACCGCCAGGCCGGTATCCTGGCAGCAGGGGCGGCAGGCTTTCCGGGCTAATGTTTCGTTTTCCAGTATTTGCTCCAATACCGCCCGGGCATGTCCATTTTCCTGTTTCGCCGCGTTGCCCAGCAAATGGAGAACCTCCGGCGGCAGGCCGCAGCAGGCCTCGGTGAAAAGCGCCGCCACCGCGTCCGTGATGGACTGTTCCGATATGATCCGCATGGGTCACGCTCCTTTTCCCGCAATATGTGTACTATTATAACCCATACCATCCATGGAAGCAAAACGCGAAAGAGCCGCCCGGCATCTGTTGCCGAACGGCTCTTCCTCAAGCTTTTTGCTGTTTTTTGCGTTACGGAGTTCCCGTTCCGCCTGCGGTTCCGCCTGCCTCATTTGGATTTTTCGCGGGGGTGTTGCTGGCGCCGGAGCCGCCCAATGAGCCGTCCTCGGCAATAAACCCGCCGCCAGGCTTGATGTAAACGGTTTTGACTTTCCCGTCTTGCCCGGTGTACTCCACGCTATACACTTGCATTCCGCTGTGGGTTACATGGGTAATGCGGCTAATTTTCGCGCCCTCATACTGCTCCTGCAGGGCGGCTTTGATTTCCGGCACATCCGCTTCGTCCACTTCCGTGCCTTCCTTAAAATTGGGGATTGTCGCTTCCGTGCCCCCTCCGCTCCCAGGCGTCGTATCGAGGCCGGGGGACGTCAACGCGCCAGGCGACGTGTTTAGGTCGGGAGAGAGTGCGGCGTCCGGCGTGACGCCCGCATCGATCCCAGGTGATACGCCCGCGTCAATCCCAGGTGATACACCCGCGTCAATCCCAGGTGTTACGGTGGGAGAGGGCGCAGGCGTCGTGTTGCAGCCGATGGCGGTTGCAGCCACTAGACCGATCACAAGCGCCAGAAGTAAGCTTCTTTTCATTTTTGAATGCCTCCTTAACTTTCGCCCCCGTTGCGCCGTGCCGCGGCCCGCCGAGAGCAGTTTGTACGTGGATAGTATGCCCCGCGTGCTATTGTCCATACTATTTTTCCTTTCAAAATTCAAAAAGGGCGCCTCCACCCTTCACATTGCTTCCCCTTATTCTTTCTAGTATAATGGAACCAGCGGCTAATATGCTGCGTATTACTAGATAGGAGCGAGACATGCCGAACTGCGACTTCGATGCGCTGTATGAGGCGCATGCGAAAACTGTATATTGGACGGCGTATGGCGTTTCCCGGGATTCTGGAGCGGCCCAGGAGGTTGTGCAAAATGTTTTTTTGCGCGCCTTTCAACACCTGTCGACCTTGAGTGAGCTAAGCGAGGAGCAGCGCCGCGCATGGCTGTGCAGGGCGGCAATCAACAGCGGAATAGACGGACTACGGCGCAACAAACGCTATGTCATCGTTGAAGACGCGGGCGTGAATGAGGCGGACGGCGGGCAGGGCCCTGAAGAGGCCGCTGTAAATGCGGAGTTCCGCCGGACTGTCCGGGCAGGTGTGGATGGTCTGCCGGAAAAATACCGGATGCCGATTTTATTGTATTATTTTGCGGAGCTGGACTATCATAGCATCGCTATGACGCTTGGTATTTCTGAAGGAACGCTGAAATCCCGTATGTCCCGGGGCAGGCAGATGCTCAAAAAGGAATTGATGAAAGGGGGTGCGCTGCGTGAGGCTTGAAGATCATCGGGAATTTGATATATTGTTGAAATCCGCTGCAAAGGCGGAGAACGCGGCGCTGCCTCTTGACGAATGGAAGGCGCAGATACTCGCGCAGGCCGCAAGCCTGCCGCTTGAAGCGGAGCAGGAGCAAAAGCCCAGCGCAAAGCGGCGGGTTCCCAGGGCGATTTTGCCCTTTACGGGCGTGGCAGCGGCGGTATTTTTGATCGCGGTTCTCGCCATAAACGGCGGGATTGGGGCGAGAAGCCCAGCGCCCAAATCCCAGGAGCTCCCCAACGAACGGGCCATGGAGTTTTCCATCGAAGGCGAGCCCGCCCCGCCGCAAGCGGCGCCCGCAGCCATTGCGGAGTCGCCTGAGGATCAGGCGGATCAGGCAGAGATTGCGGCGCCCGACGCGTTGTTCGATGGGGGAAATAAGGCCATTGCGGAAAACGAAAAGGTCACTGGCTTTTCCGCCGGCGCTTCCGGCGGCGATATGATATCCCAGGAGGAGCGGGAGCGGGTTCTGGACGCGGTCTTTGCATTTACAGGCGTAAAGCGTGACGCTTATTTTGACGAGGACTCTCCCACAATCGCCCTGATAGAGGTGGTAAGCGCACAAGCATGGACGGAGCATTTGGAGGAAAACCCCGTTTTCCTTTCCGGCGAGTTTTACGCGGTGTGCCTGGAGCCCCAGAATTCCCCCCGGGCGATCTATTATGTGAACCCGGCGGAATTGAACGTGGCTGGTTGGCGCTGGGAGGAATAGCATGCCGCTTCTTTCGGATTTGCACACCCACACGGTATATAGCCATGGAAAAGGCACGGTGGAAGAGAACGTGCTGGCCCACGGACCTGCTGGGAGAGCTGACCTTGGCCATGGAGCGGGGCCTGACGGCTGTTGCGATTGCGGAGCATAGCAGCGCGCACATGGCCTATGGCGTGCGGGGGGAGCGGATGCGAAAGCTACGCGCCGAAGTTGACCGGATGAACGAAAAATACGCGGACAGGATCCAGGTGCTGCTGGGGGTGGAGGGAAATCTCATCGGGGATGGGATCACCGATTTGCCAAAGGGGGACAAGGGCCTGTTCGATTTTCTTTTGCTTGGCTATCACCGCGGGGTGTTTCCCCGGGACAAAATCTCCTGGAGGTGGGCCGCAGCGTCCCTATTTACGCAAAACCCCCGCAAAAACGCCATGGCGGTGGCCCATGCGCTGCAAAAGTATCCCGGGGTGTTGGCCGTTACCCATCCCGGGCTGTATATACCCATGGATATTCCCACTTTAGCCAAAGCCTGCGCGGACTATGGCGCGGCGTTTGAGCTGAACAACGCGGGAGGGCGTGTGACGCTGGATGTGGTCAGGGAGGCCGCGAAGGTAAATGGGCTGAAGTTTTTATTAAGCTCGGACGCCCATAAGCCGGAGGATGTGGGGCATGTGGAAAACGCCCTTGCGGTGGCCCGGGAAGCGGAGCTTTTGCCCCGGGTCATAAACTGGAGAATGGATGGGGAATAGCACTTTATACAGGTGAAAGGTTCACCCACTCCAAACAAAAAGCCCATGCCTCGTTGGAAGCATGGGCTTTCGAATGCGTGTTTCTTACGCG
>CAYPKG010000059.1:0-9133 GCA_964411275.1 uncultured Oscillospiraceae bacterium | reverse complement strand
TCACCGCCGTGATATTGTCCTGGGTCACCGGGGGGACGATGTCGAACATGCCCAAGGCCTTTTTCATGGCGGGGTAGTATACATTGTTCGACAAAACATTTCCCCCGTCTCCTACAAACCCCACCGCCCCGTTGATGATGGCGGCTGTGTACTCATTGCCGTCTTTGGTGACGGTCATGCTTTCGCCCCGGCCACCTCCATCTAAATAAATCGTTAACATATTATCCACTACATATTTTCCTTCCGTATAGGTCACAACATGCCCATGAGCCACAACAGTGCCCATGGAGGTCTTCACCCGTTTATCTTCGATTTTCACCGAGAGGGTCGCGCTTTGGGCCGTGAGCCGGCCATACAAAATGTACTGCCCGGACGCAATCGGAATGGTATATGGCTCTATGGCCATGCCCTCCGCCACAACAATAAGAGACAAGTCCTCCACGTCGTAGTCCTCCGGCACCGTGATAACCAATAATACTGCAACCCTCTCATTTATTATATGCATACGTGCTTTCATCGGTTCAGAATACACCACCCCGAACGGCCCCTCCTGATAGTCCACCAGCCGGGCAGTGAGGGTGATGGGTGTGGTGGTAAGTTCCTTCGGCGTGACCTCCCCGGTAAACGCAAGCGCCGACACAGGCAGCAGTATTAGCATCATAGCCAGCAAAATCGCAAAAAGTTTTTTCATGTGTTTTCTCCTTATTTTTTCGCATACAAAAAGCGCCCCGGGTTGGGGCGCTTTCACGCAGCAATAGTGATATTATTGAATAGCTTTCAGTTGTCCAATGACCCGCTCATGATCCCTCAATTCTTCGCTGTGAGCGGTGACTGCATCCTTGATGATGGAGACATCTTCTTTGACCGCGACCAAATCACCCGCCATTTGATCCATTTTGGGTACGCGGTCAGCATATCCCTGAAAGCCCTCGGCAAGAAGCTGAATACTCGGCTGCACGGTACTTTCCAGTGTCATCTTAATTTTTGTAACGTCTTCCTGCAGCAAAGACTGTCCCTGTTCCAGATGATCCAGTTTATCAAGCATGAGACGCAATACATTTTCCAATTCCTTCTCCATGCAATCACCTCTTCTCTGTACAGTATACATGGGGACAACCCCATTTTCAAGCTTGTTCTTCCCATTGTGTGGGAGGTTCCCACACGTTCGCGTCCACGATGGATACCCAGCGTTTGCCGTTATGGGATACTTTAGCCCCTTTGGGATATGCGTCGGTACTCCCCATTGGCTTACTCCAGTCCGGCCACTCGATATTGGGATCATCCACCCGTACCCACAAAGACGGGGCCGCATCCGGTGTCCAACTCGCCTGTGACGTGTGGGCCGTCAGGCAGCGGTATAGGTGCTCCCCGTACCGCACCCGGTTGCCAACGGTATATGGGATGGCGGTTTGCCAGGGCATAAAAATAGCGGCCATTTCTGCCGCCTGTTCGTCTGTCAGCGTCGCCCCTGCCGCGTCCATGGCGGCCCGGATGTTACGCGCTTGTTCCAGTATCGTCATTCAAATTCACCCCCAATATCTTGATAGCCTCTAAAAGCTCTGTGTAGGTCGGGCTGATGGGTTCCACCGGAACCGGAAGTTCTACCTTTTGCCCCTCCATATCCCGATACCAGCTTTCCCCCTCCCGGTAATCGCCGATGGATAGGCCCAGGGGTTCGCTGTCTAAGAGCTCCATCCCCTGGGCGTTAAACAGTTCCATATTCGATTCGTCAATGTAAATCACGTTGACCACTCGATTGTTTTCTATCATTGCCGCGTTTAACATACTTGCCTCCTTATCTCGCGTTGCGGATAATGGCAATGCCCTGGGCGCCGTTTCCGCCGGTGCTGCCGTAGGTGCCGCCACCGCCGCCGCCATATCCACCGCCACCGCAGCCACCGTACCTAGTATCGCCGTATATATCCTTTTTGCTATATCCGCCAGTTGCCCCCAGCGTTACTCCATCCAGGGTGCCAGACTCTGCTGGGTCTCGAGAGCTTGGAACTCCGCCACCGGTTGTTGCGGAAGTCGTGCCGCCTGCGCCGCCTGCGCCGCCAACGGTGTAGGCACCTCTTCCGCCACCGCCGCCGGAATATAGCACCCCTGTATTCTCGCCAAACTCTCTTGTGGTTGTTCCTTGACCTAGTCCGTTTTCCGTACTAGCCCCATCGCTCGCGCCTTTACCAGAATACGCACCGCCAGAACCTCCTGCGCTTTGTGAGCCGTTCCATTTCCCGCCGCCTATTGAGTAATCGCCTAACTTTGTTGTTCCACCGGCTGATGGGGCAGTTTCACTTCCGCCTGTAGCGCCTGCGCCAATCGTGATCACATACACCCCTGCCGTCAACGGGATTTGTCGTAAAGTTGCGGTGTAACCGCCTGCGCCGCCACCACCAACATATCCGCCACCACCACCACCAACCATGAATAAATCAATGTCAACATCGTTTAGCATTGTAAGACTTCCGGATGAAAGGAATTTTATTTTCCAATTCCCATCTTCCTCATCAATTATTGTGTATGTCCCGGTATAGGTAAAATTGGGATAGACCGAGCTACCGCCGCTACCCGCGCCGCCACGTCTAACTATCAAACATTCGCCCATATGCTACCTCACTTTCAATTGAATGGGAACCGCCGTTTCCGGTATCTGCGTTGCCCGGACAGCAATGTTCCCGCCCACCGTCTCAATTCCTTTTACCAATGCCCACGCCGTTTCCATGACCGCAATTTCCTCCACCGCGGCGTCCGGTGCAGTGATGTCTGCCACCGGCACATATACCGCTTTCATCCACCGTTATCGTCACTTCGAACAAACCGGTTGCGGCGTTCTCAGCCCGTTAGGGGAGATAAAGGAGACGGCAACCTATTACCGCAGTCGCTGTAGTAGAGCTGTCGTAGAAAGACCACGATGCGGGACCAGAAATATCCCCGGCACCAGCAGTCCCGCCAAACTCTGCAACTCGCCAGCCGGTGTTGGTATATACTCCATCACAGTAGTAAGTTGTCTCAGTTCCACCGGCCGCTGCAGGCACTCTAAACCACGGATGTGAGGCATTCCTCCCCATGGTCTTGATAAAGGATGGGAATAGATTTGTTGGTACGGAAAACCCCGCACTAGTATAGTTTCTCGTTACATTGTCTGCATAATTAGCGGGCACAAGACACCAGTAATAGCTTCCTCCATTTATATTGATCCCATCGACCCATGCCCATACGTTTGCCCACCAGTTTTCAATATTCCTCCATTTTACGGCTGCTGAGGTCGCGGTACCTGCCGCGCGTCCCGTGTGCCCAGTCATGCTGTCGCTGCCGCCGGTATTTATTTTTGAGCCGAGCGACACTCCTTCGCCAATCGCACTTTGTATATTCAGATTGGCATATTCGATGTACATTAGCAAATTTATTGCCATAACAGTCGCAATATCTAGCTGTGACCACTTCGCTCCTTTGTTGGTCACCCCGGTACGTGATTGTGCTCGTGTAATGCCGGTAAGAGCGGCTATGCCAGACTTACTAACATATCCTGCTGATGCCTCATATGCGGAGACATATATTTTTTCCAACTGCGCAAGCGATGTGCTTCGTTTGAACGCGGGATGTATTGTATATCCACTGGCGGGTCCATTTGCGATCCACCATTCTTCGGTCGTCCCAGATACAATTTTATACCAAAACGCGGGTATTTCAACCATCACATCACCATTTGTTCCGTTTCTAGTGAACCCGGCATCGCCTTCATACGCGGTCACTGTTCCATTCGGAGCAAGATTGCACAGTTTTATATCACGAAAAATCGGCATCCTATCAAAATCTGATACTTGCGGCACTGTCCCAATTCCAGCGACAGCGACCTTTCCAACTGCTGCTCCAAGGCGTGTTAAAACTGGAGAAGAGTTGGCTGTGTTGTACGCAACCCCCATCTGTAATATTTTAAATGACACTTGCTTCCACAAACCATTGCTGCCGAGATATGCGTCTACAGTGGCGCAATGATTTCCAGTATATTGATAGACATATCCTGGACGAATATTGATACGCGAGCCGCTATTTCCTAAAGTTATTACATCGTCCCCATATTCCAATTCGATCCAAACATCATACAAAGTAGGTTTCGAAGGTTCGTTTGAATCCACAATTATGTTTGTTGGCATATAATTTGTAATAACAGCAATCTGATTGTTTATTACCGTACTTGGAAGAGACGTATAGACTCCAACATTTAGACACGCCCCTGAGTCGCCTCCACGCCGTACAATCAAACACTCGCCCATGTGTTACCTCACCTTCAACACAATTGGGATTGCCGTTTCCGTTACCCCCGTTGCCCGGACGGTAATGCTTCCGTCCGCTGTCTCAATCCCTTTTACCAGCGCCCAGGCCGTTTCAATCGCCGCAATCTCCTCCGCCGTGGCGTTGGGCGCAGTGATGTCTGCCACCGGCACATACGCCGCTTGCATCCCGGTCACGCTCACCGTTACCTCAAACAAACCTGTTGTGGCGTTCTCCGCCCAGCCGGTTATCGGGATGGTCGCGGTAAGCGACAGCGGGCCATACGCCCCGTCGTGGCTATGATTTCCCTCCGCCTTGCTGTTCCATTCCGTCCGCTCCAGTCCCGTGATGTGTTTGACCGTGTCCCCGGCATGCCCGGAAAATGCCGCTTCCGCCGCCGCGCCGATGCTCTTAGGCGTGATGGGGTCGCTACCGCCTATAGAGTGGGTGGCTGCATGAGCGGGGAATTTTCCGCTCACCACATCCTCCGCAGCCTAGGCCGCTGTGTTGGCCCGGTCGGTGGCTGCATCTGTGCTTGCAATGGCAGCCGCGGTGTTCGTTTGCCGGTTTTGCTCCTCAACTTGCCTGTTCTGCTCACTCGCCTGCCGCTCTGCCTCTTTGTCTGCCCGCGTCTCTTCCGCATGCACACGCCCCTGCTCGGCGGCTACCCGCAGCGTCTCCGCTGTTTGTACCGCCGTCTCCATCTCTGCAGCGCTTTCTGCCGCGGCGTTAGCATATGCCGTTGCTTCTACCGTCGCAGCATTCAATTCCGCCACCTCACCCACCAGCACAGGCAACGCTTCTTCCACGTCCTCTACCCGCTTGAGGGTATCAACTAAAAGCGGCCACTCCGGTGTGGATTGTACGGTGTCCGCATTGCCGATGCCCCGGCGGCAGGTGAAATTGAACTTCGCGCTGGTCACAAGCGTTTCCTGCTCCTCCCCGGAAAAGACCTGAAGCTCGCACTCCACCATCCCTGGGGAAAAGGACGTGGTGTAAAGCTCAATCGTCACCACGTTCCCGCTCTCCACGGTGATCCCGTGGCCGTTGTTGTCCTGCTGGGCCGTGCGCGAGCCTGTGGAAAACACCGCGCTGACCCGACAGCCGGAAAGGTCAATCGCCTCGCCCCCGTCGGTAAGCGTCACCTCCAGCACGTTCCCGTTGTCCCCCTCCACCACCTCAAACTCCCGATTTGACGTCGTTCGCTTGATGTCCAGGGCGATGGAAAAATTCTTTTTGACTAACATTAGTTTTCTCCTTTCCTGCCCTCTATCCGATCCCCCGGTTTTACGCAGGCACCTCACGCATCAGCCGGTCAAAGGCATCCGGCCCCAGAGTCCCGATGATCTCGTTGCGGTGACGAATGCCATCCTGGGTTCCTCCATAGTAGATGGCCGCGCGCTCCGCCGGCGAATAATACTGCAACGCAGTTTTGACATTGTGATACTGCTGGGTATAAGCGCTGCCGGAAGTTTTTTTGTTGGAGCTGCGGGAGCTTGCCCTCCCCGCCGCCTTCAATGCCGCCTGTTGCGCCGCCTGCTGTGCCGATACATTATTCCCGTACAGCCCCATGGCGTACTGCAACGCTGCCTGTTGCGCCGCACTGGACGCGCTGGCGTTATACTGGTCCGCCGCCAGCTTGTTGTGCAAATGCTGGTTGTACTGGCTTTGCACCGTTTGTGCAAGCGCGGCGCTATAGGCGCTTTCCATGCCTGAGATGTCCGCCGACTCCGCGTCCATCGCCTGATCCTTTACGTCGGTGACATACGTGCTTCTGCCCATCCCCCGGCTGACCGCGTCCGCATCGATCTCTGAGCGGTTGTACAACGTCTGCTTTTTGCGCTGACCGATTGCCGCGTCATAACTGGGCCTGAGGTACGCCGCCACCTCCGCCATAATCTCCTGTGTGCTGGGTAAGTTATAGGAAACGGACGGCACCGTCAGTTTGGAAAGTATCTGCCGCTCCAGCGCGTCAAGATCCAGCGTACCGTAGTCAAACGACCCGGAACCGTACCCGCCCTGCCCGCCATACCCGCCATACCCGCCCTGGCTTGCCTCATATGCCGCCTGTGTGTTCGGCCCCCAAAGGCCGTCAGCGGTCACGCCAAGCTGGTGCTGCATCGCCCGCACCTGATTCCTGCTGGTTATCCCGGCGGGGGCCGTATAGCCCCCGTAATTGTAATTCGCCATATTTCTCCTCCTTAATAGCTGCGGTTGCCCCTGGCGTACTCCTGCCAATGTTTGTCGTAAAGATTGTTATACGCATAGTCAATCAGGCTGATATTATCCAAAGCTTCCTGGATCTCATCCACCGTCGGTGTGGTGCCGGCACCCGAGCCGCCAGCCCCCCCGGCGCTGACGGAACCGCCGCCATACGCACCGCCTCCGCCATCCATTGCGAACACGCCCACCTGGGTCCCCGGCGCCGCGCCGTAATAATCGCTGGGAGTAAGGTGCGACCAGCCGCCGACCCCCAGCACGCCCTCGGTGCCATACTTCGCCAGCTGCCAGCCGTTGCCCGCGTCGTAGTACATGCCGTTTGGGGAAATCCTCGCCCCATCCGGATACAGATAGCTGTCCTCCCGGATCAGCGCGCCATATGGCGTGTAGTACCGCCCATCCGCGCCCTGATACGCCTGGCCTTTGTAGCCGGAAGCATGCTCCAGATACCCTGTGGACGGATTATAACTGGTGCCCACCTTCTGATATCCGTAATGGGGGATGGCGTTGCCGTCCCCGCCGTAGGTGTAGTTGGTAACCGGCTTGTAGCCAGTCCTTTGGGATGACCCGCCGCCCGCCGCCGTACTGCCGTATCCCGTGCCGCCGCCATATCCTGCGCCCCCGCCATAGCCTGGGCTGCCGCCATATCCTGTGCCCCCGCCATAGCTTGCACTTGCGCCGTAAGCCGTGTTCCCTCCCCCGCCATACGCCGCACTCCCGCCATATGACGCCGGATTTCCCGTCGCCTGCCCGGGGATCGTCAAGGTTCGCCCCGCGTAAATCTTGTTGGGGCTGTTGATCTGCGGGTTTGCCGCCATCAGCGCCGACACCGTAGTATTGTTTCTCTTCGCGATCCGGGACAGATTGTCGCCCGGTTTTATGAGATAATTTGCCATGTTTCTCTCCTCCTATGTGAGCTTGCTGGCCCAGCTTTCCAGCGAAATCAGCCGGGCCATGATCTCGCCGTTCATCTGCTGGATGGTCAAAAAGTTCTGGTTCATCTGGTTCTGCGATTGCCTCACCCGGTCGTCGAATGCGCTTGCGTCCTCGCCCTTGTTCTGCCTGCCCGGAAATTCCACCGTGTACAGCGCCCGCATGCTAAATTCATTGCTCATCTTGGCCTTTCCCTCACTTCCAAATACGCTTCCAGCCCTCCGGTAAGCGCGAACCGGCTCCCGGCCTCGTTTGCGATCTTGAACTGGAATGTCCTTGCCCAATCCGTGGGCGGCTGGATTTCCAATACCTCCTCCGGGTTCTCCTTCATCAGCTTGCGCGCCTGATACTCCTGTGCTCCAAACCGGGTGGTGAACAGAAGAATGTTCCCCTGCCCTTGGCCGCGCAGCGCTATCTCGTCGATCTTCTTTTCCTTAAACCGGGCCTTCCAATCCGTCCTCGGCGTTTCCCAATACGCCCGGATGGGCCGCCCATCGTAGCCCAAACCCTCGTTAAAGCGAAACACGTACCGCTCGTCGTTGACCATGTAAATCACCCCGTCCACCACCGTGATATCCGCCACGTTGAACCCGTCCCGGATCATATAACAGCGCCGCCGCAGGTCATATGTTACGATGTGATTGTCGTATTCCCGCCCCTCCGGGTCATTCCCCTTGTAGCAGGTAAAGTACAGGCAATCCTTGGCGGTGCAGGCCTTGGACAGGCCCACCATGCAACCCTCCAGAAACGTCCGGATATTTCGCGCGTCGGGGCTGGGCAGCACAGTAATGTTGTTGAAGTACCGCAGCCCCGCCGGGGTAAAGTAATAGGCCATGTCCCCGTATCGCGCCGCCGACGTGTGGCTCATCTGCTCTACTTCTGCATCCACCCGCTCTATTGTGTAATAGCTGGGGCGGTCGCCCATCAGCCGGTATATGGAATACCGTTTCAGTATTAAAAGCTGGGTGGACAGGGATACGATCCCCATGATGGGATCGCCCACGCTGTCCCCAACCTCCACGAACCCGCCCCCGGAATTGGCGTTGTTGCTGATTTCATCGCTTGACCAGTCCTCAACGCTTCGTTTGTCCCCCGCGATCTGGGAATAGTAAAGCCTGTTCGGATGCTCCGGGTCACCCGCAGCAAACAATCTGGAATAGTGCATGGCAAGGTAGTTCACCTTCGCGTCGGAAACCCCGCCCCGCACCTTCACAGCGTTCCCGCTGGCCGGGGCCGTCGTCGGGGTTTCCTTTAGCACAACGGACTTTGTCGCCCTGTCAACGCTTTCCACCGCGTGGGTCACGTCCTTGATGACGATCCCGCCTTGCTCCAATCGGGTTTTCACAAGCTCCGTGATCTCCGCCGCCAGCACAACCTTCTTGCTGCTGGCGGTGTAGGATGCCACCGTGGTTTCCAGCACCGTTTCCCCGGAGCCGAACAAGTCCGCTTCTGCGTTCGTCCCGTCCCATTTGAGCATCTGGTGCTCCCCGCAGGCGATCAAAAGGTAATCGTAATTGCCGATGTTGCACTGCAAAAAATCCCAGTGCTTGCCTTTTACTTCTTCGGGATAGGTATAGATCACGTCCCATTCCGGCACGCTCTCGTCATAGGCATAAAGCCGCATACAGCCATCGTCCCCGGCAGCCACAACAAGGTACGGCACCCGGTTGATGCGAAATGTCCGTACCTCGTCCTCCCTGCCGGTCTG
>CAYPKG010000058.1:0-9283 GCA_964411275.1 uncultured Oscillospiraceae bacterium | reverse complement strand
GTTTGGCTAGAAGTTCAGGCTTCCCTTTGATGTTGCCGTAGGGCTTTCCGTCGATGATGGCGGAATCCGGGATGCTTGAATCGATTTTATATTCGTTTATGTATTTTGCAAACATAATAATTTCCTTTCTTACGGCGTATATGGTGCCGTCGGCATCCCGCCCCATGTCGTCACGCTGCTCCACGCCGGAGCACCAGCCGGGTAGTAGATTGTTACAGGGCCAGGAACGCCTATAAACATATCTTGCCCCTCAGCTGGTGTGGCATTTCCAAAATACACACTGGATAGCGAAGCGCTGCCAGCGAACGCATAGCCACCGATGCTGGTAGCAGCGGGAAGGGTTACGGAGGTTAGTAAAGTGCCAGTAAGCGCCTCGTTCCCGATGCTGGTAGCGGCGGGAAGGGTTACGGAGGTTAGCGAACCGCAGCCAGAGAACGCACGTTCCCCGATGCTGGTAGCGGCGGGCAGGTCTATGGAGGTTAGCGGAGTGCCAGCGAACGCATTGTTCCCGATGCTGGTAGCGACGGGCAGGTCTATGGAGGTTAGCTTAGTGCCAATGAACGCATGGTCCCCGATGCTGGTAGCGGCGGGAAGGGTTACGGAGGTTAGCTTAGTGCAGAAATCGAACGCATTGTTCCCGATGCTAGTAGCAACGGGAAGGGTTACGGAGGTTAGCGAACCGCAGTAATAGAACGCATTGCCCCCGATGTAGGTAGCGGCGGGAAGGGTTACGGAGGTTAGCGAATCGCATCTATTGAACGCATGGTTCCCGATGCCTAATACAGATCTTCCGGCAACAACGTTGGTTATAGGATACCCAAACATCGGATCCGGAGAAAAAGCCGCGTCGCCTAAAACCTCGACAGCTACCCCGTCGATTTCCCACGGGATAACAACGTTCTCCCTGCCATCTACGTAATTGAAGCCAGTTATGGTCTTGGTTTCTGCATCAAAAACGAACCACGACGCAGGACTTTCCACGATGTTCGGGTCGCCATAATGATAGGTTCTCAACTTAGCCAGCATCGGGATGGGCATGTCCGTACGGCGATTGTACAGATGTCCCTGCATCATCAAATTAGTCCCATCCATCCACGCTTGCCAAGATATTTGCAATAGTTCATTTAACGTCGTGGTAGTCAAGTCTGGAGTTTCAAGATATTGGACTATGCTTGACGAAGGAAGACTTACAGTCACACTAGGGGAATACACATTGATCCAAGTTTCCCATCGTGCGACATTGTTCGTGATGTCGATTGAAGACAAGTCAAATGAGATGTCGGAGTCGCCCTGCACCTGCAGATTGTAGATGCCGCGAGTGGGAACCACTTGCACTGTGGTGTCGGTTGAAATGACGGTTGTTCCAGCCGGAACCATTGTCAACTTGGGCGATGCCGCGGCTTCCACCTCCGCCCGCACCGCCGCCACCGCGCCCGTCGTCGCGTAGCCGGTGAGCGCGCCTGGCTGGAGCGCCGACTGCGCCACCGCAAGCGCGTTGGCCGCCGCGGCTTCCGCCTCCGCCCGCACCGCCGCCACCGCGCCCGTCGTCGCGTAGCCGGTGAGCGCGCCTGGCTGGAGCGCCGACTGCGCCACCGCAAGCGCGTTGGCCGCCGCGGCTTCCGCCTCCGCCCGCACCGCCGCCACCGCGCCCGTCGTCGCGTAGCCGGAGCGTGCTGCCGCCCACACAGGGTCCTCTTCTGGCGGGTTTGCGAAAAAATGCACATCCGCGAACAGCAGCCCGGGAAGCACCAGCAGCCCAAATAAAAAATTCAGTTTCATAGGGACCCCCTGTTATCGTTGGGATGTGAATACGGTTACATCCCCGCCGTCGGCACGAATGGACACCCCCGAACGTGGGGCATTCTCATTTGTGAAAATAATCGTGGCGTTGACGGAAAGTCTTGCCAGATCCCCCGTGCTGTCGACGACAACCGCCGTCCCGGCGCCTCCAATGACCTGAATCAGAACCATATTGCGCTCCCGCGGACACTGTTCCCACCCGTTGACCGTGCGCTGGCGGATGATCCCTCCCTCCCGGACAAGGGATCCCACCACCTCCACGCGCCCTGTGGGGGCGCTGAGGAAGGTCCCCTGGGGGGCGGTGGTTGGAATAAGCAGCGCCGTGTCCCCGGAGGACACCACATTGGTGGAGGCCTGCGCGGCCCCCATAAAAACAAACATAAACAGGCCCATCAGCCAGGCTGATTTTCTCATAGTAGTCCCTCCGTCATTTCCCGCACATCGTCCAAGGGCACCTGCACCCCCTCAGTGGGGTCAGAATGCTCCTCCAGGGTTTCCCCCACGGAAATGTGGGGTTTCTTTTTCTTCGGGCGTCCCCGGCGGGACTTTCCCGCACGGGAACCCAGAAGAAACTCCAGATCCTCGCGATCCTTGAAGACCGCCGCCGGGTTGGCGGGGTCCCCCACGGCAAACCACAGGCTCCCGCGTTGCACAAAAGCGACCGGACTCCCTGTGTAAGCGCACACCGGCAGCGACACGGCGTCCGGGCGCCCCGCGCGTAAACGAAACGCCGCCTCCCCGGCCTCCTTGGAGAAAAACGGCAGCGAGGTGTCCACCACCCCGCGGGCCCGCCATCCGGGATCCTTAAGATTGTCATCAAAATACACATCAACCGGCCGGCCCGTGTAAGGGCACACCAGCCGGTCCATGTCAGCATTCTTTTTTTGCGGCATAAAAAAGGCCTCCTTTATTTTGGGTCGTTCAGGACCCCTCCAAACTTTTGCTCAACCGCCTCGTCTGCGGCCTGGGCCCGAAGCTCGTCCCCATGCAGCAAAAGAAAGGACAACTGTTGAAGACACATGTTGGCAACCGTAAGGTTGTCCAGACCGATGCGGGCAGCCGCGGGCACCACGGGCAGCTTGGCTTTTTGCAGCGCGTCCACCACCGCCTTGTGGATGGAGCTCAGTTTTTCAGACTCCTCCTGGAACAAAGGTTCCCTGGTGTCAGTTTGTTTTTCGGAATCCATATTAAGTTTCCTTGTGTTGTTTCAAGACACGCCCCCAATATATGGGGACGGCTTATTGTTATTGTTGCGCGATTCGTTCCGTAAAATATCATAGACACCCCCCACAGTCAAGCCCCTTTTTGGGGAAGCTCCCCTGCTGGCATAGACCGAAAACCGGGGAGGCAGGGCGCCCTGGGCATACGAAATCCGGGGCACCCCGGGGGAACCGCGGGGGGCACCCGCGAACCCGACACCAGACACCCCCGGGGAGTACAGGCCCCCCTGACCCCAGTGTCGCCCCGGACACAGGTTCGCCCGCAGAAAGGCGGCCCGGCAGCACAGCACCAGGGCGTCCGCCTCGTCCGGGGAGCGCTGCCCCGTCCGGCGACTCTTGTAATCCTTCTTGGACTCCAGGGCCAGGGGGCGCAAATCCCGGATATATCTCCGGGAGCATAGTTGCTCCGCGGCGGCCTCGGGCAGCTCGCGAACCTGCCCCTCCCGCACCAGCCGGGCCGTCTGATACCACATCTCCGTCACCAGATTTCGATACCGGGGCTGGGGCGCAGGCTTCCCGGGAACCCGGGGCTCCGCGGTGGCCTTGGCCGTGAAATTACACCGGATCGGCTGGTGCCCCGACTCCACCACCAGTATGTCGCAGACACTCTGCGTCCCGGAGTCATCCACCGCCACATTTTCCAGGGGGATGTTATACTCCGCACACAACCGCATCACCCCGTCCGCCGCCTGATAAGCCCCCGGGCGCTCCGAGGACGCCCTGATGGGGATACGATCCTCCGGAAAGAACTTGATGGTGTGCACCCCCGCGGCTGAGATCCCCACACGGGCACGCTGCATGACACACCCGTCCCCCTCCGCCACAAACGCGGGGTCCACCCCCGCCACATCCACCCAGGAGGAGCCGCCCCCCTCACGCCACAATACTTTCTCACGGGCGTGAAAGGCATCCAGGTCCGCGGCGGAAAGCACGGAGGCTACCTCCCCCAAAGGCGCCGGGAACCCTTTCACCATGCTCCAAATCATAGGATCGTCCTCATTGCCACCCACCTCCCGGAGCATCCGGTCAATTTGAGTCTGGTTGATGAGGAAGGGATACTTGGAGGCCCCATCAGGTTCCAGCACCGCAGGGGATTGAAACCCATTGTGGTGAAGAACAAGCCCGTGCTCCGAACGCCAGGAAGCATCCTCGGGGGTGACGGAGAGCCACCCGCCGGATGGGGCGCAGAATTTTGTCGCCTCGTCAAACTGCGAGGTGGGGTTGGCCAGGGAAAGGAACCGGAACCGCTTCGCCCCCGCCATGGCGTTAAACCGGGCCTTGGCCGCCGCGGCAGGCAGCGCGGACCCCTCGTCCAATATGATGGCTGTCCAGGGAAGATGGGCCCCCGCCAGCCGGGCCACCGCTTTTGCCTCGTCACCATCCGCCAGGGCCACCCCGCGTATGGAGGCCTTTGAGGTTGCATCCGCCTCGGGGTTGTCCCCTTCCTCGGCTGAGGGGGCGCTCACATTTATGATGGCTGTCTGGGAGGGGGCCTCCTTCCCGGGGATCAGGAACTTCGGATTCTTCTTGAGTATCCGGAAATAACGCAGCACGGACTCAAAGGATCGAAGCTTAAGCATGGGGACCGAGGTGGATGCCAGGGCGATATAGGTGTCCAAAGGGTCTGTGATCCAGTCCAGAACCGCCAGGCCGCCTGCGTCGTTCGAGTTGTGAGTGGGCATGAACGAGCCGGTCAAATACAAGCCGTCCGGGGAGTCCACGGTGATACACTTCATGGATACAAAGTGGCCTGTGGGTTGGACGTCGCGTATACCAACCTTCTTAAAGCATTTTTTAGATGATAGCCGGGCGCGTTTATGCGGGCACCCGGGGAATAAAAACTTCGAACACCTGTCTGGAAAGGAAATACTTATGTTATAGGCTTGGCGTCCCTGTATTCGCACACCAGCTTTCAAATACCATGGTCTTTTGCTTCGCAAGGAGGCCCGGCCACCCAGAGAGCGAACCAACCAGACCACGTCTTCTGCCAGTTGTAATGAGACAGATGTGAAAGAAATACAACCCCGGGAAGATATAGTCCCATCCGTATCCAGCAATCCGGCCAGCAGGCGCTGTCGCGTGGGGATAGAAGATACAAGGTATTCCCGCGGAACAAACTTCTCGTGCGAGAGCTTACTCCAGAGCTTCAGTGACTTAAACGCTTGAATCAGCTCGTTTTCGCCATTGTTTTTTCTTGACTGCTTGACCAAGCGCCACGTGTAGCGAGTCGTAAAGGAGGCCAATTCGTAACCCGATGGCAGCCCCCGACGTATTTCCCGCAGAACCCCCTCGTCGGCGCTGGTGATTGAAAGCGGGGAATCACCAGACGCGGCCCCCAGGGTGCCGTCCCCGAGCAAAGCTCCCAGTAAATAGGGGTCCAAGAAGGGCACCACTTGCGTGTCTTGAAATTCCACAGGACCAAAGGGCGGCAGCATATGTTTTGAAGGAATAAGCTGCTTTGTGGGGAGGGTTTTGACACAGTAATGCGATGCCCGGTTTTCTACCGTCCACAAATGGTCGTCGGCACACCGGGTCTCGCGACCATCCGTGTCAACCACCCGATACTCTGGCTTGACCCCTGCGTCATGGGTGCTGAGGATGCGGACCGGAGCCCCGGAGAGTCCTGTGACGAAGTCCCCCACCTGCAGGTCTCCCATGGGCCGGGGACCAGCAGGTGTCATGATTAGCTCGTCCAACGGCTGGGCTTTCCCCGTGCTTGCCGCCCCAAGCCAGACAGAAAAATCCTCGGATGCCCAAGCATGCGCGTGTTGTTCTGTCCAGGGGCTGATCGTCCATTGCTCCGGGGTGAACAGAGCCCTTATCGCCCGGAGCATGTGTTCACCCGGGTCCAGCAGGTCACCATGGCAGAAGGGGGCGAAACGCCACTTCTTTGCAAGAATCAGGTCGATCTGTATATCGTGTACCTGCTTGCTCCAGTCCAAGCCATATCGTCTCTTGTAAGTTTCAGCCATTGTGAAAGGGTGTAAGGGTGTGATGACGCCTGGGAGTATGGGGAAAGCCGCTTCAAAAGTCAAGAGCAAAAACCTCCCCAAATTTTAACACACAACATTTAATATAATACCCCCCTGTCTACTACTACCCATCTTGGTGCTAGTGGAAATCACAGAGACGACGAAAGAATCATTATTTGCGTTGTCTTTCCCAATCGCCGTTGAAAAGACACATGGCGGCATGGGCATGTTGCCCATGCGTAACCTAAAACAACGGAGGAAAAAATGTACACGCTTAACAGCAACGAATTCGACGCACTAGTGATCGGTTGTATCCCAGTCGAGGGGCAATTTGGTCCCTTCTTCAACATTGCGTTCCGCACTGCAACACCGATCCAGATCGGTGACGCGGAAACCGCGAACGTATTCAGCGTCGCCTCGAAGGCGGCGATGCCGGAAGAGCTTCTCGGACACAACGTCCGAATCCAAGGTGTCGCACTCTACGCGGCCACGGATGAAGCAGGCGAGACAATTCGCCATAAAGACGGCACAGCGTGCGTCAACGGGAACATCCTTCCCGGGGCCACGATAAAGGACCTGGGAGTGCCGGGCTTCCGGTTCCTGCCGGCGGATGAACCGGCTAAGGCCTAACGGCCTCACACGCCCCGTTGCAGCCCTGTGCTGCGGCGGGGCGCCCTTTTCTGCCACCGAGGCACCCCTTTCTTCCAGGGGGTGGACGGTAAAACAGACAGGCTATCTCCCACAACGTTATATCTGCCTGGGGCGGACAGTCAAACAGACAGGCTGCCTCAAAACAAAAATCTCCAAAGTCCCGGTTCCCATAGGCCGGGCGGTCGGCGCTCCAAAAGCCGACGCCCTCTTCCCACCGCCCATTGATGCGGCACGAGAGACCCGCCGCATCAATGGACACAAGGTCACCTGACCCCTTGATTCAGGTGGCAAAGCGACACGGATAGCGCACCCCTCAATAAGGACACCAGGTCACCCGGAGGCAAGGCTACCGCGGACTAAGTGAGCCAGTTATATCCTGACTCATGTGTCGCCACCGAGGCACCCGAGGCCTCACCTTCACTTTAGTAATAGGACACCCAGGACACCCAGGACACCCGGACACCCGGTATGATTGTACCAAGGGGTGGGGTCACAGGGCTTGCCCAATCAATGACAATATAGAGCAAGTTCACTTGGAGTCCGGGTTAATTTGGAGTCAAAAATGTTCAATTGTATAGATTTTGACTCCAAATTAACAAAAAATAGACAAAATAGCATAATCAAGACTTCATAATTGAATTCCAAATAGAAAATATAATCAAAACCATTGGGAGACAACACTTTAAGAATATAAGAAGAATAGAGTGACTCAAAAAAACGTACTTCCCAACAAATCATTGTTTTAGTTTTCACCGAATTTCCTTTTTTTCGAGTTCGGAAGGTTTTTTCCTCTTATTTGGAGTCTTATATATCTGAAGCACCCTTAAGCCCTTACTCCAGAAGCACTTAATCAGAGGATACTATTTGAAATCCTATTCCTGGGACATTTTCATTTGGAGTCACTCGATTCGCCGGGGCTCACAAACGCTTCTCTAGCAAGGACTTATATAGGCATTGCATTTGGAGTCACTCAACTCAAAGTAACCTAACACCTTGAGGGATAGACGCTTACAGGATTTTGACTCCTGATAATACCCTGCATTTAGCCGGGGCAACCCCTTAAAACCCCACTTGTTGAGACCTTTTGTCCCAGTATCCATTCATAAAATTTTATTAACTCCTGATTAAACCATTAAACAGAAAGGTACCCCATGCCACGAAAACTTACACACAAACAATGCAGGAAGTGTGAAAAGTGGAAGACATTCACCAGCTTCCACAAATCAACCAGCAGCAAAGACGGACTTCAACCATGGTGCAAGGTCTGCCGACGCCTGTATGACCGTGCATACTTCAAATCACACCAAAACAAGCGACAAGCAAACCGGAAAGTCAACAGGCGAATTGAACAAATCATAAAACTAAACAAACTAAAGGAACTAATAAAGGCCCACGCTGATAAGGATGAAGGAGAACCACATGTGTGAAGAAAAAAACCACCTCTACATGATTGTCACCGAAGCAGATCAGCTGCTTTGTCCAACGTGTTATGAAGAAAATTTCGCTGAAACTGAACTTTCAACTCACTGCCTCACCACAATTCCGCACGGAAAATGCGATCATTGTGGTGTGGAGATACAAAAACCGGAGAAAAAATGAACTCACCACCAACAATAGATTGGATCCAAGCCTTCTTAGTCGGATGGTTTGTGGTGATCAGCGGCGTGTTTGCCGCAGCTATGCTGGCATCCCTTGTTTTAGATATTTTTTTAAAACGTGAGAACAACCAGACCACCACCACCACCACCACCACCACCACCACCGCCACCAAAACTCCCGGACTCCCGGTATCCCGGAAAGAAAGAGCCATTCTTGAGGACACCGGGCGATCCGGTGTCTTTGTCGGTCGCCTGCCAGTGATAAATACACTCTGTGGCAAGGGCTTACTGCGTCCTTTGAATCAAGAAGACACCTTTGAGCTGACGGAACACGGTGCCTGGATATTGAAACAAATTAGTTCAGGACAAACCCGGCGGCCTGGAATATAATGCCCGTCATCAAAAAACAGGAGAAACACAAGATGAAAACCCACACAGACAAAAAATTTGAAGCACAAGCAAAAAATAAAGCGAAAATGTTTGACGAGGTCGGTGATCCTCTTATTTTTGATTCCATCAAAATAAATAAATCGGGAAAAAAAGAAGCATTTTTCCACGATTCAAAATGCGTGTACTGCGTTGACGAGGACCTTGAATTTAACTACGTCTGCGCACGATAACACCCCGCGCGTGGGACGGCCACGGCGCGGAAAAACAACAACACCAAACAAAACAGGAGTACACACAGTATGAAACAGATCGTTAATACGCCGTGGGGAGTCGCACAGACTGCCCACCACTACGCCGAAGGTATCGACTACTACGAGACGGCCACGCATGGCGGCTTTGTCCTCTCGCCGGAGCGTGACGCCGAGGTCTTGCGCCGCTTCACCGACTTCCACCCCTGGGCGGGGCCGCGCAATTACGAGGAGGATTGCGACTGGAGCATGGTTGTCGTAACCTTCCCGGAATACTTCAAGCCGGACACCATCCAAGCCGCGCAGGCCACGGCACGCTACATCTACGACGGGGCTTATGCTCGGTGCGTTGATCTCGCATCCGTCGCCGCCGAAGTCGAGGCGATCACAGACGAGGACTAACC
>CAYPKG010000057.1:0-9461 GCA_964411275.1 uncultured Oscillospiraceae bacterium | reverse complement strand
ACAGTGCAGGGCTGCAGCGCGCAGTGCATATCAAGCACTTACCGCCACAGCCCCTTCGGCAGTGCATATCAAGCACTTACCGCCACAGCCCCTTCGAAAGTTTTTTAATATCAACGCGCCGATGGGCCACTGCTTCTTTGTTTTCTACTAGTTATCGGAAAAATGAAATTGCCGCTTGCCGCTTGCATAATCCCCCACGATATGCCCATCGCCAAACAGCTTGTATTTATAGGAAATAAGCCCCTCAAGCCCAACAGGCCCCCGGGCGTGGATTTTGCCGGTGCTGATCCCCACCTCCGCGCCAAGACCGTACCGGAACCCGTCCGCAAACCGGGTGGAACAGTTTTGATAGACCCCGGCACTGTCCACAATTTTCATAAACCGGGCGGCGGCCTCCGGATCCTCCGTGAGAATGCAGTCCGTATGGTGGGAGCCGTGGAGGTTGATATGGTCGATTGCCGCCCCAAGACTGTCCACCACCTTGACGGCCATGACGAGGTCCAGAAACTCCCTGTCAAAATCCGCTTCCTCTGCGCTTTCGCAGGGAATGATTGCCTGTACTGCGGCGTCGCTCTTGAGTGTGATGCCCTCGTCTTTCATCGCCGCAAACAGGGGCGGCAGCAGCGCTTGCGCCACGTCCTTATGGACGAGAAGGGTTTCCAAGGCGTTGCAAGCCGCGGGATACTGGGATTTTGCGTCCACGAGGATGGGAACGGATTTATTGACATCTGCGGCTTTGTCCGCATAGATGTGGCAGATACCGTCCGCATGGCCCAGCACGGGAATTTTTGTGTTTTGCATGATGTACTGAACAAATGCATTGGAGCCACGGGGGATGATGAGATCCACATATTGGTGGAAGGACAGCAATTCGCTGATCTCACTCCGGGCCTCCGCCTGCATCAGGCAGCCTTCTGGCAATCCAGCCGCCTGCACCGCCTCATCGATGATGCGAAACAGGACGCGGTTTGTCAGGAGAGCCTCGCTTCCGCCTTTTAATATGGCGCAATTGCCGCTTTTGACGCAGAGGCCCGCGATCTGGATCATGGCGTCCGGCCTCGCCTCGAATATCACGCCGATGACGCCGATGGGGCAGCTTTCCCGCACAAGCCGAAGGCCCGCGTCCAACTGCCGGTCGATTGTCACATGAAATAGCGGGTCGGGAAGCTCCCGCAGGGAAAGCACTCCGGAAACGCTGTCCGCCAGCTTATGCTCGTCAAATTTCAACCGCTTGAGGATAGGCCCGGGGATGCCTGCCGCACGGGCGGCTTCCATGTCCGCCAGGTTTGCCGAAAGTATTTCGGATTTCGAGGCGGTAAGCGCCTTAGTGATATTTGAAAGCGCCTGATTTCGGATTTCCAGGCTAAGCCCCGCCATCTGAGGGCTGACCCGCTTCATTTGCCGTAATTGCTCCTGCATGCCCATTGCCATTCTCCTTTTTCCTTGCTGCTCATTAGTATATCATACCCTGGGCGTTTGGGCTACGATCAGCCCCTAACGCGTTTTTTGGCTTCTATACCCTTTGCAATGTAAACAGCATAACGGCTTCCCCGTCCCTGTTCTCCGCCCAAATCTTCTCTCCCAAGAGGGTCATGATCTCATGGGCGATGGCAAGGCCAAGGCCTGTGCCGGAGCCTGAATGGGCTTTGTCCGCTTTATAAAACCGCTCGAATAAATGGGGAAGATCCGCCTCGTCAATATGCCCGGTATTGCTGACCCGCACCACAAACCGGTCTTCCTTCGTTTCTAGCGCAAGGGTAACCTGCCCGCCGTCCGCAGCGTATTTGATGGCATTGTCCAAAAGCGCCACAAGCACCTGCTCCACCCGGTCCTCATTGGAAAATGCCGGAAGCAGCCCATCGGGAAGCCGCAATTGGAACGTCAGGCCGCTGTCCTCTGCGATGTCCGAAAACCGGTCCGAAAGCTCCCGCATCAGAAACTCCAAATCGATTTTCCCTTTGTTGAGCGCCACCCCCCCGGACTGCAACCGGCTTAACTCCAAAAGATCGTCGATCAGCCGGGACAGGCGCATGCTTTCCCGTAAAATATACCCGTAATAGCGGCTTCGGTCCGCCTGTGTCTTCACCAGGCCATCGTTCAGCGCGTCCGCAAGGCTGCGGATGGAGGCGATGGGCGTGCGAAGCTCGTGGCTGACGTTGGCCACGTAATCCCGCCTTGTCTGCTCCAGCCGCTCCGCCTTGGTGACATCCTGTATCATCATCACAGCCCCTGCGGTATGGCCATCCTGATCCTGTATCCTGGTAATCGTCACCTGCAGCCGGGCCTCCCCCACCGTTCGCTCCAGCGTCCGCGTTTCGCCATCAGCGGAAGTTTTCCCGATCTCCTCCGTCATGCCCGCAAAGGCGGGCAATTCCCCGGGGGTTTCCCCGGTTAGGCCCCCCAGCAGCTCGATGGCGGCGGGGTTGCAATGGGTGATATTTTGGGCGGCGTCCACGGCGATGATCCCCTCCAGCAGCCCGTCCAGCACGTTTTTAAGCCGGTTGCGTTCCAGCACCAAATCCCCGATGGTGGTGGACAGCTGCTCGGATAAATAGTTGAGTGAGCTTCCCAGGTCGCCTATTTCGTCCTTGCGGTTCACCTTCGCCCGGACGGAGAAATCCCCCTGGGCCATGGCCCGGGCCGCCACAGACATCTGCTGCAAGGGCCTTGTGATGCTGCGGCTGCCCCAATAGGCGGGAAGCATCATCAAAAGAAGCGCCAGCGCCGCGCTGATCAATAGCGCTCTGTTAAGGCCGCTCAGAGCAGCGTTGACCTCCGTGAGCGGCTTTGTTAGCAGCACAGCACCGATGACCTTAGCATCGGTGCCATACACCGGTACGCCTACCACAAGGCCCGCCAGCTTCGTGCTTGTGACCAGGCTAGCCTGTGCGCCTGAGATGATCTTGTCCCGATATTCCACAAGCCGCTGGGCTTCTGCGCCGTCCGTCTGCTCCGCCGGGCACGCGATCAGCGTGCCGTCATAAGCGAAAATATACACATTCGCATCCCACAACATTTGGTCGCTGTTGAGAATGCGCTCGAAATTCCGGGCCGTAAGCTCCCCCTGCTGGTATTCCGCCGCCCGGGAGCTGATGAACCGGGCTTTGGGAAGCATTTCTTCCGCCTTCATGTTGGCGAATATGTTTCTGCTTGTCACGGTAAACGCGCCGCTTGTCAGCAGCGCGCTTAAAAAAATAGTCAGCGCCACGAACGCCAAGACTTTATTGAGAAACCTGTTTTTCATTGGACGGCCTCGAATTTATATCCAACGCCGTACACGGTTTTCAGGCCCCAATTAACCCCCTCCACGGGAATCTTCTGGCGGATGCGCTTAATCTGGGTGTCCACCGCCCGGGTGTCCCCAAAGTAGTCGTAGCCCCAGACCTGGGAGAGTATCTGCTCCCGCTCAAACACCCGCCCGGGATGGGAGGCCAGCAGGTACAGAATTTCCACTTCCTTGGGCGTAAACGGCACTGTTTTGCCGTCCACCTTCACTTCATAGCTGGCCACATTGATGTCCAGCCGGTCAAAATGCAGCGCCTTCTGCCCGGGCTCGTTCTTGGCGGCGTTGATGCGCCGCAGCACCGCCTTCACCCGGGCAACCACCTCACGGGCGCTGAACGGCTTTACAATATAGTCGTCCGCGCCAAGCTCCAGCCCTAGAATGCGGTCGATCTCCTCGCCTTTGGCTGTAAGCATGATGATGGGCACCCGGCTGCTCTGCCGGATGGCGCGGCACACCTCGATGCCGGATTTTCCAGGCATCATCAGATCCAGAATGATCAGCGCCGGATTTTCCGCCTGGGCTTTTTCCACAGCCTCAATGCCGTCGTAGGCGGAGCTGTGGGCGAAGCCTTCATTTTCCAGATAAACTCCCAATGTTTCGTGAATGATCTTTTGATCGTCGCATATGAGAATAAGCGGCGGCTTTTGCATGCAAATCCCTTCCTTTTTCTCTATTACTGAGATTATAGCCTGAGTTTCCCCATCAACGCAACCGTTTCTAGCCTGTTGCCACAATTGTTACCCGGTTTGCCATTGTTTACAAACAGTTCATGGCAGTGCGCCCTGATTGCGCTTGTCCCGGGGCGTTTTTATATGGTATCGTGGGGATATGAAACACCGGATTTTTTGTTTCGCCTGTGTGGGGCTTATGCTGTTTTTCTTAGGCTGCGGGGCGGCGGAACCCGCCCCTGCCGCGACGCCCTCCCCTGCCCTTGCGACCCCACCGGCTATCACGCCCGCAGAACCCACGCCGGAACCCACCCCTGTTTCCTACATCGATCCCACAGGGGATACCATAATAACCCGGTTCATCCCGCCCACGGGGTATTCCCGGATTTCGGGGGAAGCTTACGCCGAATTTGTCCGGGAACTTCCGCTCCTGCCCCACGGCAGCCCGGTTTATACCCATTCCGGCGCGCTAAGTCCGCTGTCCGGCATTCACGCGGCGGTGTTGGACATCGACGTGGGCGAACGGGATCTGCAGCAGTGCGCGGACGCGGCGCTGCGCATCCGCTGCGAATACCTGTTTGCGGCGGAGGAATACGATAAAATCGCCTACCACCTGACAAACGGGTTTCTGTTTTCCTATCCCGAGTGGCGAGAGGGGTTCCGGCTTCAAGTCAAAGGCAATAAAACACGCATGGTCAAATCAGCCGAGGCTGACGAAAGCTATGAATGCTTTCGCAAATACCTGGATGTGCTTTTTAATTACGCCAGCACCCGCTCTTTGGCACCGGAAAGCGAACCCATCCCTCCAAGCGACATGCGTCCCGGGGACATATTCATCTTTTCCGGCAAGCCCGGGCATTGCCTGATTGTGCTGGACGTATGCGCAAACGAAAGCGGACATTTGGCGTTTTTGCTGGGGCAAAGCTCCATGCCCGCCCAACAAATCCATGTCATTACGGCGGCCTGGCCTCAGGAAGGCCCCTGGTTCTACTCCTGGGAACTTAAGGACGTGTTTTACGCCGCGGGCTGGGAATTCCCGGAAGGCAGCCTGAAGCGGATGCCATAGTCCGGCGCCAGATCTAAGGGATTGTCCGGCAAGCCAAGCGCAATTTGATCTTATCATTCCCCCAATAAAAAAAGTACCGGCCAATTTATATGGCCGGTACCGCATTACACTGCTATTGAAATTTTATTTGGCTTCGCTGATCTTGGCCTGTGCCGCGGCAAGGCGCGCGATCGGCACCCGGAACGGGGAGCAGGACACGTAGTCGAGGCCCAGCTTGTGGCAGAACTCCACGGAGGAGGGGTCGCCGCCATGCTCGCCGCAGATGCCCAGCTTGATGTCCGGGCGGGTTTCCCGGCCCAGCTTGCAGGCCATTTCCATAAGCTTGCCAACGCCTTCCTGGTCGATACGGGCAAAGGGATCGCTTTCGAAAATCTTCTTCTTATAATAGTCGTCCAGGAACTTGCCCGCGTCGTCCCGGCTAAAGCCGAACGTCATCTGGCTCAAGTCGTTGGTGCCGAAAGAGAAGAACTCGGCGTACTTGGCGATCTTGTCCGCCACCAGCGTCGCACGGGGTACTTCGATCATGGTACCCACCATATAGGTCAGGTTCGCGCCGCGTTCTTCCATGACAGCCTTGGCGGTCTTGTCAACCACGTCCTTCACGAATTCCAGCTCCTTGGGCTCGCCGATGAGGGGGATCATGATCTCAGGCACGATATTGAGGCCGGTTTCGGCGTTCACTTCGATTGCCGCCTCGATTACCGCCCGGGTCTGCATCTCTGCGATTTCAGGATACGTCACCGCCAAACGGCAGCCGCGATGCCCCAGCATGGGGTTAAACTCGTGGAGGCTTTCCACGGTGGACTTGAGCTCATCAAACGTCAGGCCCATTTCAGCCGCCAGCGTCTTGATATCCTCGTCATTGGAGGGCAGGAACTCATGCAGCGGCGGATCCAGGAACCGGATGGTAACCGGGTATCCGCCCATGGCCTTGTAGATGCCCTTAAAATCTGCCCGCTGCATCGGCAATATCTTGTTCAGCGCGTTGCGGCGGCTGGCTTCATCCTTGGAAACGATCATCTCCCGCATGGCGGGGATACGCGCCTCATCAAAGAACATATGCTCTGTGCGGCAAAGGCCGATGCCCTCCGCGCCAAACTTGATGGCAGCCTCCGCGTCGTGGGGGGTGTCGGCATTGGTGCGCACCTTCAATGTGCGGACACTGTCGGCCCAGCTCATGATGGTGGCGAAGTTCCCGGAGACCTGGGCTTCGATGGTGGGCAGCGCCTCGCCATAGATGTTGCCGGTGGAGCCATCCAGGGAAATCCAGTCGCCCTCGTTAAAGGTAGCGCCGCTCTGGGTAGTGAAGCGATGGTTCTTCTCCTGGACGTTGATTTCGGAGCAGCCCGCCACGCAGCAGGTACCCATTCCACGGGCCACAACCGCCGCGTGGGAAGTCATCCCACCGCGGGCCGTCAGGATGCCCTGGGCGGCGTACATGCCCTCGATATCCTCAGGGGAGGTCTCAAGGCGTACGAGAATGACCTTCTCTGCGCGCTTGGCCGCCTCGGTGGCGTCAACGGCGGTGAAGTACACCCGGCCACTGGCGGCGCCGGGGGACGCAGGCAGGCCGTGTGCCACAGGGGAAGCTTTTTTCAGCGCTCCAGGCTCAAACGTGGGATGCAGCAGCGAGTCCAAAGACTTCGGGTCGATCTTCATAAGGGCTTCTTCCTTTGTAATCATGCCCTCGTTCACCAGATCCACGGCGATTTGCAGCGCGGCTGCGGCAGTGCGCTTGCCGTTGCGTGTCTGCAGCATGAAGAGCTTGCCGCGCTCGATGGTGAACTCCAGGTCCTGCATATCGCGGTAATGCTTTTCAAGGGTGTCCGCAATGTTGGTAAACTGTTTGTAAACCTCGGGCTGGGTGTTTTTCAGCTCCGAGATGGGGAAAGGCGTACGGATGCCGGCCACAACGTCCTCGCCTTGGGCGTTCATCAGGAACTCGCCATAGAGCTTGCGCTCGCCGGTGGAGGGGTTGCGGGTGAAGGCGACGCCGGTGCCGGAGTCATCGCCCATGTTGCCGAATACCATGCTCTGGACGTTGACGGCAGTGCCCCAATCAGAGGGGATGTCGTTCATCCGGCGGTACACGATGGCGCGGGGGTTGTTCCAGCTGCGGAACACCGCCTTGATGGACTCCATCAGCTGTACTTTGGGGTCTTGGGGGAAATCCTCACCCTTCTCTTCGCGATACAGCGCCTTATATTTTTCCACGATCACCTTCAGGTCATTGGCGTCAAGGTCCGTATCCAGTGATACCCCTTTGTCCTTCTTCGCGCCTTCAAAAATGTGGTCAAACTTCACCTTCTCCACTTCCATCACAACGTCGGAGAACATCTGAATGAAGCGGCGATAGCTATCATAAGCGAGGCGCTCGTTGTTGGTCAAACGCGCCATGCCAATAACCGTATCGTCGTTGAGGCCCAGGTTCAAAATGGTGTCCATCATACCCGGCATGGACGCCCGGGCGCCCGAACGCACGGAAATCAGGAAGGGGTTGTCCACGTCTCCGAATTTCTTCCCGGCGACCTCCTCGGTTTTCGCCAGAGCGGCGAAAATCTCATTCACGATTTCGTCGGCAATCATTTTGCCATCTTCATAGTAGCGGATGCACGCTTCCGTGGATACGGTAAATCCGTACGGAACCGGCAGGCCCAGCCCGGTCATTTCCGCCAGGTTCGCGCCCTTGCCCCCCAGAAGGTTTTTCATGCCCGCATTGCCCTCGTTGAACAAATAGACATACTTTTGTGCCATTTTTTTTTCCTCCTACGATCATATTGCTTCATGCTATTTACAATCGGCCTTCGCCGTTGTATTTTAGGTAAAAACTCTCGTTATTACTCGGCCTTTTTCAGCCGCACCTTATTATATACTGGATTTTTCCGCAAATCAACGAATATAAAGGATTCTTTGCAGGATTTCCTTCATTATTTATTTAACAATACAGTTGCTGGTCATAATTTGTGAAAATATTTCAAAATTTCGCTCTAAATATTTATTATATCACCTTGCTGCGCGTGAAATTATATCACCCCCCCAATTTACACGCGAGCTCATCTTGAGCTATAATGCAGTAGCTCTTATTGAGCCTATACTGATTACTGGGGTGAAATAGAATGGAGTATGCACGGATACGTGAAATGCGGATTGATCATGATAAGTCGCAAAAAGAGATTGCCGGCTATCTCAATATTGCTCAACGCACCTATTCAGGATATGAAAATGGCACCAGAAGTCTTCCTGTGCAAGTTGTAGTCGCGCTAGCGAAGTATTATGGGACAACTACCGATTATCTGTTGAATTTGTCCGTTAAATTATGAATTCTTCTGTGCCGACTATGAAGATGAAATTGTATATCAAGACATGGTAGAGAATTGACATGTGTGGTCAACATAAGGGTTGACATATACCATATTGAAGTACCCCAAATCCAAGGATTTAGGTAAAAATGCGGCAAAATCCCTCCTGCTCTCGCAGTTTGCAAAGGTCGCGGCGGGTTGGAGGGTTTTTAATTGTGATTTACTCAATATCCTTATTATAATAGGAAATCATAACGGCCTTAGTTGCATAGTATATTACAATCAAAACGATATTTACTATATAGATGATTGGAGGTATTTCCATTGAGCTTAAAATGAGCGTATATAAGGCGAGCAATAGGCCCATAACTTCGCCAGCTCGTGCCTTTGCACGGTTATAAATTGCAACGTTGCGCTCGTCATTCAGGTCTGTTTCTAAGCTTTTTACTTTGGCCGCACTAGACGAGTAGTAAAGCATGGAAAAGTAACGTAAGCACAGTATCGAACCCAATGAATATAAGATTCTGCGAGTGCCCCCGTGCATCGAAAGAGAAAAAATGCTGACCCCTAATATTACACAAACGCCTACGATAGCAAGTACCCAGTAAGTTCTTCTTTTAAGTGGATTAGGCATCTTCAAATTCCTCCTCATAAATAAATATTTCTTCAACGTTTTTGTTGAAATACCTTGCAATTCTCATCGCAAGAAGTATGGAAGGGTTATAGCGCCCTTTTTCGAGCGCCCAAATCGTCTGCCTTGTTACTCGCAAAACATCCGCAAGTTCCTCTTGACTCATACCGCTTTCTTTTCTTAACACAGCTAAATTATTACGCATTTTTTATATCCTGTTTTATTTATGAGTATAACACATCTTATGCGATATGTAAAGCTTGCTTTACAGTTGGGCTTTTGTTTCACACTCCCGCGCTGTGGTTGCTCGGCTGCGACCTCTTTGCCAGCGCAAAAACAACATTGGTTATTTATACGCATCTTTCGAATAAAAACGAGAAAACGGACGTGGAAAAGGTACGCCAAGCTTTCCTAAAAAAATAGAAGGTTGCCAAAAGGTTGCCAGATATAGACGAAGCACCCCGAAATCCTTGGATTTCGGGTAAAGGAGCGGCAAAATCCCTGACGGGAT
>CAYPKG010000056.1:0-9841 GCA_964411275.1 uncultured Oscillospiraceae bacterium | reverse complement strand
ATTCTATCAGATTTTGGGTGTTTTGGGTCTGCACTTTTATGATAGCACTCCACAAGATAGATTGGCTGAATACAAAAGCCATTCTCATGATGGGGGAAGAAAGCCAAAGCGTTACCGCAAAGGTTATCGGTATACTTGAAAACGGATACGGCGATGAAGCGGTTGCGTATATCAGCTTAAACTCGGCGAAAGCATTGTTGAAGGCAAGCGGCCAGCCGGTAATATACCAGCAGGCCAGCGTCCGGGTAAAAAACAGTGCGCGCGCGGACAGTGTAATGGAAAAATTGACTGCGCTAAAGCTGATCACCGAAAACGCCAAGGCAGACCTACGGGCCAGATGGGATAGCTGGACAAAAGAAATGATGTATTTGTTTTTTATTGGCGCATTTGGGCTGGCCTGCTATGGCGCTTTGCTGACTGCTTGGCGGCAGGTAGCTAAAACGGAGCAAAAAGAAACATACGCGGCGCTGTATCTCTGTGGAATGAAAAAACGTTGGATTGCCAGCCTGTTTTTGTCGCAAGCTATGGCAGCTTCGTTAATTGGCGCAGGCGCCGGAATATTGATTGCAACGCTGCTGTCTTGACATGCTCAACAAAGAAATTCTAACGTGGGGATTGAGATGACCTATCCTTAATTGATCGAGCAATACCCGACAGCTGCAACATGTCGGAATTCGCGTCAGCATGGCTGCAATCAGTCGAGGAATGGGGTATACTGATACACAAGGACGCTTCATGCGCAAACATGACAAGCGTCCGTGCTTCGGATATAATAGACATGCCTTTCCTTGCATAGTGCCGCGTACAAACATCCCCCCTCTGAGCTTACGCAATGGTTCGGCGACTTGGCTATAAAGGCGAATACAAATACATTAGGCTGAAAAGAGGAGATTCACATGGCTAAGACTATATCCTACGGCATGGTTGGCGGCAGCCTACATGCTTTTATTGGCGAGGTGCACCGTAAAGCGCTGAATTTTGATACCCGCGTGGAATTAGTGGCAGGCTGTTTTAGCAGCAATGCGCAGCGAAACGCCGAAACGGCAGAAGTATATTGCATCCCCGGCGAACGGGTATACGCAAATTATACGGAAATGGCCAAGGCGGAAGCTGCCAGAGACGACGGTATCGACTTTGTCAGCATCGTAACGCCCAATGTGACCCATTACGAAATCGCCAGGGAATTTTTAAATCAGGGTATTCATGTTGTTTGCGAAAAGCCCCTGTGTTTTGAGATCTGGCAGGCGCAGGAGCTGGTGAAGCTGGCAAAGGAAAAGGAGCTTCTGTTCGCTGTAACCTACACGCATACCGGCTACACCATGTCTCGCGTTATCAAGGAGATGATCGCAGAGGGGAAAATCGGCAATATTATTGCGGTCAATGCGGAATATGCACAGGATTGGCTTTTGGGCGAACTTTCCTCGGCGGATTCTGGCGGGGACCGGAATCTTTCCATATGGCGGACGGACCCCAGCAAGTCCGGAATTTCCAACTGTGTAGGGGATATTGGAACCCATATCGAGAATTATGTGCATTACGTCACCGGCTTGAAGATCAAGCGGCTGTTGGCCACAACCAACAGCTACGGCAATACGCTGGATCTTAACGCCAATATTATCGTGGAATATGATACCGGCGTAAACGGCGCGTACTGGTGCTCACAGATTGCCGCCGGCAAACTCAACGGTCTTGTGGTGCGCATCTATGGCGATAAGGGCTCGCTGGAATGGGAGCAGCACTATCCCGACTATGTGCGCTATACGCCAAAGGACGGCGCGCCCCAGTCGCTTTCCCGGGGCACGGGATACATTCGCCAGCAGGCCGCTGGATACAGCCGCCTTCCCTCCGGGCATCCAGAGGGCTTGGTAATCGGTTTTGCAAATATCTACAGGGATTTCATCACAGAGCTGATCAACGTCCGTGCGGGAAAGCCTTGTGCGCAAGTAATGTATCCAACGGTCGAGGACGGCCTGAGCGGTGTAAAATTTATTCACGCCGTGATGGAAAGCGCCAAGAACGGCGCCCGGTGGGTAGAGCTTGACTCGCTGAAATAACACCGCCAAATGGAGGCATTTTTGGCGGGTTCAGGTTACATTGCTTAGGCTAAGGAAAGGAGAGTTGAACCCGTTCTGCTGTTACGAAAATCACTCCATCAACACAATTCACCACGCCTGCTCCGAAAATGATAATATCAACTTCGCCCAATCGGCACGATAGGATAGCGGGTCCTCCGCCAAGCTTTGAATTTCCGACGGGAATAATCTCCCCATATCCGACAATGCTATTTTATTCTCGGTGGGTATTTAAGTATGGCATAATTTTGGAGGATAGTACGATGGCAAACGAAAGCAAGAGCATCTATCAGGAGATAAATTTTGGATATGTAGAATTACGATTGAAGGATGCGCTGGAAGAGCGGAACTATACCCGTTCTATGCTGGCAAAAAAGACAGGCATTCGATATGACATTATCAAACGGTACTACGATAATGATTTAGAGCGTGTAGACAAAACAATTCTCGCAAAAATATGCTATTGCCTTGATTGTGGTATCGGTGATTTATTGGTATATAAGTCTTCTACAAAATAGGTACCTTTTGCCGCGGATCCGCTGCATGGGGATGCTGTCCGCTACCCGATCAACTTGTTTTTTTATTGGCACCCTATAAAGTGTGCATTGTTATATGTCTAAGCAATCGTTTCTTGTCTTTAAATTAAAAACAATTAGGGCTGTTCCAATCAAATCCAATAAAAGCAAGATAATGCAAACCATTTTATAGTTTTCCCAATAAGCATAGATGGAACTACCCAGCAAAGGACCCAACAATGAGGCCGGAATCATTTGAAGTGACATAATAGATAGATTTCGCGGGTAGTATTTCGTTCCAAATAGCCCTCGTACCAAAGAGGCGCACAAACTGGACATTCCGCCATAGCTGATACCCAGAAGCATTAATCCGATAAAAAGCACTATCAAGCTATGAAAGAGGAAAGAGAACGTCATAATTGTTATTGCAGCAACCATGATCAGACTGTCACATAGGGCACTTTTCCTATTTCCAAGCATATCAAAAATTTTACCAAATCCCAGTCTCCCAATGCAACCAGCGGCTGAAATAACACCCGCAAGTAAAGCTGCCGTTCCGCTTTTAGCGCCTAAGTCCAACGCCATTTGTGCAGCGCTTCCAATTGCAGCCAATCCACTGGCGGTCAATGTCATAAGCCAGAAAAAAACAGCATAGAAGTGGCCCGCACGAAACATTTGAAAAGGAGAGCAATCCTGTTTGCATTTTTCTGTAATAGAATTGGATCGATCTTGGTTGGGAAATCTTTTAAATTGAAGTCCTCCTAAAAATAGTACAGCACATTCAAATACTGCAAAAATCAGCAGTGTTTGCTTCCACCCCAATGCTGCAAGTAAATGATTGGTTATTGCAGCCATTGGAAAGGTTGCAAATCCATAACAGGTTAGGAGAACACCATTGCACATGCCTGGCTTGTCTGGAAACCAGCGGGCAGCAACACTCAGTATAGCGTTATAAGCCATACCCACGCCGCAGCCACACAGCCCCCCATAACCGCAAGCCACCGCAAAAACTGTTGTTTGCACAGCAGATATGAGAAAGCCCGCAAATAATAATCCGCCAGCAATCCATAACAGGTACCGAATTTCTATGCGAACTGATAAGAATCCGGAAAGCAAAGATCCCGCACAATAGGCGCAAATAGATAGTGTGAATACCCCTGAGGTTTCTAATCGAGTCCAGCCATACACTTGTTCTAGATGTGTGACGTAAACTGACCAGACATACAGCACCGCAACAGACATCAGCAATAAGCAGCACTGAGTGAGGATATACCACGGTTTCTTCTCCATAATAAAACTACACCTCATAAAAGTGTTCGCCAATCCCAGCGGGTATTGAAGCATGATAACACCCCCAACTTGAGTCGGGGGTGTTAAATAGATTTTCCCTATTTTTTGCTGGCAAAGAACATGCGAAAATCAATTTTTTCAGGAACGTCCACATCTTTTGCTTCGAGCACTTTACCTTCTCGTGCCGCCAATGTCTGCTTGATAAAAATATACTCTTGAGACAAGGAATTGTCGCCCTCACGCAAATCAGGAATAACTAACCCGCCGTCGGCTTCCAGAATAGCCAACGCTTCTTCTGGATGACCCGTGTGAGCCAATGCAAAGGCATGATAGGCTTGAATTTTAGGAGCTAAACGTTGCTCAGCCGCCAACTCATCATAAAGCGAGTTCATCAAGCCGTATTCTCCTGCCTCATAGGCAAAGCGGAACGTTTCCTTAGCTAAAGGCAAATCTTCGGGATTGAGCGCTCTTGCTTTTGCCATCAGATATGCACTACGCGATTCATCTCCCATTACCCGCCATACATTAGCTAACCCGTGATACCCCCAACAGCTTTTTTCCAAAGCCATAGATTTTTCAAAAGAATCCAATGCTTCTTCATAGAGATTACGGGCAAAGTAGCATAGACCTAAATTGTACCAAGCATACCAGTTCTTTTCATCGGAACCCTTTACCGTTTTTTTAAGCAATTCGAACCATTCGTTCTGCACAAGGAACGAAGCTGGGCGATCTTTGGGATCCGGGCAATCCAGATACCCGTTTTTCAAGAAACGGTACCATACCATTTGTTCTGGTTCGAGTTCGCCAAAATCCAAATAAGACGCAACAGGTTTACGGCCACGGGACTCTTGCATCAGATTGTCCAGCGTGCCCCAGCCTTGTCCCTTTAAAACCACTTTTGCAGGAGAAGTGGCGGCATCATGTGTGTCCCGCAGGAGCTGATCCAGCTTATCTTCAGGAAGCACTTCATCCAGCCATTGCTGCACAGTCTGCTTGCTCTTCTGCCAAGTATCATGAACCTTCTCAGGCGCCAAGTCTATTGAACCATAGGCCTCCAGCCATTCCCATGCGGTCTGTGGCGGCATGGGAAGGCTCTCGTTCTGCGTGGCAGCCAACCCAGCCTGGATCTCAAGATAAGGACGATCATAACCCGAGCCCCCGGTAAGGAACTTTTGCCAGTTGTCACCTCCAGCAGAGACACCCCATACAAACATTTTGCGGCCTTTCAACCGGCGGGTAGAGGCATGAATAATGCCCTTGCCATCCGCACGAACATATGCTTCGTATTTGCGTTGCTCCTCAGGTATTTTGTAAAAATAGTCAATGCAAATGTTGTGGTTGGTTGGATAGGAGAGATCTACGCCGTTAACCACGGGAATCGACTGCTTATACACCGGATCCTCATCCTGATTAACATAGGCCTCATCTGTAGGGGCAATGACGCGTGCACCCTTTTCCTGCTCCACGGCTATGGTGCTCCACCAGTAAACCGGTTTCACCTCTGTGGAACCATTGACCAACCGCATACGCGCAAAGAGAAAGGGGACATCGTCCTTCATAAAGAAGTCCATCTGATAGGTGTTGGCCCGAATGCGCTCAAAAGCATACAACCGCAACACCGGCGTTCCGTCGTCTAATGCAAAAGATGCTGCAAATATGGGGGAGCAGCTAAGTGGGGAATGCCCGCGCACACCGCAGTTCCACTCCACACCACCAGAAAACCAAGCGTTTCTTACGGCGAGATTGCAAGGCCGAAACACAGGATTATTGATAATAAGATCCCGTTTGTTCACCTTATCATAAAGAGACCACATGCGGCCCCCCAGCGATGGTACGAATGTTGCCTTCAAATAATTATTCTCAAGCACCGCAACATCAAAGACCTGTTCTGTTTCGCCGCGATCATAGTCATCCTGACTCGCATAAGGAAGCATATGGGATATATCCCCATAATTGATATACAATTCCTCAGACTCATCCAGGTCGCTGCCCTTCTCAAACATTTTTGGCTTGTAGAGAATAGGATATGCACTGTCCGGACCTAATTGAGCCCCCGGAATATACATTTTTTCAAAAGTTAAACGGTTCATACTAATACCTCCTTAATAGACGACTTCAATGGGGGTTCCTTTTTCGGCGGATTCTTTGATCGCCAGCAGAGCGATACAAGTTTTACGTGCATCCTCCATCGTAACCCGGAATTCTTGCCCATCAACCAGCCGATCGACAAAGTCGCGAATGCTCTCATAAGACAAGCCCTTGCACTTTCCAAACACGCAGTTGGTTACTAAAATGTCCGGCACAATGGACTTCTCGTTGTCGGCAAACGTAATAAGGTCATGATTGGAGAGATTCAGATTTACCATGCCTTCGGTACCCATAATAGAAAAACGGAAATCGTTGATGTTGCCGTTGCCGTTAGGTGTGACCCAACCGTTTTCCATATGTGCAATTCCGCCGTGTGCAAACTCTATGGTCGACAGATAAACATCGGGGGTATCAACTCCCTCAGCTTTGAGGATGCCCTCACGTTTTACTGCGTAGACACGCTTAACCTCATCATTAAAAAGCCAGCTCAAAGTGTCCAAAGAATGGCTCCCTAAGAACCACAAAATGGAGGACTTGGAGGCCCAAGGCAGCAAATCGGTAGCACACCATTTGATGTCGCTGTGACGAATATAAGCGGTATACGGATCGCCCAGCTTGCCCGCTTCAATAAGCTGTTTGCAAGTGTTAAAGGGTGCATTCCAGCGGTTGTGCAGATCTACCATGCAGCGAACACCGTTTTTCTTCACCGCCGCCACAATCCGCTCGGCATCCTCACGAGTGGTGGCCAGTGGTTTCTCGATGAGCAAATCTCTTTTATGCTCCGCAAAGCAACAAGCAATGTCGGCATGCGCGAAATCGGGAGTAACAACGGAAACCGCATCAATGTCCGCTTTTTCGGCCATTTCACGGTAGTCCGTGTAAACCTCTTTGATGCCAAATTCGTCGGCAATGGTCTGGGCTCGTTCACTATTCATGTCACAGATGGCTACCGGCTCTGCATTTTTATGTTCTTTGTAAATAAAAGCATGCGTTCTTCCCCATGTACCAGCACCAACAATACCCATCCGTATTTTCTTTTCCATGACTTGTTCTTCCTTTCAAATTAAATATCGGGTTAACCTTTTACTGCGCCAGCCGTCATTCCGGCAACTAAGTGCTTTTGGAGTAACCAGAAAATTATGACAACAGGAACTGTAATCATCACGGCCCCAGCCATCAGCGTCCCCCAATTTGTATCATATTGCCCTTGAAAACTAGCAATGCCGATCGGAAGCGTCCAGTTTTCGTAGCTTCGCAGCAGAATACTGGCGAACACGTATTCGTTCCACCCCGAGATAAAAGCAAAAATCGTCGTGGCCGCCAATCCCGGAAGGGAGAGTGGCAGTACAATTCGGGAGAACACCTTAAAACGGCTGGCTCCGTCCACCATAGCGGCCTCATCGATAGAGGGGGATATGGAGTCGAAATAACCTTTCATCATCCAAGTGCAAAAGGGAACCGTAAACGTGGTATAAGCTAAGATCAGACCGAACATGCTGTCAAGCAGGTTCAGATTCCCCATTATGATATATATTGGCACAATAATCAGTGCGCCGGGAATGACCTGTGTTGTAAGGATGATATAGGAAAGGAATTTCCGGCCCTTAAAGCGGAAACGCGATATGCCATAAGCGCCCAAAGCAGCGATAATCAATGAGAACAGCGTTGTGCACAAAGAGACAATAACACTGTTGCCAAGCCATGTAGTAAAGCTAAAGGCGCCGGTCGTAGAAAGCATGGACTTATATCCATCCAAAGTGGGTGCCTTGGGAAAGAGCGTAGGGGCTGCATAAACCTCGCCAGCAGGCTTGAAGGAAACAGAGATCATCCATAAGAAAGGAAATACGCAGAAGATACAGACCAGTACCGCCACTATTATGATCCCAATTCTTAACCCTAGTGATTTCTTCATAACTGCTCTCCTTTATTTGTAGCGCGAAAGTAGAAGCCTGTGAATACGCAACTCATTAACAGCATGAGCATACCCACGGCAGAGGCCTTACCGAAATCAAAGTATTTAAAGGCTGTCTGTTGCACAAAAATGGTGAGTATCTCAGTAGCGCGGGCGGGACCGCCCTTGGCTAACAAATAGGCAATTGCATAGTCCTTCATGCTCCAGATAATGAGCAAAAGTAGCACCACCATGGTTACGGGTTTGAGCGAGGGCCATGTGATATAGCGCAACTTTTGGAACCGAGTCGCTCCGTCCACTGTAGCTGCCTCATACATTTGCTGATCAATGCTTTGCATTCCAGCTAAAAGCATAACAGCAACGAACGGAAACCCTTTCCAGATATTCACGGCCATAGCCGCCGGCAAAGCCAGATCCTTATCCAGCAGCCATCCTAAATTCGTGGACAAAATTCCCATGCCATTTAATACAGAATTGATGATGCCATAATCCTTATCCAGCATCAGTATCCATACCAAGCAAGTCACGACCTCGGGAACTGCCCAAGGAATAATCACAAGAGCGCGAGCAAGCCCGCAGCCACGGAATTTTGTGTTCAGCGCTAGTGCTGTAGCAAACCCCAGTACAAACCGGGCTACCACCGTCACCAACAAATACAGAGCGGTGACACGAATAGAGTTCCAGAAGAATTTGTCATTGAATACATTGACATAATTATCAAAGCCGACAAAATAATGCCCATCTGCCGATGGTTTCGTCATCTTCCAGTATTGTACACTCATCAGTGCTGCTTTAAGGATAGGATAAGCCAGAAAAACGGCCAAAATAATTATCAGTGGTAGAATAAAGAGATAACCGTTCCTTGTCTCGCGATCGATTTTTAATTGTTTCATCGGGTGCCTCCTTACCTATGCTGAACGAAGAAGACATAATTTTCTAGCCCCAATCTTCCAGCTTCCGGTCCTTGGATAGTTGGCGACGGTATCCCGTCGCCGACTCTTTCTCCATTGTGAATATGTGACTGTATTATTACCCCAATACATCGACCATCTGTGCCTGCGCCTCATCCAGAATGGGTTTGACATCAACGGGGGTATCACTAAACATCTTAGCAGCAGCATCAATCATAACCTGATTCAGCTGGCTATACTCAGGGATTGCGGGATCGCCGATCAACGTGGTGTAGTTGTTCGCCAAGAACTCATAGAACTTCGCAGCCAGCGGATAAGCAGCTTTGTACTCATCAGAGGATGCATATTCAATGCTTGCAGGAATCTGTCCACAGTCAGCGATAATCCGCTGCGCTTCATCACTGGTCATCCAAAGCAGGAAGTCCCATGCCTCATCGGGATGCGCACATCTGCTGCTGATCAAGCTTAGTCCGGGATAGTTTGTGGGATTTGGCTTATAGGCCGTACCGTTGTAAACCACATCAAACTGAGGAATGATGTCGATGTCTTCCATCATAGCAGCATCATGTTCCTGACACATTCCGATAAACCAAGGGCCATCCATGCAGAAAGGAACCTCTTTGTTCCAGAACATTTCACGAGAATCTTTTTTATCCAGTACCAGTCTGGCGCAACCGTCCTTGGCGATAAAATCATTCCACCACTGAGCTGCCCAGACATTGCTCAAATGTTCAAACAGGTTTGTGATTGAGTCATGAACCGCATCATTCGTGAGATAGTAACGAGCTCGGTCTGAAAGACTAAATGCGCGCTCGTATTTCTGTTGCGCCGCAAGACCGTGATAGTGCTTTTTCCAGTATCTGTCATCCTTTAACATGGCGGACTCCAGAGTCTCCCGGAAGTTGCTTGGGTTGGAATCTATTTCCCAAGCAAGCTCGCGTTCAATGGATTCCAAGGCAAAAAGTGCTTCCCTGGCAGCAAATGTAAGCGCGGGTCCCACCTTTAAAATTCCTACACCATCCGCAACCATTTCTTTCAAAGCATTGCGAGGCT
>CAYPKG010000055.1:0-10636 GCA_964411275.1 uncultured Oscillospiraceae bacterium | reverse complement strand
GGCACAGCTGTGCCAGTCTTTTGCTGGCAAATAATGTGCCGATGAAGCAGATCCAGGATTGGTTAGGTCACAGTGATTTTGCAACCACCGCAAATATTTACGCTCATTTGGACTTCAACTCAAAACTGGTATCAGCACAAGCTATGGTTGATGGACTTAATTTTGTCATCGAACCAAAGCTAGAATTCCAGAAGGACGAGTTCGCTCTGATTCCAGATCGATCGGGAGGAGAGAATAATCCAAACACTTCTGCACACACATAAAAAAGCGGCTTCCCTCAGAAACTGAGGAAAACCGCGGGTTTTCTGGCGGAGGGTTAGGGATTCGAACCCTAGGTCGGCTCATCACCGACACGAAATTTCGAGTTTCGCACCTTCGACCTCTCGGACAACCCTCCAATATTTATCTTCAACATCAGGTCTCAGATATCCCTCGGAAAAAGGAGAGAACTGATGAAGAGAACAACGGTATTAAATTTTCGGACTTGTCTTTCGAAAACAAGTCAAATCAATGGTATAGGCTTCTATGTTAACACATAGATACGACGCTTTCGAGTCAGCCCCGTTATGACCTCTTCGATACCACTCCATAATATTCCCTTTGTGCGGGCGCTTTCAAGAAAAGATCATACCACAGCAGCCGGAGAAATGCAAGAAAGCAATCATGTAGCCGGGCTTAGCATTACGCCGTGGCGAAATCGAGGCTTGAGAGGAACCACGCGCAGGCCAGAAGATCCGCACAGCCGCCGGGGCTGATGCCTCTTTGGATAAAATCCGCATCCAGCTTCAATATCTCACCGTACCATGAAGGACTGCCCACCGGAAGCTTTTGCAGCAACTCCCAGCAAGCTTTGGCCGCTTGCCGGGCATAATCCCCAGCCTTAGCGTCCAGACGGGTGATCACGTTCGTGTCCGCAACCACGGCGACGGTCTGTATCAGCGCGCCGCAAAGGGCGGCATTCTCATCGGCCCCTTGGCTTAACAGCCGCCGGTATCCTGGCAAAGTGACAAACAGAACCGTGGGAAACCCCGACTCCGCCTCAAAGCGCACCCCTTTGACGCCGTATTCTAAATACGCGCGCTCCCCTTTTGTGACAGGCTTTTTCACGCCGGATTTCAGCTCCCTTGCGCAAATCCCAGAGACAAACCCCGCCGCCGTTGTGGAGACCACATCCGGCGTAAGGGGCAACTCCAACGCCAAATTCCGGGCAGCCGCCGCCAACAAAAGGCCCAGTGAGAATATGGCGCCCTTATGGGTGTTGACCCCGCTTGTGGCCGCCAGCATCGCCTGCTCCGCCAACACACCGGCAGGCCGGAGCGCTGTTTCAAAGGCGGTTTCGGGCGCTAACGTCCCGGTGTCCCCGCCGATTTTCGCAAACGCCGCGAAATGCGGCTCCAGCGCACGGGCGCTCGCTACAAACAGGCCGTGATCCATGTCGCGGTGGGCGCCTGTGTTGTTGCGGTCCACCAGCCCCGGCTTGGGGGTTGCGCCAACCTCTTTGATGAGTGCGGCGGTGGCCAGTTCCCATAGCGGTTCAGGCATTATCGTGTCCTCCTTGGATGCGGGCGATCACAGACTTCCCGGCATTGGTGGAAAAATACTCCCAAGTGGTTTGCGGCACCAGCGCCTTTACCTCCGTCCAGTCCCCGGCTTTTATGCATGCCCGGACCCGCGAGGCTGAAATGGGCGCGTCCCCTTCCAACCGTCTTTTTATGATGTTTACGGATATTCCCTGGGGCGGCAGTATGGCAAGAAGCGTTTCGTTGTACAGCCGCGTCAGGGGATCCAGCGGCTCCTCCCCCAAAAAACGGGCGGTGATGCAAAGCGCCGGGGCGATCCGCTGGGCAAACAATGTGGCGTCCAACTGCGCGTGGGCAGGGGCGGCGCCTGCCGGGTCTTTTATAAAATAGCTTGGAAATGTGGCTGCGGATATCATATATGGCCCACCGGGGTGCACCACCACATTGGGCAAATGAGCGCTGCCCTTTTCGATGAGCGCCAGGCGGTCCGCAAAAGGGAAAACGCTTTGATCTTCTTCTACCACGAACACATGCAGCGTACCGCATTGCGCCGCTGCCTTCGTGAGAAGATATTGATGCCCCAATGTAAAAGGATTTGCGTTTATCACCACGGCGGCTGCCGGGAGCGGCGGGTTCTTGGACCCGCGTGCCTGCAGGGAACTGACGTACCCGGCAATTCCCCGGCGGTCGCTTTCGAACATGGCCGCGGTTTCCCCTCTTGCCACAAGGAAAAAGCCCAGGGATAAAAAGACTTGCTCATTTTCAGGCTTTGTCACCACAAATGTGTTTTTCACCCCGCCCCGGCGAAGCGTGGTGTATAGATGGGAAATCAGCGTATTCAAAAGGTTTTCGCCCCGCCTGTCCGCCCGGACGGCTACGCATTTGATTGTGGCCGCGGGCGCGGCAATCCCGCCGCAGGCGAGGAGTTCCTCCCCCTCGAACACGCCGTATACATTGGTCAGGTCAGGCTCCAGCCGCAGCCCGGCTTCGGTAAGAAAAGCGGTGATTTGGGGGAGGTCCCAGGATAAGCTAAGTTCTCGTATTTCCTGCATTGTTATTCCTCCCTGTCCAATATTTCGGAAATTTTCTCATATACCTCTTCCAGGGGATGCGCCTGGGAACGCCCGCAGTCGGCAGCTGAGCCGCCGCACACAAGACAGGTTCGAGGCGGCGCCCCCAGGGATTTTCTGGAAAGGGGAACGCCGGAACCGCCGATCACGTCCAGGTCCATCAGCCGCCCCCAGGGATGCGCGCATTCGATGTCATAACAAAGGCGCTTGAGCGCCTGCTCTGGGCAGGAAGCCACGCAATACCCCTCCGGCCCGGTGATCAGAGGACGTTCCTCAAGATGCAGGATGGGGATTGCCTGGGCCAGCAGCGCTTTATTGAGGGCGTCCATGCCCGCTTTTACCACCGCACGGGCGGCGGGATTGTTTTTAACCGCCCCGGGCATATTCGCCAGCACGCAAACCACCGGCTGTCCATACCCGCGCAGCAATTCCTTTTGATGGATGGCCCGGGCCTCCCGGCTGTCCAGCAGCGCGGCGAGGGTTACAAATTCGCCCTGAAACCGGGCCTGTATGCTAGCCATTGGGATCCTCGGGCACAGGCGCGGGCGGGGGTTCTACAGGCGCGGGCGGAGGTTCTGCAGGTGCGGTAGGCGAAGCTATGCCGCCGTCGGGGGTAACTACCAGCGCGAGAGGATCGTCCGGGTTTATGATCTGCGCTGCGGGGTCCAGCGTGGGCGATGGGGTGCGCGGCGGCAGGGACGCGCCGGGGGATAGCTCCTTTGCCTCGCCTGGGACATCGTCTGAGAAATAGATAAACTGATGCAGCAGCCAGGCATGGGCGGGCAGGTCGGACACCAGAACAGAGCTTCCCTTTACCCGCGCGGAGCGGTACAACCCTTCCACCGGCAGGCTTTCGTGCAATATGCCGCCGGTATCCATGGAAAGGGCGCTGATGGCAGCATCGATGATTTCCCCGCCTCCGAGGTTTGTCTCAACCAGCGGCAGAATGTCATTCATGATGGAATACTGCTGCGTCAGACTTTTTGACCGGAACTTGGCAAAGATGGCCGTCAGCACCTTAAACTGGCGGTTTGTGCGCACAAAATCGCTGTCGATCTTTCGTATGCGGGCATAACCCAGCGCCTGCTTTCCGGTACATTTTACGTTTCCGGCCTCGGCAAATATGAAGCCGTCCCATAAATACTCTACGTTTCGTTGCTTATTGAGCCCCGCGATGCAGTCGTTGGCGGCGGAAATCTCCGCTCCTGTCATGCGGATGGTGATCCCGCCCATTTCGTCCACAATTTTTTCGAACATGGAAAAATCAACGAGAACGTACCGGCTGATGTTCATGGAATAATTGGCGTTGATGGTGTCCATCAGCAGATCCATGCCGCCCTTGGCCGCCGCTGAATTGATCCGAAAATCTCCAAACCCTGGGATATCCACCCACAAATCCCGCAACAGGGAGGTGAGCTTCAGCCGCCCGTTCTTTTTGTCCAATGTAGCGATCATGATGGCGTCCGCCTGGGAATTGCCCGCCCTGCCCCGCCTGTCAACGCCCACCAGCAACACATTGAGATACTGGGGGTCCTCGTTGAGGGAGGCCATCAGCGCCTTTTGCGCGTCGGTCAACCTGGTCTGGGGATACAGCTCAGACAGGGGTAATTCCGGCTCGTCCGTGGGTTCCGGCGTAAGCTCGGGGGTGGGTTCCGGCGTCTGCCCCGGAAGCGGCGTTGCGGTGGCGGCTGGGATGGGCGTTGCGGTGGCGGCGGGAGGCGGGGTTTCTTCCGCTGCCTCGGCAAATGTCACGGTGCCCGGCTTTGCAAGCCGGCCCAACAGGGAACTGCCCATGATGAACACGGCGAGTACCACAAGGACGATTGCGCCACCAAAGCAGATCAGCGCCCATTTTAGCCACGGGCGCTTTGCCTTTTGCTTTTTTTCCTGCTTGTCCAAATGCTGTTCCATCCCACATTGCCCCAATCGTTATAGTCTCTTATTATCCTACTCCATTCGACACGGATGGACAAGATGCGGGATGAAAAATAATGGAGAACAATGTTCATGGTTTATTAAATAATTAGTCCTTGACATGTTAGATTAGTTTTATTACTATAAACTTAGTAATGAATGATGGAGGCGGCTTATGGCGAACAGAAAAAACACGCTGACAAATCCCGAATGGATCGTGATGAGTGCGCTATGGGGGAAAGAGCCGCAGGTGCTGGGCGAGATCATCGAAACCATCGGCGGCCGGGTGGACTGGAGCTATACCACCTTCGCTTCTTATATGAAAATATTGACGGACAAGGGCTTTGTGGATTTCACCACCCGGGGCAGGATGAAGTTTTATCGGGCTGCCGTGGAGAAGGAGGCCTGCATTGCGTCCGAAGGCGAGGGACTTTTGAAAAAGTACGACGAACAGGATGCGGAGGCGTTGCTTTTGTACATGGTCAAAAGAGGCGGGCTTTCCTTGGCAGGGCAGGCCCGCATGCGCGGCATCATCGATGAACTGGCCAACAGGGGGGAGGAAACGCCATGAAGCTACTGCATGCGCTGCTGGAAACCAGCCTGTATTCCGCCGCTTTGTTGGCAATAATCCAGCTCATCAAGTTCGCGTTCAAAAAAGGCCTCTCTCCCGGGCTGCAGTATGCGCTGTGGTTTGTGGTCATCGCCCGGCTGTGCCTTCCCTTTACAATTGAAAGCGGCTTTCATTTCATCAAGATTGAGCAGCAGGCGCAAACCATTGCCGGGGAGGATTTGGGCACTGTGGGGATGGCTCCTGCGCAGCCGAAGCCCGGCGCGACCCTTGGGCAGGGGGAACAACCCTCGGAACCTGTCAACACCCCCGCGCCTAATAGCCCGTTTAGCCTGACCACAAGCGCGGCGCTGCTTTTCGTTTGGGTGGCAGGGATGGCCGCGCGCCTCATCGCGCTATTGTTCGCACAACGCAGGCTCCGGCTGGCCATCGCGGGCGGCGAACGGGAGCCGGGGGCGCGGGCGATGGGCATCTACGAAATATGCCTTCGGGATCTGAACATGCAAAAGAAACCGCCGCTTCGGGTTTGCTGTGGGATTTCCTCCCCAGCGCTCACAGTCGGATTTCATCCGGCGGTGGTGCTGCCGGAATACGCGTTGGCCCAACTAAGCGACGAACAGCTTTTCTACACCATTCGCTACGAATTGACCCACTATAAGCAGAGAGATCACTGGGTTTGCCGCCTGCTGCGGCTGCTGGAGGCGGTTTATTGGTTCAATCCCGTCATCTGGCTGACAAGCCGGGGGATCGTCAAGGACATGGAAACAGCCTGCGACAGCGCCACGACAGCCGCCCTTTGCCCAACCGGGCGCCGCGAATACGCGCTGACGCTGCTCAAACTGTTTTCCCGGCCGATAAGCGGAGCGGGTGCGCTCTCCATGGCCGGAGGCAATCTTGAAAAAGACGCGGAGCGCAGGGTGCGGGGCGTATTTCAGGGGAGAAAGAGCCCGAAGGCGGTCAGGATTGCCATCGGGTTTTTGACGGCTATGATGCTGCTATGCTGCTTTACCACAGCTTGTCAGCCCGTTACCCTGCCGCCTGCGGCAACGCCGGAAGCGTCAAAAAATGGTCTTTTGGCGGCAACCGGGGATATATTGCCCATCGCATATGACCGGGAGAAGCTCGAAGGCGGGACTGATGCCGCCGCCACGCCTGAGGAAAATGAATTGGTGTGCTCCATCCAGCAAAAGCTGGTGGACCTTGGTTATCTGGGGCTTTCTGTCCTTCGTGAAAGCGAGGGAGTATATAATGAGGCCACCCGGGACGCCGTGGCGCAGTTTCAGCGGGATAATGATCTTACGGCGGATGGCGCTGTCGGAAAGGACACGTTTCAGTCATTGATGGCAGCCACCTCCGGCATTTTCCCGGGCGAACTGCTGCTGGCGCTGGCGAAGGATCAGGTTGGAAAGCCGTATGAAATTGGTGCCAGCGGCCCCGACGCCTTCGACGGCGAAGGCCTGATCCGCTATGTGCTCGAGAAGGCGGGCGCAGTACAGGCATTTTCCCTGGCGGAGTGGGAGCGGATGGAGGGCTTTATGCAGGTGCGGGATATTGCCGCCTTGCGGCAGGGTGATATATTGCTGTTCAAGAATGAGGCCGGCACGATGAACCACACCGGAATTTTTGCGGGCGGCGGGGCGCTGATCCACGCCTCCAGCTCTAATGGACAGGTTATTACGTCCACATTCGGTTCCTATTTTGAGCGGCATTTTTATGTTGCGCTGCGGTCGATGTCATCTCTCGGGGAGGCGTGGCCAAGGACGCTTTCGGATATGTCTCAGGAGGAACTCCAAGCGCTTGCGGCAAAGGCTGTATACTTCCTTCCGGTTTGACAGCGATTGGGTCAAACTCAGCGAAATTGACCTGCATTATGCAGATCTGTCTTATGAACTGGGGTTGATTGTCAGCGGCCTGGGATCAGGTGGCGTCGGCCGCTATGTGGGGCTTACGGTGCATGTGCCCATGCGGCCCTTTGTGCTGGAACAATGCTATCCTTATGCAGCGGTGCTGTTTGCGCTGCATCCGCAGTTGGGGGACATGGGCATTGGAAGCATTGCGTATGACGGCACTGATCCGGACAACGGAAGGAACCTTACCCGGGAGAGTATGCAAGAGCATTATAAAGAGATTTTAGACCGGCCCCTGATTGAATACGGGGAAAGGGAGCAGCTTTTGCTGGAGCTGCTGCAAAAAACTGCGGCACACGGGAAATAAAAATAGAGAAAAAGAAAAACCTGTCACTGAGGATCTTTATGCCAAAAGATTCTCAGTGACAGGTTTTTACACTTCATTTTCTTTCACAATCCGTCTAAGGCCTACCAGCCACGTGCACACACCGATCAAAAACATACCCGCCACCTGTGCGTCGAAGCCTCTATCCGTCCCCACGCGCGCCATTGTATAGCCGAACGCGTAGAGGTCCAGGCACACGCTCCACGCAGAGAGGAAGAGCGGCGATAGGGCAGCGCAAAGCATGGCGGCTCCGGGCTTTTTCATAAGCGGCGCGGCAGCCCCGGCAGCGATTATGCCCAAATACAGCTCCTGCTCCGGCAGTATCGGCGCAGCGCGAAGAAAAAGCAGCATGCAAACCCCGCCCAGGGCCGAAAGGAGCAACGCCCAAAACAAGCCGCCCTCTTCGCACCGCTTCGCGGTGGCCGCGGCAAAGCCTAGCAGCACAAGCGCTGCGACATTCACCACCAACTCCTGAAAAACAGTGAGGGGAAACGCGTTGCATATGAGAGCCAGCACAGCGATATAAAACAATGTAAAGGGGCGTATATGAAGCGTCCGGCAGCAGCCGCTTGCCCCGCCGGTGGCGCATAGAATGCCAATGCATACAAGAAGTATCACGCCAAGCTGCATTCCTTCTTCACTCCAATCAAAAACTCACTTTTTATAGCATACCCACAATTCTTCTTATAAGGGCGTTTATTAATTGGCTCCAGCGGTTAAATTTTCAACAGCTGGTAATATTCCCATATAAGACTTATAATAAATAAATAGTCCACTGGGACATGGAAGGATTACAAAATTGTGGAAAATTTTTTGGACTGGGCTTTGGATGCTCTCATTGATACCCTGAAAATGGCACCGTTTTTGCTGCTGGCGCTGATTTTAATCGAATACATTGAGCACCGCTCTGGAGAGCGGCTGGTCAAAACACTTGGCCGGGCGGGCCGGCTGGGGCCGGGGATGGGGGCGGTGTTGGGCTGCGTCCCTCAATGTGGGTTTTCGGTAGCGGCGGCGCGTCTGTACAATGGCGGGCTCATCACCGCAGGGACGCTGCTGGCGGTGTTTTTGTCCACTTCGGATGAGGCTATACCCATACTGCTGGCCTCGCCGGGTGGCGCGGGGGAGGTGGGCAAGCTTATTCTAGCCAAGGTGATCATCGCCCTCATCGCGGGATTTGGCCTGGACGCGCTCTGGAAAAAAGGCCGGGTAGACGCCGAAGTAGGCCCAGAAGACGCGCATCATCATGATTGTGATAGCGACAGCTCCTGGCGGGGCATTCTCCTAACGGCGGGAAAGCGGGCGCTGTCCATCCTCGCGTTTTTGTTTCTGGCCACATTGCTTTTGAACATTGCCCTGGGGTTGATCGGCCCCGAGCGGCTTGGTGCGCTGATGCTGCAAAACAGCCCACTGCAGCCCTTTATGGCAGCGTTGTTCGGGTTTATTCCCAATTGTGCCGCAAGCGTGCTGCTGACGGAATTCTATCTTTCAGGTGCGATCTCCTTCGGGTCCGCCGTGGCGGGGCTTTGCACCGGCGCAGGCTTGGGGCTGCTGGCGCTTTTAAGGGGGAAAAGCCGCCGGGGGCGGGTTGTTCCCCTCGCCGCGCTGTATATTGCGGCGGTTGTTAGCGGACTAATGTTACAGTATTTATTTTGAGTTTGGCAGGTAGGGGTATCATATGGCGGAACAGCTGATCGGCACAATACAAACAATCATATTTCGCAACAATCAAAACGGCTGGAGCGTGATCGAGCTGTCCACTGAGGACACCGGGGAAGAGCATACGGTGGTAGGCGTTTTGCCTACCTGCGCACCAGGGGAGCGGGTGGAACTGACCGGAGCGTACATCCAGCACCCCAGCTATGGCCACCAGTTTAAGGCTGAAAGCTGCGTTTGCCTTGCCCCCGCCACGCTAAGCGCCCTGGAGAGCTATCTGGGGTCTGGACTCATTAAGGGCGTGGGCCCCGCCACGGCAAAGCGCATCGTGGGGCATTTTGGCATGGACGCGCTGACAGTCCTGGAAAATCAACCGGAGCGGCTGATGAAAATTCCGGGCATCGGAAAATCCAAGGCGGCCACCATCGCGGCCTCGTTTTACGAGCAGCGGGCCATGCGGGATGTGATGATGGGTCTGCAGGAACTGGGAGTCACGGTCAATCAATCGGTCAAGCTGTATCAGCGTTACGGTGCTAGCTGCTTAAACAGGATACAAGAGGATCCGTACCAGCTCATCGAGGAGGTGGACGGCTTTGGCTTCAAGACGGCGGACGGCATCGCCCAGCGGGCGGGGCTGGAGCGGTATGACCGTTCCCGGTTACAGGCAGGCGTAAAATACGTGCTGAACTGGGCGCGGCAGGACGGAGGTCACACCTTTTTGCCCCGGCAAAAGCTCATCGAGGTGGCGGCGAATATTCTGGAGGTGGAGCGAGAGCCCGTGGAAGAGGCGCTGGACGAGTGCATATTGACCGGCGGGCTGATGTACCAGATGGTGGGGGATACGGACGCGGTGTTTTTGCCGGTGCTGTATCATCTGGAGGCGGACGCGGCAAGGCGGCTGTTGACCCTCGCGGTGCGGCCGCACACCGACCGGACGCTAAACCTCATGGGCGAGATACAGCTGCTGGAGCGGGAGCGGGGGATTGCCTTGGCGCCTCAGCAGCGCGAGGCGGTGACCACGGCTTTGACCGAGGGGGTCATGGTGATCACCGGCGGGCCGGGCACCGGAAAAACCACAATCCTCAGGTTTATCATCCACGTATTGAACCGCTTGGGGATGGATTTCGCCCTGTGCGCGCCAACGGGCCGGGCGGCCAAGCGCATGGAAGAGGCCACGGGCTGTGACGCAAGCACCATCCACCGGCTGCTGGAATACGGCGGCGGGGAGGACGGGTATTTCTCGAAAAATGAGGACGACCCTCTTCTGTATGACATGGTGGTTGTGGACGAGATGAGCATGGTGGACGTCCCGCTAATGCACGCGCTGTTGAAGGCGCTGCCCCAGGGCACCCGGCTGGTGCTGGTGGGGGACGCGGATCAGCTGCCGCCTGTGGGCGCGGGGAACGTGCTGCGAGACATCATCGAAAGCGGGGTTATGCCGGTCATCCGGCTGACGGAGATATTCAGGCAGTCCGAGCGCAGCGGCATCGTGCTCAATGCCCACCGGATCAATGTGGGACAGGAGCCGCTCCCCAACCGGGATGAGGAATTTGCTTTTGAGGAATATTATAGCGCCGGCCGGGTTTTGGGCCGGGTGCTGGAATTGTGCGCTGTGGAGGGGAAAACAACGCAGCTACAGGTGCTTGCGCCCATGAAAAAAGGGCCGCTGGGGGTAAAAA
>CAYPKG010000054.1:0-10704 GCA_964411275.1 uncultured Oscillospiraceae bacterium | reverse complement strand
AAGCTGTTTCACTTTTAGGGTGTTTGCAGACTGCACTTTTCTTGACTATTCCACAATTTACATAGACCGATACGCCAAACATTGAATCCGCTTTTGCGGCTATTTTAGGAATGAAATTGTTTTCAAGACCCTTTCGCATGATGTAGTCAAAGCCCTTTTGGAATACATTTTCTTTTACAATAATAAACTCTTCCTGGCTCAATTCCGCAAAATTAACAGCATTGCGTGTAGATAGAGGATGTTCTTCATTTACGACAACGCATTGTGGGCAGCTATCGATGATGCAAGATTTAAATAGCTGTGGGCTGATGTCGTCATGCCGTATGACAATGCAGAAATCTTCCTTCCCGCTTTCAACGGCGCGCACAAGATCGTGCTCAGGATATTCTGATATTTCAAGCCTAATTTCAGGATTTGCTTTCGCATAATTATGAAGTAATGAAAGCACATCTTCACTGATTCCATGTGGCAATACGCCAATTTTCAATTCGCCCAAATTGCCTGATTTGGCCTTTTCTGCGGTGTGTATAATCGAATCAATCTCATTTAAAACGAGTTTTGCGCTATTCACAATGCGCTCGCCAGCCAAAGTCAATTTTGGGTCTTTGCGGCTTCTTACAATTAGCTCACAATTAAGTTCGCGTTCTAAAGCGCTGATTTCCCGGCTATAAGCGGATTGCGATAAGAATACTCGCTCTGCTGCTTTTGTGAAGCTGAGCGTCTCTGAGAAGGCGCATAAACTTTCCAGCTGCTTGATATTCATCATATTAAATCCTTTGCTGTAGGATGTGAATTAATCATATCATAAATCGGTTGGCGGGCAAAGCACAGGTGGTTTACCCCCGATCTTTGATTCAATAAAAATGTTAGCCTAAACTTAGTTTCGCAAGTAAATTCTTTGCCTGCTTAATTATATCTTACGCTTAGGCTGCCATGCCGTCAAGGGTACGCGAAGCATCTATCCGTACAGCTTGAAGAAAAGACCGCAGTGACTCTACTTCACGCTCCAGCGCAGCGATACGCCACCTCATGTCTTGCTTGGTTTGCGAGCGCGCTGTTTCAAAAAACCTCCTACCGTTTTCTTCTTACGATAGGAGGTTTTGGTTTCTGTCCACCTTCTGGGGTTCTGTTCATTCTGTCAAGGCTCGTTTTTTTGGCGCGCTTACTGCCAACCCCTTTGTTTCCTATACATTTTACGCTTTGCCGTTGCAACCCAGCACATTCACCAGCTTATGCTGCACCATCCCCTTGATGGCGGAGCGGGCGGGCTTGAGATACTGGCGGGGATCGAAATGATCCGGATGCTCCGCGAGGTACTGGCGGATGGTTCCGGTCATCGCAAGGCGCAGGTCGCTGTCGATGTTGATCTTGCACACAGCCATCCGCGCCGCCTGGCGCAGCATGTCCTCTGGAACGCCGATGGCGTCGGGCATGTTGCCGCCGTACCGATTGATCGTCTCAACAAACTCCGGCACAACGCTGGACGCACCATGGAGCACGATGGGGAACCCGGGCAAACGGCGTTGCACCTCCTCCAGAATATCAAAGCGAAGCGCGGGCTTGGAGCCGGGCTTGAACTTATACGCGCCGTGGCTGGTGCCGATGGCGATTGCCAGGGAGTCCACGCCGGTGCTGTTTACGAACTCCTCGACTTCCTCAGGGCGGGTGTAGGAGCTGTCCTCCTCGGATACGTTCACCGCGTCCTCCACGCCTGCCAGGCGGCCCAGCTCGCCCTCTACCACAACGCCGTGATCGTGGGCATATTCCACAACCCGTTTCGTCAGCTTGATATTATCCTCGAAGGAATGGTGGCTGCCGTCGATCATAACAGAGGTAAAACCGCCGTCAATGCAGCTTTTGCACAGCTCAAACGTATCGCCATGGTCCAGGTGCAGACAGATGGGCAGGTTCGTTTCGATAATCGCCGCTTCTACCAGTTTCATCAAATATGTATGATTGGCGTACTTGCGCGCGCCGGAGGAAACCTGCAGGATCAGCGGCGCGTTTTCTTCTTTTGCCGCCTCAGTGATTCCCTGTACGATCTCCATATTGTTTACGTTGAAAGCGCCGATCGCATAGCCGCCTTCATAAGCCTTTTTGAACATTTCAGTGCTGGTTACCAATGCCATAATCATTCACGCTCCTTTTGTGTGTAATTATATCTTATCTTGCAAAGATTGCAACGGTTATTTCCGAAACATACGGGTTTTAATCTGAAAAAGGTTCGAAAAATCTTGGATTGTACCTCCCGCTCAAAACGGGTATAATAGGATACGAAGTTGCCATAAGGACAACCGATACATAAGCTACGCTAATAATAAGGAGGGTCAGCACCTTGCCTGAAGCATTACTTTCGCTAATCATACCCGTGTTCAACGAGGAGGAAGTTCTCCCCGCGTCCTATGCGCGGATGGATGCCGCCATGCAGCTTACGGGACATCCCTATGAGATCATCTACATCGACGACGGCAGCCGGGACGAAACCATGCCGACGCTCAGAAAACTGGCCGCAGAGTCGGACCGGGTCCGGGTCTTGTCCTTTTCCAGGAACTTTGGCCACCAGTTGGCAGTCACTGCTGGGATGGATGCAGCCAAAGGCGACGCGCTGATCATCATCGATGTGGATTTGCAGGACCCGCCTGAGCTTATTCCCGAAATGGTGCGCATGTGGAAAGAAGGCGCGGACATCGTATACGGCAAGCGCCAGTCCCGGGAGGGAGAAACCGCCTTCAAGAAATTCACCGCCTTCGCGTATTACCGCCTGCTTTCCGCCATGAGCGCGTATCCCATCCCCCTGGACACCGGGGATTTTCGGCTGCTGGACCGGAAGGTGGCGGATGTGTTTCTAACGATGCGGGAGCGTAGCCGGTTTTTACGGGGCATGTCGGCATGGATGGGGTTTGAAGCAATCCCCTTGTCCTATGTCAGGGATGCCCGGGCGGCCGGGCAGACCAAATACACCCTGAAGAAAATGCTGAAGCTGGCGTTTGACGGGATCACCGGCTTTTCCAGCCGCCCTCTGACAATCCCCGGCTGGCTGGGTCTGGGACTGATCGGCCTTTGCGGCGTTGGACTCATCGCTTTAATTGTTCTCGCGTGTACCGCCGGGGTGGCTCCCTGGCTGTGGGGCCTGCTTGGTGTGGTGCTGCTTCAGGGAATTACGCTCACGGCCCTGGGCATCCAAGGGGCGTATCTCGGGCGCATGTATGACGAGTTAAAGGGCCGCCCGCTGTACATCGTGCGCGAACGGCTCAATGTAGAGTAATTGGATAAGGGGGTACCACATGTTTGATGGGTTAACCGTGAACGTTATGCTGGGGCTGGTGGGCAGCCTTGCATTGTTCCTGTTTCTGTTTCGCAAATGGGACGTGCCCGGCTATTTCAAATCCCGCTTCCGGCTCAATACCCGAACAAAGGGCCTGGTGTTTGTGCTGGCTTTCGGGGTGCTGCTTGCGCTGTGCCTCGCCATGATCATGGACATGCTGGGTCTGCCCGTAGCGCTGGCGGAGGTGCTGCAGGGGGTTTCCATCGGATTTAACTGTGCCCTGATCCCCGCGTTTATCAATCCCAAAAGCAACTCCTCAAGCCCCAAGGGCAGTGTTAGCACGAAGCGCGCCGCCCCGGATAAGCGGGGCCGCCGGAGCAAAGGATAATTAAGAAGAGTTTTCTGGAGGAAAAAGAATTATGATTGACGAAAGAGTACGCACCCTGGCGAAAAACCTCATCAGCTTTTCCTGCTCGGTACAGCCGGGTGAAAGGGTGCTGATTGAGAGCATCGGCGGCAACGATCCTCTCGTGCAGTTGCTTGTGGGCGAGGTCTATTTAGCCGGGGGCCTGCCCTATGTCTGGCTGGGTGACAAGTCCGTTGACCGGGCCATTCTCATGGGCTGCACCGACGAGCAGCTGAAGCTGAAAGCGAAGCTGGACGGTGAACTGATGGAGCAAATGCAAGCTTACATCGGCGTGCGCGGCGGTGCAAACGCGGCGGAATTAAGCGATGTACCGCAAACGCAGCTGGAGCGCTGGCAACGGGTATACTGGGAGCCCGTACACTCGAAAATCCGGGTGCCCAAGACAAAATGGGTGGTTTTGCGCTATCCCCATCCCTCCATGGCGCAGATGGCGGATATGAGCACAGAAGCATTCGAGGCGTATTATTTTAACGTCTGCAACCTCGACTATTCTAAGATGGACACGGCAATGAATCCTCTCAAGGCGCTGATGGAGCGCACCGACAAGGTGCGCATTAAGGGGCCGGGGACGGATCTCCTGTTCTCCATCAAGGGCATCCCAGCCATTAAATGCGCGGGGCATATGAACATTCCCGATGGGGAAATCTATACCGCTCCGGTCAAGGACAGCATCGGGGGAACGCTCACCTACAACACCCCCTCCGTCCACGATGGGTTTACGTTTACGGATGTGTGCCTGACATTCAGGGGCGGCAGGATCGTGAGCGCAACATCCAACGACACAGAGCGCATCAACAAAGTGTTTGACATAGACGAAGGTGGCCGGTATGTCGGCGAGTTTGCCCTTGGCGTCAACCCCTATATCAATAAGCCCATGAAGGACACCCTGTTTGATGAAAAGATTGCGGGTTCTTTCCATTTCACCCCCGGCAGCGCCTATGATGATGCGTATAACGGCAACAAGTCTGCGCTGCACTGGGATCTGGTTTGCATCCAGACGCCGGAGTACGGCGGCGGGGAAATCTACTTCGACGGCGTGCTCGTCCGCAAGGACGGCCGCTTTGTACCTGAGGCGCTCCAATGCCTCAATCCGGAAAATCTGAAATGAGCAGGTGAATGTCCCTTTTTTCACATTGCAAATCGTCTGTGCTAAAAGCTGGACGAATAGCTGTGTCGGAAATGCAAACAATGGCGAATAAAGGGAAAATTTCTCTTGTAAAAGGCCTCACGATGGGCTACTATAGACAGTGCAAGAACGCAGGATTGCGTCCATAAAGCTGCATTGCGGCTTTTAAGTATAAGAAAAACAAATGGGAGGCCTAATAAAATGGCAGTAAAAGTTGGCATCAATGGATTTGGTCGTATCGGCCGCTTGGTATTTCGCGCTTCAGTAAAAAACCCCAACATCGATGTGGTTGGCATCAATGACCCCTTCATCGATCTGGAGTACATGGTTTATATGCTCAAGTATGACACCGTACACGGCGTCTTTGACGGCGACATCTCCGTGGACGGGGACAAGCTGATCGTCAACGGCAAGGCCGTCAGCGTGTACGCCTGTATGAACCCTAACGAAATCCCCTGGAAAGATTGCGGCGCGGACTACATCGTCGAGTCTACCGGCGTATTCACCACCACCGACAAAGCCAGCGCGCATTTTGAGGGCGGCGCGAAAAAGGTCGTTATCTCCGCCCCCAGCGCGGACGCCCCCATGTTCGTCATGGGCGTCAACCAGGAAACCTACAATTCCGACATGAAGGTGGTCTCCAACGCGTCCTGCACCACCAACTGTCTGGCGCCTCTGGCGAAGGTCATCAACGATAACTTCGGCATCGTGGAAGGCCTCATGACCACTGTGCACGCTACCACCGCCACCCAGAAGACCGTTGACGGCCCCTCTAAAAAGGATTGGCGCGGCGGCCGCGGCGCGGCGTTCAACATTATCCCCAGCTCCACCGGCGCGGCGAAGGCCGTGGGCAAGGTCATCCCCGCCCTCAACGGCAAGCTCACCGGCATGTCGTTCCGGGTTCCCACTGCGGACGTGTCCGTGGTCGACCTGACCTGCCGCCTGGAGAAGCCCGCCTCTTATGACGAGATCAAGGCCGCCATGAAGGCTGCCTCCGAGAGCGAGCAGTACAAGGGCATCGTGGGCTACACCGAGGATAAGGTGGTCTCCTCCGATTTCATCACCGATCCGCGCACCTCCATCTTCGACGCGGGTGCAGGCATCAGCCTCAACGACAACTTTGTAAAGCTGGTGGCCTGGTATGACAACGAGTGGGGTTATTCCTGCAAGATTTTAGACCTCATCTCCCACATGGCGGCTGTAGACGCGAAATAAAGACATATAGCTTCTCAGACGGGCCGCGTTTTTGCGCGGCCCCGTTTTCGTTTTCATGGCATGATCGCGCGCGTCCTGCACATACTAAAGCCCGAGGTGATAAACAATGATCGACGAAACTGGACTGTTAAAACTCATATGTGAAAACGCGCAAATGGGCCTTGAAGGCATCACCCGGGTGCTGGAGGTCTCAGAGGACGAGGGATTTCGAAAATCGTTGCTAATTCAGCAAGCCGAATACCGCAAGATATACGATGAGGCAGCGCAGCTCTTAGCGACCCTGGGCAACGCCCCGGGGGAAGCGCCGCTCATGGCAAAGGCTATGCTGCAGGTAAACGCCAAATTCCAGACACTTACGGACCGCTCCCCCTCCCACATCGCGCACATGATGATCGAGGGCAGCACACAGGGCGTGATGAAGATTACGAAGCGCATCCACGAATATACCGGGCCGAACGGCGACGCGATAGCGCTGGCGGAAAAGCTTCTGGCCACAGAGCAGGCGAATATCGAAGAAATGAAGTCATACCTGTAGGCGGTAAATAGCCGGAAACGCATGAAATTATGTCTTGCATTTTCCGGCTATTTATTGTAATATAGGGAAGCACTGCGATTAGAGCAGCAGGCCCTGGAGAGATGGCTGAGCTGGTCGAAGGCGCACGACTGGAAATCGTGTATACGGGGAACCGTATCAAGGGTTCGAATCCCTTTCTCTCCGCCAACAAAAAGGCACCCCTTGTGGGTGTTTTTTTGTTGGCGCTTAGTTATAGGGATTCGAAGGGCGGATCAGCAAATGATCCGGTGAATCATTTGCCCGCCCCGGGTAGCGCCGCCGACCTTAGCTGCGCAGTGCCGAGCACAAGCAGCGGGAGGCGAAGCGAAAAATCCCTTTCTCTCCGCCAACAAAAAGGCACCCCTTGTGGGTGTTTTTTTGTTGGCGCTTAGTTATAGGGATTCGAAGGGCGGATCAGCAAATGATCCGGTGAATCATTTGCCCGCCCCGGGTAGCGCCGCCGACCTTAGCTGCGCAGTGCGGAGCGCAAGCAGCGGGAGGCGAAGCGAAAAATCCCTTTCTCTCCGCCAACAAAAAGACACCCCTTGCGGGTTCAACTTAGGGATTTCCGAGAACAAGTAAATTTTTGACCGACTCTCTTCAAGCGGGAGCTCAAAAGTAAAGACTGCACCGAAAGCGGGTTCAACTTAGGGATTTCCGAGAACAAGTAAATTTTTGACCGACTCTCTTCAAGCGGGAGCTCAAAAGTAAAGACTGCACCGAAGGATAAAACCTTTAGTGCAGTCTTTCTTTCTCATTATGCATTTACTACTTCTTCGATTATTTGTTTTACTTTTTTGTTACTTAACTGTGTATGGAACGATACCTTATATCCATCAATTGGAAAGGTTATATGCGACGATGTCCTTCGGGGTGTTCCCGATGGCCAGCTCGCACACGCCCGCCGTCTCCACGTGCTCCACCACGTCCACCGCGGCGATGCGCCCGTCTTCCAGCGTTACTTTCACCTTGACCGGCCCATTGTTGCCCTGTCCCTCGCCATCAAACGTGCCGCTGATCCCATCCGTCTGCCCCGGCGTCACCGGCGGCTCGGGCGCCGGGCTCTGCTCCCCCGGCGCAGCGGGGGCTACACAACCCGCCAGCATGCCCAGGCACAATACGGCTGTCAGCAGTAACGCTAAACTCCTTGTTTTCCTGTTCATCATTACTCTCCTTCTGTTCGTTTTAACGATCCGCAAGAATTATAACGCTTTCAGCGATGATAATAAAATCACACGGAATGCGTACTGTGAAACCTCTTTACATCGCAGCCTTTTTGTGCAAACAAAAGGCGGCTTCATCAGTGCCGCCCGTTCGATATAGAACCGTTAGAAAAGGGTAGCATAGGCAACCGTCATCGTTGCCTATGCTACCCTTGTTTGCGCTCGTTTCTGCCTGCTCAACCACATTTGGTTTCTATTGTTTCCAGGGTGTTTGGGCTCAAAACTTGCGTTATTTATTGAGCATATGGATGGCGCGTCCATCCACTTTTAGCGCCGCTTCGCGCATGGCCTCGCCCACCGTCGGATGGGCGTGAATGGTAGAAATCAGCTCGTCAATGGTGGCCTCCAGCCGAATGGCCAGCGCCGCTTCGGCGATCAAATCCGTGGCGCGCGGCCCCACGATGCCCACGCCCAATATCTCACGGTATTTCTGGCCCGCTATGATTTTGACAAAGCCCACGCCGCCGTTTTCAATCAGGGATTTGCCATTGGCGCTCAAGGGGAATTTGCCCACCACATAGTTTCTTCCCTTTTGCTGCGCCTGGGCCTCGGTCATGCCCACCATGGCAAGCTCCGGGCTGCCGTACACGCAGGAGGGGTTCGTCTTTTCATCATACACCTCGCGGGCACCCAGGGCGTTTTCAGCCGCCGCCTCGCCCTGCGCCGAGGCCACATGCGCCAGCATTGTTTTGCCCAGGCAGTCGCCGATGGCATACACGCCAGGCACATTCGTCTCCATATATTCATTGACACAAACCCGGCCCCGGTCATGGGCAATGCCCGCCTTGTCCAGGCCCAGTTCATCCGTATTCGTGCGCCTGCCGATGCATACCAGCACCTTTTCGCCCTGGATCGTGGCAGCGCCCCGCTCCGTTTCCACATTGACATTGGCCACCGCGCCATTTTCTACTGAGAGCACTTTTGTGCCCGTCATGATGGTCACGCCGCGCTTTTGCAGGCTGCGCCTGACGACCTTTACCAAATCCGCATCGAACATGGGCAGTATCTCGGGCAGCATCTCAACGATTGTGACATTGGTGTTGAACGCGCTGTATGCCGTCGCCAGCTCCACCCCAATGACGCCGCCGCCGATAATCACCATGGAGGCGGGGACACCGGTTAAAGCCAGCGCGCCCGTGGAGTCGAGGCAGCTTTCGCCCTCCAGGCCAGGTATGGGCGGCCGGACGGGTACGGAGCCGCTGGCGATGATGATTTTATCCGCCGAAACGCTTTCTGCGCCGTCCTTTGTATCCACAACCACTTCCCGGGGGCCTTCAAAGCGGGCCGTGCCCCGTATAATATTGACCTTGTTGGCCTTGAGCAGCCCCTCCACGCCCTTGACGAGCTTCGCCGTCACGGCGCTTTTGTGGGACTGGACCTTGGCAAAATCCAGCTCAGGCGAGGCGATGACCCCCATTTTCGCGCCTTCCTTGGCATTCACGAACAATTCCGCGCTATGTAGGAGCGCCTTTGTGGGGATACAGCCCACATTGAGGCATGTACCGCCTATATTTTCCTTTTCAACCAGCGTAACTTCCGCGCCGAGCTGGGCGGCACGGATGGCCGCGACATACCCGCCGGGGCCGCCGCCGATGACCAAAATTTTTGTCATTTCACGGCCTCCCTACGCCAGCATTTTCACAGGCGTTTCCAGCAGCTCCACGATCCTTTGCAGGAATTGCGCCGCCAGCACGCCGTCCACAACACGGTGGTCAGCGACAAGGTTCAGGTTCATAATGGGCCGTATCACAATCTCGCCTTCCACCGCCACAGGCGTTTCCACCATGGCGTTCACGCCGAGTATGGCCAGCTGCGGCTGGTTGATGATGGGCGAGAAGGAGCGCATGCCGTACATGCCCAAATTGCTAATTGTGAACGTGCCGCCGTCTAGCTCCTCGAGATTGAGCTTGTTATCACGGGCGCGCTTGACCAAGTCCTCCGTACCCATGGCGATGCCCTCCAGCCCCATGCGCTGGCAGCCCTTCAGGTTGGGGACGAGCAGGCCGCCGCCCACGGACACCGCCAGGCCGATGTTGATATCCCCATGCTTTACGAGGGTATCGTCCACGAGGGAGGCGTTCACCGCCGGATACTCCTTGAGCGCCTGCGCCGCCGCGCGCATGATAATATGGTTGTAGCTCAGCTTGAGGCCCTTTGCTTCAAACGAATTCTTAAGCTGCTTGCGAAGGGCGATCATGTTCGTACAATCCACCGCCATTTCAAAATTTACCCTAGGAGACGTCAACCAGCTCTCGCTCATGCGCCGCGCGATCGTCTTGCGCATGCCGCTGAGCGGCTCCTGCGTGTCGCCTGCGGGCGCGCCGGAGCCATCGCTCCAAGCGCCCGTCAGTGCCTCGCGCAGCACATCCTCGCTCATGATACGGCCATTGGCGCTCAGCGCCGCCACATCAAGGCCCAATTCCGCCGCGATCTTGGCCGCCAGGCCGGATATGCTCGCGGGCCGCGCTTCGTATCCCTCTACATCCTTGAGCACAACGCTTCCCTGGGGGCCGCTGGCCGGAATGAGGGAGAGCATTACGCCCTTCTCCTTCGCCAGTGCCTTGGCCGCCGGGGTCGCTAAGACATACCCGCCGGTAGCGGCGCTGGCCGCCTGCGCGGGGGGCGCACTTAGCGTGGCCGCTTGCGCGGCGTCCGCCTTGGCTGCCGGGGCTTCGTCAGACGAAGCTTCCCCCTCGTCTATGACCTCGCCAGCCTGGCCGATATAAGCCACCGTGTCTTTGCAGGGTACGCTGTCGCCTTCCTGGGCGAGCACACGGATCAAAACGCCGTCGCAATCGGCTTCCACTTCGTTTGTAAGCTTGTCCGTCTCCACTTCAAACAGGACATCCCCAGCCTTGACCGGATCTCCTTCTTTTTTATACCACTTGGCCACCA
>CAYPKG010000053.1:0-11163 GCA_964411275.1 uncultured Oscillospiraceae bacterium | reverse complement strand
CTGACCTCCAGCGTGACAGGCTGGCGTACTAACCAACTGTACTACCGGGCCATGCTGATTGCCGATCGGAAACGGAGATTGGTGGGCCTTCAGGGACTCGAACCCCGGACCAATCGGTTATGAGCCGACCGCTCTAACCAACTGAGCTAAAGGCCCTAAAATAGGTGGTGACCCCTAGGAGACTCGAACTCCTGTTACCGCCGTGAAAGGGCGGTGTCTTAACCGCTTGACCACGGGGCCATCCTGGTCGGGGTGAAGGGATTCGAACCCCCGGCCCCATGCTCCCAAAGCACGTGCGCTACCAGACTGCGCTACACCCCGCCACCGGCCTCCCGACCGTTCTTGGCGACGCTTAATAATATACAGCATGGACCGGAAAATGTCAACCATGAATTTTCAGTCTCTCTGGCTGGTAAAAGCCCGAAAATTCGATCCAAAATATGGGCAAAAACTCCCTGCTAAGATTTCGTGTTTTACATCTCCTCTTCTCCAATCATCGCCGCCTCCATAACCTTGGTGACGGGCACATCCTCCCTGCGGGCGATTTGGGCGCAATCCGCATACTCCGGCTTTGCCTTCCCCGCCCCGATTTTTAACCGGACGTCGCCATAGGCTGTTTTGCGCACCACGCTTTCCCTTAACAGTACCGCCCGCGTCAGCACCCCTTTTCGTACGCCCCATGTTGTGGTTTCTTTGAAAATCCGTTTCGTCAGCCGTCCGGCGTCCTCCGGCAAGCAAAGGCAGCATAAAATATGTCCAGGCCTTCCCTTTTTCATATAGACGGGATTGAGCCATACGTCCAGCGCTCCAAACTCAAAAAGCCGCTCCGCCACATAGGCCAGCGTTTCCCCCGTCATATCATCCAGATTGGCCTCCAAGAGCGTCACAGTCTCGTCCGAGGCTATTTCCTCGTCCCTATATCCTAAAAACCCCCTGACGGCATTCAGGCTGCCTGTGTCACGCTTGCCAAAGCCATAGCCTATTCGTTCCACCCGCATGATGGGCTGTGGCCCAAATGCCGCGGCCTCCCGTGCGATGGCAGCACCCGTAGGCGTCACAAGCTCGCCAAATCGCGGATCGCTTCCATAGGTGGGGCATCCGGCTAATATACAAGCCGTGGCAGGCGCCGGAACTGGCAACACGCCATGAGCGCAGCGCACCGTGCCGCCACCCAGGTTTAAGGGTGAGCAGATGATTTCGTCCACACCTAAAAGCTCCATGCAAATGCTGACGCCGATGGTATCCACGATGCTGTCCGTAGCGCCTACCTCATGAAAATGCACATCCTCAACAGCGCAGCCATGTACCTTAGCTTCCGCCTCGGCCACCCGCCGGAAAATCCGCTCGGCCCTGGCCTTCACCCCCAAAGACAAGGGCGACTGTTCCAGGATTTCGAGTATGTCCTTTATACCGCGGTGGGTGTGCGCATGCTCATGTCCATGCTCATGGCTGTGTGGATGGACATGCACCGTCACGTCCGTGCCGGTAATGCCCGAACGGGTTATTTTCTCAGCCTCCAGCGAAAACTCTCCGGAAACCGAAAGCAGGCTCAATTGCCGCTGCAATTCAGCCACGTCAGCGCCAAGATCGATGAGCGCTCCAAGGGACATATCTCCGCTAATTCCAGAAAACGCATCCCAATACAATACCCTGCCCATAATTACTCCTTTGCAGCCTTTTGAGCCTCCACCACGATGCGGTTGACGCGCCCAGCCAGAAGCCCCCCGCCAAACCCATTGTCAATATTCATCACCGCTACGCCGGAAGCGCAGCTGTTGAGCATAGACAGCAATGCCGCTACGCCGCCCATTGATGCGCCATAGCCCACGCTTGTAGGTACCGCGATCACAGGCCGGTCCGTAAGCCCGCCCGCCACCGACGCAAGCGCGCCATCCATGCCCGCCACCACCACGATTGCGTTCGCATCCCGAAGCTTGTCCATATGGGGCAGCAACCGGTGCAGGCCCGATACCCCTGCGTCATATACCCTGACGACAGCGGCGCCCATGGCCTCCGCTGTCAAAGCGGCTTCCTCCGCCACAGGCTGGTCGGATGTGCCCGCGCTTAAAATCAGCACCATGCCCTCCCCCGCCTTCTTTTCGGGCAATACCACCGCAAGCCTGGCGATGGGATCATAGCGCACCTCCTGAAAGGCCGCGATCAATTTGTCCGCTACCGGCTGATCGATGCGCGTGACAAGTATATGTTTCGTCCCGCTGTCTGCGAGAGCCTGGCAGATCCCAACGATCTGCCCATCAGTTTTCCCCGCGCCATACACCACCTCCGCCATGCCCTGCCGCCGGGCGCGGTCGGTGTCCACCTTTGCGTATCCCAAATCTGTAAAGCCCGGCTGGCCGCCAATTTCCGTGGCCGCCTCTTCCGGCGTTATGCTGCCGGCTCTCACCCGTTCGAATAACTTGATCAATTCATTGTCCGCCATGCTGGGAACCCTCCTTGTTCATGCTGCCCCGGCGATACCCCAGTAAATCAAGAGAGGCATAGGCAAATCCAGCATCGATCACCGCCTTGGCGAGAGCCTCTCTTTTTGAAAACCCCTCCTCCAGCCGATCCGGCGCAAGCTCGATGCGCGCCAAGTCTCCATGGCATCGCACCCGTACCGCCGGAAAGCCAAGGGCGCGGATTGCATCCTCCGCCGCCTCCACCTTATACAGCGCGTCCAGCGTAATGGGCGTGCCTGTGGGAATGCGGGTTGCAAGGCAGGCGTAGGCCGGCAGCGCTTGCGTCGGCATTCCATGGCTTAAAGCGTAGATCTCCTTCTTGCCCATACCGCATGAAAGAAAGGGACTCACGATCTCCAGCTCCTCGAGTGCCCGCCTGCCAGGCCGGTAATCCCCCTCGTCATCGGCATTGGTGCCGTCACATAATGTCAAATAGCCTCTAAGCCAGGCCTCATCCCGCATGGCCAAAAACAGCCGCCGCTTGCAGTAATAGCACCGCAGGGGGCCGTTGTCAGCGATCATCTCGTCATCAAGGGCGCAAACTTCCAGCAGCACATGCTCCACATCCGCTAGCTTTGCCGCCCGTTTCGCCATCGCAATCTCATGTGCGGGGGTGAATTCCGATTTCACCGTCAGCGCCAGCACCCGCTCCGTGCCAAGACAGCTAGCCGCCTCCCGCAGGAGAAGGGCGCTGTCCACCCCGCCGGACACCGCTACGGCAAGAGAATCAAATTGCTTTAAGTACGCATGTAACGATTGCTGTTCCATCATTGCTGCACCGAATAGTTGGGCGCTTCCTTCGTAATATAGACGTCATGGGGATGGCTTTCGATAAGGCCTGCGCCGGTGATCCGAACAAACTTGCCCTTGTCCTGCAGCTCCGGGACGGTGGCCGCGCCGCAATAGCCCATGCCGCTTCTTAAGCCGCCGCAAAGCTGGAACACGCTTTCGCCCAAAGAGCCTTTATAAGGTACCCGGCCTTCCACGCCTTCAGGCACCAGCTTTTGCGCGTCCTCCTGGAAATACCGGTCCTTGCTGCCCTTTTCCATGGCGCTGATGGAACCCATGCCGCGATACACCTTAAACCGGCGGCCTTGATAAATTTCTGTGTCCCCGGGGCTTTCGTCGGTGCCCGCCAGCATAGAGCCCAGCATCACGCAGGAAGCCCCCGCTGCGATGGCTTTCGTAATGTCGCCGGAGTATTTGACCCCGCCATCCGCAATGATGGGGATATTGTGTTTTTTCGCCACCCGGGCGCATTCTATAATAGCGGTAATCTGCGGCACGCCGATGCCGGCCACAACCCGGGTTGTGCAAATGCTGCCGGGGCCTATGCCCACCTTCACTGCGGAGGCGCCCGCTTCAATCAAAGCAGCCGCCGCGTCGCCAGTGGCCACATTGCCCGCGATCAAAGGCAGGTTGGGGTATTTTGTCCGCAGCTGCTTCAATGTTTCCAGCACGCCCCGGCTGTGCCCATGGGCAGTGTCCACGGCGATGACATCCACTTTTGCAGCCACTAGCGCCTCCGCCCGAAGGAACGTGTCCTTAGAAACGCCTACTGCCGCACCTGCCAGCAGCCGCCCACCCGCGTCCTTGGCGGAGTTGGGATACTGGATGGCCTTTTCGATGTCCTTGATTGTGATAAGCCCTTTTAAATAGCCGTTATCGTCCACAATGGGCAGTTTTTCAATCCTGTGACGCCTTAAAATATCCTTCGCCTCGTCCATTGTCGTTCCCTCGGGCGCTGTGATGAGGTTTTCGCTGGTCATGAGGCACCTGATGGGGATGTCCTCCCGCTCCAAAAAGCGAAGGTCGCGGTTTGTAAGAATGCCAACCAGCTTGCCCTCCACCGTAATGGGCACGCCGGAAATGCGGTATCTCGCCATAAGCCCCAGCGCTTCCGACACCAAATGATCCGGGGAGAGGAAAAACGGATCGACGATTACGCCATGCTCAGAGCGCTTCACCTTGTCCACATTGGCGGCCTGATCGTCAACAGTCATGTTCTTGTGGATAATGCCGATGCCGCCCTGCCGAGCCATGGCGATTGCCATGCGCCCCTCGGTGACGGTGTCCATCGCCGCCGACATCAGCGGGATGTTCAGCCGGATTTCACGGGTTAAGTTTGTACAAAGGCTGACGTTGTTTGGTGTGACATTGCTTTCCTGCGGAACCAACAGCACATCATCAAACGTCAGCCCTTCCATCACCACTTTTTCGCCTTCTCCATACATTTCTGCGCCCTCCCATGATGAAAATTATAAAAATGTTTGTAACAGTGTACAGGAGTCCATACCCCGTGTCAATAAAAGGGGGGCAGCCGCTCATCAAAATTACAACAGAAACGGTAAGATTTTTCTCCTCCAAAGAAAACCCGGGGCCTTAAAATGCCGGCCTCGTACCCCAATTCACGCCTGATTTTTTCCGCAGCACTTTTTGTATTTTTTCCCGCTTCCGCATGGGCAGGGATCGTTCCTTCCCACTGTTTGCTCGTTTACAAAAACCTTGGAGGCGCGAAACTCCTTCGTGATTTCCTTCCTGCGCTCCGCCGTCAGGATGGGCTCCCATTCGGCAAGTGTATACAGCCATTCCGCTTTGGCGTCCAGCATGTTATAATACAGCTTTTCAAAATCCACGTTCAAGACAATCTCGCTGTCCTCCGAGAGATCGTCCAGCTCCAGCTCAGTTTGCAGGCTGGAGTTGATGCCGTCCAGAAAGCCGGAAAACGTGGTGGCGTCCATGTCAAATCCTTCAGCCAACTCTCCAAGGGTTCCGGCATACGGGGTATCGCTGTTTTGCAGTATCTTTTTGTAGTTTTCGGTTTCCGCGTCAAAATAGGCGGCCCAGAAGGCCTGCTGGTCGTTGTGCGTGCGTTCCATCCGGGCAATGTCTGTCCAATCGCTGTAAAGACTCATGTAATGTATCTCTCCTCACTCATGTTTCCAATATTGTTATATCATAAATCGCCAGTGTTTTCCATAGTCTCGTGGTTTTTCGCAAGCGTCGCGCCGATATCCTCGTTCCAGAGTATAAACGCATCCTCTCCTGTGTCGGAATAATATCCTTTGCGTCTGCCGGCATTTTCGAAATCCAGTTGTCCGTAAAGCGCCTGGGCGCTGAGGTTGCTTTCCCGCACCTCCAGCGTCATCCGCTGCGCCCCCAGCTTGCGGGCTACACCCATGCTCAAAAGCATCATCTGCCGCCCGATCCCCTTTCGGCGGCACTGGGGCAGCACCGCCACATTGGTGATATGCGCCTCGTCGAACAGTATCCACATTCCGGCATAGGCCACAATTTTCCCCTCCTGCTCCATCACGTGATAATGGGCAAGCCGGTTTTTCATTTCTCTCTTTAGCATATTTTCCGTCCAGGGGGAAGGAAAGCACACCTGCTCCAGATACGCCACCGTGGGAACATCCGCCTTCGTCATAGGCCGGAACAATATTACTTCTTCCATACTCAATAAGCTTTCTCTACATCATCGATTGCCATGGCGGATTTCCCACATGCGCTCCGCCTGGGACGGCCGTAAATACAGGGGCTCCGCCTCGCGTGGCATGTCGTTGAGCCCGCCTGCCGCCGCGATCTTATCAGCGCCCGCATACAAGAGGGCGGACGCCCTGCCTTGGGCCATCCATTCTGGGGCGAATAGCGGGGAAGCGCATGCGGCTGATATTTTCTCCCGGTACGCCATGGCCCCATCCCCTAAAAATAACGTATTTGGCGGAATTTCGGTTAAGAATTTCGAGAGGGTGGTGGCCACGGGGCCGATGGTGCAGTCACCATCCTGAAATAAGGAGGCGTAGAGGTTTTCCTGTCTGGCGTCGATCAGCACCGCAACCGGTACTAGGAACGGTACAAACGTCTGATACAGCACCCTGGGCGCATCCACCCCGATGACAGGAATTTTCAGCGCCAGCCCCATTGCGTTTGCCGCGCAAACGCCGATGCGAACCCCGGTAAAGGAGCCAGGCCCCACGTCCACGCAAATCCCGTCAATATCCTTTGGGCCAAGGGATAGGTCAGAAAGAAGCCTCTCTGCCATGGGCAGTATGGTTTCCGAGTGGGTTTTGGTGTTGTTTAAGCAGTATTCGGCCTTAACCAGGCCGTCAAAAAGGATCGCCACCGATGCGGTTGGTCCCGCGGTTTCCAATCCCAGTAATCGCATGCTCATCCCTCCTTAGAAAAGCCCGTTCAAAAGCGTCTGGTGCCTCACGCCCCTAGGCGTCATGGTAATACTGCGGGACGCATCTCCAGCCCCCACAATGCGCACATCCAGCCGTTCGCTGGGCAGCGCGCCAGGCACAATATCAGGCCATTCCATCAATATTACGCCGTTTCTGTCCAAATAGTCAAAATATCCAATGCCGTACAGCTCCTCCTCGTTTTTCAGGCGGTACGCGTCAAAATGGAACAGCATGAAGTCTTTCCCTGGGTGCTCCTGGACGATTGTAAACGTGGGGCTTGTGACGCCCTCATTCGAAAGCGCTTGGGCCAATCCACGGCAAAAGGCGGTTTTCCCCGCGCCCAGGCCGCCATACAAGGCGAGAAACGCGCCTGGGAACAGCCCCGGGGCCAGGGCCGCCCCGAGAGACTCCGTTTCCTGTTCGGTATTCGTGATCCAAGTTTTCAATCCAACGCGCCCCTTTCCATGAGCTCTTTACGAAAGTCCAGAAGCCGGTCCTCTAAAATGGCCTCGCGCACCTGTTCCATCAGATGCAGGGAAAAATGCAGGTTGTGGGCGGTGATGAGCTGGGCGGATAATATCTCCTTGGCCTTGACTAGATGCCGAATATACGCTCTTGAGAACCCCTCCCGGCAGGCATAACAGCCACACCCGTCTTCAATGGGGGTAAAATCCCGCTCAAACTCCTTGTTGCGCAGCATTCTTTTGCCATTGTTCGTCAGTGCCAGCCCATTTCTCGCGATCCTGGTTTGCAGCACGCAATCGAACATGTCTATTCCCCGGATGACCCCTTCCACAAGGCAATCGGGGCTGCCAACGCCCATGAGGTATCGGGGCTTATTGATAGGCATAAAGGGCATCATATTCTCCAGCATTTCATACATGATGGGCTTTGGCTCTCCCACCGACAGGCCGCCGATGCCATAGCCGATGAAATCCATGTCGGAAAGCACCTTCGCGCTTTCAATTCGAAGCTCCGGATACATCCCCCCCTGTACGATGCCGAACAGCGCCTGATCCTCCCGCACGTGCGCCGCCTTGCAGCGGGCAGCCCAGCGGTGGGTGCGTTCCATCGCCTCTTTTGTGTACTGCTCGGTGCTGGGGTACGGCGCGCACTCGTCGAATGCCATGGCGATGTCCGCGCCCAAATCCTGCTCGATCTCCATCACGCTTTCCGGCGTAAAGAAATGGCGGCTTCCGTCGATATGGGAGCGAAACTCCACACCATCCTCCTGAATTCTGTTCATCTTCGCCAGGCTAAACACCTGAAACCCGCCGCTGTCCGTGAGGATTGGCCTGTCCCAGCGCATGAATTCATGCAGCCCGCCAGCGTCCTTCACAAGCTTGTTGCCTGGGCGCATATATAAATGATAGGTGTTGGCCAATATGATATTTGCCCCCGCGTCCTTCAAGTCCCGGGGCGTCATGGCCTTTACGGTGGCCTGGGTGCCCACCGGCATATAACACGGGGTCTCGATCACGCCGTGGGGGGTAATAAGCCGCCCAAGCCGCGCGCCGGACTGCTTGCAGGTTTTGATGAGCTCAAACGTAAAAGGTTTCATCGCATTCGTTCCGTCCATTATAGTATTAGTGATGCATCGCCAAAGGAAAAGAACCGGTACCGCTCCTCCACCGCGTGGGCATATACCCGGAGCATCTCCTCCCTCGTGGCCAGGGCGCTGACCAGCATCAACAGCGTGCTTTCCGGCAGGTGGAAATTGGTAATGAGCGCGTCCACCGCCTTAAAGCAGTAGCCCGGGGTAATGAATATGCTTGTCCAGCCTGATCCCGGGTGAACAACGCCGCTTTCGTCAGCGATGCTTTCCAGCGTCCGGCAGGAGGTACTGCCCACGGCCACAATCCGCCCGCAAGCCGCCCGGGCGCGGTTGATCCGGTCCGCTGCCTCTTTTGTCACCTGATAGTATTCCGCGTGCATGTGATGCTCTTCCACGGTTTGTGCCGACACCGGCCGAAACGTCCCAAGCCCCACATGCAGCAGCACATCCGCGATGGCAACGCCCTTATCCTCAATGCGCTTAAGTAGCTCCGGCGTGAAATGCAGCCCTGCCGTGGGTGCCGCGGCGGAGCCGTCCTCCTTGGCGTACACCGTCTGATACCGCTCCTTGTCCGCAAGCCGCTCTGTAATATATGGCGGCAGTGGTACCTGCCCGGCCCGGTCCAGCACCTCTTCAAATATGCCGTCATAGTTTAGGCGCACAATTCGCCCACCATCCTCTGTAGAGCGTAAGATGGTAGCGGAAAGCTCATCCGTGATAGCAAATGTCAGCCCGGTCTTTGCCCGCCTGCCGGGCTTGACGAGGCATTCCCAGTCGTCCCCCTCCACCCGCCTTAAAAGCAAGAATTCCATATTGCCGCCGGTTTCTTCCCGCCTGCCGTAAAGCCGTGCGGGAATGACCCGGGTGGTGTTTCGCACCAATACATCCCCCGGATTGAGGTAGTCCGCCACATCGGAAAACGCCTTGTCCTCGATCCGCCCATCCGTCCGGTGATACACCAGCATTCTTGAGGCGGAGCGCACCGCCATGGGCGTTTGTGCGATCAATTCCTCCGGGAGATCATAGCAAAAATCCCTGGTCTGCAAACTATGCCTTCTTTCTACTGCACGTTCCTGTGCATAACAATCCAATTTAGATTATATGAGATGATCAGAGAAATGGCAACAACGCTGGAATTAAATAATAAGCGGCCTTTAAGAAAAAGCGGAAACCTTATATGGTGATTTCCGCTTTTTAGCCAATTAATGTATGTAAATTTACGCCGCTGGCTTTTGCACCCCGTTCACGTCGATCATGGTATCCCCCGGCAGCAGCAATTCGCTCACCGTTACAAACTCATAGCCCTGCTCTTTGGCGGTCTTGATCAGCTCCGGCAAATATTCCTTGATCTTATAGCCGTTGTTGTGGCACAGGATAATGCAGCCTGAAGACAGCTTTGGCAAAACCCCATTCAAAATGGTCTGGGTGCTTCTTTCTTCCTTCCAGTCGATTGTATCGATGTTCCATTGTACTGGCGTATATCCCATAGCCCGCGTGGTGGTGATAACAAGATCGTTATACTCGCCATATGGCGCGCGAAACACTGTGCAGCGCTTGCCCACCATCTTCTCCATCTTGTCATCGAAATCCGTCAACTCCTTTTGGATCGCCGCCGCATCCAGCTTGTTCATATGCGGGTGTGTGTCAGAATGGTTCCCCAGTTCATGGCCCTTATCATGGATGGCCTTTACATTCTCCGGATACTTATCCGCCCAGAACCCGCACAGGAAAAATGTGGCTTTCACTCCCTGCCGGTCCAGCTCCTCCAATATAAAGGGGGTTTTGTCATCCTCCCAGGCCGCGTCGATTGTGAGCGCGATTTTCTTATCGTCCCTCGCCACGCTGTACACCGGCAGCTCCCGCTTTTTCCCTGCCAAAACCTCCAGCTCGTACTCTTCGACCCTGCCGGCCGACGTTGCTTCCGCCTTCTCCCCGCCTGTCAGCACCAAAGCGACCACAAGCCCTGCGATTAGCAGCAACAGCACCGCTCCAATGATGATCAATGTCTTTTTTGTCAATACAAATATACGCACGCCATCCGCCTCCTCAACCGTTTTGCTCACAACAATCCTATGCGAAGAGAGGGTAAAAAAGGACTTGACAAGCGCTACTATATGGTTTACGATGCATATCAAGGCCGATGTGGCACAAACTACGCAAAGAAGGAGGGCCATCGAATGTTTAGTAAGGCTTACAACAGCAGCATGATGATGCCCATGTGTGAGATGATGATGCGTCTCACACCAATTTGCGTGCTGCGAATGTGCTGATCTAGCACATTAATACAGGTTATATGCCCTGTCTCGCAGAACGCGGGACGGGGCTTTTTTTGTGGAAATTTTATTTTATGGAGGCAATGAACATGACGAAACTCGGATTTGACACACTGCAGCTTCATGCGGGATACGAATACGACGCCCGCACCGGCGCACATGCCGTGCCGATTTATCAAACCAACGCCTATGTGTTTGACGATGCGGCGGATGCCGCCGCCCAGTTTGCGCTGGAAAAGCCAGGCAGCATTTATACCAGGCTCGGCAACCCCACCGTGGCGGTGCTGGAAAACCGCATCGCGGCCCTGGAGGGCGGCGTGGGCACGGTTTGCTTCTCCTCCGGCATGGCGGCCATCCTCGCCTGCATACAGAACCTTGCAGAAAGCGGCAGCGAGGTCATTACAATCAACACACTCTATGGCGGTTCCTACACGCTATTGTTACAGCGGTTTGAGCAGCGCTACGGCATCAAAGCCCACGCGGTGGATGCTGAGGACATAAAGGGCATCAAAGCCGCCATCAACGGCAAAACCCGCTGCATTTACATTGAAACACTGGGCAACCCCAACATCAACATTCCCGACATCGAGGCAATCGCGGCAATCGCCCATGAAAACGGCCTGCCCGTCATCGCCGACAACACGTTCGGCACGCCCTATCTCATAGACTGCAAGGCCCACGGCATCGAC
>CAYPKG010000052.1:0-11890 GCA_964411275.1 uncultured Oscillospiraceae bacterium | reverse complement strand
GAATGGGGCTGTACGGTGCTGTTGAAGGGGGCGGTCAGCGTCATCGCGTCCCCACAGGGACGCACGTTCCTCAATGAAGAGGGAACAGCCGGACTTGCCAAGGGCGGCAGCGGGGATGTGCTCACTGGCATGATACTTGCTCTATTGTGTCAGGGGCTTGACGCGGATGAGGCGGCGTGCCTTGGGGCGTATCTGTTGGGTCGCACCGCTAAGCGCGCGCTAGCGCTGTTAGGGGAGCGGGCGCTGACGCCCATGGACGTGATTGGGGCGATTTAATAAAAACTTTAAGAGCACCAGGCGCCGGACACAAATGCGTCCGGCGCCTGACCCTATCTACAAAGCCTTGGCTTTGTAGATGGATATGATTACGCCTTTTCTATGATATCCCTTGCCACCACCACGCCTGTGACGCTGGCTTGCATCAGGCCACGGGTGATGCCCGCGCCGTCGCCGATGGCGTACAGCCCGGAAATATTCGTTTCAAAATGGGGGCTGACGGTCACTTTGCTGGAATAGAACTTGACCTCCATGCCATACAAAAGCGTATTCTTGGAATATAGCCCCGGCGCGATATTGTCAAACGCCCTGATCGCCTCGATGATGCTGGTCAGGTGCCGGTGGGGCAGCACGAAGCTCAAATCCCCAGGAACCGCCGTGGTGAGGGTGGGGATTGTGGTGGACTTTCTAAGCCGGGACATGTCGGTGCGCCGTCCCTGCAACAGGTCGCCCAGGCGCTGCACCATGATGCCGCCGCCGGTCAGCATGTTCCCCAGCTGGGCGATGTAGTTGCCGTACTGGATGGGCGCGTTAAACGGGTGAGTAAAATGGGTGGAAACCAGCATGGCAAAGTTGGTATTCTGGGTGCGCTTATCCTGATCGTGATAGCTGTGGCCGTTCACGACAGCAATGCCGCCCTCATAATGCTCCTCGCTCACCATGCCGCCGGGGTTCATGCAGAATGTACGCACCCTGTTTTCAAACGTATCGGAATAATACACCAGCTTCGCTTCATACAGGTGCTTTGTCAGATGATCCATGATGGCGTTGGGGACCTCCACCCGTACGCCTATGTCCACCTCGTTGTTATTGGTGGGGATTTGAAGCCTTGCGGCTTCGTGTGCCAGCCACTGGGCGCCGCCCCGGCCTGGGGCCAGGACGATGTTTCCCGCGAACACGGTAAAAGTCTCGCCGTTTTGCTTCTCCAGCGTCACGCCTACGGCCTTGCCGCCCTCGACGAGTATTTCGTTGGCGGTGGTCAGCTCCAGGAATGTGAAGCCCTCGTACCCGCACAGCGCCTCGTACATATGCAGCAATGTGCTGGCGGAATATTCCGTGCCCATGTGCCGCACAGGGCAACGCACAAGATGGATGTTGTAGCGGCTGGCCTCGTACGCGATCTCGCCGACCTTGGGATCGTTGCGGCCATGCACGGTGTCAGGCGCGCCGAATTTCGTATAGATATTATCGGCGTAGTCGATGAGGGACTGCGCTTCCTTCTCGCTCATATAGTCGGTTATGTTTCCGCCCACCTCGTGGGACAGGGACAGCTTCCCATCGGAAAACGCGCCCGCGCCTGCCCAGCCGCTCATGATAGCGCAGGGCTTGCAGTTTGTGCATTTTCCGGTCATGCGGGCAGGGCAGGTGCGCTTGTTTAGGTCCCGCCCCTGGTCCACAACCAACACCTGCACACCGGGCTTTTTTTGTATAAGTTCCAGCGCGGTAAATATTCCCGCCGGGCCCGCGCCGATTACGATGACGTCAAATTCCCTTCGCATTCCATTCGTCCTCTCCGTTTGCGCCCCTGCGCACTGGTTTTATCAATTGGCCCAATGGCCATTGGCAGGATACCTTATTCTATAGCTTTTGTCAATGGATACAAGTGTATCTAAAGGAAAATATTATATCAGGCTACCGATGGGCCTTACAGCTAAGCGCGTCCACGTCCACGCGCAGAACCGTTGTGGCGGCCATGACCCTGTCGTCAAAGGAGTCCGGGGAAAAGTCCTTGCCCGTCTGTTGCTTCATGATGGCGATAAGCGCCTGCCGCTTGTTAAAATCCGCCTCCACAAATGACACGCGGCCCGTGCCGATCACGCTGACGAAATGATACGTGTAGTTACAAGGAAGCGCCCCCTCCACCAATGCGTGATCGCCGTCCATTTCAAAGCACACATTGGGGTTTTCCCTGAGGAGATCCAGCTTATGCCCCGCCTTTGCGCAATGGAAGTACAGCACCGGCCGCTGGTTTTCATAGGAAACGCCGGGGCTAAGTGGCACGATGTAAACGCCGTCCCCATCCCGCATGCCCAGCCGGCATACCGTAAAGCGGGTCAATATGTCACGGATCTCGTTTTGATCCACGATCTGACGTTCTTTTTTGCGCATGATAATTCCCCCAGTTCTATCAATATTTCTATATCAAATCCATTTTATCATACATCCTGCGCCAATTGAATATGGAGCAAACTTCGTTTTTACTTTGCAATTATTCACAGGATTAAAACAGCGGTAACACGTCCCTTGTGTTACAATAATAGTTCCAAACCGTATCACACAGCTGTTACAGGGACAAGGAGACGCATGAATGCCGTACATTGAACTCAAAGAGGTCGCGAAGGAATACCGCATGGGCGAGGTGGTGATCACCGCCTTGAACGGCGTCAACCTCGCATTGGAGAAAGGCGAGCTTTGCATCGTTGTGGGGCCTTCAGGAGCCGGGAAAACAACGCTTTTGAATATACTCGGAGGTATGGACGCCTGCTCTCGCGGCGAGGTCGTGGTGGACGAAGAGCACATCGAACAATACGACCGCAAGCAGCTTGCGCTGTACCGGCGCAATACCGTTGGCTTTGTGTTTCAATTTTACAACCTCGTGCAGAACCTCACGGCGCTGGAGAACGTGGAGCTGGCCACCCAAATATGCAAAAACGCGCTGCCCGCCAAAACCGTGCTGGAGCAGGTGGGGCTTTCTCACCGCCTGGGAAATTTTCCGGCGCAGCTTTCGGGCGGCGAACAGCAGCGGGTGTCCATCGCCCGGGCGCTTGCGAAAAACCCAAAGCTGATGCTCTGTGACGAGCCTACAGGCGCGCTGGATTATCAGACGGGGAAACAGGTGTTGCAGCTTTTGCAGGATACCTGTAGACAGCGGGGGATGACGCTGATCATCATCACCCACAACTCCGCTCTGGCGCCCATGGCGGACCGGGTGGTGCGGGTGAAAAACGGCACCGTGGTAGAGGCGTATCGTAACGAGCGCCCGGTGCCCATTGCACAAATCGAGTGGTAAGCGGGCATGCGAAGAGGGAAACTGGCGGTTAACCTGTGGCGGGAGATACGGCGCACGAAAATGCGCTTCTTTTCCATACTCGCAATCGCTTTCCTGGGAACGGCATTTTTCGCGGGGCTTCGCTCCACCAGTCCCGACATGAAGATTACGGGAGACAATTATTTCGACCAGAGCATGTTGGCTGACATTACCGTCATGAGCAGCGCCGGACTTACCCCGGAGGATGTCCGGGCCATCGCCAAGCTGCCGGGGGTGAAGGAGATCGAGCCGGCTGTGACGCTGGACGCCATGATGCAGCTTCTCAGCAGCGACGCGGCGGAGGAAAACGTGCATCTGATTTCCATGCCGTTCGCACTGCCGGAGGAAAAGCCCACCGGGCTCTATTTCTCGAATTTCACCATAGACCCCGCCCTAAAGTGGGCGATGAACCAACTGACAATCGTCGCCGGGCGGTTGCCACTGGACGACCATGAGGTGGCCCTCGACAGCATTCTGTGCGGCGATGGAGGGCCGGCGGTTGGCGATTACGTGCTGTTTACCTCTCCCGGGGGCAGCGTCCGCTTGAGGGTAGTGGGGATTGTGGAAAGCCCCCGGTACATTTCCCTTGTGGAACGCGGGACGAGTACCGTGGGAAACGGCACCTCCGGCGGGTATGCCTACGCGTCGGGAAACGCCATCGGCAAGCTGGGCACCCGGCTTCCCATGATGGCCATGCTTTCCACCCGGTATACTGAGGCGGGCATACGGGTTTCCGGGGCGATGGAGCTCAATTGCTTTTCCGGGGAATATCAGGCGCTGGTGGATGATGTCATGGCCAAAATCGAAGCCTATGGCGAAAGCAAAGAGGGCGACGCAACCTGGTATGTGTTCCACCGGGACAAGAACCCGGGCTATTTGGACTACCGCCATAACGCGGACCGCATAGGCGCCGTGGCGCAGCTGTTCCCGCTGATATTCTTCGTGGTGGCGGCTTTGGTTGCGCTCACGACCATGACCCGCATGGTGGACGAGCAGCGGGTGCAGATGGGCACCCTGAAAGCGCTTGGCTACCGCAACGCAGCCATATTAAGCGAGTATCTCATCTATTCTGCACTGGCTACGGTGGCGGGAGGGATGCTGGGGTGCGTGCTGGGATCGTGGCTGTTTCCGAAGGTGATTATGGCGGCGTATTCCATCATGTACAAATTGCCCAATGTCGTAACGCCGCTGCATTGGGATATCACCATTACCGCCATCGCCGCAAGTGTCCTGTGCATCAGCGGCGCGGCGCTATTAAGCGCCATCGGGTCTTTGCAAGAAGCCCCCGCGAGCCTGATGCGTCCCAAGGCGCCCAAGGCCGGGAAGCGTGTCTTTTTAGAGCATATTGCCCCGCTGTGGAAGCGTATGAGCTTTACCTCCAAGGTGACGGCGAGAAACCTCATCCGGTACAAAAAACGGTTTTGGATGAGCATTGTGGGCATTGCGGGCAGCTGTGCGCTGCTGTTAACAGGATTTGGGCTGCAGGACGCCATATACGGCATCATCGACAGGCAGTTTGGTGAGATATGGACCATGGACGTACAGGCGTACACATACGATCCCATGCCTCTTGCGGACTTTGCTGCGCTGTTGGAGCAAAGGGACGCGGAGCAAAACGCGCATGACGTGATGTATTGCTACAACAAGGCCATGGATGCGGGCAGGGGCACAGGGGAGCAAACCAGCGTTTACCTGATGATGGTGGACGATCCTGCTAGCCTTAGCAAGCTGGTAGCCCTCAATACTGAGGCGGGAAAGAATACGAGGTTGCCGCACGATGGCGTGGTCATCACAAAAAAGCTCGCTTCCATCCATAATCTCAAGCCTGGGAACCTGCTGACGCTGGAAACCGGCAACAAGAAATACCAGGCGCGGATATCCTCTGTTGCGGAAAACTATGTGGAACATTATGTGTACATCAGCGCCTCCTATTATGAGGAAGTGTTTGGCAAACCCGCCGCTTACAACGGCTTCATGGCCCGGCTTCATGACACGGGGGAGACTGCGCGGGAAACCTTTTCCCATTCGCTGCTGTTGGATCAGCGCATGTACACCGTGAGCTTTACAACAGGGCTTTACGAGTCCATCAGCGACAGCCTGGGGATATTGTCGTATGTGGTGTATGTGCTGATCATATCGGCGGCGGCGCTGGCGTTTGTGGTCATGTTCAACCTCACCAACATCAACATCACCGAGCGGAGGCGGGAAATGGCCACATTGCAGGTTCTGGGCTTTCTTGACCACGAGATGTACCGGTATGTCTTCCGGGAAAACAACGCATTGGCGGTGCTGGGGTCGCTGGCAGGGTTGGGGCTGGGGATCATATTGCATAAGTTCGTCATTGAAACCTGTGAGGTGGATATCGTGATGTTTGTGCGGGAAATCGCACCCATGAGCTTTGTATATAGTTTTTGCATGACTGTGGCGTTTTCCCTGATGGTCAAACTGTTCATGCGCCGCAAGGTGCGGGAAGTTGACATGGTGGAGTCATTGAAGAGTGCGGAATAACGAGGTGAAACCATGAAAAAAAGAACGAGAATTATTTGCGGGATCATCGCCATCGTGCTGGCGCTGTTGTTTGTGGGAGGCATATTGTTTTCCGCCATCGCGTATGCCGCGGCGCCCATGGAAAAAAGCGAGACCGTATATGTGGCGGCGGACGCGAAGGGCGCAGCCCAATCCGTGCTTTCAAGCGTGTATCTCACGAACCCCGAGAAGCTCGATGTCCTTACCGACTTTACCACCCTTCTGGATATCCGCGTGATCAGCGGCGCGGACGCGCCGGCGCGGGAGGGAAATGCCCTCTCGTTTGCGGCGGAGGGGGCGGACGTGGCGTATCAGGGAAAGGCGGACGGGCGGTTGCCGGTTTCGATGGAGATTTCCTATCAAATGGATGGCAAATCCTTCACGCCGGAGCAGATGCGGGGCAAAGCCGGGCGGGCGGCCATCAGGGTCGCGTTTACAAACAACCACAGGCAGCAGGCGGAGGTGAGCGGCAAGCCCCTTTCGCTTTTTACTCCGTTTACGGCGGTGGCCATGCTAACCCTCGGCGAGGATTTTCAAAACATCGCCGTGGAGAACGCCAAGATGATATCCGAGGCGGGAATTACAACCATCACAGGTCTCGTGTTTCCCGGCCTTGCCGCCAATATCGACGCGGAGGATACCGGTAGGCTGGCGGAGTCGTTTTGTGTTACCGCAGACGTGACGAATTTTGAGTTTGACGGGATGACGGCGATCGTACTCACGGGGATCGTGGACGTGGAGGATATCAGGGATCTTGACGACCTCAAGGAGCTGACTGACGGCATCGGCGAGATGAGCGACGCGGGCGATACCCTCTATAAGGGAACCAGGCAGCTGTATGACGGCGTGAGCGAGTTCGACCACGGCATTCTAGAATATATAGACGGCGTCAAACAACTGCGCGACGGTATCCCCGAGGCCATCAGCGGCACGGGAGAGCTTTACAGCGCGGCATGGGAGCTCCACGACGGCGCGAAGCAGCTACAGGGCGGGCTGCAAAAACTGCTGGATGGTTTGGAGGAGAGCGCCAACATGCAGGTTTCGATCCCGGAAAAAACCATATCAGACGCCATCATCAAGGAGCTGGAGGGCAGCGGCATATATGACTCGCTGATGTCCGCGGCGGAAGGGATCGCCATAAAGCGGTATCTCTTGGAGCATCCGGACGAAACCCTTTCGGATATTCCCCCGGAAGCACTCGACGCGATGCGCCAGGCTGCCCGGGAGGAAGCGAAGGCCCAGCTTCGAAGCGCTGCGGACGGGATGGCCGGGCCCATCTCGGATAAAATGGGCGGGCTGGTGTCCGAGGCGGTGCTAAGCGCCCTTTCCCCTATGATGAAGGAGCTTTCCGGCGGGGTTTCCCAGCTTCGCGACGGGGCGAAACAGCTGAAGGAGGGCCTTTCGGAGTACGCGGGAGGGGTTGACGAGCTGCAAAAGGGGATGTTGCAATTATACGACGGCGCGAACACCCTGGCTCTGGAAGGGCAAAAGCTGGTGGACGGTGCGGGTGAGCTGCTTGATGGCGTGGGAAAGCTGAAAAAAGGCGTGAAGGAATTGAACGAGGAAGGGCTGAAGGAGCTTGCGTCCAACACGGAGGATATGAACATTATTTTAGAACGCAAGGACGCCATGGCCAGGCTGGGCAAACAATACGAAACATTTTCCGGAAAGCCCGAGGGGGCGGCGGGATCGGTGAAGTTCGTATATGAGACGGAAAGCGTATATGTGGAAAAGCCCCTGGAAACACCCAAGGAAGAGGAGGACGCCCAGGCGGTGTTGGCAGAGGAGCAGGCTCCGGGATTTTTCGCCCGAATTTGGAGCTGGATGAAGGGGCTGTTTGGCGCATAGGCGTTTTGGTTTTTTCGCTGCGCTCAGAATGATGTGTTTGGTTATCTTAACGACATTTTTCTCATATGATCCTGTATGGGCAGGAGAGAACGTATGAAACGAAATGAAATGAAGGCCGGGAAAACCGGCCGGAAGCGCCGCCCGCATGGGCGGCGCTTGCTGTATGCTGGGATTGCGGCGCTGATGGCGGGGGCGCTGGTGACGCTGTGCGTCCTTCGCGTCCGGGAAAACAGGCTGTTGAGCGCGTATTCCGAGTTTTCCCTTGCCGCCAAGGATGGCGGCGGGGAGAAGGACTATATCAAATGGGTGGAATTTAACGTACCCCTGGAGGTGCTGGAGCAGGCGCTTACCTACGACATCGACTCCCACTTGGAAGATGAGGGCGTGCAGCTTGACTGGATCGAGCTTTTGGCGTACACCGCCGCCAAATGCGGCGGCCAGTTTCGCGCCGGGGCGAAAAGCAAGGAGATGGCTAAGCTGGTTGAGCGGCGAAACGCCGGGGAAACGATGGCTGAAATCACCGATGGGATGCAGTACTATTCCTATTATAAGAAAGCGTATTCCGCAATCCTGTCGGAGTTTGTGGGAGAATACGCTACATTGGACGCGGACGGGAACCGGGTTACGCGCTATGGGCTCAAGGCATGCTCTCCCATCGCCAAGGGCTACGGCTTTGGCCACTACGATGACTTTGGCACGGCGCGAACCTACGGGTATAAAAGGCTGCATCTGGGCAACGACCTCTTGGGCTCCATCGGCACCCCCATCATCGCCGTGGAAGGCGGCGTGATCGAGGCGCTGGGCTGGAACCAATACGGTGGCTGGCGTGTGGGCATCCGCAGCCACGATAGCTTGCGCTATTACTATTACGCCCACCTTCGCAAGGATCACCCCTGGCCGCAAAGCCTGAAAGAAGGGGATGTGGTGGAGGCGGGGGATGTGATCGGCTATATGGGGATGACGGGTTACAGCAAAAAGGAGAATGTCAACAACATCAAGGTTCCCCACCTGCATTTTGGATTGCAGCTGATATTCGATGAAAGCCAGAAGGACGGCACAAACCAGATTTGGCTGGACGTGTATGCGGTGGTGAAGCTTTTACAAAAACACCGGGTGCCGGTGGAAAAGATCGACGGTGAATGCGTCCGCGCGGACGGGGGAGGGAAGCTAGGATGAAGCAGGCAATCAAACTTCTCCTGAAACGGCTGCTGTATTTGGACGCTGCGCTTGCGAGCATAGCGGCGCTTGTTTTGATCAACTACGGCGCGCAGGTCGTTGGCGTCATGCGGGCGGACGCGGCAACAGGCGTAGAGCTTCCAATCATCATGTATCACGGCATATTGAAGGACCCATTGCGGGCGGGAAAGTTTGTGGTATCCCCTGGGACGCTCAAGGCGGATTTGGAGTACTTGAAGGAGAACGGGTATACCACCGTGGTGATTGGGGATTTGATCGATTTCGTCGAGAGGGGGAAAGCTTTGCCTGATAAGCCTGTTATGATCACGTTTGACGACGGGTATTACAATGCGTACCAGTATGCGTTGCCGATATTGGAGGAGCTGGACATGAAGGCAGTGGTGTCCGTGGTGGGGGAGTATACGGAAAAGTTCAGCGGCGAAAACGCGGACGCCAACCCGAATTACGCGCACCTGTCCTGGGAGGATATCTGCGCCCTTGCCGCATCCGGCCGGGTGGAAATCCAAAACCATTCTTATGGGCTGCATGGGATCGCCGGGGGCAGGCGGGGCAGCATGCGCAAGGCTGGAGAGAGCTTTGAAGCCTATCGCAGAGTTTTTATAGAGGATGTGCAAAAGCTTCAGGATGCCCTGGAAGAAAAATGTGGCATACGCCCCACCTGCTTTACATATCCCCTGGGCGCTATCACACAGGAAAGCCGGGAATACCTCATGGAGCTCAAAATAAAAGCTTCCCTGGGCTGCTATGAGCATGTCAACACCATCACAAACGATCCCCTTTGCCTGTACCGGATGGGCCGGTTTAACCGCCCCAGCGGCATCGGCACGGAGCAGTTTATGAAGAAAGTCCTCTAGTGTTGATCCGGCAACCTGTGGATGGCCGGGCCGTCCATGATGTCACCGTCTTTTGCAAACCGGGAGCCGTGTGCGGGGCAATCCCAGGTCTGTTCTTCCCTGTTAAACTGCAACCGGCAGCCCAGATGGGTGCAGACAGGGCAGCCGAACTGGGGCGCGCCTACGAGATAGTGCCCAGCCATGGCAATATCTTCGCCGAGAAGCTTTAGCAACCCCGGCAGCTTGCGTCTGGCGGGGGAGAACATGGCTGCCTGAGGATGGAGCATACCTGTGATTTCCCCTGTGATGATTTGGGCGGACAGCATGGACTGCAGCATGCCCCATTCCCGGAAGCCGGTTGCCACATAGATGCCGGGGAGGCCTGGGGCGTAAGGGCCGATAAAGGGCAATTCGTCCGGGGGCATGCAGTCCTGGGCGGACCAGAGGGCGATGGGCTTCGCCTTGGGGAACAGCGTGTTTGCCCGCTTCAAAAGCTCGTCATAGTGCTTGCGCTTTTCCTGGGTGCCGCAACGAAATCCACCGGACTGGCCAAATATCATCACATCTTCCTGGCAGCGTATGGTAAGCCCCGTTTCCTCCAGCGCCAAATACATGCCGGGGATTATGGGCGCGCCTAAAAGCGCCAGTACCGCGCCCCGCCGCTGATACTGCCTGAGAAAATAATAGCCGGGGGTGTTGACAAAGGGAAAATGGGTGGCGATGACGATGTTTTTCGCCGTGACGCTTCCCTGCCGGGTGTATACCCGGTTGTGCTCAATCCTAAGCGCACGGGTGTTTTCAAAAATCGCACCGGACAGTTTATCGCACAGAAATTGCATGTATTTGACGGGATGAAATGCTGCCTGCTTGGGAAGGCGCAGCGCGCCGGACACTGGAAATGGAAGGGGTGTCTGCGCGCACAATGCCATGGGCAGCCCAGCGGCTTTTGCGGCCCGGGCCTCCGCTTGGAGCTTGGGAAGCAGCAGGGGCTTTCTTGTATATAGATAGCTGTCGTCGGCGTGATACCCGCAATCGCAGGAAAGCGCCAGATCGCTGAGCGCATCAAAAGCGCCCTGGCTCGCCTTGACGTAATTTGCTGCCGCGTCCTTCCCCCAAAGCCTTGTGAGTTTCGAGTACTGTAGACCCTGTTGCAGCGTGATCTTTGCCGTGGTGTGCCCGGAGACGCCGTGACCTACCCGGCCAGCTTCGAGCAAAACCGTTTCTACGCCCGCTTGCCGCAGCAAAAGCGCGCAGCTCAGGCCCGCCAGCCCGCCACCAATGACACAGGCCTCGGCCTTGATATCCCCCTTGAGCATTGAAAAAGAAGGGAGGTTCGTTTTCAGCCAATAGCTTTCATTTCTCATGGAAATAGTGTGTGCGCGGGGTGTATGGAATATGCGGCGCGGGCTTTTTTGCGGCATGTGTTTTTTTGTTGTTTGGCATTGACATCCATAGTGGTTTCTGATAGAATACTAAACTGTCGGTAGTGCTCTGGGGCACGAGACAGGGTTCTTCGGCGGTGATGGATAGGCCCCTTATGGCCGCTTAAATGCGCCTGTAGCTCAGCAGGATAGAGCAACGGCCTTCTAAGCCGTAGGTCCCGGGTTCGAATCCCTGCAGGCGCGCCAAACCGGATATCGTGGTGGATATAGTTCAGCTGGTTAGAATGCCAGATTGTGGCTCTGGAGGTCGTGGGTTCGAGCCCCACTATCCACCCCAATTTCCTTCACCCATCGCGCGATGGGGTGTAGCCAAGCGGTAAGGCAACGGGCTTTGATTCCGTCATTCGCAGGTTCGAACCCTGCCACCCCAGCCACATGATCCGTTAGCTCAGTCGGCAGAGCACCTGACTTTTAATCAGGGTGTCCGGAGTTCGAGTCTCCGACGGATCACCATGATTTTCTTATTCTTGGGGGGACAGGGCGCGTGCGGGCGTGGCGGAATTGGCAGACGCGCCAGATTTAGGTTCTGGTGCCAACAGGCGTATGAGTTCAAATCTCTTCGCCCGCACCATTTTCCCTAGGCGGACAGGCCAACTTGGCCATTGACAAAACCATGTAAATGGTTTATAACAGATTGCGGGGATGAAGCGTATCCTTGTGATTATTTTGGCCTGAATTACTCTGGTGTGCGGGAATAGCTCAGTGGTAGAGCATCGCCTTGCCAAGGCGGGGGTCGCGAG
>CAYPKG010000051.1:0-12018 GCA_964411275.1 uncultured Oscillospiraceae bacterium | reverse complement strand
ATTCGGTTTGCCATTTTGGTGGGTTCACAACTTATCCTTGTGACCTCCCGCCTTTTGGCTAAGGCGGCTTCTTAGTGTCATGGGGTTAGATCGAATTAGCCGAGGAGTTCGGCGGCGATCACTCTCGCGCTGACGCGCCCATTGTGGATGCAAGCCTGGTAGGTGTAATAGCCCTGGATATGGCTTGCGGCGCACTCGCCCACCGCATACAGGCCCGGGATCACATCGCCGGCCGCGGTCATCGCCTTGTTTTCGATGGTGACCACGATGCCGCCATGGTTGGTGTGGTTCTCCACCACGTTCTTAACGCCATAGTACGGCGGCGTTGTAAAGTCACTGCGCATGAACTGGGGATCCTTGTCGAAGTCCTCGTCCTTGCCGTTTCTGACATACTCGCCATATTTTTCAACGGTAGCTTTCAGGCCTTCCGGATCGATGCCCAGCTTTGCGGCCAGCTCGTCCAGAGTATCCGCGATCTCATACATTTCCACGATGCAGGCAAGGCCCTTGTCGGCTTTGATCACATCGAGATCCATGAGCGTCTGATCCATGATGCAAAACGCCTCGTCCTGGGCGAGAGTCCCCGCCGCGAGCGCTTCATATGCGCCGGCTTCGTTGACATAGCGTTGGCCTGTCTTGTTGACTGCGATACCGCCGTTGCCGGCAGGCAGCGTCAGCGAGCGGCTGCAGCCGCCCCATACGGTGGCCATGCCATGATAGCTGGACTCATGCATGTACTTGAGCTCCGCGCCGATAGCTTCCGCCATCAGCATGCCAGAGCCGTCCGCGCCGATGCAAACGTCGGTGAGAAGGTCCGCATGTTCCGGATCATACTGTTCCACCATGGCTTTGTTGGCGAAGTATCCGCCGGTGGCGAGGACCACCGCGTCCGCCATGATGTTGTATTCCTGACCGTTAGATGAGGTGACCTTCACGCCAACCGCCTTATCCCCGTCCATTATGATCTCGGTGGCTTCGGTGTTCAGGCGATAGTCGATGCCGCGCTCATCCATCCGGTTGTGCATGGCGGTAACCGCATACGGGCCAACCCGGGCGCCGCCGGGGCCATAATGCTGCCATTTGAGATTGACTTCGCCAAACTCAACGCCCATCTCATCCAGCCACGTGATGTTGTCACCCGCCGCGCTGGACATGGCAAGAGCGGACTCAGGCTGCCACAGACCATGATCCATAACATCCCGCCGCTGCATCATGTTGGTCCAATCCTCGGCGGAGAAGTCGATGCCCTGGGCTTTTTGTACGGAACTGTCGCCGCCCACCATGTAACCGGCGCGCACGGACGAACCGCCCAGCAGCCCTAGTTTTTCGATCAGGATGACTTTCAGGCCAAGTTCTTCCGCCTGGATGGCGGTGGCCAGCCCCGCCGCGCCGCTGCCTACGATCACCACCTGGGTGGTCTCATCGGCGTAGGCCGTGGTGTCCGCAGGCGCGGGCTCATTGAGTTTGGAGGGATCGCCGCCCGCTTCGGTAACCGCTTTGGACACCGCGCTCCTCACGGCGGCACAAGTGACCGTCGCGCCGGCGATCGTGTCCACATTCAGGCTCTGGCGGGAGAGAACGCCATCGCGGATGGCTTCAAAGGCGCGCTCGCCGATGTATCCGCTTTCCTGATTTTCGCCCATCACGATGTCTTTGATGCTGTTCTCATCAAACTCAACCCTAACATTCATCTTGCCGTTGTGGCCGGTGACCTCGATTTCATAGATGCCCGGCGTATACCCTGATGTGGGTTCCGCCACGGGTTCGGGGGGTTGTGCCGGAGGCTCCGTCTCCTGCGGGGGCGCCTGAGTCTGCGTTTCGGCGCAAGCCGTCATCAACAGCAGCAGCGCAGTCAATGTGAAAATTAAGATGCGTTTCATGTGTTTTCCTCCTTCTATTGTGTTTCCAGGGGTTTGATAACAGTTTATCAATTCTATCTATTTTCGGAATGGACAAATATTTGAAAGTGGTTAATATTCCAACATTTTGACTGAAATGTAGAAAAAATAACAAAACGCCCTTTATTTGAAAAGGCGTTTTGTTTTGGGTTTCCAAAGGGGAACTGCCCCTTTGGCGGGAGCGCGAGGGCAGCGCCCTCGCACGTACCCGCAAAAATTATTTCCCCGCGGCGGCCTTGCCGATGGCGATGCCCTTGGCGAAGGCTTCCTTGTTCAGGGGGATCATATCGGGCTTTTTCGCAAACTGGCTCAGGATGGTATCCAGCACCACCTGCTCAGGCACCACGTCGGTGTAGCCGATGTACGCGCCCAGCATGATGATATTCAATACCCTGGCGTTGCCCATCTCGAGGGCCATTTCGGTGACGGGCACCGCCACCACGCTGACATCGTCCCGGGCGATGGGGCCGGTGACGATGGAGCTGTTGATGAACAGCACGCCGCCCTTTTTGAGCCTGGGCAGGAACTTGTTGAGGGAGGGGCCGTTCATGACCACGAGATCGTCCAGCTCGTCGCCCATAGGGGAACCCACCGGGTCATCGGAGATGACCACATAGCAATTTGCGGTGCCGCCCCGCTGTTCCGCGCCGTAGGAGGGGAAGAACGTGACAAACTTATCGGTGCTTTCGCAGGTGGCCCGGCCCAGGAGCTTGCCCATGACCATCACGCCCTGTCCGCCGAAGCCCGCTACCATTAAATTTCTTTCCATTTTCGCGCTCCTCCTTATCGATCTCTGAATACGCCCAAAGGATATTCAGGCAGCATGTTTTCTTCCAGGAACTTCAACGACTCGATGGGATCGAGGCCCCAGTTGGTGGGGCAGCTGGTGACGATCTCCACCAGGGAGAAGCCCTTGTTGCTCAGCTGGTTTTCAAAGGCTTTTTTGATGGCCTTGCGGGTTTTTATGGTGTTCTGAGGGGTGTTGCAGGTGCAGCGCTCCAGATACACAGGCGCTGTCAGCTGGTTGAGTATCTCGCACATATGCATGGGATAGCCATGCTGCTTCTGGTCCCGGCCAAAGGGCGCGGTGGTGGCCTTCATGCCCACCAGGGTGGTGGGGGCCATCTGGCCGCCGGTCATGCCATAAATGCCATTGTTGACAAATATTACGGTAAAGTTCTCGCCGCGGTTGGCGGCGCTCATTGTTTCCGCAAGGCCGATGGCCGCAAGGTCGCCGTCTCCCTGATAGGTGAATACCACCGTTTCGGGGTTGGCGCGCTTGATGCCGGTAGCAACCGCGCAGGCACGGCCATGGGGCGAGGTGGTATTGTCGTAGGTCACATACTCCATGGCAAGGCCGCAGCAGCCAACACCCAGCACCACCGCGGTTTTGTCCACGATGGAAAGCTCCTCAAGCACCTCGCCGATGAGCTTAAACACGGTGCCGTGCATACAGCCTGGGCAAAAGCCGGAAACCATGTCCGGCTGAATGGTCGTGGTTCTGGAATAAACTTTTTGCATTTCTTTCTCCCCCTTACGCGAGAATTTCCCGGATCGCCTGCATCACGTCCGCCCGGCGCATCACTTCGCCACCGGCGCGCAAACAGGTATGGATGGGACAGCGGTCCTTGACGGCCAGCTTTACATCATAGATCATCTGGGCGGGAATTGACATTTCCACATCCAGGATTGCCTTTACCCGGCCATAGTCCAGGGTTTCAAAGCTATTGTACGGGAAGGGCGACACGGTCTTGGGCCGGATCAGGCCCACCTTGTAGCCCTGTTCGCGCAGCAGCGTCACAGCGGACTTGGCGATGCGGCCGGAAATGCCGTACCCGGTCACGATCAGTTCCGCGTCCTCCACCAGGTATTCTTCCACCTGCACGTCTTTTTCCCAGGACTCGTACAACGCGGCGTTGTCCTTGCAGCTTTGCTCCAGCGCGGCCGTGGACCATTTGCCGGGCTGAATAAACGCGCGGCCGTCGGCGGGGTTATGGCCCACCAGCGCCCAATTCCGCTGTGCGTTTTTCAAAGCCGCAATCTCTTCGTCGGTGCGCTCTGGGGGCAGCTCAACAGGCTCCATAATGGTGCCCATCACGCCATCACCCAGGATCAGCACGGGGTTCCTGTCGCGAAACGCGTAATCAAAGGCGGCATACGTCATATCCGCCGCTTCCTGCACGGTAGCGGGGGCGAACACCATCATCTTAAAGCCGCCGTTGCCGCTGGCCTTGGTGGCCTGGAAATAATCCTGCTGGGCCGGCTGAATGGAGCCAATGCCGGGGCCGCCGCGGGAGATGTTGGCATACACCATAGGAATGCGGGCAGACGCGCAGAAGGAGATGCCCTCGCTCTTCAAGCTGATGCCGCAGCTGGATGAGGAGGTCATGCACCGGGTGCCGGTGGACGCCGCGCCATACACCATATTGATGGACGCGACCTCGCTCTCTCCCTGGACAAAGGTGCCGCCTACTTCAGGCATGCGCCTGGCGAAATACTCAGGGATTTCATTCTGTGGGGTGATGGGGTAACCGGCAAAGAACCGGCAACCCGAACGCACGGCCGCCTCGGCAATCGCCTCGCAGCCTTTCATGAAAATACGACTCATACTTCCCGCCTCCTTACCGATATACTTCAATCGCCGCTTCCGGGCAAATCTGCGCGCACATGGCGCAACCGATGCATGCCTCGGGTTTTTCGACAACCACATAGGGATAGCCCTTGGAGTTGACCTCTTTTCCTGCGCTAAGAACGCCCTTGGGACAGAACTTTACGCAGTACAGACAGCTTTTGCAGCTTTCTTTGCGTATTGCCACTTCAGCCATTTTTCTTTCCTCCTCTTATCTCTCGCCGTTTGGCGTGATTTACATTTTTTCGATCCAGGGATAGGTTAAATACAGCCGGATGGGAAGGACGGGGAAAGCCGTTTGATCCTTCACCGCCTCATATAGCTCTTCCTGCACGCACGCCCCTTGTATGGGGATGTATTCCCCCAGCATGCCCTTGACCTTTTCACAGCCTAAGAGGAATTCTTCCTTGGTGGTGGTATACCCCACGTTGGGGTTTGCCAGCACCAGGATTTCCTTCAGGCGGCAGGCCCGCAGGATGGCGGAGAGTGTGGAGTCCACCGCCAGCACGTCCTGGGACCAGGGCCGATAGGGGTTAACCACGAAAAACATAAGTGTTTTGTCGTTCTTCAATAGCTGGGCAAACCCGCCAATCATCCTCGCACCGGTCTCGTTGCCGCCCACATCCAGGATGGTATATATTTCGTCGTTTTTTAAAGCCTGCGGCACGCCGGACACAAGGGTGGGCGCATCCAGGTGCTGCTCCTCATAGTGAAGCACGATGCCGTTTTCCTCTAGCAGCGCTTTCGCGTCACGGGAGCGGAACAGAGGCTTTGTCTGATCCATATCAAAAAAATGAACCGGCAGATCCTCGCAGGCCTTCAGGTACATGGCAAAGTTGAGCGCGATCTCGCTTTTGCCGGAACCTGCCTCCCCCAGAAACACAAAATTATGTTTATTATTGAGAAGCTTTTCCATTGTGCTGTTGTCTGAAAGCATGTCCTGCACCTCCCTGCCCATATTGCGATATATAATTTGTTTCTACAGATGATAGATTATCACTACAAAATCCCCGTGTAAAGTAATCGACACAAGCGCGCCGGCTGTACAAAAATCTGTACGAAAACGTTGTTTTCGGATAGAATTATGTACACAAATGATTGCGCAAGGGACAACCGTCCATTATAATAGGAACGAACGCGTGCCTTTGTCCGGCGTGAAAGAAAAAAGAAAGTCAGGAAATTGCCGTGGAATACGCACAGCGCATGGAAGAGCTAGCCCGGGAAAATCCCTTTATGAGCAAAACCGATATCGCATATCATCTGGTGCAGGAGGACATACTGGAGGGCCGCCTGTCTGGCGGCGCGCGGATCAATCAGGAGGTGCTTTCCGCCCGCCTGAACCTGTCCCGCTCCCCCATCCGGGAGGCGTTAAACCGTCTTGTGAAGGACGGCTATCTGGAAAAATCGGCTACCTCCGGCTATACGGTTTACGATATGCGGCTGGAGGACTATATCGCCCTCAACGATTTTCGCACCATGCTGGAGATATTCGCGGCACAGCTGGCGGCAAAACACATTTCCGACGGGGAAATCGAAATTCTGCGGGAAAATATCAAAAAAACCGAGACCATCACAAAATCCCGGGATGTGGAAGCGTTTTTGAAGTTGGATGAAGAGTTCCACATCACATTGGTTCAGGCGGCAAACAATCCGCACCTGTGGGAGACATACAGCCATTACAGCATGCGGTTTCATCTGTTCCGCATCCGGACAGTCACGGTAGAAATTCTCAATTCCGCGCTGAAATGGCATAATAAAATTTATCAGGCGGTGCTCAACGGGGATGTGGAGGCTGCTACCGAAACCACCCGGCTGCACCGGGAAACCACGGTCAACACAGCCATGTCCGCCGCCCGCGGCCGGCATGACTGGTAAAAAAACAGCCCCGGAACCGGTATTTGTGGCGGCAAAATTATCTTTTAATCATTCATCCATCCCTTCACCAGATATCCATGTTTAAGAATTATTCACGAAAAATGCTGTTTTTCATGCTATAATAGCCTAAGGCAAAGAGCCGGGTATCGGCGTTTGGAGGCCGGGGAGGAACCCGCAGCGAAGCCGCTGACATAGCAGGAGCCTGTAATCCGCCGCCGGAAACAAATGTGTAAGATAGAATGATACACATTATAAATGGTCAAAACCACAGATTTTGACATAAAACCTTAGGAAATGCCCGAACTCTGGTGGGTTCGGTGGAGGCAATCATGTGGCAAAGCAATGATCGCAAAAGCGCGCTGCGTAAAGCCGCTCTTGCAAAAAAAATGGATGGCCGCCGCGCCGGAAAATCGCGGACAGGCAAGCGCCGCATTCGCGCAAACAGCATCAGCGCAAAGGTAACGGCGTTTTTCTCGTCTGCGGCAAACCGATTTAAGCGGCTGACGCCCCAGGCGGCCATCGTCATCGGCATCGTGGCGGTGCTGGTGATCGGTATTCCGGTGGCGATTGCCGCCACAAACGGCGGTAAAGCGGCAACGCCTACCCCTACCCCAACCCCCGAGAGCAGCATCATAGACATGTCCAGCCTTGCGGCATTGGGCAAGGCGGCGCCAAGTACGCCGGAGCCCACCGCCGTGCCAACGCCCACGCCGGAGCCTGATCCCAACGATACGCCGTTGATAGAGGGCATGACCGCCGCCATCGTGGCGGACATCCAGGAACGGCTGATGGAGCTGGGGTATATGGAAGCAGACGAGCCCACCACATACTACGGGCCCCAGACAAAAGCATCCGTCAAGCTGTTTCAGCGCAAGCATGACCTGACAATCGACGGGTGCCTGGGGCAGGAAACCTACGCGCTGTTGATGAGCGACGGCGCTACCAAGTACTCCGTCTCCATCGGAGTCGAGGGTACGGACGTCAAAGAACTGCAATCGCGTTTGCGCGAATTGGGGTATCTCGACAAGGCCACCGGCCTGTTTGGCGAGGAGACGGAAGCCGCCGTCAAAAAATTCCAGGAAAAGAACGGACTGTCGCCTGACGGCACCATCGGGGAAAAAACCCGTGAAATGCTGTACAGCGACAGCGTGAAGGCGAATTATTTCAGCCGGGGCGAGGTCAGCGACAAGCTCAAGACGTATCAGAAAAAGCTCGTTAAACTGGGCTATATGACAACCGACGCCGACGGTAAGTATGGAGACGATACCGAAAACGCCGTGCGACGCTTTCAGGAGCGCAGCGGTTTGATCGCGGACGGGTATCTGGGGCCGGAAAGCATCAGCCTCTTGATGTCCAGCCGCGCACAGCCCAACGCCCTGGTCATAACAATGTCCGGCTCCGACGTCACCAATATTCAAAAACGGCTCATTGAGCTTAAATATTTGGGCGGTAAGGCCACAGGCTACTTCGGATCTGAAACCGAAAACGCCGTGCGCTCCTTCCAGACCCGAAACAGCCTGTCCGTAGACGGTAAGGTGGGCAAGCAGACCATGACCACTTTGATGAGCGACAGCGCGAAAAAGGCCAGTTCCTCTTCCGGCAGCTCGTCCTCAAGCGGCGGTTCTTCCAGCAGCGGCGGCAGTTCCTCCGGCGGCGGCTCCCCCCCGAAGGTCACCGGCGTTAGCGTGGACAACTTCATCGCCATCGCCAAGTCCAAGCTGGGCTGCAGGTATGAGCGCGGCGCGAAGGGCCCAAGCTCCTTTGACTGCTCCGGTTTTGTGTACTGGTGCCTCAATCAGGCCGGCGTCAAGCAGGGGTACATGACCTCCGCCTCCTGGCAGAAGGTTACAAAGTACCAGAAGATCACCAGTATATCCAGCCTGCAAAAGGGCGATATCATCAGCTACAGGGGGCATGTGGGCATTGCGCTGGGCGGCGGAAAGATGATTGACGCGTCTTCCAGCGACGGCAAGGTTCGCATTTGCTCCAACATCCAAAGCAGTTCTTACTGGACGAGAAACTTCGTGGCCGGGTTCCGCATCTTCTAACCGATATACGTTAGGGCAGTCGCAAAATGCGGCTGCCCTTGTCTTTCTGACGGAGAGTTGTATATAATATAAGGAGAGTTCTTTATAAAGATGGTCAAACCCATAGGTTTGGAACCTTATTGAAATACCCGAAATCCGATGATTTTGGGCGAAGGAGGGGAACCGGTATGAAAAAAGGGGGCTATTGGCTGATCGGCGGCCTGCTGGTTCTGACCCTGATACTGGCGCTGAGCTGGCCCAGGCTTTCCTTTCCCTTTGCGCGGATTTTATTGAATTTTGAAGAAGTCGAGAGCCTGGAAGCGCTGGAGGAACGGATGTCCGTGGCCATACCGCTGCCGGTGGATGCCGAGGTTTCCTTTTGCTTGATCCGGGAGAACGACATCGCCCAGGTGTTTTTTGAGTGGCAGGCGGACGATTACAGCATCGTCGTCAAGCGCACCCCGGATACATTAAAGCTGCTGGAGGCGCTAAACACCACGTTTGCCCATGATCACACCGCCTTTGTCGCCCTGTCGGAGGATGTAAACGGGCAGGCGTACACCTTGTTCCGCCCGGCTGGGCCGCCGGAATACCTGGCCTACGGGGCGTGGTACAATGCGGCGTCCGGTTGCTCCTACGCCATCCAGTATAGCAGTGAAGAAACCTGGGAAACCCAGGCGCAGTACGAGGCGTTTTGGCAGGCCCATACCGTGGAGGAGCTTGAGCCCATCCTGCGGGCGGTGGTGGTTGCTACCATCGGATAGAAAGAAGCCAAATTTATCATCCTGAGTACAGCGAAGGAGCTTTCGCGGGGCGTGGAAACAATACCCTGCAGACCAGGATCCAGCCGACGCCGCATATGGCTAATATGCAATCAATGCTGGAATGCCGTTTCCCGGCTTTCCCCTGCCCAATATACTTGTGGATTTATTTTCGTGGAGTTTTCCGCTTCGTTCCAACCCTTTTGCGCAAAATCCATGCCCCCGTGATGATCAGCAGCACAAGCAGCAGGATGTCAGCTGTGATTTTCTTTGTTTTAAACCCCACCAACCCTGCTGGGCTCGCGCTTTGCAGATATAGAATAGCCGAAAAAGCCTCATCCAGGCGAACCGGTAAGCATTGCGAACCTGGAAACAATGACTGCACCCGGTTATAGGAGCCGCCTATTCCAGTGATCATCCAATCCTGTCCACGCAGGGCAGCGGCAGTCGGATCCTGTTCGTTTTTCAAGTCCACAAACACCACGTCATCCGGAAAACTGGACAAAAGATCAATCAGCCACCCCTCGCGTTTCACAGAATATGTCCACGCGCTTCTTCTCTTCCAGGCCCAAAACGTGCTTTTCCCGAATTCCAGACCGATGGGATAATACTCCTCCCCCAGTTCTTGAGAAAGATATACGCCCATGGGGATATATCTGAGGGGGGTATCCCTTTGTTTCATAATATGACCGTTGTGCGCCGCAAGCAGGGCCTGATTGTTCCCGAAATATTTTTTTTCATACTCCAATATCCACAATGCGTTTTCCGCCATGTATTGATCCCGCAGATTTGATTGACCCGGCGTGCGCAGCTCAGCCGCTTTCAAAATACAATCCAAATGCTTCAAGGCCAGCACATATTCCGCCTCGGAGGTGTTTTTGATATACTGCTCTTTCCTGTCCTCCATCTCGCGAACGACGTCCTCGATTGTGTTATTCGATTTCTGATACGGCTCGGTTTTGAAAAGATGATAGTAGTTGCTTTGTGGGTCAGCCGATGTAAGGTAGCGTAGTAAATACGCTTTGCTGCTGTCGTCGCGCTGAATGTCTATCCCGTAAAACCGTATTTTCCCGGCGTCGGGGGCGGCTAGATTGTAATCATGGATCCATTGGAGCAGTTCCATCATTTCCTTCGTGCTATAGACCGCGCCATCTATATGGTTCAAACATTCCCGCGCAGAGCCCTGCCCCTCCAACAAATATTGATTGATTTTCGCAGAATTTCCAAATGTGGTTTCCAGCAAAAAGGCCCTGCAACCGTACTCTTCGACCAGCCTGATCAATACCTCTTTTCTAATCAGCGTTACCTCTTTGTTCCCATGGGTCGGCTCCCCCACCGCGATCAGCCGTTTTCCGGGGAGTTCAATCGTTTCCGGCAGCTCCACAGATGTAATGTTCCGCCCGACACCTGTTTCGTATAGCCGCAGGATGCCGGTCAGCAGCACAAAGACGAAACAAATCCATACAACCACATTTATCAAACGATGACGCCTTTTCTTCATCAATACACCCTCCACACAATCATAAATAATATCATTTGCGAGAGTAACCCTTTGGTGTAAAACGATGCAACACCACTTCCCCGGGCAATTCAACAATAGCTTCCTAATTTGCCCTGCTGTGAATTAAATTCAGTACATATTCAAGGGCATCCTGATTATCAATCATAATGTCGGGTGCGGTGCCGGTGATAGCATTGCTGGTTCCATCGCTGTTGAAACCGAATAAGGCGTCATATCTAACAAGAAATCCGCTGTTTGGCAGAGAAAAGATCATTGGCTCCGTACCCAATCCAGACCCATGGGTTTTCATTCCCACGACTGTTGCAAAGCCAGTGTTTTTGCAAAAAGCGGCAAATGCATCAGCAGCAGAATAGACAGTTCCATTCACCAAAACCCAGATATGACCTGAATACTCATAACCCGATTGATTGGGGTAAACTGTAATTGGGTCAACAAAAAATCTGTCTAAATAGGATAAACCCAGTTCATCAATTGAAATATTGTTTTCACATAATATTTGTGTCTTGCTTACATAATTTTCCGAAGGAATACTTTCACCAAATATCATGGCATTCATATCTCCATCCATATATCCATACAGCTGGTTATATGTTAGCGGAGCGTTTATGAGCGTGGCTACGAGGCCTTCAGTCCAAACGACACTGCTGCCTCCATTATTATTACGTATATCAATAATCAAATCAGTTGTGTCTGCAGAGAGCTTACAGTATTCCTGGAGTTTCGCTACTGCCAGGGGGATACATTGTGAGTCGGGCCAGGCAAATGTGCTCACAGAAACAATGGCAATTCCATCTTCGATCGTTAATTTGATTGTCTCGCAAATTTCTTTTTCCAGATCCGGCGTTTCAATATCCATCTGCGTATTATCATTATCGGAAAAGGAGTATGCACATTTGCTTCGATCCAGATCAACCGTGTCTTTTAAATAATCATAGATGTACTTGTCTGGCAAGCTATTTCTATTGACAACATAAATGTTATGCATAAGTCCATATAGATCTGATGATACTATGGATAAATGCCCATATTGATTGTATATACTTAATGTATTGTCTAAGATTTCAAAAAAACGATCTTTGCGAATTTTACCACTCCGCATTTCTCTTTTTAGCTCTTTGAGGTAATGCGACTTAATATTATGGCTATATATTCTATTATGGGGAAGTTGCTCAAGCGCCCCAAACAGCGGATAATTTGCCTCCAAGACACCCCACATAAATTCGTAATCAGACAATGCCTGAATGCTGGTTAAATATGTATTTCCTTCTTCGTTATTTTTGCATGAAAACACAATAGATATGAGTAG
>CAYPKG010000050.1:0-12062 GCA_964411275.1 uncultured Oscillospiraceae bacterium | reverse complement strand
CCGGCGCCGGCGACGCGTTTATGGCGGGATTTTTGCACGGGTTTGTTTCCGGCATGCCGCTGGAAGTCCAGCTCGACTATGCCCTCGCCTCGGGTATCGTCGCCATAAACAGCCACGATACCATCCACCCCGAAATGAGCGACCGCCTCGTCAGAGAAACGCTGGAAGCCTACCGTATTCAATGAGATTTTACAAGGAGAACCACTATGAAACTTGAAAGATATCTGGACATCCGTCCCGAATTGCAAACCGCCCTCAAAAACAAGGAGCCTGTGGTCGCCCTGGAAAGCACCATCCTGAGCCACGGCATGCCGTATCCGGAAAACCTCGCTTTCGCGGCGGAGGTGGAGAAGCTGATCCGCGCCGAGGGCGCGCACCCCGCCACCATTGCGCTGATTGGCGGGCGTATTAAAATCGGCCTTTCGCCAGAGGAGCTCACGCTCATGTGCAAAGGCGAGGACGTAGGCAAAGTCAGCCGCCGGGACTATGCCACCTATCTCGCAACCGGAAAAACCGGCGCCACCACCGTGGCCTCCACCATGATCAGCGCCGCGCTGGCGGGAATTCACTTGTTCGCCACAGGTGGTATTGGCGGCGTTCACCGTCACGGCGAGGTGACAATGGATGTGTCTGCCGACCTGCAGGAGCTTGCCCATACGCCGGTGGCGGTGGTCTGCGCCGGCGCGAAGCAAATACTGGATATCGGCCGTACCCTGGAGTATCTCGAGACAATGGGGGTGCCTGTGCTGGGCAATCAAACCGGGGATTTCCCCGCGTTCTATTGCACGAAAAGCGGCTATCGTGTGGACTATGCCGCAAAGGACGAAGAGGAGATCGCGCGGATTATCCGCACCAAGTGGGATTTGGGGCTAAACGGCGGCGTCCTCATCGGCAATCCCATCCCTGAGGAATATGCCCTCGACTTCGATTACATGGAAAACATCATCCGGCAAGCGCTGGACATGGCCGACGCCGCCCACATCCGGGGCAAGGACATCACACCGTTCCTCCTTTCCCACATAAAGGACCTCACCGGGGGAACGGCCTTCGCCTCCAACGTGCAGCTTGCGTTCAACAACGCCCGCTGCGCGGCAAAGATTGCGGTGGCGCTTGCCAAGCTGCAATAGATACGCTGACCGTTACTGTGTCTGCCGCCCGGATAATTAACCGGGCGTTTTTTTGTGAACCCCATATATACATGTCCGAAAATGGCGAGTTTTTGGAAAGCGTTGTGATATAATAGCCGCAAAGCGGCTATTATACGGCTTATTTTATTCGCCCGCGATATTTCAGACTGCGCCTGAAACGCGGATGCGTGATTATACTATAATCGCTTCGCGATTATAGTATAATGAAAACACAAGTACGGTTGGGAGACAGAAGCATGATCGAAAACAGCGCCGGTTTGTACGCGGCATTCAAGGCGAAAGACCCCCGGTTTGACGGGCGTTTTTTCGTGGGCGTATCCTCCACAGGGATATATTGCCGCCCCGTGTGCCGGGCGAGAATTCCAAAGGCGGAAAACTGCCGGTTTTATTCCACCGCCGCCCAGGCGGAGCAGGCCGGATACCGGCCCTGCCTGTTGTGCAGGCCGGAGCTTGCGCCAGGCGCGGCGGCGACGGACGCGACAGAGCGCCTGGCCTACCGGGCGGCGCGCCAGCTTGAGGAAGGTTTTTTAACCGGGCAAAGCATCGAGGAAATCGCGGCGGGCCTCGGCTGTACAGGCAGGCATTTGCGCCGGGCCTTTCAGGCACAATACAATGTCTCCCCCGTCCAATACGCCCAGACCGCCCGGCTGCTGCTTTCAAAAAAACTGCTTACGGACACTGATCTTACGGTATTGGACGTAGCCATGGCGGCGGGGTTTGGCAGCCTGCGCCGCTTTAACGACGCGTTTGTTAAGCATTACAAGCTCTCCCCCACCGCGCTTAGAAAGCGGCTTCCGGAGGACAGGCGACACGGGGAGGATATTACGCTTCTATTCGGCTACCGGCCCCCGTACCCCTGGGAGGACATGCTTGGGTTCCTCGCGGGGCGGGCAATCGCGGGTGTGGAGCTCATAAAAGACGGCGCATACCTGCGCACCGTGTCTTTGGAAAGCGCCGATGGAACATCCCCACAGGGCTGGCTCAAAGCCTGCCATCTTCCGCAAAAAAACGCGCTCAAGATCACCATCAGCGAAAGCCTTTTGCCCGTGCTGCCTCAGGTGTCGGCGCGGGTGCGCCACCTGTTTGATCTCAACTGCGACCCGGATGCCGTGTATGCGGCCCTTCATGCCATGAACGACATCCGGCCCGGGCTGTGCGCCCCGGGCGCACGGGTGCCGGGATGCTTTGACGCGTTTGAGACGGCGGTGCGGGCGGTGCTGGGCCAGCAGATCACCGTAAAAGCCGCAAGCACGCTGGCGGCAAGGATTGTAAAAAAATTCGGGACGCCTCTTTCCACCGGGATCGACGGCCTGACCCATGCTTTTCCGTCACCAGAGGCCTTCCTTGCCATGGGCGAAAGCATCGCGGACAGCTTGGGCGAGCTGGGGGTTATTTCCGCCCGCTCCAACACCATATTTTCCCTGGCAAAGGCCATATCCCAGGGAGAAATCCACCTGGGGCTATGCGCATCGCCGGAGGAGGAAATAAAAAAGCTGATGCAGATTAGGGGCATCGGCAGCTGGACAGCCCAATACATCGCCATGCGTGTGATGGAATGGCCCGACGCTTTTTTACAAACCGATGCCGGGGTAAAGAAGGCGCTTCCCGGCTACACGCCAAAGGAGCTTGTGCAATTGGCGGAGGCCTGGCGGCCCTGGCGCAGCTATGCCACAATCAATCTTTGGAACGCCATATAAGGAGGACGTTTAATGTACTATTCCACAACATTTGTTTCGCCACTTGGGCGCATCACCCTAGCCTGTGACGGCGAGGGGGAGCATCTCGTGGGCCTGTGGCTGGAGGGGCAAAAGTATTTCGGAGCCTCCATCCTGGCATCGATGATAGAACGGGACGAAGTCCCGCTGTTCGCTGTGGTAAAAGATTGGCTCCACCGTTATTTCCTGGGGAATAAACCCGAACCCTCAGAGCTGCCGCTCAAACCCCTGGGCGGCGAATTCCGTCAGGCGGTATGGCGCATTTTATGCGAAATCCCGTATGGCGAAGTAATGACATACGGCGACATCGCAAAAAAGATGGCCGCCCGCATGCACAAGGATAGCATGTCCAGCCAGGCCGTTGGCGGCGCTGTGGGACACAATCCGATTTCCATCATCATCCCCTGCCACCGGGTTGTGGGCGCGAACGGAAGCCTCACCGGGTATGCCGGGGGCGTGGAAAAGAAAATAAAGCTGCTGGAGCTGGAGGGCGTAAACATTTCCCGGTTTTCCGTGCCAAAAAAAGACACCGCCCTTTGAGCGAAGATGCGGGCAGAAAGCAACATCATTCATAAACAGTAAGATTTCCTGCCTTTTATTGGCCTTCCCAATCATTGACAGCCATATATATTCATGCTATATTGTAGCCAAATAGTTGCGAGCGCAACAAATTTGCGTAAAAGGGGTGCATCATGGAATCGTTCATGCGTTTTATCGACCGGACTGCCCGCTGTGCCGCCATGTACCGCAGCGAGCAGCTGGAGGCTGTGGGATTGAACGGCTACCAGTATATCTATATCACAAAGCTGTGCAAAAACCCCGGCATCTCCCAAGAGACGCTTGCTTCGCTCATCTATGTCAACAAAAGCAACGTAGCCCGGCAGCTTGCGCTGCTGGAAGAAAACGGCTTTGTGGAGCGGCGGATAAGCGCCGCCGACAAGCGCGCCATGGAGGTTTTCCCTACTCAAAAGGCCTATGACGCATATCCCCGCATCCGGGAGGTGCTTAAGAATTGGAACCGGGAGATATTTGAGCAGTTTACCCCTGAAGAACGGGGGCTGTTCAGCTCTATGATGGAGCGGGTGATGGCAAAGGCAATCGAGGTAAGCAAGGTGGCTGAAAGGGAGAAACCATGAAGCGGGTTCTCTCGTATCTTCGCCCCTATGCCGCGCGCATGAGCGTGGGTCTGTTGATCAAATTCACCGGCACCATCATGGACCTGCTGCTCCCCTATGCGCTGGCTTATACCATCGACACGGTAGTCCCTCAAAAGGACGTGAAGCTCATCCTGTTTTGCGGCGGGGTGATGGTATTATGCGCCTTATTGGGCGCAATCACCAACATCACTGCTAACCGCATGGCCTCCCGGGTTGCCCGGGACGCCACTAAGATCATCCGCCACGACCTGTACGAGCGGATTATCCATCTTTCCTCAACCCAGGTGGACGGCTTTTCCATCCCGTCACTGGAATCCCGCCTGACAACCGACACATATAACCTGCACCAGATGTTCGGTAAAATCCAGCGCGTGGGGGTGCGCGCGCCCATCCTTCTTGTGGGCGGCATTCTGGTGACGATGCTGTTGGAACCGGTGCTCTCCCTCGTCCTGGTGGCCATCCTGCCCTTTGTGGGCATTACCGTTTACGGGATTTCCAAAAAGAGCCTCCCCCTCTACACAAAGCTGCAGCAGTCCATCGACAAGCTGACAAGGGTGGTGCGGGAAAACACCACTGGGGTGCGCATCATCAAAGCGCTCTCTCAAACCCATTATGAAAAAGGCCGATTTCAGGGCGTCAACGGCGAGGTGGTAGCCGCCGAAACCGCCGCCGCCAGAACCGTAGCCCTCACCAGCCCAATCATGAACCTTTTATTGAACCTGGCCCTGGTACCGGTGATCATTGTGGGCGCGTACCGGGTGAACCTGGGGCTCACCCAGCCGGGGGTGATCATCGCGTTTCTATCGTACTTTACAATCATCCTGAACGCCATGCTTTCTGTAACCCGCATGTTCTCCATCTACAACCGCAGCGTTGCCTCCGCCAGGCGCATTGAGGAGGTTCTCGACACGCCCATGGACCTCCCTGTATTGCCGCTTAAGGATAATGACCTTAGGGCGGAGCCGTGGCATATCGTATTCGATCATGTAACATTTTCATACCATAAGCGGGAGCCCAGCGTGGAGAACATCTCCTTCCGCCTGCGCAAGGGGGAAACCCTGGGGATCATCGGCGCCACCGGCAGCGGGAAAAGCACGGTTTTGCGGCTTTTGATGCGTTTCTACGATCCTGATAGCGGCAGCATCCGCATCGACGGGCGCCCGATCAATACCTACGAACTGAACGAGCTGCGCGCAAAATTCGGCGTGGTGTTTCAAAACGACATTCTCTTCGCCGGCACCATCGCCGAAAACATCTCCTTCGGCCGGGGGCTAAGCGCCGCCGCCATCGAGGCGTCCATCTCCACCGCCCAGGCAAAGGAATTCATATCCGCCCTGCCCACACAGCTTCACCATGTGCTGTCCATCAAAAGCGCAAACCTCTCGGGCGGGCAAAAGCAACGGCTGCTCATCGCCCGGGCTGTGGCAGCGAAGCCGGAAATACTGATACTGGACGACTCCTCCAGCGCCCTCGACTATAAGACGGACGCGCTGCTTCGAAAGGCGCTCAGCGAGGAGCTTTCCATGAGCACCAAAATCATCGTGGCCCAACGGGTCAGCTCCATCCTCCACGCCGACCGTATTCTGGTGCTGGAGGACAGCCGGGAGGTGGGTTGCGGCACCCACGAGGAGCTTTTTGAACAATGCGAAATCTATCGGGAAATCAGCGTTTCACAGATGGGAGGGTATGGCCTTGGCAGGACGAAACGATCCGTCTAAACTATCAAAAACCGTGGAAAAGGCGGCGGAGCCGAAAAAAGTGCTGCGCCGCTTGTGGCAATATCTGTACCATTATAAATGGCTGGTGCTCCTCGCCTTTGTGTTGCTGATTGCAAGCAACTCCCTCGCGCTTGTAGGGCCGCTGCTTTCAGGCTACGCCGTGGATGCCATCGGAATTGAACCCGGCAATGTGAACTTCGCCGGCGTGTTCTATTATTGCGCGCTGATGATCCTATTCTACACGGTGTCCGCCGTCATGGCCTATCTCCTTTCCCGGCTGATGATCAGGCTTAGCCAGAAGGTCGTGTTCCATATGCGCGGCGACCTGTTTTCCCACCTTGCGGATATGCCGGTCAATTATTTTGACACCCACCCCACGGGGGAAATCATCAGCCACATCACCTACGACATCGACACCGTCAACACATCGCTTTCCACTGATCTTTTGCAGATCACAACCAGCGTGGTCACGGTGATCGGTTCCCTGGTGATGATGTTTCGCATCCACCCGCCCCTTGTGCTGGTGTTCGCCGTGACTGTCCCGCTTTCGTTTTTCCTCACCCGGTACATCACCGGCAAGACCCGCCCGCTGTTTCGAACCCGTTCGCAAAAGCTGGGGGAATTGAACGGCTATGTGGAGGAAAGCCTCACCGGGCAAAAGACAATCGCCGCTTACAACCGCCAGGATGTAATGCTTGGCCGGTTTGATGAGAAGAATGACGACGCGGTGACTGCCTATTACAACGCGGATTACTACGGCAGCATCAACGGCCCAAGCGTGAATTTCATCAACAACCTCTCCCTGGCGTTTATCAGCGTGTTCGGCGCCGTCACATACCTTGGCGGGGGCATTACGCTGGGCAGCCTGTCAAGCTTCGTGCTCTATTCCCGGAAGTTTTCCGGGCCCATCAGAGAAGCGGCGAGCATCATCGGCGACCTGCAGTCCGCCTTCGCGGCGGCGGAACGGGTATTTCGCATCATCGACAGCCCGCTGGAGCCTGCCGACCGGGAAAACGCCCCGCCCCTTACCAATGTAGAAGGGCATGTGGAGGTGGAGCATGTCAGCTTTGGATACACGCCGGAGCGGCTGGTTGTGGAGGACTTAAACATCGACGCCCTGGCTGGGAAGATGGTGGCCATCGTGGGCCCCACAGGCGCCGGCAAAACCACCATCATCAATCTTCTGATGCGCTTTTACGACCCCAACGGGGGGGATATTGTGATTGACAAAAAGGAGATCCGCTCCGTCACCCGGGAAAGCCTGCGCCTGTCCTATGCCATGGTGCTGCAGGATACCTGGCTGTTTCAGGGCACGGTGTATGAAAACATCGCTTACGGTAAGCAGGACGCCTCCCGCGAGGAGGTGATCGCCGCGGCGAAGGCCGCCAAGATACACAATTTTATCATGCAGCTGCCACAGGGCTACGATACCATATTAAACGACGAAGGGCTCAATATCTCACAAGGGCAGAAGCAGCTGCTGGCAATCGCCAGAGCCATGCTGCCTGACGCGCGCATCCTCATACTCGACGAGGCCACATCCAACGTGGACACCCGGACGGAGCTGCAAATACAGTCCGCCATGCGCAAGCTCATGCGGGGGAAAACCTGTTTTATTATCGCGCACCGGCTATCCACCATACAAACCGCGGACGTAATACTCGTCCTGGACGGCGGCAAAATCGCCGAATACGGCAGCCATGAAACACTGCTGGCACAACAGGGCCTATACTACGATTTGTATTCCGCGCAGTTTTGCTAAATTAAAATATGCGTTTTTTGAACCCCTGTTTCCCATATATCAACCAAACGCCATTCGGTTTGTGATAGCTTCCTATCTTACAGATCATTTACGCTGATAATTTTACTGCCTTTGCTCTCGTAGTAGGCGATCATTTCGTCTAGTTTCCTTTTGTCGTAACTGGTAATGCAGTCCGATAGCACGGTAACGCCATAGCCTGCTTTACGCATATTGAAACAGGTCGATTTTACACAAGCCACAGCGTCAGCTCCGGTAATATAGAACTCATCAATCCCGTTTTCGCTTATAAAGTCGGCAAACTCTTGGCTCGTCAATGCGTTTCCTTTGGTCTTCGTAAAAACGTTGTCCGAAACTTGTTTCAAGTCCGGGGCTAATTCTGCCCCCTTTGTACCGGGCTTAAAAGTCCTCGTGCCGGCTGATAGATTTTCATGCCTCATATAAACCACAGGGATATCATTGTTGACCGCCCAATCAATGGCTTGATTGATATTATCAATTATTTCCTTGTAGTTCTTTGTTATGTCATTTTGAATGTCTATTACTACCAAAGCCCTTTTTCCCATGTCGATCACTCCACTAAATTTTTAATATCTCTGATTATACCATATAAAAAGAAGAAACCCGAAAAAGAGCAAGAAAAATGAAAGGCGGGCTTAGTTTATCCGTTATACTATAATACTATAAAACGAAGGGAGGGGAAACGACATGAAGCACATGGAAAAAATCAGCGCAGCCATAGACTATATCGAAGCCAATCTGACAAAGAAAGTCGATTTGGATATGGTTGCGGGTGCGGTTCATTACTCCAAATATCATCTGCACCGCATGTTTACAAAAATGCTTGGAATGACCTTGCATGATTATCAGAGGCGGCGGCAGCTTACCGAAGCGGCAAAACTGCTTGTGTTTTCGAGCAAATCTATTTTGGATATTGCGCTCTTGTCCGGCTATGAGGGCCAGCAGGCGTTTCATAGTATTTTCAAATCCATGTATAAGCTGTCCCCCAACAAATATAGGGAAAATGAAAGATTTTATCCTTTGCAGCTAAAATATGAATTTGAGGGGAGCTTTGGGATGCTGGTTGCGGAAACGGGGGTTGAGTTGAATATTGCCTATGCGACACAGGACGATATCCCTTGCTGGATGAACTTGGTGAGGCTGGTGATTGACGGTTTTCCCCACCTGCACGAAGATGAACACATTGGAGTGCTAAAGCAGCGTATTCAGACCAAGGAAGCGTTGATCATGAAAGACGGTGATGCAGCAATCGGCATCATGCTTTTTTCTCACAAAACCGGCGGCATTGATTTTATGGGAACCCACCCGCTTTACAGGCAAAAAGGGATGCCGAAAGCCTTTCTTGATAGAGTCATGGAAGAACTTCTTTCAGACAAAGAAATCAGCATCACAACCTACCGTGACGGCGACAAGGCCGATACGGGCCACCGCAAACAGATTATGGAATTGGGATTTGCCGAAGCGGAATTGCTGGTTGAGTTTGGCTATCCCACACAGCGTTTTGTGCTGCCAAGGGGGGAGACGGATGAGTAGGGATCAGCAGTCCGGCGGTCATGGTTCGGGAATGACCGCTGGGGATATTCAATTTGAAGATGAAATCGCCTATCTTAAAGAAATCAATCAGATGCTGGATCATGCGCTTGCGGACGCGGAAGCGAATGTTGAGCGGATAGACAGAGAATACATGGACATGAAGCGGTATATGGTGCAAAACCGGGGCGAAATTGACCCGCATGAAATGTTCCAAAATGAATTGGGGCTTAGGAAAATTGACCATACCGGGGCCTTTGCGGTTACCCTGCGGGATAAGGTTGCAAAGCTCAAAGATTCCCCTTACTTTGCCCGGATCGATTTTCGCACAGGACACGGCGGCGAAGCGGGCATTTATTACATAGGGCGGTTTGCCTTTCATCACGACAATACATTGCTGGTTTCGGATTGGCGTTCCCCCATAGCCAGCATGTTCTATGATTGTGAAATCGGCCCTGCCAGCTACATTGCGCCAAAAGGAAAAATTGAGGGGGAGCTGACCCGCAAGCGGCAGTTCAAAATCAAAAATGGCGTGATGGAATATGCGCTGGAGAGCTCCGCCAATATTGGGGATGATGTATTGCAGCGGGAACTGTCCCAAACATCCGACGAGAAGATGAAGTCCATCATCGCCACAATTCAAAAAGAGCAAAATCTGATTATCAGAAACGAAAATGCAGGTACGCTGATCATACAGGGAGTGGCCGGATCGGGGAAAACGTCAATCGCATTGCATCGCATTGCCTTTTTGCTCTATCGCTTCAAAGACAGGCTATCGGCCAAGAATGTGACAATCGTATCCCCCAACAAGGTGTTCGGGGATTACATTTCCAATGTTCTGCCGGAGCTGGGCGAGGAACCAATTTACGAAGTGAGCTTCGTCCACATTGCCAGAGTGCAGTTAGAGGGTGTTATTCAATTTGAATTAGACAAAGACCCTTTGGGGGCAAATGATACGGCCTGGACAGAGCGGGTACGGTTTAAGTCCACGCTGGATTTTGTGGGGCTGTTAGATGCGTTTATCCGGCAGATACCCCATATTGCCTTCGTGCCCACCGACTATACCTACGGGCGCTTCACGGCGACAGCAGAAATGATAAGCGCGCGGTTTCACGCATATAGCAAGCATCCGGTGAAACGCCGGTTGCAAATGATTGCCGACGACCTATACAACCGTTTTGATGCCGACAATTTTATGGAGGATGATATTCCAAAAAGCAGGACGATCTTAGCGGCTCTGAAAAAAATGCTTACAGTCAAAAGTACATTGGGGCTTTACAAGGCTTTTTACAAGCAGGGCGGCATGTCCAATCTGTTCATCATGCCCGGGAAAAAAACATTGGAGTGGGCGGACACATACCCTTTTCTCTATGTCCATGCGGCGTTTGAGGGATTGCAGGAAAGCGGTGTTATCAAGCATCTGGTTGTAGATGAAATGCAGGACTATACGCCCATTCAATATGCGGTGCTCAACATATTGTTCAGATGCCAAAAGACGATTTTAGGAGATTTCGGCCAATTCATCAACCCAAACCATTTGCACACGCTGGAGGATTTGCAACAGTTGTATGATGGAGCGGAGTTTGTCCTGCTATCAAAAAGTTACCGTTCCACCTACGAGATCATTTCTTTTGCAAAGCAGATTAAAAGTACGGGCCTGATAGAAGCCATTGAGCGGCATGGCGAACCGCCCGAAATTATGCGCTGCCACAATGAGCAAAGCCAGCTGGCGCAAATCCAGAAAGGGATTGTAGCCTTTGAGGAAAGCGCCTATTCATCCCTAGGGATTATTGCTAAAACAACCGAGGGCGCCAAACGGCTTTACGATTTGTTAGCGGCAGACCATGATGTGCATTTGCTCTCGCCTGAAAGCACCCGCTTTGTAAATGGCGTATCCATCACATCCATACAGATGTCAAAGGGCTTGGAGTTTGACGAGGTAATCATCCCCTATGTGGACAGCGACAATTACAGTACCGAATATGACAGAAGCCTGTTGTATATCGCCTGTACGCGGGCCATGCACCGGCTGACGCTGCTGTGCGCAGGAGAAGCGTCCCCGATCATTGAACCGGCGACTTATGCAAGAAATGCCTGTTAGCTGTAAATACAGCCGCCCCAGTTTTTAATGTCCAATTACCGCTTGTATACTACGGAGAAACGAAGTATAGTAATGTTGGGAGGCGTACTTATGAACTACATTACAACGAAAGAAGCCGCCGAAAAGTGGGGCATTTCAGACCGTCGTATATTGCAGTATTGTAATGCCGGACGCATACCGGGAGCAATAAAAAAAGGCAACCTTTGGCTTATTCCGGCTGACGCGGCAAAGCCAAAAGATGGGCGGTATAAAGACACAAAAGGAGATTAAAAAAAGAAAGCAATCGTTATTGAGGTGAGCGTATGAAAATAGACCGTCTAATCGGTATTGTTACAATCCTGTTGCAAAAGGAAAAAGTCACAACATCACAATTAGCAGAGCTGATAATCAATCTGGCAAATTACGATTTGAAAATGTTTTTACAAATTATAGCTACTTACTACAATGGATACTAGGTTTTGGTGTTACAGGTGTCGTGCTGCTAATGCTACTCTAAAACAATCTAAAATCAAAGGAGGGTTTTGCTATGAAAAAAGAAATTTCAATTTTTAATAGGCCAGAGAAACTTGCTGGGTATGATATTGAGCAATATGTGGCATATTGCGGCAACTTGTCTTGGTATGATTTTGTTACATCCATGCCACAATTGGTATTTGTTGTAACAGGTTGGAAATCTAACGGCAAGGAAAATGCTTGCCTGCACTCTTGGTCTAGTTTTATGGGAAGTGGATTGGAAAACTTTATCTGTATATTGGGAAAAGTCAATAAAGACGGGCATATGTATCAATCCTTGAAAGAAACGAAAGTATGCGTGTTGAATTTTCCATCAAACGATATTTATGACCGATGTGTTAAAACGATTAGTAATAATCAGTTTGAAACAGATGAAATCACCGCTTCGGGTCTTACGGCA
>CAYPKG010000049.1:0-12387 GCA_964411275.1 uncultured Oscillospiraceae bacterium | reverse complement strand
CAGTTGATATTGCAACAGAAGGGGGGCATGAGTAATGGCAAGGCGCATGGTAACGGGTTTTGGGGATATGGCAAGGCAGTTTGAAGAACTAAACAAACGGCTTCAAAAAACTGATTATGATGAATTCTGCAAGGCTTGTGCTAAGGAATTAGCGGCAAGACTTTTGGCAAAGGTCATTAAAATAACCCCTGTTGGTGATTACCCTAAAAGCACTGGTAAGAAAGGTGGAACATTGCACCGGGGATGGACAGCCCAAACGGAAGAAGAAGCCGCTGAAGGTGGCACAGGTAATGCCATTGCTTATGCAAACGCCTTACCCATAACCAAAAGCGGCAATGTGTACGAAATTGAAATCATCAACCCTGTTCACTATGCTTCCTATGTGGAGTTTGGACACCGAACAAGGGGCGGTGATGGATGGGTGGAAGGTCGGTTCATGCTGACCCTATCCGAAAAAGAACTTGAAAGGGAAGCTCCCCGAATTCTTGAAAAAAAGATGGAAGCATGGTTAAAGTCGATATTCAAATAATCTAATTAACCAAAACCCCAAGGATGGCGAACCCGCCTTTCCTTGGGGCTTTTTTCATGCCTTGCTATAATTATGGTGTTGCGGGAAATCCCTGCAAACATTATAATTTGGAGGTTTTGAAAAATGAAAAAAATCACAAGCGTATTACTGGCATTGTGCCTTATTGTGGCACTTGCGGCGCAAATTGCGCCAACATGGGCATTGGCTGAAGATGCCCCGGATGAATCCATGGCGGGGGAATCCCCGGTATCAGTCAGCAATTATGAAGAATTGCTTGAAGCAGTTCAAGCCGCTGATGAAGGCGATACCATTATCATTACCGGGATTGTTGAGATTGCCCCGGAAACAACTTTTAGTGATATGGGGAAAAACTTAACCTTACACCGGGATAATCCAACAGCGGCTTTTGTCTTTTCCTTTTCAGGTGATGCTGTTCAATCTGAAATCGGCGGCTTCACTTTTGATGGGGCTGAAATTGAATCCAGTTTGGCTTATATAAGCCTTTGGCATGGCGTATCTTTTCAAGGAACTTCCTTTGTGAATTGCAAAAGCACAATTCAAGGCGGGGCAATTGATATTGGAAATACAGGAGTATCTTCATTTACTGATTGCCGCTTTGATAATAACACAGCCGTTCAAGGTAGTCATATAAATATTGGCGGTGCAACGGTATCAATCACGGATTGCACATTCAGCAACGGCGAAGCCCAAAACAGGGGCGGTGCAATAGTAAGCACTTCACCACTTACCATTTCAGGAAGCACTTTCACCGGGAATCATGCCGGAATTCTTGGCGGCGCAATCTTTGCCACTAACACCTTATCCATTGAAGCAACCAAATTCATTGGTAATTCAGCAGATATTGAAGGTGGTGCGGATATTGCCGCTGATGGAACTGGATTGTTTGAAATGAAGGATAATCTTGAAACATTAACTTCAATCTATGCCCCTGATGGGCTTGTTCCTCTTGGTTGGGTTTACGATTACGCCGAAAGACCCATGACCTTCCGAACTGAAGTATATCTTCCACCATATGTTCAGTTGAAAATGAAGTTTCAAAATGATACCCCGCCTGTTGACCCTGAACCTGAAGAACCTGAAGAACCCGCTGACCCTGACCCGGTTGACCCTACACCAACAAACCCGGACGAACCTGAAACGCCTGACCCCGATGATGCCCCATCCCCTGAACCCTCACAGCCTTCATATAGCGGTGGTAATGGTGGCGGGTATGTTGACCCCAAGCCCTTTGTGAAACAGCCTACACAAGCCCCCCTTGCTTGCGGTGATGCTGTTCTTGACCCTTCAAGGGTGAATTACCTTGCCGGGTTCGCTGATGGGGCTTCAGGGCGAAATATGCCCCTCACAAGGGCAAAGGCGGTTCAAGCTATCTTCCGATTGTTGACCCCGGACAGCTTGAAGAAGGTTTATTCTGAATCCGGGGTGTTCGTTGATGTTTCTGCCGATGATTGGCATTCGGCATTTATCAACACGCTTCAGAAATCGGGCGTGGTGGCAGGATGCGGAAGCGGATTGTTTCAGCCGGAACGGAATCTTACATGGGGTGAAATGATAACGCTGTTCACAAGGTTCACCGATGCCAAGCCGGATGAACCAATTTCCCTTCAGCATTGGTCAGCCGATGCGGTGAGCGTGGCGGCTTCCTTAGGGTGGATGGAATACCAAAGCGGTTTCAACCCGGATGCTGAAGTTACCATTGAGGAATTCACAGATTTTGCTTCAGCGGTGCTTGCTTGGGGAACTACAACATAAACAAAAGGAAGGCAGGGCTTTTTAGCTTTGCCTTCCCTTCTCTTATTTGGCGTGTTATAATTGGGGGTATAGTTACTATGGGCGGCTTGTGTTTCGCCGTTTATATGAGGTTATATGAGGTCATTTAAGAGGGTAAACCGGATGAAGGATATGACCACCACTATTCCCGAAGAAACCAAACCATCATTGAACATCTTGGGGCGATTCCTGACCGGGGAAGTTCAGTTTGAATGCGTGTTACTATTATGTCACTTAAATGGCACAGACCCCAAAAGCTTCTTACAGCGTCTTAATCGCTGAACTGCCTGAACTATCAGGGTTTGTTACTAGCGCAGAGTTTCTTAAATCTTCGCAAAAACCCTCTAAAATTGAACATTTTTATGGTATAATAGCCGCAAAACGGCTATTATACAGCTTATTTTATTCGCCCGCGATAATTCAGGCTGCGCCTGAAACGCGGATGCGGGATTATACCATAATGCTTCGCACTTATGGTATAATAAAAAATGCCATATAAGTTCGAACAGTGAAAGCGAGAGGAACATGGGCAAAACTAAGAGACCGGGTATCGGCGGGGCCGAGGAAAAACGGCATATCCGTACCTATCTGTTTCTGGCCGCGGCGCTGTCAGGCATCATTCAAGCATTTTTTCATTTTAAAAGCGAACACGCCCCGGCGGTAAAGGATGCGTATCTCGTGCTTGCCAATCACAACACGGATTTTGACCCGCTTTTAATCGCCACCAGCTTTCGGCAAAGGCATATGTATTTTGTCGCAAGCGAGCACGTGTATCGGGCGGGCTTCTGGTCCACGCTTTTGAAGCGGTATTTTGCGCCGATTGCCCGCCGCAAGGGGGATACCGACGCGAATGCTGCGATGCACATCCTCAGGCGGCTGAAAAAGGGGCACAGCGTTTGCCTGTTCGCCGAGGGCGACCGCTCCTGGACCGGGGAGACCGGCGCCATCCATCCGTCCACGGCAAAACTCGTCAAGGCTGCGGGGGCAACGTTGATCACGTATCGGCTTGAAGGGGGATATTTTACCTCGCCGCGCTGGTCCAGCTCCCTGCGCAAGGGCAGAATGCGCGGCGAAGTGGTGAACGTCTATACCCCGGAGCGGATAAGGGAAATGGCAACCCATGAGGTGCATGCCGCCATCTCCGGTGATATCTATGAAAACGCCTATGCCCGCCAGCAGCGGGCGGCGGTGGCGTTTTCCGGGCGCAACCTGGCGAAGGACATTGAAACCGCGCTGTACCTCTGTCCGGTGTGCGGGAAAATTGGCGGCCTTCACCCCAAGGGGGACGAATTTTTCTGCGATGCTTGCGCAACTGCTGGCGCGTATACGGAATTTGGACTGCTGACAGGCGATTTTCCCTATGATACGATCCTTGACTGGGACCGGTATCAAAAGGAAAAGCTACAGGAAATGACCCAAGGAAGCCAGCCGGAAGCACCGATATTCCAGGACGATGGTTTTACACTACTTGCCCTGAACGCGGATCACAGCGAGGAGCAGCTTGCCCGGGGAGAGCTGTCTATGTCCAGGCGGGCGTTATGCTGCGGCGGGCGGGAGTTTCTGGTGGCTGATATTGCACAGATGAGCATGTTTGGCCGGATGCGGCTTGTGTTTGTGGCAAACGGCGGGTATTATGAACTGCGGCCGGGGTCTGTAAAATGTACGAGAAAGTATCTCGAGCTATATAACATATTGAAAAAGTGAGGTGAAGCCCATGGATTTCTCTGCGGCGAATATATCATTGTGGAAACCCATCGTCCAGTTTGCCATCATCGCGGCCATCGTCATATTCGCAACGTTTTTGCGGCGCAAGGTACCTTTTATTAAAAAAAGCCTGATGCCCACTGCGGTACTTGGCGGGTTTGTGCTGTTGCTGCTGCGTGTGGTGAATGTGATCGAGGTGGATTTGGTATTCCTCGAGACCATTACCTATCATGGCATTGCCATCGGATTTATCGCCCTGTCCCTTCGCATTCCCAAGCTGGGGGAGCAGGACAAAAGCACAAAGCTTGTAGGGCTCAAAAGCGGCGCGATCATCGTAAGCTCGTACCTCATTCAGGCGTTTTTCGGTCTGCTCATCACGATTGGCCTTGGAAACACCATCATGCCTGGGCTGTTCCAGGCTTCGGGCATTTTATTGCCCATGGGCTATGGCCAGGGGCCGGGACAGGCGAACAACGTGGGCAGCACCTATGAAATGAACTATGGGTTTGTGGGCGGCCGCTCCTTCGGGCTTGCCATCGCCGCGGCGGGATACCTGTGCGCGTGCATCGTGGGTGTGATCTACTTAAATGTGCTGGCAAAGCAGGGGAAGATCAGCCGGGGCAATTATGAAGAGGTTTCCGGTTCCGTCAACATCGACCAGTTCCAGGACAAGGGAGAGATCCCCATCGCGGAGTCCGTGGATCGGATGTCCATTCAGGTGGCGCTGGTGCTGGTGGTATATGGCTTAAGCTATCTGGCCACATGGGGGATCGTTCAGCTGCTCACTGCGATTTCGCCGGGATTGGCGGCGACTGCGTCCAGCATTCTCTGGGGATTTAATTTCATGATCGGCTCCCTCTTGGCGATGGCCCTGCGAAGCCTGTTCAAGAAGCTGCGCAAGGGCAAGTTTATGACCAGGCAGTATCAGAACAACTATTTGTTAAGCCGCATTTCGGGGCTTGCATTTGATATCATGATCATCGCAGGCATCGGCTCCATCGAGATCGGCGACCTGTCCGGGCTTTGGCTGCCATTTATCCTGCTTTCCATCGTGGGCGGGGTCGTGACGTTCTTCCACTTGCAGTATCATTGCAAGCGGGTGTATCCGGACTATTACTATGGCGGCTTTGTGTCCATGTACGGCATGATGACGGGCACCATCAGCTCCGGCATCCTGTTGCTCAGAGAGGTTGACGAAAACCTCACCACACCTGCTGCCAACAATCTTGTGGCGGGCAGTGGCTTTGCCGTGGCGTTGGGCGCGCCGCTGCTGGTGCTCATCGGGCTTGCGCCGAAATCCAACGCCATGACATGGATCGTGCTTGGCATTATCGTGGTGTATTTTGCGGCGCTTCTTGGCGTGCTTGCCATAGGCCGGGGGAAAAGGAAATCGAGATAGAAACCCAACCGGCCGGGAGGGCGGTTGGCCATGTTAAGAAGGGGCTGTAGCTACTGCATGGATTGCCGATACTTCATGTCATGTTACAGTTGCCATGAGGAATTTGCACTTTCTTTGGGTCGTTGTTTGTATTCAACAACCTCACAATAACCGATGTGTGCAAATCCTTCATCCTTTTTTTCTCCCCTGTCCAATATGTATTGTAGTAAAACAAGGCAGCGTCCGGGTGCATTTGCCGCCCCTCTTGCCCGATTTGACGAGATAGGATAAAGTGAAACAATGTGGAGACTGTATGATAGCCTGATTGAAGGCGTTGTGACTGACGCCGTGATCACCGAGGTGATTGCGGGGGAATACAGGGGGATGGTGGTCAACAGCGAGGGCGGCATCGGCATCGCCATGAACAGCGGCGGGGCGCGCAGCTATGACGGGTTTGTGGGCATGCCGGTACGCGAGGCGGCGGCGCTGATCAAAAGCTGGGATTTTGGTCTTGCGTCCATCGCTCTTGCGGCGATGAATTCCTATTATAATACATACGGGCGGGTGAGCGCCCTTACAAAGCGGATCAATCCCGACATGAGCGCGGACCAGAAGGAGAACGCGTTTGTCGCCTATAAAGCAGAGGCCGCTGGGAAAAAGGTGGCCACAATCGGCCACTTTGCATATGTGGAGCGGCATATGAAGGATATTTGTACCCTGTCCATACTGGAGCGCAACCCGTTGCCCGGGGACTATCCGGACAGCGCCGCGGAGTACATTTTGCCCCAGCAGGATATGGTGTTTATCACCGGCTGCACCATCACAAACAAAACCCTTACGAGGCTTTTGACATTGTCAAAAAATGCGAGAACCATCATCACTGGGCCATCGACCCCAATGACGGACCGGCTGATCGCGGCCGGGGCGGACGACCTTGCCGGGTTTATCCCCTTAGATTACGAGGGATGCAAGCAGGCGGTTTTGCATGATGAGCCGGTGTTTCCGCATGGGAAGAAGGCGCGGCTGTTTGGAAAGGAATGCTCTCATGATAAAGGTGTGGAACTTCCCTGATCCATGAAATTCGGGATGCTGCTGCCCGCGGGAACTGCCATAATTTCCCGGGGAATAGCCCGGATAAAGGAGAAAAGGCATGCAAAAGCATCGCGTTGCGGTGATCCCGGGGGATGGGATCGGCCCCGAGGTCATCGACCAGGGGATGAGGGCGTTGGAGTGCGTATCCCGGCTTGACGGCGGGTTTGGTTTTGACTTTACTGTTTTTCCTTGGGGCTGTGAATACTACACGAAAACAGGCAGGATGATGCCCCCGGACGGGATCGATCAGCTGAGCAGGTTTCAGGCGATTTTCCTTGGCGCGGTAGGGTATCCCGGCGTACCGGACCATATTTCCTTGTGGGAGCTGTTGCTGGTGATCCGAAAAAGCTTTGATCAATATGTCAACCTGCGGCCAGTCAAGCTGTTAAAGGGCGCGCCCTGCCCCCTGAAGGATGCCCGGCGGGAGGACATCGACATGGTATTCGTCCGGGAAAACAGCGAGGGGGAATATGCGGGCAGCGGCAGTTGGCTTTACAAGGATACCCCCCGTGAGGTAGTGATCCAAAACGGCGTGTTTTCCCGGGTTGGCTGCGAGCGGATCATCCGCTATGCCTTTGAACTGGCCAAACGGGAAGGCAAAACCCTAACAAGCATCAGCAAGGGCAACGCGCTCAATTATTCCATGGTGTTCTGGGATCAGATATTTTCTGAGGTGAGCCGGGAGTATGGAGAGGTCAAGACCGCAAGCTATCTTGTGGACGCGGCAAGCATGCTGATGGTGAAGCACCCGGAGCGGTTTGAAATTGTGGTCACCAGCAACCTGTTCGGGGACATCCTCACGGACCTTGGCGCGGCGATTGCCGGGGGCATGGGGCTTGCCGCTGGGGCGAACCTGAACCCGGAGCGGAGGTTCCCCTCTATGTTCGAGCCCATTCACGGTTCCGCCCCGGATATCGCGGGACAGGGCATCGCAAACCCGCTGGCGACGGTGTGGGCTGCCAGCCAGATGCTGGATTTCTTTGGCCACCCCGCCTGGGGCGCGCGGCTTATCGGTGCCATCGAGAGGATATTGGTGGATGGCAGGGTTTTGACGCCGGATTTGGGCGGCAGCGCCAGTACTGGCCAGGTTGGGGATGAAATCATTCGGATACTGACAAACGCATAACGAAAAGAACACCCCGAAAATGCCGGGGTGTTCTTGGATGTAAGGGTTATTTTAAGCCCGTATCGCCGGGGTTGCGCAAGCGCTGATGCCGCAGGATGGGGACATTGTATTTTTCCCCAAGGGTGCGCACCAGATCCTTGTAGCAGCCTTTCATTTTGTCGTGAAAGGCGATGGCTTCAATGCCGCCTGGGATGGCGTCCACCGCCGCGCTCGCAAAGGAAAGCCCATGATCCAACTCGTATTCCCCAGAGACCAGCCATTGGTTGGCGAGGATGTGGGAAACGCCGAAAGCGTCGTTTGCCCAGTTGGTGAACACGGCGGAGGCGAAGTTCGGGTCAAAATGCACGCCCCCCACGCAGAGGATGTTATGAACGCGCCTGCCGTCATCGTCAAACACACGGGGAAGGGCCAGAGCCAGCGCCCGGCAGGCGGTTGCGTTTTTCCAGCTTTCCTCCACGCTGCCAACCTCAATGTCCACCATGGGGACGGGGAATTGACACAGGAGCGCCGGATCCGCCTTGGAGGCATAAGTACCGGACCAATGGGTGGCCTCTGTGACGGTTTGAAACTCACAAAGCCCCAGCGCCTGACGGTTTTCTTCCATGGCGCAAAGCAGGTTTCGCATGTATCCGGGATTGGCCGGGCCGTATATACCGCTGTTTACGTCTCCAATGGAATGGACGGACAGAACTCGCTCCGGCGCGCTTGCCCCCTCGTGCCAGGTGACCATGCCCGCCATGTCATAATCGGAAAAATACTCGTTCATTTTCGGGAGGTACCGGGGATAATCCCAGCAAAGGGGCGTGTCCGTCGGAACAAAATCGAATTGGTTTCCCCCCGCGTCCACATGCCGCATCACATCCAGGCCATGAAATTGAAACCCGGCAGGGGAGAACAACCCCTCGTTGGAAAGTATGTCCCACACCCAGCCGGCGACGGGCCGGGCGACGTTCTGGTTTAAACAAAGAAAATAGACCGCTTTTTTCTGCATTTGCGTTCTCCTATGAATTGATAAGATTAGTATACCACAGCAAAAAACGATGGCAACACGAAGCGGGTATGGTATGCGCCTGAAACGCGGATGCGAGATTATACCATAATCGCTTCGCAATTATGGTATAATAGCCGCAAAACGGCTATTATACGGCCTATTTTATTCGCCCGCGATATTTCAGGCTGCGCCTGAAACGCGGATGCGAGATTATACCATAATCGCTTCGCAATTATGGTTTCGCAATTATGGTATAATATACGGGATATCCATGTAAGGAGGAAACGATATGTTCCAGGCAAACGGAAACTACCGCAAATTGCAGGGGAGTTACCTGTTCAGTGAGATTGCCCGCCGGGTGGCGGCCTATCAGGATGAAAATCCCAAAGCGGATATCATCCGTATGGGCATCGGGGATGTGACACAGCCCCTTGTTCCTGCCGTGATCGCCGCCATGCACAAGGCGGTGGACGAGATGGCGGCGGCAGAGACGTTCCGGGGCTACGGCCCGGAACAGGGCTATGATTTTCTCCGGGAAGCCATCCGGGATTTCGATTACAAGGCCCGGGGCCTTACAATCGAGGCGGATGAAATATTCGTCAGCGACGGCGCCAAATGCGACGTAGCCAATATTCAGGAGTTGTTTGGCCAGGGTACCAGGGTGGCCGTAATGGACCCCGTGTACCCGGTGTACGTGGACACCAACGTTATGGCTGGGCGTGGCGGCGTGTATGACGAGAAGAAGGGCGGCTATACGGGTATCACATACCTCAGGTGCACCGGCGAAAACGGGTTCGTCCCGGCGCTGCCCCCGGAGCCTGTGGACGTCATCTATATGTGCTACCCCAACAACCCCACCGGCATGACCCTTAACAAGGCCCAGCTGAAAACATTTGTGGACTACGCCAACGAAAACGGCGCGCTCATTCTCTACGACAGCGCTTACGAGGTGTTTATTTCCGATCCTGATGTCCCCCACAGCATTTACGAGGTGGAGGGGGCCTTGACCTGCGCCATCGAGTTTCGCTCCATGTCCAAGACCGCCGGGTTTACCGGCACCCGGTGTGCATACACGGTGGTGCCCAAGGCGTTGCTGTATCAGGACGACAGCGGGGAGACGGTTTCCCTCAACCACATGTGGAACCGCCGCCATTGCACCAAGTTTAACGGCGTCCCCTATATCACCCAACGTGGCGCACAGGCCATCTATTCCCCCGAGGGCCGGGCGCAGATTTTACAAGTGCGTGATTTGTATATGGAAAACGCGAAAATCATCCGGGACGGCCTCGCCGCTGCGGGGTACACAGTGTATGGCGGCGTAAACGCCCCGTATATCTGGCTGAAGGTGCCGGGCGGGGACAGCTGGGCGTTCTTTGACGAACTGCTCAAGACGAAGCAGATCGTGGGCACCCCAGGTGCGGGCTTTGGCGCGGCAGGGGAAGGTTATTTCCGCATGACCGCCTTTGCTTCCAGAGAAAATACCCTCCGGGCCATGGAACGGGTGCGGTAAATAGGCGCCAATGGACAATTCGCCTTCCTTCAACATATCCTGATTATATGGGAGGTGATAGGCGTGACAATGTTAGCGACGGTCCTCGCGGTACAGCCGGGCAGTCTGCTGGTGCTGGATTTCGCGACTCGGCAGCGGGTACGGGTGCATACCCAGGACGCGTTCCGGTTTCGGCCGGGAGATGTGGTGCGCATCCGGTATAACGGCGTGATGACAAGAAGCATTCCGCCGCAGATTACGGCGATAAACATAATACGAATTCAAAGACCCTGTTGTTGAAAAAAAGCGCCTGGCGAAGGCGCTTTTTAAATTGACTTTACATTGAGATTAAGTCCCCAATGCCTTGCCCCGAATTTTAAGGAGCGGCGTGCCGCCCATCATCAACCCCATCTCTTCCACCGTGGTTTCCTCGGGCCGGACGGTTCCCATGATCTGCCCTTCGTACAGGACGATGACCCGGTCGGACAGCTTCAAAACCTCCTCCAGCTCGGTGGACACCACCAGCAGCGCAACGCCGTTGTCCCTCTGCTCGATCAGGCGCTTGTGGATGTATTCAATCGCGCCCACATCCAGCCCCCGGGTGGGGTGCATGGCGATCAGGAGGTTGGGAGAACGGCTGATTTCCCGGGCCGCCACCAGCTTTTGCTGGTTGCCGCCGGAGAGGTTTTGCGCCAGCTCGTCATGGCCGGGGGTTTTGACGCTAAAGTCATGGATCAGCTTGTCGCTATACCCTTCCACCGCTTTCCAGTTTACGAAAATACCCTTGCCGAAGTCCGGGGTGTAATAATCCTGGAGCATGATGTTTTCCGTCAGCGGCATGGGCATCACAAGGCCCGTGCGCTGGCGGTCCTGGGGCACATGGGAAACTCCGGATTTCATGATGTCCCGGGTGCCGCATTTCAAAAGGTTTTTTCCTTGGTACAGAGCCTCCCCGCCGGTAGCATTTTGCAAGCCAGTGAGACATTCCACCAGTTCCGCCTGGCCGTTGCCATCCACCCCCGCCACGCCCAGTATCTCGCCGCCATGTACCGCGAAGCTGATGCCGTCCAGCACCCGCGTGCCCTCCGGCTCGCCCAGCGTCAGGTCGTTGACCTCCAGCACCACAGGCCCCGGTTGGCCGGGCTTGCGCTCCACGCTGAAGTTCACATCCCGGCCCACCATCAGCCGGGCAAGGTCTGCGATGGAGCAGTCCGCCGTATTGAATGTGCCCACGGTTTTCCCAAGCCGCAGCACCGTGACCCGGTTGGCGATGCTTTTGACCTCGTTGAGCTTATGGCTGATAAACAGCACCGTAAATCCGTTTTCAGTGAGTGTGTGCACCATTTCAAAGAGCCCTTCGGCTTCCTGGGGCGTCAAAACCGCCGTGGGTTCGTCCAGTATCAGGATGCGCGCCCCACGATACAGTGCTTTGATGATTTCCACACGCTGCATTTCGCCCACGGACAGGGAGGATACCTTCACGGTGGGGTCGGTCTGCATATGGTGCCGTTCGGAAAGCTCCTGGAGGGTTTTGACCGCGCCTTTAATGTCCAGCCGCAGCCCCCCCGCTGTTTGCGAGCCGATCAGGCAGTTTTCCGCCACCGTCAAGGACGGGATGAGCATGAAATGCTGGTGCACCATGCCGATGCCCATTGCCATGGCATCCTTTGCGGAGGAGAACTGCACCGGCTTGCCGCCGATCAGGATTTCCCCGGAAGTGGGACGGTACAGGCCGCACAGGATGTTCATGAGCGTGGACTTTCCCGCGCCGTTTTCCCCTAAGAGTGCGTGCACTTCCCCCTGTTCCACCGTGAGATTGACGTCCTGATTGGCCAATACCCCGGGGAACTGCTTGTAAATATGCTTCATTTCCAGTATTGCAGCCATATGTTCCCCTCCTTAACCGCGCTTGTAGGGCTTGCCCAACGACGCTGGGGCCACAGCCCCCCGCGCGAACGCCGCCAGGGCGATGATCGTCAACACGTACGGGAGCATCGTCAAAAGGGTATACGGGATGTTCGCCCCCGATACGGTGAGGATGTTGGATAGTACGTTGCCCGCCACGAACAGCAAAGCCGCCACCATGACGCCTGCGGGCTTGTATTTGCCGAATATCACCGCCGCCAGCGCGATATAGCCCCGGCCAGCCACCATCTCCTCCGAGAAGGAGGACACCAGGCCCATGGACAGGTACGCGCCGCCCAACGCGATGAGAATGTTTCCTACGATGGCCTGGAATAGTCAAGAAAAGTGCAGTCTGCAAACACCCTAAAAGTGAAACAGCTTC
>CAYPKG010000048.1:0-12767 GCA_964411275.1 uncultured Oscillospiraceae bacterium | reverse complement strand
TTACCGTCCATTCCCTCACCAAGTATATCGGCGGTAACGGCACCACAATGGGCGGCAGCGTATCCGATCTCGGCACATTCGAATTCTTGGGAAACCCCCGCTTCAAAGAATTCAACGAGCCGGACGCGGCCTATCATGGCTTGGTGTACGCCGATCTTGGCAAGACCGGATATCTCGCCAAGCTTAGGGCTGGGTTCCTGCGCGACACCGGAGCATGCCTCTCCCCCTTCAACGCGTTTTTGCTCTTACAGGGGTTGACAACCCTGAGCCTGCGGATGGACCGCCATTGCGAGAACGCCCTTAGGATCGCGCAATATCTCGAAAACCATCCCCTGGTCAATTGGGTCAACCACCCGGCGCTTGAAAACGACAAATACCATGAGCGGGCAAAAAAATACTTCAAAAAGGGCGTGGGCGGCATCTTTACATTTGGCGTGAAGGGCGGCATTGAGGCCGGGCGCAAGTTTATCGACGCGCTGAATATATTTGCCCTGGTTTCCAACGTGTCTGATGTGCGCTCTCTCGTGGTGCACCCGGCCAGCACCACCCATTCCCAGATGAGCGAGGAAGCCCTCGTAGCCGCCGGTGTTGGCCCGGATATGATCCGTCTGTCCGTGGGCATTGAGGACATCAACGATCTCATCGCGGATATTGAACAGGCGCTGCAGGCGTCACAGCGATAAGGAGGGAGTATTCATGCCGGTTAAAATACCCGATGGCTTGCCCGCAGGCGATATATTGGCGGGAGAGAACATATTCGTCATGAACGATGAGCGTGCGACCACCCAGGATATCCGCCCCCTTCGCATCATCATCATGAACTTGATGCCCACCAAGCTGGCCACCGAAACCCAGCTTCTCAGGGTGCTGGGGAATACGCCCCTGCAGGTGGAAGTCACGCTGCTGCACACAAAAAGCTATAAAAGCCGCAACACGGACAAGGCACACCTCACGGCGTTTTACCGCACATTTGACGAGATTGAGGATCAGCTTTTTGATGGTCTGATCATCACAGGCGCGCCGGTAGAGCAGATGGCCTTCGAGGAGGTCACCTACTGGGAGGAGCTGTGCCGGGTGATGGACTGGGCTGAAACACATGTATTCTCCACGTTGTTCATTTGCTGGGCGGCCCAGGCAGCGCTGTATCATTTTTACGGTATCGAGAAAAGGCCTCTGCCGCAAAAGCTGTTTGGCGTGTATCCGCATCATATTATCACGCCTACCCACAAGCTGGTGCGCGGCTTTGACGATACATTTTACGCCCCCCACAGCCGTCACACCACCGTCAGCGTCAACGACGTGGCGGCGCATCCGGAGCTTCAGGTCCTTTGCGTTTCCGAGCAGGCAGGCCTGTACTTGGCGGCAAGCCGGGACGGCAGCCGGATTTTCGTCACCGGCCACAGCGAGTATGACGCAGAGACACTGGGGTTGGAGTTTAAGCGGGATATCAGCGCCGGATTTCCCACCCGCCCGCCTTTCCACTATTACCCCGAGGACGACGCCTCCAAGCCGCGTATGGTCACATGGCGTTCCCACGGAAACCTTCTGTACGGCAACTGGCTCAATTATTTTGTCTATCAGGAAACGCCCTATGACATTCACGCCGTATACCAGGAAAAGCAGCGCGCCAGAGGCAGCGTAACAGAAAACAATCATGGAGGAGCAACATGTTAATCCGAGACATATTAAATACGAAATCCACCACGCTTTCCTGCGAGCTATTCCCGCCAAAGCAGGGGACGGATCTTCCCAGAGCGTATGAAATCGTACAGAAAACGGCGCAGCTTGGGCCGGATTTTATGAGCATCACATACGGAGCCAGCGGCAACACGTCGAAAAACACATTGAAGATCGCAAGCCGGATACAGGCATGCGGCGTAAATGCCCTGGCGCACCTGACCTGTGTATCCGCCAACAAGGCGGATCTTGACGGTATCCTGTCTGAGATGGAGCGGCGTGGCATCCAAAACGTGCTGGCGCTTCGCGGCGACCTGCCCGAGGGGATCACCGCTCCAAGCGGCGACTGCTATCAGCACGCCAACGAGCTTGTAAAAGCCATCAAGCTTCGGGGCAATTTCTGTATCGGCGCCGCGTGCTACCCGGAAGGGCATGTGGAAAGCAGCAATCAAACCCAGGACATTGAGTTTTTAAAGGCTAAAGTGGACGCGGGCTGTGATTTTCTTACCACCCAAATGTTCTTTGATAACGACGTTCTGTACCGCTTTATGTACAAACTTCACGCAAAGAATGTGACGGTGCCGGTGCTGGCGGGGATCATGCCTGTCACCAACAAAAAGCAGATCGGCCGTATAGTCAAGCTGTCAGGCGCCGTTTTGCCTCCCCGGTTTTTAAGCATACTGGACCGCTTTGGCGATGACGACCAGGCCATGGAGCAGGCGGGCATCGCCTACACCACAGAGCAGATCATCGATCTCATCGCCAACGGCGTGCGCGGTGTGCATATTTACACCATGAACCGGCCCGACATCGCCGGGCGGATCATCGGCAACCTCAGCTGCATTTTGAAAGCAAGCTGATGGGTACCCTGTTTCGTGTGCCGGAAATCCTTCGCTATTTAGGGCATAAAGGAGAACCGGACGAGCAACTTGATAGTTTAATCGCGGCAAGCTGTAATCATCTTGCCGCAATCGCATGCCCCCGGCAGGTAAGCCGTGTTCTGCCGCTGTCCATTGACGGAACCCTGGTGATGCTGGGCGATACGGCGATAGAAAGCCCTGGGCTTGCCCGGCACCTTTCTGGCTGCCAGGACGCCATCGTGTTTGCGGCCACGCTGGGCGCACAGGTGGACCGGCACGCCGCGCGGCTTTCGAAAACGGACATGAGCGGGGCGCTTGTATTGCAGGCGGCTGCCGCGTCAATGATCGAGTGTTATTGCGACGAACAGGAAAAACGCTTGCTAGATGAAGCCCAGCGGGATATGCTGTATCTAAAACCCCGCTTCTCCCCCGGCTACGGCGGATTTTCCATCGAATACCAAGGGCCGATACTGCGTTTATTACAGGCGGACAAGGCAATCGGGCTGACAGAGACGGACTCCCACATGCTAACCCCCCTGAAGTCCGTGACTGCCATTATCGGCCGGACAGCCGAACGGCAGCCCTGCTCTGCAAACAAATGTGCAGCCTGCCCAAATACGGACTGCGGGTTTCGCAAGGACTAACAAAAAAGGAGCTGTTCCAGTGGATTTCAAAAACCTTCTTGGCAATCGGATATTGTTCTTTGACGGGGCCATGGGTACCATGCTGCAAGAGGCTGGCCTTGGCCCGGGGCAATCCCCGGACGTTTGGAACGTGACCAACCCAGAGGCGGTGATCTCCATTCACAGCGCCTACCTGGCGTCGGGCTGCAATATAGTAAAGACGAACACATTCGGCTGCAACCGATACAAACTCTCTGACACCGGATACGCACCCGGTGAGGTCGCCTCAGCCGCCGTGGAAAACGCCCGCAAGGCCATCGCGGCTTTGCCGAAAGCGGAACGGGAGAACCGGTTTGTGGCCCTGGATATCGGGCCTACCGGTAAACTGTTAAAACCCCTGGGCGACCTGGGGTTTGAGGAGGCGGTAAGCCTGTTTGCCGACAGCGTAACGGCGGGCGCTAAGGCCGGGGCCAATCTCGCCTTGATCGAAACCATGTCCGATACCTATGAATTGAAGGCGGCCGTGCTGGCGGTCAAGGAAAATTCTGATCTGCCCATCTGCGCTACCGTTACTGTGGATCAAAAGGGAAAGCTGTTGACAGGCGGGGACATCCCCTCCATCGTGGCGCTTTTAGAGGGCCTGGGCGTGGATGCGCTGGGCTTTAACTGCAGCCTTGGCCCCAAGGAGATGCTCCCTTTCGTGGGGGAGCTCATCTCCCTCACCAGCCTGCCCGTGATCCTGAACCCAAATGCAGGGCTGCCCCGGGAAGAAAACGGCAAAACCGTATTCGACGTAGGCCCTGCGGAATTCGCAAGCCTCATGACCGAAGCCGCGAAAGCCGGAACTTGGCTGCTTGGCGGCTGCTGTGGCACCACGCCGGCCCATATCCGCGCGCTGGTGGACACATGTAGTGCGATCCCCGTCCCCCCTGTCACGAAAAAGCGGCTGACCATCGCGTCCTCCTATGGCAAGGCCGTGTTCTTTGGCTCGGGCGCGCCGGTACTCATCGGCGAGCGCATCAACCCCACAGGCAAGGCACGCTTGAAGCAGGCGTTAAGGGATCATGACTATGACTATATTTTGCAGGAAGCCATCCGCCAGCAGGAAGCGGGCGTGCAAGCCCTGGACGTGAACGCGGGCCTGCCTGAAATAGACGAAGTTGCGGTGCTAGCAGACATCATGGAACAGATTCAAGGCGTATGCGACCTGCCGCTCCAGCTTGACACCGCGGACGAAGAGGCAATGGCCCGGGCAATGCGGCTGTATAACGGCAAGCCCATCGTCAATTCCGTCAACGGGAAAGAGCAATCCATGGCCGCCGTTTTCCCGCTCATAGAGAAATACGGCGGTGTGATCGTGGCGTTGACGCTGGATGAAAATGGTATTCCCGAAACTGTGGAGGGGCGCATGGAGATTGCAAAGCGCATCCTCGCCCGCGCCGCCGAATACGGGATTGAAAAGGAGGCGTTCTTGTTTGACCCGCTGACAATGACAATCAGCGCCGGACAGGACAACGCACTCATCACATTGGAATGCGTGCGCCGGTTTACAAAAGAGCTTGGTGTTTGCACCTCGTTGGGCGTGTCCAATGTATCCTTCGGCCTCCCCCGCCGGGATTTGATCAACGCGAATTTTTTCGCCCTGGCAATCGGCGCGGGACTAAATGCCGCCATCATGAACCCTTTTGCCACAGGCATGATGGACGCCTGGCGCGCCTGCGCCGCGCTTTTAGGGCAAGATGTCCAGTGCAGCCAGTTTATAGCGGCATATGCCGGTACGCAGCCGCAATCGGCACAGGTTTCTGTGGCGGAAGGCGGCATGGATCTATATCAGGCGGTATTAAAGGGACTCAAACAGCCCGCGGCCTTAGCCGCAAAGGCCGCGCTCGCCTCCAATGATCCTCTCGCGGTCATCGAAGCTGGGCTCATCCCCGCGCTGAATGTCGCAGGAGAACGGTTTGAAAAGGGGACTCTGTTCCTGCCCCAGCTGTTGATGTGCGCGGACGCGGCAAAGGCCGCATTTGAGGTCATTCGCGCCTCTATGGGCGAGAGCGCTACAGCCAATTGCGGCACGGTGGTACTGGCCACCGTCCACGGTGACGTCCACGATATCGGCAAAAACATCGTCCGGGCGCTTTTAGAAAACTATCGGTTTCATGTAATCGACCTGGGTAAGGATGTGCCGCCGCAAACAGTGGTAGACGCCGTCAAATCCCATCAGGCGGGGCTTGTAGGCCTGTCCGCGCTGATGACTACCACCGTGCCCAGCATGGCCCGCACCATCGAGCTCATGCGTCAAGCGCACCCCGAATGTAAAATCATGGTGGGCGGCGCGGTGCTCACGAAAGAATATGCCAAGCGCATCGGCGCGGACTGCTTCGCGAAGGATGCCATGGCCTCTGTGCGGTACGCTCAAGAAGTGTATGGGAAGTAAGTGTATTATGAATTAAGCGCCTTCTTTAGTCGATGGGAAAGCATCGACTAAAGTTTTTTTTGATCCAGCCACTCATTGGTCGTCTAGCGGTAAAAACTCCTCGGTTATCGTTATCGTAAAGTCCATCATCTGCACATCGGTGTCCGTTCCAATGTCCGCATAGATGAGGTTTTCCCCGGGCTCCAGAAGCAATTGGCCGGTTTCCCCAGCTGTATAGAAATCTGCTTGCGCAATCAACTCGCCCTTATTATCAAAAAAGGCGATTTGGGCTTTACCCTTGAGGGTTTCACCGTACTCGTTCGAGCAAATACCATCCAGAAACATACCCAGGTTGTGTTCAAAAACCCGGATGTTTTCAAAGCTGATATACCGGGCATAATGCCCCGACCCGGCAATCGGCTGCCCCAAAAAATCGGTTTCTTCCGGGGGGATATCCAATTCCTGCTCAACCGCGGGCAGACCAGGGGTAGGTGTGGGCGCAGGCGTGGGCTCCCCCTTGAGCGCCGGCGCAAGGCGGACGCAGCCGCTTAGCATCAGGACGGCTAAGCCGCAGACAATGCCCCAAGCACACCAAGATGCTATCCTGGGTTTCATAATTTTTCGGCGCTGGAGCATTTTTGCAACAGCGTTTGCTTCATCTCGTAAAGCCTATCAGATAAGTCAACCTTGTACACATGGGGGTTGAGCAAACGCTTATATTCCTCCCACATGCTGTTCAGCTCCCTTTTGGCATAGGCCTGTATTTCCATGATGTCCGGCGACTCATACACCTGCTTGCCATCCAAAAACACAGGGATTAACAGCTCCCGGGCGGTAAAATCAGTAATCACCATGGACTTCCATGTCTGATGGGGGTCAAATAGCCTGAGCGGCTTATTTTCATCGATCACTTCATCATGAAGCGCCAGAAGATCCGCCACAGCCTTGCCGTTCTTTTTCTTGTAGATCCGGTACACTTTTTTGTAGCCGGGGACGGTCACCTTCGCGATGTTATCGCTCAGCTTGATTTTCGGGATCATTTCGCCGTTTACCATCTCCGCCGCCAGCTTATACACGCCGCCCAGCGCCGGACAATCGTCTGAGGTAATCAGTTTTGTGCCCACACCCCACAAATCGATCCGGCTCCCTTGGGCCTTCAGGTCCCGAATGACCGTTTCATCTAGGTCACTTGAAGCGAATATCTTCACATTTTCAAAGCCTGCCTTGTCCAGCATTACCCTGGCCTTTTTGGAAAGATACGCAAGGTCGCCGCTATCCAGGCGGATGCCAACCGGCTCGTATCCCTGCTCCCTAAGCTCACGAAATACCGTGATGGCATTGGGCACGCCGGAACGCAGCGTGTCGAAGGTGTCCACCAGCAGCAGGCAGGTTGTGGGGAACGTTCGGGCGTACGCCCGAAACGCGGATATCTCGTCTGGGAAGCTCATCACCCAGCTATGAGCATGGGTGCCTTTCACCGGAATGCCGAACATCTGCCCGGTAAGCACGTTGCTGGTGGCGTCACAACCGCCAATGATTGCTGCCCGTGCGCCGTAAACTCCCGCGTCAGGGCCCTGGGCCCGGCGAAGGCCGAACTCCAGCACGCTGTCGCCGTTGGCGGCGTATACCACCCTGCTGGCCTTCGTCGCGATGAGCGTCTGGTGGTTGACAAGGTTGAGCAGTGCCGTTTCCACCAGCTGCGCTTCGATAATAGGCGCTTTTACCCGCAAAAGCGGCTCATAGGGAAACACGACGGTGCCCTCGGGCATGGCATACAACTCTCCTGAAAACCGAAATCCGCTCAAGTACGATAGAAAATCCTCATCGAATAAATTGAGGGAGCGCAGATACGCAAGGTCTTCCTCACAAAAATGCAATTGGTTGATATAATCAATCACGCTCTCCAATCCTGCCATCACCGCATATGCGCTGTTATCCCTGGTTTTCCGGAAAAACAGGTCAAATACGGCTTCGTTTTCCATCATGCCGTGCTTAAAATATCCATACATCATGGTCAATTGGTACAGGTCCGTCAGCATGGTTAAATTTCGCATGTCGCTTATTCTCCATCCGTTTCGTCGTTCTCGTTTTTCTCCGGCTCTTCCGTTTCATCGTTCTCGTTTTTCTCCGGTTCTTCCGGGGCCTCTTCCGGCATTTCCTCTGCCTGTTCCTGCGCTTCTGCCGTCTCCACCGGTTCGTCCGCGCCCGTTTCCAATGTCTCTTCTACATCGACGGGCTTGTCCGTAACGGCTTCCTGTGTTTCAGCCTCTATGGTTTCGCCGGCGCCTACAGCCTCAGGAATGACTTCAGGCGAAGGCCAGATGAGCATGCCAAGCTTTTTCTCCCGTGCCCTTCGCAGGAGGAAAAATGCCAACACGCCAAGAAACAGCAGCGCCGCCAGCGCCTGGGATACCCGCACCGCGCCCGGGATCAGCCACAGGCTGTCGCCCCGAAGCCCTTCGACAAACATCCGTTCAAAGCCGTAAAGCATGACGTACCACAACAGAACATCGCCATCATGCTTCACGCGCTTTCTGATCAGGAACCAAAGCACCAGAAACACCAGGAAGCACCACAGCGACTCGTAAAAAAATGTGGCCAAATGGTATGGGTTGTCACAGGGCACGCCGTTAAAGAGGTGATAGCCAGCGGGGTTCATCCACGGCGTGTCGATCTTGACCGTCAGCGGGAACCAGAGAAGGTTAGGGTCCGTAACCGGAAGGCCAAATGCCTCCTGGTTGAAAAAGTTGCCCCAACGTCCTATGGCCTGGGCCAGGACAAGGCCAGGGGCGATCATGTCCGCCACCTTCAAAAACCGTATTTTTTTGACCTTACAGTAAATCAGAATGCCCACAAGTCCGCCAATAAACGCGCCATAAAAGCCGAGTCCACCCTCCCAGATATAGAGGATGCTGATGGGATTTTGCAGATAGCGCTCCAGCTCAAATGCCACATAATACAGCCTCGCTCCCACAATACCGCTGGGGATTGCCACAAGACAAATGTCCAGGGCCAGATCCTCCGGCATCTTTTTGCGCTTGCATTCACGCATGACAAAAATCGCCGCGATCACGATCCCCAATGCCATAAGTACGCCGTACCAATATATTTCACGGCCGAATAGGGTGAAGGCCACCCTGCTTGGGTTGCTCATTGCATTTAACGCTCCTTTGTTAGTATCCGTATTATTATACTCCATCTGGGACTAAGAGGAAAGTCCTCAAGGAAAAGTTAAGAGAAATGGTCCTTGTTCAGCAGCCAATTGTGAGCGGCATATCGGCCCTGAATTATATAAAAAAGATGTGCCGGTTGTTCTCGGGCAGCATCATAGGGCGTGACGAAATCGGCACGCCGGGAATGAGGGATTGCTTTTATCCGTCCATGCCACAGAGCGGCCCCGTAGGGTCGCCCAGATATAACATATCAAATCAGTTTTTTCGCATCTGCATCAGCATCCCCGCCACAGCGCCCGCCACTATCCCAAGCCCCACATCGGCCAGGATGCCCAGGGACAATGCCAGCGATTTCTCCACCAGGGAAAACGCTAAAAACGCCAGCAGGATATACACAGCGCCGGATATGCCGCCCCAGAGCCAGCACCGCTCGCTGGCAGCCATCCCGGCAAGCAGCCCCGCACAGGCCGCGCACAGGCCCTTGATGGCGGTGGTAACTACGGGAATGATATCTTCCCCCAGCACCTCCCATTTGAGCAGCAGCGCAAACAGCAGCACCAGCGCAACCGTCAGCACACACGCGGCCAGCGCCGCTTTCGCGCACATTAGAACAAAGCTGTTCCCCTTCCTCGAGTCCCGTTTTTTCCCGCGTCTTTGCTTTCTGCCTCTCATACCATATCCCCCTAATACACCGTTATTGCATCCTATGCTGCAAAAACGCAAAAAATAAGCGGAAACCTGCGTTTCCGCTACGATGTGTCAGAAAATAGATCATCCGATGGTGTATCCCTTTGTATCCACATCCAGCACCCGCAACGCCCAGTCATGGGTAAGCCCCGAAAGCTGCGGCCTCACGGCATCCGCAAACCCGTTATCGCCGTCTAAAAATGCGATGATGGTGGGGCCGGCGCCTGACAGGCACACGGCAAGCGCGCCGCAATTGAGGGCGATTTCCTGCACCGCGTCATACTCCGGGATCAGCGGCTTACGGTACGGCTGATGCAACCGGTCCTGCATGGCAATTTTCAAAAGGCCCAAATCCCCCTTGCACATGGCCGCCGACAGCAGCGCCGCGTGGGAAAGGTTGAACACCGCATCCTTCAGGGGAACGGACTGGGGCAACGCAGCCCGGGCCTTTCTCGTGGACAGGGAGAAGGGCGGTACAAACACCGCGCACTTGAGGTTTTTTGGCGGATCCATGCGCACGTAATGCACATGCTCCCCATCGATGCAGCCTGCCACAACTCCGCCCAGAACAGTGGGCAAAATATTGTCCGGATGCCCCTCCTCCAGCGCGCACATATTGATGATGTCCTGCCTGGATAGTTTATCGCCCATCACATAATTCGCCATAGCGACGCCCCCTACCACGCAGGCGGAGGAACTGCCCATCCCCCGCATGGCGGGAATATCGTTGCCCTGGCGGAAGCGAATTCCCGGAACCTTTACGCCAAAGCGGTTCAGCGTCCTGGAAAACACCCGGTAAATGAGATTGCGCCCGTCCGAGGGAATGGTGCCCCGGTCGCGCTCGTCCAGGTCGATCGTCAACCCGCTCTTCGTAAGTTCAAAGGCAATTGTATTGTAGCAGGTCAAGGCAAGGCCCATGCTGTCAAACGCCGGGCCCAGGTTTGCGGTGGAAGCCGGTAATGTAATGGTTATCACGCTATACTCCTCTGTTTTGCTCCTTTTCACAAAGAAAGGAGCTTCTCGGGAAGCCCCTTTCTCCGTCATACAGTACCCTCCAGGGAAAGCCTTTGGCTTTCCCTGGAGATAAAGCTTATTCGTCTTCCGCTTCTTCCTTCTTGGTCTGCTCGATGATCTTTTGGGCGATGTTTGTGGGTACGTCCTCATAGCGGACGAACTCTGCCTTGAAGGAACCGCGGGCCTGAGTCATAGCCCTAAGGTCGGTGGCATACTTGAATATCTCCGCAAACGGCACTTCCGCAACCACTTCCTGCCCGCCCTCGGCAGGATTCATGCCGATGACGCGGCCACGGCGGCGGTTCATGTCGCCAATGACGTCGCCCATGTACTCGTCAGGCACCAGTACGTCCACCCGATAAATCGGCTCGATCAGCGCAGGGCTAGCCTTGACGCAGGCAGCTTTGTAAGCCAAACGCGCCGCGGACTTAAAGGCCACTTCCTTGGAGTCCACGGGATGGTACTTGCCGTCAAACAGCGTTGCTTTCACGCCGACCATGGGATAACCGGCGAGAACACCCCGCACCAGCGCCTCCCGGGTGCCCTTTTCCACGGCGGGGACGTATTCTTTGGGTACAACGCCGCCGACGATGGCGTTTACAAACTCGAAATCGCCGTCTGAGAGAGGCTCAAAGCGCATCTGCACAACGCCAAACTGGCCGGAACCACCGGTCTGCTTCTTGTGCTTGCCTTCGGCTTCGGCAGTGCCCCGGATCGTTTCGCGATAGGGCACTTTCGGGTCCACCAGCTGAGCCTCGACGTTGAATTTATTCTTGAGTTTGGCACATAGCACGTCCAAATGCATTTCGCCAAGACCGGAGATAAGCACGTCGCCTGTTTCAGCGTTCTTGTCCAGGGACATGGTGGGGTCCTCTTCCCTGAGACGGTTGAGGCCCGCAATTACCTTATCCTCCTCGCCTTGTTTCTTCGCGGTGACCGCGAGGCTGATGCAAGGCTGCGGGAAATCGATGGGGTCAAACACCACCGGCGCGGACGCATCGCACAATGTGTCGCCGGTGTTGGTAAACTGAAGCTTAGCCATGACACCGATATCACCTGCGCTGAGCTTGTCAACGTTGATCAGCTTGCTGCCGCGCATAATGGAAACGTTGCCCGGCTTCTCGCTCTTCTCGGCGTTGGGGTTGTAAGCGGCGATGTCCGAGGACAGTGCGCCGGAGTAAACCTTCATGATGGAGATTTTGCCCACGAAGGGGTCGGCAACGGTCTTGATGACTTGGGCAGCAAACTTCCCGTCGGGCTTGATTTCCACATCGTCGCCGGTCTTGGCATTTTTCGCCTTGCGGGCCGCCACTTTGTCTGCAGTGGGCATGTAGACCACAAGGTTGTTCATGAGGGTAAATACGCCGATGTTCGGCTGTGCCGCAGCGCAGCACACGGGGGTGACGATGCCCTCGGCAACGCCTGCGCACAGGCCCTTTAATACTTCGGCCTGGGTGAGCTCTTCACCCTCGAAATATTTTTCCATGAGCTCCTCGTCGCTTTCGGCGGCGGCCTCAATGAGCGCCTCGCGCAGTTCTTCCACCTTCGCGGCAAGCGCGCCGGGGATGGCGCCTTCCTTTTCGCCTTTGCCGTCGAAAAGCTTCGCTTTCATGTCTACGATATCCACATAGCCCTTAAACACGCCGCCCTCCACAATGGGCAGCTGGATTGCTACGCAGCTCGGGCCGAATTTGTCGGTGATGGCATCATAAACCTTTAAGAAGTTCGCGTTTTCACGATCCATCTGGTTGACAACCATCATCCGGGCCTTGTTGGACTTTTTACACATGCTCATGGCCTTTTCCACGCCTACGACAGGCCCGGAAACAGCGCCAACCACGATCAAAGCGGCATCCGCCAATGTCATGGCTTCGACTACTTCGCCATAGAAATCAAAAAAGCCGGGCGCATCGATGATGTTGATCTTGGTGCCCTTCCACTCAAACGGCGCGAGCGCAGCGCCAATGGAGATGGTGCGTTTTTTCTCCTCCGGGTCATAGTCCGTGGTGGTGGTCCCATCCTCAACGCGGCCCATACGGTCAAGAAGTCCCGAATTGAAGAGCATGGCTTCCGTCAGCGTGGTTTTACCCTCGCCACCGTGGCCAAAGATGCCGATGTTACGGATTGCGTTTGCGGTATAAACTTTCATTCGTGCAGTTCCCCCTGTTTTTGGATAGAGTTACAATAAAGGCTTTACTAAAACGCGCAAACCATACGCGTCCATTTTTCTATACTATTGTATCAGTGATCCCCTGCTTTGTAAACTGTGGAATAGTCAAGAAAAGTGCAGTCTGCAAACACCCTAAAAGTGAAACAGCTT
>CAYPKG010000047.1:0-12986 GCA_964411275.1 uncultured Oscillospiraceae bacterium | reverse complement strand
GCACCTACGACTCTGACTCGTATTGTCTAGGTTCGAATCCTAGTTCCGCAGCCAATATGAATGACGGTGGATATCTGAACCCCCAAGTTCAATATCTACCGTCTGTACGCTTTCTGGTAACGACTTCTATAAGCAGCCCTGAATGTTGACGCCTTATGCGCAACGATCTTTCTTGATCAAATGCAAAATAATGGATAATAAAAGAAAGAAAACCCCGGACATTGTTTCTTGTCCGGAGTTTGCTTTCTTAAAATCAAACCATATTGGATGTCTTGGTGGGTTATTTCAGAGCCGCCACGGCCTTCTCGCCGGCCATATAGCCGGACATGATCGCCCATCCGTTGTCTGCGCCGCCGTAAGTCACGTAGGCCTTTTTGTCGGAATAAATGACGCCCTGGCCATCCGCACCCACTGCGTATAGTCCGCCGATGGGGGTCTTGCCGTCTGCCTGTAGGACATTGAAATCCGCATTGATGTCCAACCCGGCACAGGTGCCGTAGCAATACATGCCGGCATGAATGGCATAGTAAGGGCCAGCCTCCATGGAGATCAGGCTCTCGGCGGGTTTGCCCAGCGCTTCGTCCACGCCCGTCGCGCAAGCGCTGTTGTACTGAGCCATTTCAGCGGATAGAACCTGCGGGTCGAGGCCCAGGTCCTTGGCCAAGTCTTCGATGGTGTCGGCCTTGCTAATAAACCCGGCCTTCACGCCATCCTCCATCACCTGTAGCGCGTTTGGAAGGATGGTTCCGCTGGGGATGGGGGCTTTCCCATTTAGAATGTCCATATTCAACAACAGGTGCATGGAGGGCTCGCCCATGTTGAGACCCTGTTCGGCGATCTCTTTCATCTGCGCTTCGGTGACGATGACGCTGATATCCGGGCCGCCTTGCCAGGCATCGAAGGAGGCCAGATTGTTTTCGGGCAGGAACCGTTTGCCCAGGGAGTTGACCGCAAATGTCTTGTCCCAGAAAAGCAGCATCATTGGCAGGTCGCCTTCGGACCACATGGCGGGCTTATTATGGTAGACCGTCATTTCCCCGTCTAACGGTACATTGGGGTAGCTGGTGAGCCAGCCATCGGGCCCAAAGAGATGGCACACCGGGGTCATGCCGATGTTATAGGTCCCCGCTCCGATATCGATTGCGCTCTTAATCATCTTGCCGTCATTTTGCATGGAGCCGCAGACGTTCCACCTGCCGCTGAGCGGATAAATATCGTTGCTGAGATATTTGGTGGTCATGTCGCCGCTGCCGGCAAAACCGCCCGTGGCGATAATGACCGCTTTGGAATTGATGGTGTAAGTGGTGTTGGTCACCTTGTTATACGCCATCACGCCGGTAACGGCGTTGGTGGCACTGTCATAGAGCAACTCGGTGGCCTCGGTCTCCAGCATATACTCTCCGCCGTAATTGTTGTACTTTTCAAAGAGGCTGTCAAAGCATTTCTGGAAATCTAACTTTGAGATATAACCGCCCTCCCCCACAGGGGCAAAGCGATACTTTACAACGAACTCCGGCGCATCTGAAGCCGCATCGGCCAGGCCTGTCTGGGGAGCCTCGAAGGCAAAACCGTTTTTGCTCAGCCAATCCAGGGCGTTGCCGGACTCGTCCATCATGAGCTTAACCATATCCGCCTTGGCATCGCCCTCGGTGTAGGTCAGCCAGTCCTGATATAAGATATCGGCGTCCACATAGTCCTCACCGCCGTTGTGTTCCGCCTGGAACTCGGGCGGGTTGACGGACAGCGCCTCGCCGGTCAGCACGGTGGTGCCTCCGTAATTTCCCGCCTTGTCGATGGCCAAAACCTTGACGTCATCCGGGGCTTTCTCATACAGCTGCTCGGCCGCCCGCAAAGCAGCGTAGGATCCGGAGCCGCCCATGCCCACAACCACCACGTCGGTTTCGATGGTCTCCGCTTTGGCCTCCGGCTTTTCCATCTTTTGATAGGTCTTGATATCGCCTTCCTTGGAGCCTCCGGCTACAAGGGCCTGCTTAACCGCGTCGGTGGCCGCCATACGGATACCGGCGCTGGATGCGGTGGCCCCTGCAATGGTATCCACAGTCACGCTCTGTTCTTGCACCATGCGAGGGGCAAGCAGCTCTGCGGCGTTTTGTAGTTTGATTGAGGTCTCATACTCATTTTTCAGGTTCACATCCACCGAAAGTATTGCATCCTCGCTAACGGTGACGGACACTTCCAAAGGCTGAACCCGGTTGTAGCCCCAAGCGGTGGCGCTATAGGTGCCGGGAGCCATCTTGGCCGTCTCGGCATCAGGGACAGGCTCGGGCTCGGGAACCGGTACATTCTCGGTTGCCGCAGGGGCTGGGGTAGTTGCCACAGGTGCATTCGTGCTGCATGCTACTATGGACAGCATTATGGCCACTGCCAAAAGCAGTGCTATACAACTTCGTTTCATGCGTGTTCTCTCCTTCCATTTAGGCTGTTAACGGCCTCTAGTTATAATTATAACGCTATCTTTTCTCTTTGACGAATGGGAAAAAGCGAACGGCAGATCGGTTTGACCGATAGCAAAAAAAAGAAAGGGCTTTAACCATCCCTTTCAAACTGCTTATGAAACTGTTCACAAAAGCTTTTAAGCTCCGCAGAGCATTTCCCCGCTCGCCACGCTAGCATAAATTTGTTTTTCGTTGGGTAGTCCGATATTTTTATGAATTTTAACCCTGGGTAGTACCCTTTCTGGCAAAGCCTTTCTCCCCAAATAGAGACACCGTAACCGCTAGCCACAAGGATCTCGTTGCTCGTATGATCCCAAACCTGATCATAGGCTTTCGTCCCGCTCGTCCGTGAGAGTATCTGACTTGCCAGTTCGGTTCTGCCGCTGTTGTCATAGATGATAAAAGGCAACCCTTTGATCTCGTCCATACACACGCTTTTCCGACCTGCCAGAGGGTGGTCCTCCGCCACCATCAACATAGGCCCAAATTCCCCGAACGGCTCCACCTCTATCCAGCTTTCCACTGCAAAGAACCTCACATCAACGATGAGTATCACGTCGAGAAGGCCCTCCCACAGGCGTTCCAAAAGTTTATCCTCCGGAAGCTGGTGAAGAAGCACCTTAACCTGAGGCGCTTTCTTTCGATAAGCCTTGAGCGTATTCACCAGATCATATTTGAACAACTCTCCGCTGTAGCCTACCCGCAACACAGATCGATACCCAGTGCGGAACGAGGATACCTCTAGTTCAACCTTATCCATCTGAGCCACCAGTTCCTTGGCCTTGGGGAGGAAGAAACTTCCTTCCTCTGTGAGGACCAGGCCCCGGCTCTGCCGCTCAAACAGCTTGACCCCTAATTCATCCTCCAGATTGGCGATCTGTGCTGTCATAGAGCTTTGGACAATATGGCATTCTTTGGCCGCCCGGGTGAAATTCATGTGCTCCGCGGCACTGATAAAATATCTGAGTTGTCGTACTTCCATGTCTTCACCTATATCCCATATGCAAATGTACCGATGATTGCTTCCTTATTCAAGCTCTTTGCCATGTTGCAGCAAAAAGGTTTTAGGCAAGAAAATCCATTGTTTGCCTGATGATATCTTACACTTTGCCTACTATGCCGTCAAGGCGCATCACTTTCAAGCGGTCAAGGGGGATAATCATTTGCGAGGGTCAACACAAGGACGGTTCGGTTGTGATATCCAACGTTTCACTATGCTAGCCCAGTCAATCGAGCCAATTGCCGCAGCAAGGCCCACACGCATGCAGGATATGGCATTTTTACCGCCCCTTTCCCGCCGCTTGGCTGTCATGATATACTGATTATGATTTTGCACATAGGGGGAACCGCCATGCAGGACAAAAATCCTTACAAAATACAAACGCCCCGCGGCCGTGGGCCATACAAGAACAACCGCCGCGAACAGGTGGTGAATGCCGCCATCCGTCTTTTTTCATGGCATGGCTATGACGGCGTGAGCTACAAAATGCTGTCCAAGGAAACGGGCATTGCTGAGGGCGCGATTTTCAAGCTGTTCGGCGGCAAGGAAAACCTGGGCCGTATCTGCGCGGAGCAGGTGGTGGATGCCTGGCTGGATGAAGTGGGCGAGCTGGCAAGCACGAGTGTGAGCGGCTACGACGAGCACACGAAAAAGGCCTGTGAGATAATCAAACGCCACCGGGACAACATCCGCTTTCTTATATCGCTGTCCGCCACGCCCAAGCACGAGCACATGGCGAGCGCCCGTTGGAAGAATAGCTTTTTTGAAAAAGCCGAAATGCTCCGGCATTATGAAAGCGAAATGCAGCCGGGGGATTACCACGACCTATTATACATCATGACCGCGCTGCACCTGTCCTATGTGATGGGCGGAAATGAGCAGGGTTATGAGTCCGCGCGGAAAAAACTGATAGAGCGTTTTTTGAAAAGAGAATAGCATTCTCCATTGGTGAATATTCATTCCCTAATCGTTGACGAGCCTCCTAGTTGATGGTAAAATTATATTGGAAAATTGTAATGTACCATTCCGTATATGCCGTGACCGTAAGCGTCACCCATGGCAACGAGGGAAATCTCTCCGCAGAGGTTTGGATGGCTAAACCCGGTATGCAGGAGCCGGTAGACAAAGCCACCTTCACCAACTTCCACACCCATCCCTTTCTGGGTCGCTGATACTCTCTCGTTTTTGCTTTGCATAAGTTCACTGAAAAACGAAAGAATAACTCAAAAAGGAGTAAATAACTTGTTCAAACATGAAAAGCAATTATTCCACGAGGTGAAAGTGGAACGCCCCAATCCTCAATACGCTGTTTTGCTGCAGGAACAGCTGGGCGGCGGAAACGGGGAATTAAAGGCGGCCATGCAGTATATCTCCCAGAGCATGCGGATCAAAGACCCGGAAATAAAGGACTTATTTCTCGACATAGGCGCGGAGGAGCTCAGCCATATGGAAATGGTTGCGACAGCTATCAACCTGCTCAATGGTCACGATGTGGATTTCAATGCCGTGGAAGCGGGAAACATTCAAGCGCATGTCATCACCGGGCTAAACCCCGGACTGATCAACGCCTCTGGATACTCATGGACAGCGGATTATGTCACAGTGACAGGCGACCTGTGCGCCGACCTGCTGTCGAATATCGCATCGGAGCAACGAGCCAAGGTGGTATATCAATATTTATACCGGCAGATTGACGACAAAAATGTGCGTGAAATGATCGATTTTTTGCTGAACCGGGAGGAGGCACACAACGCCATGTTCCGCGAGGCTTTCAACAAAGTGGCGCAAAGCGGGTCCAACCAAAGCTTTGGCGTGACACCCGACTCCAAGCTATACTTTGACATGTCGTCACCGTCACCAAGTGGCCAGCCATTTGAAATATCCAACCAGCCCAACCCGCCAAGCTTCACCAAGCCGCTCAACTAAATAAAAATGGCCCTCGGTTTTCACAGTCATTGCCGGACTGTAAAATCAAGAGGCCATTTTTTTGCCGTCAAAGGGGACATTTTCATGAAATATTTCCGCAGAGAATGATAATTGATGATATAATTAATATATAATACATGATTTATTTGGATGACTATGCAATTGGGACTGATTTTGGAGAAGATTTTATGCAAGCGGATTTGTCTGCTATGAAGCCCTATAGTTTGAGAAAGGATTAATGGATATGGCCGCAAGGGGAAGGAGATAATGATGAAAAAGTTATTATGCATATGCGTTATTGTCGCATTGCTGACCTCCTGCTCCAATAGAAGCTATGGCGGTATGCCAATTCCCCGGACGATGGCTTCGACGCCTTTTTCCATGGAGGAGGCCCTGGAAATCCTGGAAGTAATCGAAAAGCCTATATTGATTATTTCGAAAGCGGATTCTTTCGAAGAGATTGAAGACGAATATCATATGCTACTTGAAATATACGGAGCTGATGCGGACGTAATATTGGGTAGTTTCTTTGATATGGCGAATTACAAAAAAGTATATAGCATTCTGCGTCCTCTGATTTTTAACGAGGGCGTTACTTTGAGCGCTGCACAAATCGAGCGATACACGTTTGCCAGCCATCCAGAATTGGACTATGAATGGTTAAGGATTACAGAAACATACGTTATAGAGGAATTCAACCGTGACATAATATTGGAGTTAAATGAAAAAGGAAATTGGAAATTCGTTCGATTTGAAGGATCGGGGAGTATCAACATAGGTACCGAAAGAATGACATTAAAAGTAAAAAATGAGTACAGCAATTTGATTGAGAATGAGCCGATATCTACATCTGCTCCAACGGCAGAGGCTCCCATACAAACAGCGCCGGGTACTGACGAAAGTCTAGCGATAAAAACGGTAATACATGAGTATTTTTCTCTTCGTCATGAACTTCGATCCATCATTACGGATGCACCATTTGACCCGCAATCGGAAACCTTACTTCATCTTCTATCCCTCTGCCATGGTGAGGAATTTCGCAACAAAACACGGATCACCAGCCAAATGCAATATGAGCAGATGCAATAAAGGGGGCTGGCGCGGGGAATAAATCTATCATACGCAAGCTATGAAATGCAGGTCGAGTATGATAGCATTGATATTAACCCCCCGCATGCCGTTGTCAATGCTCTGAATCAAATCAAAGTGCGCTTTGTAATAGACCCCGAAGTGGAGAGTACTGCTGGTGATTTTCATGTTTTGCAGCTTGAAAAAGTCGATGGGGTTTGGACGATAACAGAAGATGAATGTGATCTGGCCGGATACTATTCTCAAAGGTATGAAGTATACAAAAGCGAGTGTCCTTATGAAGAAACAAAGGAAATCAATGAATATATAATTGAAAAATTCCGTGATGAAATCGAAATTGGTCTTAAAGCGGATCAAGGGGAATTCAACTGAATTTTGTACAGTATAATTAGAAATAACGAATTGGAGGCCAGTATGTTGATGTCACCGCGAAATTCAAAGATCATGAAACTTATGTTTGTTGTTGGCATATTATTGGTGATCGCAAGCCCATACATTGGTAAAGCTCTGGGGGAGAATTTAACATACGATTGGCAAACAAATATGGAAAGCATGTGGATGAGGCAGACAATGCTCATTGAAAGCTGTATTATCAGTGTTCGATGGCTTGGCTGTATATTTGCAGTATTAAGCGGCATGGCGCTAATTATCATCCGGCCAGAAAAGTAGTTGGCTAAAACAAGCAAGCCGTGAGCCAAGCGGAAAATGCCGCCAGTGAGATAAGTTGGCGCGGTTGATGGGGCTTAGCTGCGTGGATTATTCCGAAACTGAATTGCAATAAAAAAGAATATGATATAAACTGCCTGCTTTGTGCGCAAACTGAACAAAGGAGGTAGGGTTTTGACATGCCCTTTTTACCCCCAGCGAAGGAATAACACATAGGGAGAGCCATCTTGAATTTCAACACGATCTATTACGAGCCGGCCGCGCTGGAGTATCCCCTTGGAAAAGAGCTGCGTAGCAAGTACGCGGGTTCTAACTGGATTGCAATTGAAAACCATAACAACATCGAACAGCTGCGCCGAAACCCAAACACCGCGTTTCCCGCCATGAAAAAGCTGCTGATCATCGGTACCCGCAAGACCCATACCTACCGGAAAAACGAAAAAATATCCGACTTTCTGGTGCCCTACACCTCCTCTGGCTGTACGGCCACATGCTTATACTGCTATTTGGTGTGTCATTATAACAAATGCTCCTATTTGAGGCTTTTTGTCAATCGCGAGGAAATGTTACAAAAGCTGATGAAAGCAGCGGCGAACAGCCATGGCGACCTGACCTATGAAATTGGCAGCAACAGCGATCTGGTGCTGGAAAACACCATCACAGGCAACCTGGTTTGGACCATTGAGGAATTTGCCCGGAAGGAACGGGGATTTATCACATTCCCAACCAAATTCAGCATGGTTCGCCCGCTGCTGAACCTAGATCATCGCGGAAGGGTCATCGCCCGCATGAGCGTAAATCCCCAGCCGATGATTGCTGAGATCGAAAAAGGCACCTCCAGCCTGAACAGCCGCATCGCCGCCATCAACAGCCTGTGCGAGGCGGGGTACCGGGTGGGCCTGCTCATCGCGCCCATTGTTATGGTGGGCGATTGGAAGCAGGCGTACAGGGAGCTTCTGGACATTCTGGCCCAAAGCCTGTCGGCGAAGGTAAAGAAGGAAATGCTGTTGGAGCTGATTTTCATGACATACAGCTTTGTCCACCGCGCCATCAACAACGAGGCCTTTCCCGAGGCGGTGGAGCTGTATGACAAGGCCATGATGACAGGCCGGGGCATGGGGAAGTACACCTACAATCAATCCGCCCGGGCACAGGGCGAGGCTTTTTTCCGTGCCGAAATCGCAAAGCGCTTTTCTTTAGAGCAAATACTCTATATTGTTTGATTTGTCATACCGTCATATTTTTCCAAGCGTCATGGAAAAGCCCCATGGCGCTCTCTTGACTGAAAAAATCCCAACCGCAGCCCTCAAAAAATGATATAATATTAAGATACGCACATGAGATCAACACGAAGGAGGAAATCATGACAACGAAAAAATTAAAGCGCATATTGCGTTTGTCCAATCTGGCCATCGTCGTGGTCCTGCTGCTTTTACTGGTGTTCAATTGTTTTTATGTCATTGAGGAGCAGGAGCAGGCGGTGGTCACCACATTTGGCAGGGCAGGCACCGTCACCACGCCGGGCATCCACTTCAAGCTGCCGCTGGTGCAGCGGGTGCAGATCGTGCCCATGATCATCAATAGCTTTTCCATCGGATATGTGGAAAGCGGCCAAACGAGGAACTACTCTGAAAATATCGGCTATCAGGATGAGCTGGTTACATCGGACGGGTCTGTCCTTTCCGAATCGATGATGATCACCTCGGACTACAATTTCGTAAACGTGGATTTTTTCCTGGAATATCAGGTTCTGGAGCCGGACCGGTATCTCTTCGCGTCCCACGAACCGGAGGCGATCCTGCGAAACCTTGCGCTCAGCTATATCCGGGACACCATCGGCCTGCACGGGGTGGACGAGGTCATCACCACAGGCAAAAATGAAATCCAGGCGGAGATCAAGGAAAAGCTCACAAAGCGGCTGGAGGAGGAGAACATCGGTCTGCAGCTGATCAACATCACCATACAGGATGCGGAGCCTCCCACGGAAGAGGTAAAGGACGCATTCAAAAACGTGGAGACTGCCAAGCAGGGCAAGGACACCGCCATCAACAACGCCCGCAAATACGAAAGCGAGCAGATCCCGGCGGCCCGTGCCCAGGAGGACGCTATATTAAAGGAAGCGGAAGCGCAGAAGGAAAGCCGCATCAACGACGCAAAGGCCCAGGTCGCGGTGTTCAACGCCATGTATGAGGAATATCAGAAGAATCCCAACATGACCAAACAGCGCATGTTCTACGAGGCCATGGAAGAGGTGCTGCCCCGCATGAAGATCTATATCGACAACGGCGACGGCAACGTCAGCAAGATACTGCCGCTGGAGCCCTTTGGCAACAGCAGCGGCGGGCAGTGACCGGGAGGAGCGAAAAAATGGAAAACAACAAAGGATATCAGGAAAGTAACACCGGCGGCGCGGACAGCGCCCAGGCCTCCGCCGTTCTAAAGCGCGCCATCATTCGCCGCGTGATCCTCGTGGGCATCCTATTGCTGCTGTTTCTCGTCTATTCCCAATGCGTCGTCATCACAATGCCCAACGAATACAGGGTCATTCAGCAGTTTGGCGAGATCCGCTATATTACGGAGCAGCCGGGGATCAGCTTCAAGCTCCCCTTTGTGCAAAACGAATTCAGCTTGCCCAATAACATCCGGTTTTACGACATCCCCATTTCGGATGTCATCACCCAGGACAAAAAGACAATGGTGGCGGACAGTTTTGTGCTGTGGCGCATCAGCGATCCCGCCAAGTTCATCCGCACGCTCAGCGGCAGCATCGCCACGGCAGAGGTGCGCATCGGCAACATCGCCTACAACTCCATGAAAACCGTCATCAGCAATCTGCCCCAGATGGAGATCATCAGCGGCCGGGACGAGCTGGCCGTGAAGATTTACGCCAACATCGGATCCACCCTGGATCAGTACGGGGTGGAGCTGGTGGGCTTTGAAACAAAGCATCTCGACCTCCCGGACGACAACAAGCAAGCCGTCTACACCCGCATGATCTCAGAGCGCAACAACATCGCCGCCTCCTATCAGGCCGAGGGGGAGGAGGAAGCGCGCATGATCCGCACGGAGACGGACAAATCGGTGACCATCCGCCTTTCCCAGGCAGATGCCCTCGCCGCGCAAACAATCGCGGAGGGAGAGCAGCAGTATATGGAGATACTCGCCCAAGCGTACAACGATGCGCAAAAGGCGGATTTTTACGATTTTGTCCGGGCGCTGGACGCGGCCAAGGCCGGGCTTCAACAGGACACCACTTTGATATTGTCCCCGGACTCCCCCATCGCCGGGATATTCAACGGCGTGAAGGAATAGGCCAAAAGAGAAAAGCCGTAAGAAAGGGGCGGGGCTGAATATGGGTTTCAGCCGCCGCCCCTTGGCGATAAAGCCTATTTGCGCACCCGGTTCCGCTCCTCCCGGTGGCGGGGATGGGAAAACGAAAAATGTGGAAATGCGGAATCGATCATTTTTTGATCATTTTAATATAATATATTATATATTGTTCGACTGATTTTTCCTTCTTTTCCCGCTCCGTTAAAAAATTCCCCCACAGTGACAGGGCTACACCCCCCTTTTGTCACAATAGAGCCGGGCGAAACGGGCCTTTTTTTTATAGCAATCATTTTAAAATCTTGAAACCCTTTGCGCAACACCTGTATATTTTTCATAAACCCCTATTTCCTTGCCTTTTTTTGTTCATTTGTTCATAAACTTTACGCATATTTGGCTCTATTTGTTACCCAAGCATGACTTTTTTTCCACCTTAAAATCCCTTCATTTTCCTATCTAAATGATTAATTTATGGCATTAAGCTCCTTATTGTTATATGGCTATTATCGCGATTGTCTCGCGTTTTTTGCCTTTTTGTTTGGCTCAAAGCTGACATTTTTCGTCTGCTTCTTCTGATCACAAAGTCTTTACAATTTGTTACCAACGGGATATAGTAAACAAAATACGAATCGTTTCGTTTTTTCGCTGGGGCTTCGCCCTAATTACGATATTGCGGCAGAGGAGTGACAGGTCGAATGAAAAATCGCAAAACAAAGTGGACGGCATTGCTGATCAGCGTTCTACTGCTCACCGGGATGATTCCGGTGGGTGCGACAATGGCCGTGGAAGAGGGGGTCCCCTGCGCGCAATGCGAGGTAAATCCCTGTGCTTGCCCGGCGGAGCACCCCACGGTTGATCCGGAGACTGCGGTTTCACCGGAGCCTTCTGGTGACCCGGAACCGACCGTTTCAACGGAGCCTGTGGATACAACGGAGCCTGTGGTTACACCGATACCTTCCGGTGATCCGGAACCCACGGTTACAACCGAACCCCCGGCGCCAACATGTGACTGCGGCGCGGTAGAAGGTGCCGCACACTCGGACACCTGCCCCCTGTATGTCGCGCCACAGCCCGTATGCGATTGCGGCGCGGTAGAGGGTGCCGCACATGCGGATACCTGCCCCCTGTATGTCGCGCCACAGCCCATATGCGATTGTGGCGCGGTAGAAGGTGCCGCACACTCGGATACCTGCCCCCTGTATGTCGCGCCGAAGCTCGAATGCACCTGCGGCGCTGAGGAAGGGGAACAGCATAGTGAGGATTGTCCCCTGTATGTTGCGAAGTTCGATGCGGAAAAAGTGAAGGCGCTTTAGACTCGCTGATGGCTTGCACGGCCTGGGAGGAAGCGGAGGCCATTTTAGACACCCTGACGGATTGGGAGATTGAGGCCTTTGCTTCGGCGCTTTCAGAAGAAGAGCTTGCCGCTTTGCAAGCGCACCTGAGTGCTTTGGCCCCCGCCCCAAAAACCGTTAATTTTACCGATGCCGGCCCTTTGATGCCCGCCGTACAGGTTGGCTCCGCCATGGCTCGGTTTCAATCCGCTGCAAAACGCGCAAGTGATGAGGTTGAGGGTCTGGAATTAAACAAAGAAGTTCAACAAGTCGGCGATACAGATGAATATAAAATCACACTGGAGGCTTATACCACCGGCACTGTCACCACAACTACAACCGCCTCCCCTGCGGATATCGTTTTGGTGCTGGACCAGTCCTTATCGATGATTGGTACCCGCCAAAGGGCGCTAAAAGCAACCGTAAAACAATTCATTGCAGCCGTGCACGATAAATATGATGAAGATACAGCAGATCATCGCATTTCGATCGTTACATTTGCTGATGGAGCTAATACTAGAAGGAGTTGGACTTTTGTTAACGATAATGGAATGGATGCCTTGCAGGATAGTATAGACAACCTTCCATGGCCCCTTAGCCTGACAACAAACACAGCTGCGGGCATGGCGCAGGCTGAAACGCTAATGGGCACCGAATATAACTACACGGGAACAAATACCCCTCGCCAAAAAGTCGTGATCTTGTTTACTGATGGTGTGCCCTCCAGTGAATGGCTCAGGGACAAATTTGACGATGATGTTGCCGATCGTACGATCCAGCCTGCACTACGCTTAAAAGCTAGTGGAGCTACAGTGTATTCCATCGGCATGTTCGATGGTGCTGATCCCGGTCAGCTGCATGGAGTCTGCAATGGGAATCCTGGAGATTCTTGGACGAGGAGTGATGAGGATACTCGAGACCCAGATATTGCTGCAACAAACCGATTTATGAATTATGTGTCTAGCAATTTCAAAGGCGCAGTTGATACTGGAATAGAGCGACCCTCGGAAAATGACGATTCTGGTTGGAAGATTAAGACAAACTACGATCGCACAGGAGAAAATTATTATCTAACAGCCGGCGACGCTGGTTCTTTGAACGACATTTTTGATAGTATACAAGATCAAATTGGTGTGCCCGACATTATACTCGACACAACTACTGTCATCAAGGACATCGTATCCCCTTACT
>CAYPKG010000046.1:11455-13690 GCA_964411275.1 uncultured Oscillospiraceae bacterium | reverse complement strand
GGGCCATCGACAAAGCCTTGGCTTTGTCGATGGGGTCACTGCGGTGGGTTTTCCATGCAGCTGCGACCTCGGACGATTGCATCGTCTGTCGGTCTTGCTCCATGCAAGGTGTCAAAATCACCGCGCACAAGGTGAATTGCCGTGAAGCGGCAAGAGAAGGCACCCTGGGGTGTGTCGCTGATTTTGACGGATTTTACTCTACCTATTGAATTTATAATGGGGCAAAATGGCGGGCCTTTTGCCATCTACTTTATGGATGGCCCAGAGGCTTTTTTGTTACGCCATTTTTACGGGTTTGCGGGGCACTTGAAACCCGTGTTCCGCAATCAGCCTCTCCAGGGTCTCCATGGCGAAAGCAGCCTGTTCCTTTTTGTGCATGCTGGTCAGGCAAAACCTTAGCCGCGCCTGGTTCCGGGGCACGGCCGGGTAAACAGCCGGGGGGACGAACACCCCACACTCCAGAAGCAGGCGGCTTAGCTCGTACGCGATTACGTCCTCCCCCACCAAAATAGGCGCCACGGCGGTTTCCCCCGCCAGACAGGTATCAAACCCGCGCTTGTGGGCCTCCTCCATAAAATCCCTTATATTCTGCTGCAACCGGGGCACCAAATCGCAATGAGGCTCCTGCAAAATGCGGATGCCCTCCAGCGTTGCGGCAGCCAGCACCGGGGATAGCCCCACGGAGAACACGAACCCCGGCACATAATAGCGGATGTATTCGATGATGGCCTTCGGCCCCGCCAGATACCCGCCGCAGGTGCCCAGGCCCTTGCTGAGCGTCCCCATCTTCACGTCGATGTCATTTGGCGCAAGCCCGAAGTACTCGTCCACGCCCCCGCCGGTTTTGCCAATCACGCAGGAGGAATGCGCTTCGTCCACCATGAGGAAGCAGCCGTATTCCTTTTTTATCCTGACGAACTCCTGTATGGGCGCGATGTCGCCGTCCATGGAGTACACCCCCTCCACCACGATGAGCACCTTCTCGTATTTCTCCCGGTTCCCCCGGAGTATGCTCTCCAGCGCCGCGAAATCGTTGTGGGGAAAACCCTTTGTGTCCGCGCTGGACAATTGGCAGCCCTGCAGGACGGAGTTATGAATGAGCCCGTCGTATAATATGATGTCGTGCTCATTGCAAAAATTGCCAACGAAAGTCACATTGGTGCTGTGGCCGCCCACCAGCACCAGCGCCGCCTCCGCATGCTTCCATTGTGCGATTGCCGCCTCCAGCTCCTGATGCAGGGTCTTTTCCCCAGCCAGCAGCCTGCTACCGCTGGCGGAGGTGCCGTACTTCTCTGCCGCTTCCTGGGCGGCGCGGATGGTGCGGGGGTGCCCGGACAGGCAGACGTAATTATAGGAGCCGTAGTTGATCACCTCCCGCCCATGCACGATGGAGGTGTCCGTCAGCGGGGAGTCGTGGGGCACGAAATAGGGATTGCCGATGGCCGCAGCCTCCTCAAGCCGCCCGCTTAGCTCCCCCCATTCCCGGGAGTCCTCAAACCGGACGATCTGCCGAAGCCTGCGCGGCCCGCCTCCCCTTTGTTTTTGCAGCAGCAGCATCGCCGCGTCCTCCGCACAGGTGCAGTTGATATATTCGTCGTCCGTGATGAGCGTCCCGAAGTTTTCCTCGATCCTGGTAAACACCCCCAGGGACGCCAGGGAATCGCCGCCCAGGTCGTAGATAAAATGCGCTTTATCCGTGATACCTGTCACGTTAAGCGCCAGCTCCTCCGCAAAAAACTCTTTCACCTTTTGCAATATGGCGAAATACTCCGGGCTCTTATCCGCCGCCACAGGGCCGCAAACCGCCATTGTCCCGCACACCCGCCGCTTGTTGAGGTCGATCTCCACCGCGTCAAACCGCCCGGCGGCGAGATCTTTTTTCACCTGCTGGCGCTTGACCTTCATGCTGGCGGTCAGCGGCAGGGGCGCTAGGGACAGGAAGCAGCGCCGCACCCGTTTATAGATGGGCAACCCTCCATTGATGTGGGAAAGCGCTAAAATCAACGCGTCCATCCGGTCCCTGTCGGTAGAAACGCCGTTTGCGTAAACCACCAGCGTGATATCCTCATAGGGACCGCTTTTTTCCATGCCGAAGGCGCACACCTGTTCCACCCCGTCCACATCCGCGAATGCGTCCTCCAGCTCGTCGGGATATACGTTCTCGCCGCTTTCGTTGATGATCACGTCCTTTAACCGGCCTTCCATCCACAGCCGCCCTCCCTCAATCCTGGCGAT
>CAYPKG010000046.1:0-11445 GCA_964411275.1 uncultured Oscillospiraceae bacterium | reverse complement strand
GATGTCTCCGGTGGCGAAAAAACCCTCCTCGTCCACATCCGGAGGCGTAAGCTCCCCCGCCAACATCCTTGCGATGTGCATGGCACGAGACCTGACCAGCAGCTCCCCCACATGGGGCTGGTCTTCCTTGAGGGGCTTTAGCTTGTACTTCACCCCCTGCATGGGCCTGCCCACGCAGCCGGAAAGCTGGTCGTCAATGGCATTGAACACCTGTACGCTGGTGATGCCAAGCTCCGTCATGCCAAAGCCGTTTACCAGGGGATACCCTACGCCGTTGACCACCCGAAGCGCCTCGGGCAGGATGCGCCCGCCGCCGCTGATGCAGCAGCTTAAATGGGTGCCGAGAAGATTTTTGCGGATGCTGTGGCTCATGCTGGCATACGACCGCCTTGCGCCCCTGGGGAACACCCTTTGGTGCCGGTTACAGCCGTCCACCAGCTTGTTGAGTTGCCGCTCCTTGTCCTCCCCCCTCTGCCGGGCCGCCCGGATCGTCTTTTGCGCAAGCCCGTTCCAGAATACGGGCACGTTGAAGAGATGGGTGACGTGATGCAGCCGGCAAGCCGCCTGTACGCTCTTAACGGTTTTATCCCGGGCGAACACCAGCGTTTTCCCATACACGGTATACGCGAGCAGGATCGCCATAAACCCGAATATGTGATGGAACGGCAAAAACGCCAGGATACGGTGGGGCTTGTCGTTGATAAACTCCTTTGACACCCGCATAAACCCAGCAAAATCCATGAGCGCCGCGCACAATGCCTGCCCGTCGTACACAAACACCTTGGAAGAGGCGGTGGTGCCGGAGGTGCACATGGCTATTCGGTTGGCAAACCCGCCCCGGGCCTCGCCTTCGCAGTCCACCAGGAGGCCCGCCGGATCGATATAATGTACCCCGGCAGGCAAGGCAAGCCCGTCGCCGGTGATCACCGCAAGGGCGTTCGTTTCCTGCACCAGATGGGCTACCTGCTTGGCGTCCGCGCGAAAGTCGATGAGCACCGGCTGGTAGCCCGCCATGACCGTGCCCCACAAAACCGTGAAATAATCCGGGGAGTTGTCCAGCCTGATCCCCACAAACCGGGATGACTCCGGCACCCCCAGCACCTTTTGGAGCCCGCACGCCGCGTGGCGCACCCGCCTGTCGTATTCCGAAAATGTGATATAGCGGATTTCCCCGTTCTTGTCGTATTGGGCGCTGGGGCTGTCCCCATGCGCGACGATGGCCCCGTATATGGCCTCCAGCGTGCGCGTGCCCTGGCGCACCCGCTGTGTTGTGGCCTGTGTTGTTTGCATAAACTTACCTCCGACGAATAAATATACATAAAATTCCATGCCGTTTTGCAAAAATAGCCGGCATGGTCAGTATAGCATATGGGGTTGAAACAGGCAATATATCTCAATTGTTGTTCATTTTAGAGTGAGTGGTCACTCGCATTGTCTCAATATTTTGATTTAGAAAAATGTATGATTATGAGCAGTTGCTCATTGCACAAAAAACCCGAAGAAATAAAAAAGGCTGCTTTCGCTCTCTAGCGAAGGCAGCCACAAGCCATAAAAACCTCTTACTGTATCTTTTGTCCAACCTGCCTGCCGGTGGCGGCGTTGCGCATGTATCCGCCCTTTTGCACCTTCACGTCGGAGACGGTAATAACCGCCTTGTCGCAGGCGCTGTTGATGGTATGCAACGCTTCCTTGAGGAGCTTGCGTTTGAGGCTCAACACCAGCATATAATGCATGCCTTCTTCCCGGCCCCGGACGTCCATTGTGGTGACGGCAAAGCCCTGTTCCCTCAGCGCCAGCGCGACACAGTTGGCGCTTTCCAAAGTGGTTACCACCACAGAACCAGCGACAGGCCAAACGCCAGCTTTTCATCCAGCCAGGAGCCGATGAAGTTGCCCATGCCGAAGGCCGCCGCGTAAAACACAATCCGGATGGGATCCGTCTGGAACCCGTTTAAGACGGTGCTGGTTACGATCAGCCATATGATGATCTCGATGACGGCCAGAAGACTCCTACCAAACGGATGCCCCGGTTGATCAGCACAATTCGCAGGGTGGATACGGAAACCTCCAATATCTTCCCAAAGAATATGAAGGCATACACCCAGATATTCTGCCCGGACATAAACACGCCAAGCCAATCGAAAAACGCAGTCATACATATCCCTTTCCTTTTTTTCTTAGCCTAAGCAATATAATCCGAACCCGCCGAAAAAAGCACCATTTGGCGAATTGCAGCGTCATCATCAGTCGACATAGCACCGCTATGCCCTCCTTCTTCTTCCTTGCACTCCATCCAAATGGTGGTTTTTTCGGTCTTCGAGTTTCCGACGGCCAATTGCCGGTCGATGCAAGGAAGGGGGCCGCAGGCGTAGCGGGGCTACGGCAAGGGCTTCTGACGCAGCAGCGGCCTGTAATCTGCCGCCGGAAACCGGGTTCGGGTTACATTGCTTAGGCTAGTCAGACGACTATACCCAGACCTAAAGAATTTGTCAAGGGATTACAGGAATGTTTTTAATTTATGTGCAAATATGTACTTAAATTTCTTTGATAAAACACCGGCGGCGTTTGTGCTGCTCTGTCTCAAAGAATTTCCACTGGGATTGCACCTTGGTATTATCCTCGAGTTCCGGCCCTGTTTCGGCAAATTTCCTGCCGTCCTCGATGGCGTTTTTCAAAAGATGGTTGAGTATCACCGCGTTTAACCCGACACCTTGAAGATCCGGCCGCACCGCAATGAGGAACATATCCAGGGTATCGTTTTTCCCGTTGAGCGCCTTCAATACATGAAACCAGCCGAAGGGCAGCATTTTCCCCCGGGACTTTTGCTGTGCCCGGGATAGCGACGGCGCTCCAACGCCGAAGGCCACCACCTCGTCCGCCTGGTCCAGCAGGATACAGGTGGTGCGGGCGGTCACGAGGGGGAGGAACTCATCCACGTATTTATCCACCTGCCTGGGGGTGAGCGCCACCATGCCGTAAAGCACCGTGTACGTCTGGTTGTACAGCTCAAACACGCCCTTGACGTAGGGGCGGATGGAATTGCGGTTGGTCAGGTCCGCAATCCTGAGCTTTTGCCTGGTTTTCACCGCGTCCGCCAGCCGCCCAAGCCGATCGTTGGGCTTTTCCGGCAAAATGATGCGGTACTCCACCCAATCCACGTCCTTGCGGTAGCCCATCCGCTCCATCTGTACGGGATAATAAGGATGGTTGTAATTGACAAAAAACTGGCCCAACCTGTCGAACCCCTCGATCAGAAGGCCCTCCCGGTCCATGTCGGAAAAGCCCAGCGGGCCGTGCACGCACTCGCAGTCCATTTCTCTACCCCAGTTTTCCACCGCATGAAACAGGGCGTCTACCACCTCGTCATCATCGATATAATCGGCATGAGAAAACCGCATTTGCCTTTTCTGATACTTCTGATTGGCATGCTCGTTATAAATCGCCGCAATCCTGCCAACGATTTTTCCGTCCCGATATGCCAAAAAGCATTTGGTGTCGCAGTATTCATACGCGGGGTTCTTCTCCCGGTCAAAATCCGCCACCTGGCTGTCAAACATGTCGGGTACAAAATAAGGATCGTTTTCGTATAAATCATTGGCAAACGCAATGAACTTTTTGATGTCTTTTTTTGCCGTGATTTCCGTAATTGTAACCACTTTTCCCCCGTCCCTTCTTCTCGCCGGCAAGCTAAGCCAGCTAACTACCGCCCTATTATAACAGACACATCACCGTGAGGGCAACGTGGGTGGTGCCGATTTGCGTTAAATTGCGGATTTTTTCATATTCTTTTATGGCAAATTTAAAAAACGGGGGTATGAGTGGTGACTCATACCCCCGTTTGCATGTATTTCATCCGTTTTGCATAAAATTTTAAGAGAATACCCCCAGTGCGTACAGCACGATCAGCACCAGCAGTATAACCGCAACCACCCCAAGCTCACCCCATCCGGGCTGCCGCAGGGGCTTTGCGTCTTTCCCCTCCAATTCCCGATCCATTCGGTCGGAAAAGCCTTTCTTTTTATGTTCTTCCATCATGTCCTTATACTCTCCAGGATTGTGTATACAGCCACCCATGGGTATGCCTCCTTTACGAAATCTTTATATGCCAATAGCATACCACAAAATCCCTGATGTGAAACTAACCAACCGGCAAATCCGTACCGGAAAGGTCTGGGATCACCGGAATTTGACCCGGATCCAGGGCAGGATCCAGTGCCGGGTTGAGGGTGGGATCTCCCGGCAGCCCTTCCTGCTGTTGGGGCACTGTGTCAGGCCCCCCTGACATCCCCAGTTGGGCATAGCAGTACTGGTTCATCTGGTTGAGCGCGTCGGTGTAATAGACGATGCTATCCCTGCTGGATACGTCGATGGCTTTTTCCACCTCATCTGACAGCGTGGTGGTCAGCGACTTTAGCTGGCTTTGCGCATCCGCCGAGAGGTACGCGCCGTAATTGTTCAAAAGCGCGGTTGCGTTAGCCACGGCAGCATCCGCCGCGGACAGCTCCGTTGCCATGGCCGCCTGGGCTTCCTGAATGCGGGCGCGGACATTGCTGCCGTCCATCTCCTCGTCCAGTGTGACGGAAATACCGAACACCGTATTGATCAAGGTTTTCAGCTTGCCCATATTCAAACCCCAGCAGCTGGCCTTGCCTACCCGCAGGCTCGTGCCCTCTACGGTGTGGCGGCTGAGCTGATCCATATCCATCTGCAGCGCCAGGTATGCCAGGGACGAAATCTGGGTAAAGGACAGGTTGGTTTGAACGTTCTGCTCCACCGCCTTATAGATATTCGGGATGTTGGGTATCTGGCCGGTGGTTTTGAGCTGTTGGAAAATGGCCATGAGCATGCGCTGCTGCCGGTCCACCCGGTGGATGTCCGAGTCTCCCTTTCGCTGGCGGCAGTAGTCCAGCACAGCCTGACCATCCAAATGCTGCATGCCGGTGTCCAGATGACGGCCGTTCATGTTGACCTCCACGTCCACATCATAATCCACGCCGCCCATGGCGTTTACGATTTCCTTAACCACGTTCATATTAAAGCCGAAGTAGTAATTGATGGGAATGCCGCCAAACAGATGGCTTACCGTCCCCATGGCATAAAGGTATCCGTTTTTCTTAGCCCCGCCTCCCGCAGGGAACGCGGTGTTCACCCGGTTTTGCTGGCCGGTGGGATTGCCGTTGCCGTTGCAAATCTTGATATAGCTGTCCCGGGGAATGGAGATCATCGTCACGTCCTTGGTGTCGAAGTCGATTGTCACGAGTATCATGGTGTCCGTGCGGAACGAACCCCAATTCTCCCGCTCTGTGCTTTCATCCACACCCAAAACCAGTATGTTTACCCGGCTTTTCATAAACTCAAGATCCGACTGGGACAGCAAAAGCTGCTCCGGGTCCGGCGTGGGGTCCGGCGTGGGTTCGGCGCTGGCTTGCGGACCGGCGGTTTCCACAGAAGGCTCCAGAGCCATTGTGGACACGGGGTCCTGATTGAACAATGATCCGTAGTTTTGGATGTCATACAGGAATTTCACGCCAATGCCCACGGCGATCAGCAAAACCGCCAGCAAAATCCATGGCCAGATTCTGCGTTTTTTCCCGCCGCCGCCTTTCTTCCCGGATTTCCCCTTGGCGGGCTTTGGGGCAGGCTCAGGCTTAATTTCCTTAGCATCGTTCTTTTTCGGTTGATTTGTCACGTAACGTATCTTTTTGTTGTTTGTCATAACAAATATCTCCTATCCCGAAACCCTCGGCGCAATTTGTAGCTTTGTGTTGAAATTTCTCTACACTATGCATTATTATAACGCCTCTCGCCGGCTTTCGGCGGCAGGAACCGTAAACTTTTATAAAACTTTTAATATATTCAGCGATTAATCCAACATGAGTCCCGGATTCTTCAAAAGCGGGCTGCCCAAATAGATCATGGACGCCGCCTCGTTGATGCACGCGCCGTCCTCCAGCATCCACACCCGCTGCACTTCCGGGATAAAGCAAAGGGTGTTGACAACGCCATAGAGGAACATGGACTCCCGGCTAATCTTTGGAATAGACGTGCTGTCATCCTCGATCATATCCCTGAGCTTTTCAAGAAACCCCGGCGCCCAATCCACGATGGCCATATCATCCTGAATATATACGCCCTCTATATCATCCTTTGTAAACCCGGTATACGCCACGCCAGGATCGGCTGAGCCCTGAAGCAGCGCCCGCAGGCGTTCCAGCGGGTTTAGCGCCTGCTCCTGTGACAGGCTTCTCGCAACCGTATGCAGCCCCGTGCCGTCGGCGTCCGGAAAGCACAGGGACACGGAATACCCCAGCAGATGGGCGAAGTCCTGCATTGTAAAATACGCGCCTTCTCCCTGAGGGGCCGGCTGGTCGTTGATGAATATCCGCAGGCCCTTTATGTTCGGGCAAAAGCTCATGATCGAATAGGTCAGCGCGCCGTAAGCCAGCTCCTCCTCAAATTCCACCTCCGGCAGGTCGAAATACAGCTCCATAATCGCCGGCTGTTCTTTTGCCTGCTCATCCGTGCGAAGAAGTTCCCCTGCGTCGTCCACCAGGCGCACGCTTCCCGCGCGAAGGGCCAGCTCCGCGGGCAGCACCGGCTCCTTCCCGGTGTTTGTGGTGGCGGGGCCTTTTAACAATTCATCCACGATCAGCGTGGCGATCTCGGCGTTGACCGCGGTGCGCGGATAGCTGATTTCCCGCACGCCGCCCACCAGCCAGCTTCGGGTCGTATCCGTAAACAGCAGCATCACCTTGCGCCGTTCCATGGTCTCCACCTGGGGATCCAGGGTCGTAGGCGGGTTGTACCGAAGCGGGTTATAGCTCGCCTCCACCTCCGCCAGGTATCCCGACAGGGTTGAGGAAATCATGCCCATGGGCTCCATCGGCCGGTTTTGGTATCCCGGCTGCACGCCATCCCAATAAATCACCGTGTATTCCACGCCCTCCTGGTTCTTCGCCACGGTGGCGGCAATCGCAGCCCGGGCTACCAGAAACCGCAGGGTTTCTGCCGGAAACTGGCCGGTCACGTGCACGATACACAGGTTGCCCGTCAGCTCCGCCCGCTCCAGCTGAACGGTCATCTCCCGGCTGCTGTAAAGGGCGTCTCTTTCAAACAGGGCGTTTAGCGCCGCGGTGGCGTAGTTTTCCCCCGGTTTTAGCTCTATCTCCTGGGTCTCCTCGATCAGGCGGGACGCGCTGCCGCCATAGCAATAGAGGGTTGCGACGAACGTCTCCTCCCCGTACTCGAGGGCAAGGGGCTCCAGCGTTGTTAACGGCAGCGGCCCAGGATATTCCCGCGCGGTTTCGCAAGCGGACAGGCAAACAGCCAGCACCGCGCACAGCAATATAAGCCCGGCTTTTCTCACGATCCCAACGCCCCCTCTCCCCGCAATGCGCCCACAAAGGAGTCAAACCCCATTTTATACAGGCCGCCCTCCAGCTCAAAATTCAGTACCACGTTTCCCCGGGTGGTTTCATTGCCGCCCCTGGGCCGCCAGGCGATGTTCGCGCGCACCGTGGCGGTGCGGCCGTCCTCGCTAATTTCATATCCGTTTATTTGAAATTCCTCCACATGCCCCAGTGTCAGCATCTCTGTTTCAAAGGCCGCGTAATCCGGCTTTTGCCTCTCGCCTTGCTCCATCTCCGCAAACAACTGATACGCGTCGGTAAGCTCGCCTGTGGCAAGATGCTGCAATATCAGCTCCGCGATGTTTTTCGGGTTGGCGATGACGCTTTCCTCCTTGCTCATGGTGTCGAGCCATTGGGCGGAATCCTCCGCAAACCCCACCATAGAAGGCGTCACCCGGGTGCCTTGGCCTGTGTTCGTCATATCCACCCGAAGCTGCACACGGCTGTAGCCGCTCAACTCGCACAGGGAGTTTACGATGGCGTACACCGCCATCCGGCGGGTCAAAGCAAGCTCCTCCCTGTCCACAGGGTTTTTCGGCGGGTCGATGAGTTCCCGGCTTAATGTGACATAGAGAATATTGCCGTCTCTTGCCGTGTCCACCAGGCGCACGCCTTCGGGGATAACCCCGGTAAGCTCCTGGGACAGGGCCGACGGCCCCTCAATCAGCGCGCGCATCACCGCCCGCTCCGCATATTCGCTGGACCGGACGGATACCATTCGCTTCACCGGCACCAACAGCGGCTCCCCCGCCAGGCGGAAGTACAGCGTAACCTCCTGGTCCTTCGCCACCCCAGCATCCGGATACAGGCCGGGCAGCGCGTCCTTCACAGCGTCCTCCTGGATCACGCTTTTGGTACAGCCGGTCAGCAGCAAGAGCGCCATCAGCGCCAGACAAACGATTCTACGCATGGGCTTCCTCCTTCCCGGTGGGCTGGGAGAGGGGCAGCCGCACCGTAAACGTGGTGCCTCGGCCCACGGCGCTGTCTACATGAATGATCCCATTGTGTTGGGACACGATGCGCTCCACGATGGAAAGCCCAAGCCCGGTGCCGCCGGTGTCCCGGCTGCGGGCCTTGTCCACCCTGTAAAACCGCTCAAACAGGCGGGGAATGGCTTCTTTGGTGATGCCTATGCCGGTATCCCTAACGGAAAGGATGGCATTCGCCCCGTCAGGCTTAAGCGTGACAGCCACGCTGCCCTTGTCCGTGTATTTGATGGCGTTGTCGATGATGTTGGAAATCACCTGCTCCAGCCGGGCCTCATCCGCGTCCAGGCGCACGCTGATGAGCTTGCGCTCCAGCCGGATGTTTTTGCGCTTGGCAAGGGGCATCAGCCTGTTGATCACCCGCTGCACCAGCTCGTCCAACTGCACAGGTGCAAGCTCCAGGCCGTTTTCTATATGTTCCTCCTGCACCAGACGCAAGAGATCGTTGATGATATGGGTCAGCCTGTCCACCTCATGGTTGATGTCCTGCATAAACTCCCGGCTCATGTCGGGATCCACGCTTTCCTGATACAGCATGCTCTCCGCCAATATCTTCATGGTGGACAGCGGCGTTTTCAGCTCGTGGGAGGCGTTTGAAATAAAATCATCCCGCAGCCGTTCATGGTTTTCAAGTTTTTCGCTCATGATATTAAACGCTTCGGAAAGCTCCGCCATCTCGCCCTTGCCGCTGACGGGCACCCGCTGGCTGTAGCCCTGGGTGCCAACCCGCTCGATGGCGTTGGTCAATGTAATGATGGGCCGTGTCAGCCATTGGGCCACAAGAAGGCTGATGATGCCCACAAGAAAGGCAAATAGCAAAAACGTGATGCCGATGCGGCGCCCCACCGTCTCCACGCTGTCCTTGACGCTCTGGATGGAGGACGAAAACAGCGCCACGCCCAGCAATTCGCTTTCCGCGATTACAGGCGCCGCGTAATATACCGTCCAGTCCTTTGATACGTTGAAAAGGGCGGTAGTGCCCAGCTCGTTGACCTCTTCAAGATTATGAAAGCCCATGGACTCCTGCTCGCCGCCCACAAGGATGTCACGTACCTCCCGGCAGGGAAAGCGGTAGCCGTTATACAGCGACGCGCTGTCCATCTGCACCACGGCGTTAATGTCAAGCAGCAACGCCCTTCCCCCCAGCTCCTGGGCCTGGCGGGAAACCGTTTCATATAGCGCGTCGGATAATACGCCCGGGTCTTTTTCGCTTAAGACCAGGGCCAGCTCTGAAGCAAGCCTGAATGTGCTCTCCTGTTGGCTTCCGGTACGCTCCGCCACCTGAAAATTTTCCACAATATTAAAGACGATCGAGGAGATGGCCACAAATGCCAATATCATGACCGCCAGGAAGATTGCCATGGTGCGAAAACGAATGGAGCCGAAAAACCTACGTATTCGCAAAATAGTAGCCCACCCCCCACTTGGTCAGGATGTACTTGGGCTTGGCCGGATCCGGCTCGATCTTTTCCCTCAAACGGCGAATATGCACGTCCACCGTGCGAAAATCCCCCAGATAATCGTATCCCCAGATTGTTTCCAGCAGTTCTTCCCGGCTGTAAACCCTGGCGGGGTTCGCCATAAACAGCTGCAACAGATCGAACTCCTTCACCGTGAGGTTCACCGGCTGCCCGTCGGCCAATACCGAGCGCGACTGCGCTTCCAGCACAAGTCCGCCGCCGGTAAGCTGCTGATTTTGGGGCTCTTTCCCTTTTCGCCCAACCGAGCGGCGCAGTATGGATTTGATCCGGGCCTTGACCTCCAGGATATTAAACGGCTTTGTCATATAATCGTCGGCGCCGTATTCCAGCCCCAATATTTTGTCCATGTCCTCGCCCTTGGCGGTGAGCATGATGATTGGCACGTCGCAGTCCTCGCTGCGCACCCGCTGGCATACCTCGATACCGGTGAGCTTGGGCAGCATCACGTCCAGCAATACAAGATCATATGATCCCCGCATGATTTTATCGACGGCCTCTTCCCCGTCGGCGGCCTGATCGATTTCATATCCCTCCTGCTGTAAAGAAAAGCGAAGCCCTTTTAGTATCAACGGCTCGTCATCCACCAGTAAAATCCGTGTTGCCATGCTCTGTCCTCCGTGCGCGGTCGCATATTTAATAAAAACCCTTATGTTAACGAACCCATGTTCCATTAGATAGTATACCATATCCAAGGGGTTTTGTACGCCCAATTGCGCCAAAAAAGTGAATATTGAATGAATTGTAAGGTTTTTCCCGTCTCGGGCTGTACAAAAAGGCAAGCCGTTTGCTATACTGGTATGTGGTTTATTCTGTCGAACAAACCTCAACCTGTCGAAAAAGCCTTTTGAGGATGATCAAGGGGGCGCAACCCCTTGCTGCTCAACCCAATTCGCAAACATGCATGTTGCATCCTCAAAAAGTGCAGCAGCGCCGGTTTTTTTGACATAAGGAATACGGTTAAAAGGTGGACGTAATTTTGAAAAAGCTCCTCAGCGGATTACTCGCCCTTGCAATAAGCCTGCTTCTCATGCCGGTTGCCTTAGCGGAGTCACTGGATCCCGCGGACGTCGGCGCGCCCCACGCCATCCTCATGGATGCGGACAGCGGGGAAATCCTCTTTGAGAAGGACGCGGATGCCCAGGCGTACCCCGCCAGCACAACCAAGATCATGACCTGCATTTTGGCGCTGGAAAAGGGCGATCTCGACGCCGTGGTTTCCATCCCCAGCGTCACCAGCAAGGGCTCCTGCATCAAGATCAAAAAAGGCGAGAAGATGAGCCTCCGAAGCCTTTTGTACGGCATGATGCTTCCCTCGGGCAACGACTGCTCAGAGGCCATCGCTGTGCACATTGGCGGCACAAAAGCGGATTTCGTGGCCATGATGAACGCCAAGGCCTCCGAGCTTGGCATGACAGGCACCCAGTTTCACGAGCCCAGCGGGCTGCAAAACGAGGAGCATTATTCCACAGCCAGGGACCTCGCTGTCCTCACCCGCTATGCCATGACCGCCTCCCCGAAGAAGGAGGATTTTAGGGCCATCGTGAATACGAAAACCTATACCATCAAGGAC
>CAYPKG010000045.1:0-14005 GCA_964411275.1 uncultured Oscillospiraceae bacterium | reverse complement strand
TGGAGCTTTCGCCGCGGCTTTCGCCGCAGCAGGTCATTCGGCGTGCTCGGCGAGGAAGGCGTCGATCTCCGCTCTCGTCGGCATGGAAGGCGTCGTACCCAGCTTCTGGACGGACAGTGCCGCCAAGGCGTTCGCGAATCTTGCCGCCTCCCATAGGTCCTTGCCCTCGGAGAGTGCCGTCAGCAGACCGCCGTTAAACGCGTCGCCGGCGCCGGTTGCGTTGGCCATCTGCGCGGCGGGGCGCAGCTTTCGAAACAACCTTTGGCCTTTCGCGTCCGCATAGTAGCAGCCCTGTTCGCCAAGGGAAACCACCACGCATTGCGTGCCTTGCATGAGCACGCGCTCCGCCGCCCGCTCCACATCACGATGGCTGTTTACCGGAATACCGCTTAAAATTTCAAGCTCCATCCGATTGGGTTTTATCGCGTAAAAATCGCCCATCAGCGGCACGATATTGTGGGCATATGCGGTGGATACCGGGTCGATGAACACGGGCACGCGGGCATTGGCAAGCGTTAAAAGCTGTGCGAGAAATGCCTGGGGCAGGCAGCCGTCGCAGACGATGGCCGCCGCGCGTTCAAGAAACCCGCGGTGTTGTACGAGGTATTCCGCGTCCAGGGATTGCAGGATGCGCATATCCGACATGCCGATGAACATGTCGCCGCTTTCGTCCATCATGGCAATATAGGCGGATGTTGGCAGGTCTTCCTTCACCAGCACGCGGCTGACGTCGATATCCGCAGCGGTGCAAGCCGCGAGAACAGTCCGCCCCGCCAGATCCGCGCCAACGGCTGTCAACAATGCGCAGGGTAGCCCTTGTTGGGCGCAGTTTTCCAGTATGTTGCGGGTCACGCCGCCTGCCGAGGAATGCAGCTCCCCAGGGTTGGAATCCTTGAGCACGATGGGGTTGCGGCTTCTGCCGTGAAGATCGATATTGGCGGCGCCAATCCCGACCACATAGGGTGTTTGTTCCTGCATGGCCATCCCTCCTCCTGCTGATTATACTGGGCGGCAATAGCCTTTTGCAATTCTTTTATAAAAAGCGCATGGGAAAATCAGTTTTTTCCGTTTGCGCCTTGGCACCGGAATGGCAGCCAAAGCTGTCATCCTGAATGCTGTGAAGGATCTAAAATTCTTTGCAGCGCTCAGAATGACAGAAGGATTTGTTTATTTTTATGACATGGGTCGCTATTTTTGATGCAATGCTATTTCATCAACTTCCGCACCATTTGAAAATACCGCTCCTGATAGGGATGATACCGCATGGGCAGATCGATCCAGTTGGACTTTTTTACGATGCTGCGGTAATGGGTGAACGTGTCGAAGCTTTGCTTCCCATGATAGCTCCCCATCCCGGAATGGCCCACGCCGCCAAAGCCCAGGCGGGGATTGGCCAGATGGATGATTGTGTCGTTGATGCAGCCCCCGCCAAAGGAGCAGGCGTTGAGAACCCGCTCTTCCACCGCGGCGCTATTGGTAAAGAGGTACAGCGCAAGGGGTTTTTCCCGGGAACGGATAAAGGAAATGCACGCGTCCAAATCCGTGTATGGCAGCACGGGCAGTATGGGCCCGAATATCTCCTCTTGCATGATGGGAGCGTCCGGGGAAACGGGGAGAAGCACGCTGGGCTCCACAAACCGCCGGACTGGGTCGCTCCCGCCGCCGATAACGGCCTGCTCCCCCTCCATGAGCTTTGTCACCCGGGCAAAATGCTTTTCGCTGATGATGCAAGGAAACTCGCTGTAGTCTCCGTTTGGGAAAAACGACGCCAGAGCCTTTTGATATTCCAGAAGGAAGCGGTCCTTCACGGACTCGTGGAGGAACAGGTAATCCGGCTCCACGCAGGTTTGCCCCGCGTTTAACACCTTTCCAAAGGCGATCCGCTTCGCCGCCAGGGGGATGTCCGCCGTTTCGTCCACGATGACGGGGCTTTTGCCCCCGAGCTCCAGCGTGACGGGGGTGAGGTTTTTCGCGGCGGCCGCCATGACGGTTTTCCCGACAGCCACGCTTCCGGTGAAGAAGATGTAATCGAACACCTCGTCCAACAGCGCCTTATTTTCCTCTCGTCCGCCCTCCACAACCGCGATATACTCCGGCGCAAACGCCTCGCCAAGGAGTTTTGCCACTGCCCGGCTTGTAGCGCCGGCGTAGGCGGAGGGTTTTATGACGGCGCAGTTGCCCGCAGAAATCGCGCCGATGAGGGGCTCCAGGCAAAGCTGCAGGGGATAATTCCAGGGCGACATCACCAGCACCACCCCGTAAGGCTCCGGCGAAACGAAGCTCCGGGCGTGAAACTGGGTGATGGGGGTTTTCACAGGCTTTGATTTCACCCATCGGGCGAGGTGCTTTTTGTGAAAGGTAAGCTCCTCTCGCACCATGCCGATTTCCGTCATATACGTTTCAAAGGGGGACTTGTTCAAATCCTCCCGCATCGCCGCGTAGATCAGCGGTTCGTTTTCTATAATGGCCTTTTGCAGCTTTGCAAGCGCTTCCAGCCGGAAGCCAAGAGGGCGGGTGGCTCCGCTTTCAAAAAAGCTGCGCTGGCTTGCAACGATGGAAGAAATACTCATATGGTCCCTCCCGTTTGTTTGATCGCACTGAGAATTTTTTTGGAATACCCGGCGGGGGACTTGATTTTCTGCCGGGACACAAAGTCCTCAAACCCGCTTTGCGCGGCCCTTGCCTCGCCGCCGCAGTCCAAAAGCTCGGGGGCGAGGCTAAGCCAGCACAACCGCAGGCTATATAGAAGCACCGCCTCAGCGCCTTGTGCGCTTTCCGGGTCCAATGCAATATAATACCCGTGGATGCGCCCGCAAATATCGATGACGGTGCTGAGGCTTTCGGCGCAGGTACTAAGCAGCATGTGGCAATGCCGAAGGGCCTCGCTTACATCGTCCTCCCCCGCGGGGCATACGGACAGGGCAGCCTCGCATCGCTTGGCCAGGTCCGTATATCCCCGTTCACAAAGGGCGTGCCCAATCTCCTCCAGGAGCCTGCAAAGGCTCACGGCAAACCGGTCCAGGTCGCCAAGGCGTTCGGAGCCGTAGGCCCGGTTGTAGGCGGCCCGCTTTTTGCTGATGAAGGCGTCCAACGTTTCATCGGATACGCAGACCATGCGCACCGCGTCCTTTGCGCTGGGGCGCACCACAAGCAGCGCCCCGCGAATGAATAGATCCACATCCGCCTTTGCCGCGTCGCACAGCCCACGGTCGTACACCTGAAAAGCTAAAATCGACTGCGCAAAGGGAATGCCCGCGTCCATCCTGCGGCGAAGGAGCATCATCAACTGCAGATCCTCATCGGTGTATCGTTGCCTTTTGCCGGAAAACTGCGGTTTTATCAGCCCGCTTTCAGACAGCATCCCAATCTGCTCTTTTGTCAACCGGCTCATCTTTGCTGCCTCCGTCAGGGAATATGTCCGGCTACTGCTGGAATAGTCCACTTTGTGGATCGCGTCGAGAAATTTCAGCTCCAGCTGGCTGTCGGAGTTTTCCAGCACGCGCTTGATCACCGAAAGGGGATAATAATGCTCCTTCTGCAGGGATTTGATGAGCTGCACCCGGGCGATACAGTCCGCGCCGTAATAGGCCATGTTTGTGCCTGTTTTGCACGCGGGCTGTATCAGCCCTTCCTTCACATAGAATTTCAGGGTGGACACGCTTGTGTTTGTGGCTTTCGCCAGTTCGCCGATCTTGATAAGCCCGGCAGTAGCGGCGTTTTTCATCAGCGGAGGCTCCTCCCTTTTTTCAGCAATCAAGCACGATTTTGATCACGTCCGGCGGGTTTTGCATGGCAAGCTTCATGGCCTGCTTGTAATCGTCCAGCTTGAAATGGTGGGTGACGAAGCCCTCGGTTTGATACACCCCGTCCCTGATCCATTCCTGCGCCAGGTCGAATGTGTATTTTCGCTGTCCCTGCCATTCCTCCATGCCGTGTGCGTCCACGCCGACCAGCTTGAGCTCCTGCCACCAGATGGGGCTTTCGTCAAATGTGATGGCCCGCATATGATGCCCGATTTTCACCAGCGTTCCCCGGGGGCGCAACAGCCTCAGCGCCGTGGTGTTGGACCAATTGCCGCCGATGCAGTCGTAAACCCTGTCAAATCCGCCGAAGAACATTTTGTTGTTGCCCATGCCGGTATACACCTTGCTGCCGCCGGTGGCCTTGGACGCCGCCTCGTATGGTTCACCGGTGAGCACATGATCCGCCCCCAGCTTTTTCGCGAAGGCTTGTTTTGTTTTTACCCGTTCCATCACGGTTATTTCGCAATCGGGCTCCACGATTTTCAGCGCCTGGACAATCCCTAAGCCGATTGTGCCGCAGCCCATGATAAGCACGTGTTCCCCCCGGCTTGGGGGCGCCATCAGCACGGCGTGGATGGAAACGGCGGCGGGCTCTATCATGACGGCCTGCTCGTCGCTTAGCTCGTCAAATACATTGGACAGCTGCTGCTCCGGTGCGAGAAATGTATCGCTCCAGCCCGCGCCCACATCCGGGAGGGCATGGGGGCTTGGCTCGCCGTAATTGAGGCAGAGGTTGTAATTGCCCTCTACGCAATAGGGGCAGGGAGGGGAGATGTCCTTGTTGCCGCAGCCGGACATATACTCACGGAGGGTTACCCGGTCGCCCACCTTGAACTTGGTGACGGCAGGCCCTGCCTCTACCACCACGCCCACGTTTTCATGGCCCAAGTAGGTGCGCTTGGAGGTGGGGATGGGCTCGAACGCGGAGTTGGTTCCGGTGGTGGCCTTAAAAAAGCTCAGGTCGGTGCCGCATAGGCCGCAGGCGATGTTCTTTACCCGCAGCCAGTTGGATGCAGGCAGGGCAGGGTCGGGGAGGTTCTTGTTGTATTTTACCGCGTTTAAGCCGGTATACAACAGGGGTTTGCAGTATTTCGCTGCGAACTTTGTAATGAGAATACGGGGAATGTCCTTTTCAAAATAAATGGCTTTCATCGTCCACCCTCCTCATCACGTCAGCATCCCCTGGAGGATGGACATATAGTCGTTGAGATAGCAGGCGTATTCCGGACTTCCCAGTGTTTCCACATACCCCTTTTCCACCGATTCTACAAAGGGTGTTTCCTTTGATAGCACCTTCAGCGCGCCCTCCACGCTTAAAAACCGGAAATGCACGAAAGGGCTTCGCCGGGTATAAACGCCATGGCCGGATTTCGACTGCCCGGCTTTGACCCTAAGATAACAGGCGATATATTCCTTATCCTCGCCGTTTTCCACCGTAAACTGGTAAATCCGGTCCGGCTGCCGCCGGCAGAATTCCTGCATGTCCGGGTTCCCCAGCTTGTTGTATTGGGACAGCGCCCGGGTGATCATATACAGGCTCATTTTTACCTTCAGGCTTTGGCCCTGAAAATCCTTGGGCTGTTTCCCGGGGGACATGATCATAAGCCCCATCAGCAGCGACAGCACCTTTATCAGCAATCCAAGGCGGCTTAATCCCCTGATGGAGGGCAGCGCCATGCCCCCGCGCAGCAGCGCGTTCATCTTCTCCACCGTGGAAAACGTCAATGCGATGTCCGGCTGCTGTGCTGGCCCCTGTATCACGGTGACAGTGCCATGGTCGAACACGAGATGGCAGCAGAGAAGCTCATCGCCATTTTTCGCGCCGAACTGCACGGTTGCCGCCACGTCCTGAAAGGATTTTTTCAGCTTGGGGTCGTCGTCCAATAACACCTGCATTACGGGGAACGCGGCGTTAAAGAACAGCTTTGCCGTCATAATTTCCGGAGGTAGTACCGTCATGATCATCCCTCCTATTCGTCGTCCCAGTTTTCATCGGCTTCGTATTCAAGGCCCATCATGGCCCGCACCTGATCGATGATGCCGTTTGCGTCAAGGCCGTAATGGGCATAGAGATCCTCGGCATAGCCAATTGTCGCAAACGTATCCTGCATGCCGTGCTTTTTGAACACGCAGCCTTTCCCGCTTTCAGCGATGACCGAGGCGACGGCGTCTCCCAGGCCGCCCAGCACATTGTGCTCCTCCACGGTTAAAATCCGGCGGGTATCGGTGACTGCCTTTAGGATGGCATCCCTGTCGATGGGCTTGATGGTATGCATGTTGATGACCCGAACCGAGAGATTATCCTGCTCCGCCAGGGTTTTTGCCGCCTGCAGGGACTGCAACACCGCGATGCCGCAGCAGATGATGGTAATATCCGTGCCCTCGCGCATCGTGATGGCCTTGCCAATTTCATAGGTATAATCGTCGCTTTCATAGCAGGGCGGCTCAAACCCCCGGCCGATGCGGATGTACACAGGCCCCGGCGTATCCACGCAGGCCTGCACCGCCTTGGAGGTCTCGATGCCGTCCGCCGGACAGATCACCGTCATGTTGGCGATTGAGCGCATGATGGCGAGGTCTTCTGTACAGTGATGCGTGGTGCCGGCGTGGCCGAAGGAAATGCCCGCGTGGGTGGCGATGATTTTCACGGGCAGGTTTTGATAGGCGATGTCGGTGCGCACCTGCTCCCCGGCCCGCAGGCAAGCGAACACGGACATGGTGGAGGCAAAGGGGATGAGTCCCGCCTTCGCCAGTCCGGCGGCGATGCCGAACATGTTTTGTTCCGCGATGCCCACGTTAAAGAAACGGTCTGGGAAGGCCTTTTCAAAGTGTACAATCGCGGTTGTTTTCGCGAGGTCTGCCGTGACGCCCACGATTTTTTCGTTGGCTTTTCCAAGCTCCGCCAGCGTGCGGCCATAGATTTCCCGCGCGGTCATGGTAGAGGCGTCGTACGCGTTCCAGTTTGTTCCGGTAACTACTGCCATTGTGATCCCTCCCTACTGCTTCATAATGGAAGCCTTGGCCTGTTCGCATAATACCGAATCGCCCGAGGCATAGTGATACACCACGTTGTTTTCCATAAAGTCCACGCCCTTGCCCTTGGTGGTGTTGGTGAGTATCAAAACCGGTTTTTCAGTGGCTGCCCAGGCGGTTTCAAGCGCCGCGTCCAGCTCATCAAAGCTGTGGCCGTCGATTTCGATCACCTCAAAGCCGAACGCCCGCCATTTGTCTTGGAGGGGTTCGAGGGACATGACATCTTCCGTAAACCCGTCGATCATCAGGCGGTTGCGGTCCACGATTGTGATGAGGTTTGTGAGATTAAAATGGGCGATGGACATGGCCGCCTCCCACACGCTGCCCTCGCAGCACTCGCCGTCTCCCAAGAGGCAAACGGTTTTGTAGTTCTTTTTCAGGTACCGGCCGCCCAGCGCAAGGCCGGCGGCGATGGGAAGACCATGCCCAAGGGAGCCTGTGGATACATCGCAGCCGATGACCTTGTTGGAGTCGGGATGCATGGCGAAGGGGCTTCCGAAATGGTTGAAGGATTTGAGCTCCTCCTCCGGGAAATAGCCTTTTTTCGCGAGGACGGGGATATACCCTGCGGCCGCATGCCCCTTGGAAAGGACAAAGCGGTCCCGGTCCTCCCATTGCGGGTCTTTTGGGTTCACATTGAGATACTTGAAGTAGAGAATGGTCAGTATATCGGCAATGCTTAACGAGCCGCCGATATGCGCGCCGCCAGACCAGGCCATCACGTCTATCATTGTCAGCCTAAGGTCTCGGGCGGTGTCCAGTAACAGTTGCTTTTCATTGGAAGCAAGTGACATTTGTTTCCCTCCTTATATATTTTGTTCATCGGAAAAACCGGTACATTGAAATAAAGTAGAGAAAGACACATTACGGCCTGCAAATAGAGACTAGGTAAATTAGAAAGTAGATAGTACTACTATCCACTTTATACATAGGAATATGCTGTTGTCAAGGGAATTATTGCAATTTTATATGGATATGATATGTGAATGTTTTATCACTCCATTTACGCAGCCATTTCGCAAGGCCAATGGTTCTTTGCCCTCTCTTGCGGGGGCAAAATTTAAGGCCGCGAAGCGGCCTATTCGTATTCGTTTTCATCCAATTCGGCAGCGGCCTTCTCGAACTCCTGTTGACAAGGGAGCGTCCGCTTTTCCATGGGCGGGAAGGTAGCGTCATAGGCTTCCAGCCCGGTTTCATCGGGGTACAGCGCATCGCTGAAGCCAATCTTGCCGGTGACGCCGTCCAACGCTCCTTCATAGAGGGGCAATGCCATGATGCCGGTATAGAACTTGCCGTCCGGCATCGAGATATTGTATTTTTTTGTACCCGCAAACCCATACGGCTTATAATGATACTGAAAGCCGCCAAGCACGATCGCCCGATACCCTTGGTCTGCTGCCCTTTGTATGGCGTGTGTGATGAGCGCCCGGCCATACCCCTGGCGGTGTAGTTCCGGCGCAATGCTAACCGGCCCAAAGTGGAGGATGGGGACTTCATCCCCTGTTGGGGTGATTACTTTTGCATGAGTGAAATGAATGCTGCCGATCAGTTCGCCATGCTTTTCAATCACAAAAGAAAGCTCGGGAATATAGTCCTTGTGGCTGCGCATGGTATGCACAAGATAATGCTCGCTTGCCCCAGGAAAATACAAATTCCAGAATGCTTTGCGGGTGATTTCCTCTACCCGCCGGTAATCCATGGGCTGTTCATTTCGTATCGTAATCACAATGCCTCCATCTCATCTATCGCGTATTTTTATGGGGTTCTTCTATTATATCACGTTTCGGGAGATGTCCCGCAAATCTCACTTAAATTTTTAAACTAGCCTTAGAAATATTGCCCTATGTGAATACTGGACTTTGACTAATATGAATTATATAATTAACCCAGGTAAAGAATGGAGTGACATAGGGTTATGAAGATGAAGTTCGCCTTATTTATGGCCTTTATTCTTATATTTGCGGCATCCTTATCTTGCGCTGCGCCACAAGCGAATACCGCCCCAGCGCAGATAATAATAATCGATGTTACTCCCGCTCCAGAACCTTCTAGCACGCCGTATATTACATTAGAGCAGGCTATTGAGCGCTTGGGCACGACGCGCGGTAACGAGCATATAAAGCGAGGGGAAAAGAACATTGCAGGGCCGGATTTGGGAATTGTGACATCTATTTCCTTTGAAAACCGTACTGCTGAATGGGACAACACAATGACCGTTGGCTTTTCACATGCACCAGAATTAAGACTAAGTGTGTTTGGTAATTTCCTGCCTACAAGTAAGATTGCATATGCGGACCTGACCCAAGACGGAGAGCCGGAGGTCATTATACTGGCAGAAAACTTGACGATAAATGTCGAACCGATTGATGGTTACTTTGCAATATTTATATTTACAAAGCAGGATGGACAATATACTCGGCTCACCACTCCCAAATTAGACGATGGGATTGAATTAATCTGGGGCCCATTTTACCCGGATGACGCTGATCATCGTTTTCCGGATGACCCCCGCTCTTACCCTTGGTTTTTAATTGAAGAAGATTTTATCAGGCCTTATTTAGTAGAAGACCCTGAAATGATTGAAAGAGGCTTCAGGGGTGCCTCTTTAGGAAGCATCAGCGATTTTGACATTGTTGGCCAGGATGGGAAAACTTATGTGCTGACAAAGCAAGCCGCAACGACTTCTTTTCAACTTGTTGGATATTTTGTTAGCGTCTTATGTTACGAGGAAGACTCTTTTATTATTAAGGATAAAAGGCTTTTTACCATACCAAAATAAAACCCGATATATAATGAAAAAGCCGCGGGGAATGTTTCCCGGAGCAAATACGCCTGTCTTTATCCCAGGCAATTTATAAAGCGGTTTCCCTCTATCCTGATAGTTAGGCATAGAGGGAAATTTTTGAGCAAAAATATATTGCATCTTCGTCTTTATATGTAAGTACCTGGCCTCGGTTGCGGACAATAACCTATTCTATAGCCCGCGGTCATCCAGCTCATACTCCTGAATGCGTCGTACTTTAGGGCCGGAAGAGGAGCTGGGATCAAATTCCCCGGTCAGCCAGGTGAGAAGCAGACGTTCCGCCAGCTTTGGCCCAAGCGTAAACGCGCCCAGACAGGCGATGTTCGCGTCGTTACTCAGACAGGCGCGCTCTGCGGAATAACCATCGGTGAGTAATGCCGCATACGCACCTTTTACTTTATTTGCGGCAATACTCATGCCTATTCCGGTGCCGCAGATCAACACGCCCTTGTCTGCCTTTTGAGAAGCGACATATTCCGCCACGCGGATGGCGGTATTGGCATAGATTGGATCCTGTGCGCCCAGATCCACCACCCCATACCCAGCCTTTTGGCAAACTACCATCAGAATTTCCTTTAATTCCGCCGCGTTGGGGTCGCAACCAAATGCAATGATTCGCATGAAATCTTCCTCCTAGTCTTTTTTTCGGCTTGTAACACAAGGCGGATTAGCTTGTCAAAACAATCGGCATGCCAGGCGCTTCTTCCAATAAACAGGCCGTCGATTTCCGGGGCCATGATAGGCCCTTGGGCATTATCGGGGTTTACGCTTCCGCCATAAAGCAACGGGATTTGGGCCGATATCTGCGCGCCGTATAGTTCGCATAGGGTTTCGCGCAATATGCTGTGCCTGTCCGAGGCATATTCTTTGGAGGCGGGCTGCCCATTTATGCCGATCGCCCAGACCGGCTCATAAGCGATGTACAGCCGTTGCGCTTGCTCGGGACTAACACCCTGAAGCCCTACTTTGAGTTGAATGCGTATTATTTCGTCCGCAATACCAGCCTCTTTTTGCGCCAATGTTTCGCCGACACAAAGCAGCGGGGTAAACCCATGCTTTAGCGCACAATGTACCTTTCGGTTTTCCATTTCATCGGTTTCACAAAAAACATGGCGGCGTTCCGAGTGGCCGCCATTACCTGTAATGTTCGGGAAAGGCCGAGGCGATCTGCAACTTCAGGCAGAACTGTGCCCACGACCTCATGAGAGGGGATGATCTCTGGAAAAAGGCTGGGCCGGAGCCCGCTTGCCTGAACATAGGCATCCTCATAGCGGCGGCTCAGGAGGCGGTATACCCCAGAGCCGGACGCGTAGGAATAGTCCGTCACCATCCTGCCGGTGAGCTTCATGTTGATATAGTCCTTTGTTCCAAGTACACATTGGGTCTTTTCATAAAGCTCCGGTTCGTTATCCCGGTACCACATCATTTTGAACACCGCATAGCATTCACGGGAAAATCCATTTCCCGTGGCGCTGTACCAGTCTTCATAATCAATGCGGCCAAAGAACGTATCTGCCTGCCGCTTTGCCCGGGTGTCAGACCAGATCGGAACCCGCTCGCGCAGCAGCATGCCGGAGCGGTCCACCGGAACCACCGACATACTGTGCCCGGAAATGGAAAGATACCGAATATCGCTGGCATTGCATTTCCCCTGACTGATCAGCACCCGAGTACATGTCTCAATCGCTTGCCACCAGTCCTCCGGGCGCTGTTCGTGCCAGCCTGGATTGGGAAAGAATGTATCATATTCCTCAAAGTGGCTGCACAGGCACCGGCCCTCTGCATCATAGATGGAGGCTTTTGTCCCGCCGGTGCCCAAATCGTATGCAATCATAAACATGCTCGTATACCTTTCTTTGCGGGCCTGTTACTTGTAGTTCTCGATCACTTTTCCAAAGGGAAGGTACAGGTCACCTTTACCAAAGAAGCCGCCGAGAATCTTTTTGGGCTCAAGATAATAGGTGGGATCGATTTCGGAACGCTCGAAGGAAATGGATGCTGGCCCGCCGAAGAATTTGCCTTCCTGAGCGGTGAATTCTCCGGGCGTCAATATTAGCTCCCGAATGGGTTCCCCGCCTTCTTCCGCACTAGGAATATACTTTAAGGAAAACACGCCGTCATCGCTCCATGGAACCTCATTCATGTCCGCGATATAGCGCGGCACTACCAGGGCCTTGATAATCTGATGGTTGAGCCGCGTTGTCTCTGCCCTGACCGCCTCCATATCCGGCGTGATCTCAATGTTTGCCATCTTCTTTTGATAGCCCCAAATTTCCCGCCCGGCGGTCAGGGGCAAATGGCTATTGACATACAGGAAAGGCTCATAATCCGCTTTGATCCCATTGTGCTCAACCTGCACATAGATAGCGGTTTCCTTAAACGCCCCCTGGGTCGTGCCAAGGGTGAACTGCGAGTGCCACACGATGACTTTGTTGGTTCGTGCCTTTAGGGGTTCGGGTATTACGCGCTCAATATTCTCGATGTCCGTTTCGTACACAACTAGATGGATATCCATATCCTTCCACACAAGTGGGGGTGAACCATACAAATCCGATACTACGGGATTTGTAAAGCCCCAGTCCTCTTTTTTGATCAATGTTCTTACCTCCTTTTTTATTTTCCTGCTGGTTTCTGGGTTTTCTGGAATTGCGCTTCAATGAAATTGAAAAATGAGTACACAAAACACACATAAGCGTCATAGGGGGGAATTTGCGCTTAATTTAGGATCGTTCAGGTATGGTTCTGTTTTCGTCTGTCTGGGCTGCCCTCTGCCCTTATACCATCCGGCCTTTTAGAAACACACTATATTCATAGCGATCTGCAACAATGTTTGAAATAACAACCTCGAAAGGCTTTCCGTTTGTGTAAGTGACGCGCCTGCTGGTAAGCAGCGGCGCACCCTCGGGGATTTGCAGCAGCTCCGCTTCTACGGTGCCTGCTACCCGTGCGCCGATGCTTTCAACTGCGGACTCGATATTGATGCCGTAGTGCTTTTCCAAAATATTGTACAGAGACTCCTGATCGTCATACACCCGCTCTAAGTCGTGTGCAATCTCGCTCTTGACGTAATTGATCATGATGGCGATCGGCCTTTCGTTGGCCATGCGGATGCGGTACAAGCGCACCACTTCCGTTTCCGGTGCGATGCCCAATTCCTCTGCCACACGAATGGGGGGGTTGAGGCGCTCAATACTGCTGTTTTTCGACCAGACCCTGTATCCCCGCTCTGTAAGAGTTTCCATAAAGGAGCTGACATAGTTGAGTTTTTGCGAGGTACGGTGATCCAAAACTTCTGTACCGCGCCCTTGCTGCACCCGCACAAACCCTTCGCCGGACAGGAGCTCAACGGCCTTTCGGACCGTGATCCTGCTCACATTGAATTGCGATTGCAATTCGCTCTCGGTGGGCAGAAAACTTCCTTTGGGGTAATCGCCTGTTTCAATTTTTTCTCGAATTGTGTTATAGACCTTAATATACAATGGAGACGTAATTGAATTCACCCCCTTTCATATCTATCTTTTCTATAGGTATTCGGATGATAAATAGATCATAACATCATAATGTTTGTACGTCAATGTTTTTATTTGCAATTTTATAAATTAGTAACTTCCCAACTCAAGTTCCACAGTGGACGCCGGGGTGGAAATAAATATGGGACGAAATTAAGCATGGGAATTTTCGCGCCTACCAGAAGCCTCATGTCGAGAAGAACCATATGATTTTTCGGGATATCGTTCCCAAAGGCGTTTCATTCGACGCATTCACTAAGAATACCGTTGATCTGATTATCTCCCATGCCAACAGCATTAAACGAAAGGGTCTCAATGGCAAATCGCCTTTTGAGATGTTCGCCTTTGTTTTTGGCGAGATGGTTGCGAAAATCTGGGGGATTGAATACATTCCTCCTGAAAATGTAATTCAATCACCAATGCTTTCCTTCCTCTTTTCCGCTTTTTCCGCTGGTTATTTCTACTGATATCTTACTGTGGAACTTGAGTTGGGAGGTTACGAATTTTATAAATTATTTTTAGACTATTTACGTAAAATCAAACCTCCCAAGCATTTAGTAAACATCATAACGTCATTACGTTTAACTTTTAATTTCTTAGCTACCTGTAAGTACGATCGAAAACCGAGCGCGGATCATTGCCTTCAGCGCCTAAACTTGTTCATACCCATGGAGCTTTAACCAATTTTGCCTATCTGCGGCGTGTTGGCATAAAGTCTTTCCCTTATCATATTTGTTCCATCAAATGTATCCGTAAGCTTGTTTTTTCGTCGTAAGGTATGCCGGTGGAAAAGACCATCATTGACCGCTGTGTGCGGCTGGTCTATCGGAACTATCTCAATGACCCGCGCCCGGAGA
>CAYPKG010000044.1:7143-14190 GCA_964411275.1 uncultured Oscillospiraceae bacterium | reverse complement strand
ATCGCATACACTTCAACCTACAGATAACCGCCCGGCTTGCTAATAATAAAGGGGGACGCATCTGTGCGTTCGACATAGGGATTCAATCAAAACTCCGACTCTGAAGGTCGCTGGTTCAAATCCAGTCGGGCGTACGTCAAAATCCCCCGGAATCTTGCGAGTTCCGGGGGATTGCTTTGTTTTGGGGTCAGCGTGGAATATGTATGAGGTACATAGTGGGCGTACATTTTCATCCTCGCCAGTATGCGCATGATGAAAAGCTTCTACGCTTAATGGAATTCCTTCCACGGGATACCGAAATTATTGAATATCTCGGTGAAAAGCGTGGGCTTCGCCAAGTCATCGCAGGGAGCCTGGTACTGCATGCCCACCATCCCATACTTCGCACCAGCAGCCGGCTGATAGGGAAGCAGTTCAATCCGCTGCAGCATGGGCGAATCTGCCACCAGACGAGCGGCCGTTTCGAAGTGTTCAGGCTCATCGTTCACGTCGGGAATCATCGGCATACGCAGGATGAACGGTGTATTGCCCCTGGTCAGCATTTCTGCATGACGGCGGATGGGTTCCTGATCCACACCGGTATAATGCTTATGCTTGACCGGGTCAGAGACCTTCCAGTCCAACATGATCAGATCGCAGGTATCCATCGCTGACCGAAACACTGCATCGGATGCAAACCCGCTGGTCTCAATCGCCGTGTGGATACCAGGCATGCGCTCAATGACCGCTTTGACAAAATCCCACTGCATCAGAGGCTCACCGCCTGAGAAGGTAACGCCTCCCCCGCTATGAAGGAACACATCCTGGTCCTTACGCAGCCGGGCTGCAAGAACTTCCGCTTCCCAGGGCGTACCAACAATTTTTCGAAATCCACCCCGGCAAGCGGAGACACATTTGCCGCAGGCCGTACATTTTTCCGGCGAAGGACATACCGCCTGACAGGCCCCGCAGTTGGTGCAAGCCGCTGTGCTGACCATCAGCTGAGGTTTGGGAGAAAGCCCCTCGGGATTATGACACCACTGGCAGCGCAGAGGACAGCCCTTCATGAAGACCGTCGTCCGGATGCCCGGGCCGTCAAACACGGCGAATTCCTTGATGTCAAAGACGATACCCTGCTTCTCGCTCATATTACACCAGCAGCTCCGCGCGGCGGATGATGTGATCCTGATAGCACTTATCCAACTCGACGAAGTAGCCACTCCAGCCCCATACACGGACAATCAGGTTCCGATAATATTCAGGATGCTGCTGCGCGTCCAGCAATCTTTCTCGATTAACCGTATTCAGCTGCATCTGATGTCCCCCGCGTTGAACAAACAAATGTACCAGCTGCGCCACCTTGATAATAGATTCTTTTTGTGTGAACACGCCGTCCGAAAACTCAATCGTCAGAGGGCCGCCGTTAATCGCCCGGGATAGCTCCGGTTTTGTAAAGGACTTAATCAGCGACACGGGGCCGTTCAACCGGATGTTCAGCGAAGGGGCATAGTTGGCCGGCAGCGGAACTCCCGCTTCTCGGCCGTCTGCAGTTGCCCCCAGCTCATTGGCATGGAAAATATAGTACATCGCCGAACCAGTGCCGGCACGCACAATACCGCCGCGCTCATTTCTCAGCCCACGGACAGCATCGGCGAACGTATCCAGCAGCCATTTTGCGTAGCAATCCGCTATGTCGTCATCATTGCCCATCTTCGGGCAATGATACTTCAACAAATCGCGAACCTCATCGTAGCCCTCGAAGTTATTATCCATCGCCGCCAACAGCGTCTCCGAAGAGAGACTCCCGTGATAGACAGCCGTATCCACCGCGGCCAGCATATCCACCGCCGGCGCCAGACCGGTACCGTGCAATCCCCAATTGTTATATTTGTTCCCCAGGGAAATATCCTTTTTATTCTTAAGGCAGTCCCGGAAGAACAGAGACAGGTAGGGGGAAGGAATAACATACAGGTCATGCCGTTCCGCCAGCGTTTCACGCACAGATGCGTAGATCTCGTCCCGAATGGATGCCATCAGTTCCTTCATGTCCGCGCACTTCTGCAAATCGGTCCGGATACACCGATTCACAATATTCGCGAAAGGTAAAGCGCCGATATTCGGAATTTCCATGGCGCATCCCGGAATGATGAATTCCCAGCATGCCGCCATGGCATAGTTCCGGGCATCTTCAAGATCATATCCCAGCGCGGTCAGTGCGGGAATCGCCACATCGTCGTTTTCATACTGGGGAAAGCCTAGCCCCAGCTTCGTCAGCTGTGTCCCCTTCTCGAAAACGGACAGCGGTGTTTTGCTGTTTACGCGAAGATTGATCTTGGGATCAATTAGCCGAAGCTCACAACAGGCTTCCAGACACATGTCCGACAGCAGATTGTATCCGTCCTTCCCGTCAGGTGTCATGCCGCCCAGGACGATGCTCTGGCCATTATCCCCCTGCTGCATACCGGGATACAGGTCGCTGTCCCGATTGCAGGAAAGGAAAAACGCCTCCAACAGCTCAAACGCACTTTCCCTTGTTTCCCGCCCGGCATCAAGATCCGCCTGCAGATAAGGCATCATATACTGGTCCAGGCGTCCAAGCGTGTTATGGTATTCCCCTTCGCACCACATGGCATAATGCAGAATACGTAGAGATTGCAATGCTTCCCGGAATGTGTGCGCACCTTCGGCCGGGACACTGGAAAGAACATCCGCCAGCTCCGTCATTCCTTGTTCCCGGGCCTGTTTCTCGTAAGCTTCCGTCAATTTCAGCACAGCGTCAATCGAAATCCGCATCGCCTGATGATATGGGTCGTCCGTTAGCTGCTCTCGGTAATACAGCAGACCGTTTCCGATAACCGCTCCATAATCCGGAGACAGGTTGCTGACATTCCCCATTTCATGAATGAAATGTTTAGATTTGATGTTGCTCCATTCCTCGTCTGACCAGATCATGGGCAGGTTGGGGATCGTTCTGGTAAAAGCAATGATTCCCCCGGCGAACAGAACCGGCGTTTCCGCGTCCAGCGCTGCAGCCAGCCGCCGTGCGGTCCGCATATAATCAGGCATATCCGTCTCCCGATAGCTCTCTTCAATACCGATCGGAACCGTTTTCCGATATTGATGATGTTTCCGTTCCCATTGGTCGTTCTTCAGCTGTTGAATCAAATCTATCATTTTATTCCCTCCACAATCGGATAGACATCGAACGGCTCGTCGTGAATATCCGCGTAAGCCATATAGCTGTGTGTTTGATCGCCCTTCAATTTCAAGCGGCGTTTCGCTCCCTCCTGCACGGTAAACCATTCCTCCGGTTTTCCCGGATCAAAGCGCAACGTCAACGGATTTGGAGCTCCCAGTGCCGCGTACAGCAATGGGCCATACTCCACAGCCCAGCGTTCCTTATGCGGTATTTCCTCACCACCCGTATACCGTGTCAGGCTCAACTGTTTTAATGATTGACTATAGTCAGCCACAGACTGCCTGTTATCAACAAGCAGCCCAAATACACAACTGGGCTTTGGGAATCATGAAATATCAAAATTCCGTAAATGATGCCGGTTAAAGGCTCTAATAGAGAGAGAAGAGATGTTTTCCTTTCTCCTGCTAAGCGGATACCCCATTGAAGCAATAGGCCGCCGACCAAAGAATCAAGCAAAGCAATAAGAAGGCAAAGCACGAAAGCAAGCAAGGGAAGAGCAAGCGTCAAGTTGCCGCTAATCAAGCCATAACCTCCAGCAATGCAGGTTGATAAAACCGTGATACGAAAAATGAGAGTGAATGGAGGCAAGGATTTAATATCCTTGTTGCTAGACATCATGAAATACCCAGCGTAAGTAAGTCCGGAACATAACGCCATCAAAATGCCTTGAACAGTCCCGACAGAATAATTTGGAATAAACAAAATTACCCCAAAAAGTCCTAGTCCCAGAGTCACCAGCTCGTTGCTCCTAGGACGCTTACCATAACATATGCAGGAAAGCACTATCACTCCCAAAGGATAGACGAAATGCAGCATGGTAGCAGTGCCGCTGTTGATATAACCATAGGAAGAATAGAGAAGCAAGGTGGTAATCCCCGCCAGAAATCCACAGATTATCACCTTAAACCATTGGCCCTTTGGAGAAGCCTTCGTCTTTTCTCGCCGAGATAACCAATATAAAAAGGGTAGGGATAAAAGGCCTCTTAAAAAAGTGGCGTTCACCCCGTTGTTACCCATCTCGTAAGATAGACGCGTAAGCACGGGGGTGAAGCCAAAGATTACAGCGGAGCAAAGGGCATAAGCCATTCCTCGCTGGGTTTGTGAAACCAACATACATTAAAATCCTTCTGTTGAGTCTATGATCCCAGTTTTCTCATAGCGGTTGGCCGCCACGCCACTTAACAGCACAAAATCTCCGCTCAAAGCGTACACCCGTCCGGTTAGAAGGCGAAGTTCCAGTGTTACCACCCTATTTTTAAGTGTCTGAGCATCGCCGCCTTGAAAACGGGGTACCCATTGGATATCATCACCGAAAAAGGGCGTACAATCTTGGTGAGAAAACCCAGACAGAGGAACCATATCCCGCCCTAGGATGGCGCAGGTGGCTCCACCGGTGGTGCTCAGGTTGAAGGAAGGAAGCGTAGTTAGAAGCATTTCCCGGGTGCGTAGAGTGGCCGTCCCTCCGGTGGTTTCCAAATAAACAAAACCATCCTCCCGAAGTGCATAAGCTACAATAGTACTAACTTCCTGGCGGCGATAGGGCCCGTGCTCAATGGTACGGGCAAAACCGTAGATCCGCAGGCTGCCATCGGGCATTTGAAGCAGACTGCTGGGCAGGATTACCCCAAAATCAGGATCACCATAATCCCCATTGGGTAGGAAGGGTTCCCGCAAAGTACGCTGAAAAGCCGATCCGTTCAAACTGTAAGCCAGTTGCGCATCCATGCGCCCACGCCAGAATTTAATGCCTCTTTCCTCCCCGTCTACATGGTACAGCCAAGGGAAGCCTATGATCATGCCCTTATAGGGAAAGATAGGCATACCGTATAGCTCAGCGATGGGATCATCCAGGGCATCGGCCTGCATACACCACTTCGGCGTAGAGAAAGTTTGAAAATCCATCGTTTCACATGTGGCGATACGTCGCTCGCCCATATCCGGACGAACAGTTAGCGTATAAGCCTTTGTTGCGGGATTATAGCACAAACCTACGCCAGGTTCCGCCCCCCGGGCATGCCAGCAGCACCCTTCCTGTTTTTCCCATTTCAGCCCATCGGGAGATGACCATAGCTCGTTACGTGCCCGCACCGCCTTATTGTCGTAGCGCAGAGTCAGCGCCTTGTACCGCTTGCCTGGTTCGGCCCGTTCATCCCTATAAGCCATGGCCATCTCATGAACCAATTCACCACTGATCAACTGGTTTGGCAGCACACGATCCGGAATGTCAACCATCCCCCGGGTATCCACTCCGGCAAAATTCAATCCATCATCGCTATGGGCCAATAGAGCCACAGGCCTATCCTTTGGAGTGGCCCCCAAGGGGAATCCACCATAGAATAACAGATAGCCACCTTGACCATCGGAGTATACCGTGGGTGAGCCCATAGCGATAATCGCCTGGGGATCCCGGTAAATTCCCTCAGAGATCAAACATGGCCGACCCAGGCGTCTGCGTAACCCTTGGCGTGCAAACAGCCAATTGTCATCAAAAAACAGCATAGTTGTCATAGGATGGCCTCTTGTCCGACATATTCATATACCTGTCTTATATTCTCAAGTGTGTTGCGGGAGGCGTGCCAGGCGGCACTATAATCTGCGCCCGCCGATAACATGGTAATACCCAAACTTCGGACGTAGGCAAGCGTTTTTACATCGCTGGTTCCAATGGAAAATCCAGCAATTTTCCCTGCCCGTTTAATTTTGGCTGCCGTTTCTCGTATGATAGTGCTCATGACAGGGGTGTCGATTTCTCCCAGTTGCCCCAACTGTCCTGACAGATCAAAAGGCCCGAACACGAAGCCGTCCACCCAGGGATTTTTTAATATCTCGTCCATGTTTTCAATACATTCACGGGTTTCAATCTGTACAAATCGACAAAGCTCCTTGGATCGCTCCTTGATATATTCCTTAGCGTCATCCATGCCATAACTGATGGCTCGCATCGGCCCGAAGCCCCTAGCTCCATCTGGGGGATAAAGGGTAGCATCAATCAATCGGCTCACCTGAGTGGCATCCGTAACCATGGGAAAAACAATCCCTGCTGGACCCATTTCCAGCACTTTCTTAATAAAGGTGTAATCATCTCTGGGCACACGGACAACTGCCGGTACCCCTTGGCCGCTCAGAGCAATGAGATGACTGAGCACATTTTCAAAGGATAGGTAGGAGTGTTCCATATCAATCCACACATAATCAAACCCCAAACGTCCCAGCATATCGCAAATCGTTGGATCGGTAAGGGTAACATGGGTGCCGAAAACGTACTGCCCTGCGTTTAGCTTGGCTTTAAGCTTATTCATAAAACAGAGGCTCCTCCTTAATATCAAGCAATTGTTATGCCATGGGTTCATGGGTGCCTGTAAAGCGGGTGATGTCCTTGCCCAGCAGGTAGAACTTTCGGTCGGGATACCACAGTACAAAGCGCCCCTTCCACTGAGACAATGAAGGGTAAGTAGCAGATTCCGCCGTGGCCTTGGGGCCAACTGCCACATCTCCCGTATCCAGTAATCTGTATGGCGTTCCTACAAGCAGAGGCTGTGCGCCCCTTTCTTCAAAATCACAGCGGCATACATACAGAGGATTGCGTACATAATTGGCAGCGTTTGCCTTCCAAGGGACGCGATTGTCCATCTGGTCAAAACCCAAACGCTTCCCCGAATTGTTATGAAAAAACAGAAGAAATCGTCCTTCTCCCACCTGATAAAGGGGGCATGGTGCCAAGGGTTGGCACACCCGTTTGCCATCAGATGTGTACAGGGGCTTGGGCGGCGCAAAAGAGACGCCTTCATCTTCAGACACTGTCCACCAGATGGCCCCGGTCATGGTACGCATGACCAAAAACAATCGTCCATCAGGCAGGAACACTGCCG
>CAYPKG010000044.1:5162-7133 GCA_964411275.1 uncultured Oscillospiraceae bacterium | reverse complement strand
CTCTCCTTGCGGCAGCCAAGTGGTTTTGATCTGGGCCGGTTCCGGGTGTTCCTCTAAATTTTCAAAGCGGATCAGGCAGGCCCTAGAGTCTTCATTGACCCAGTTCACCCGGGGCTGTATTAACGTATGGCTGGTGTACAGGGTGCACATAGCCAACAGTCGCCCATGGCTGTCAGTTATAGGATTTTGATAGGGGACCCAGTTTTTGTCCAACCCGGTATCGACGGCATCATATTTGGAACGGGGAATTGCCACCTCCCCCGGAGGACTGAAGGTATGGCCATCATCGTCTGAATACAGACAACCCATGCGGCCGCTTTCCTGGCGGTTGTTGTCATAGGCCGGCGTTTCCATTAAGAAAAAAATATAAAGACGCCCCCGGAGGGTCACCGCCGGAAAACCCCAGCTGGCTTGCCTTTCTCCGGGACGCTGAGCACCAATAACGTAGCGGGGTGAGGACCACTTACGACCATCAGAAGAGCGTGCAAGCAAAAGACGGTTGTCGCCGCCCCCCTCCACGCTGCTTTGGGTCCAAAGGGCTAGCAGCTCTGCACCAGAGGGGGATGGAAAGACATGTAGCTGGCAGTTATCCGTGTCGCAGCCCCGGGCATTTTTCGGCAGATATAAGATTTCATCCGGGTTTGTTCGCTGCCATTCCGTCAAAGTATCGCCCAAGGGGATCCCATCTGCCGCCCTGCCGAAGGGATAACCAGCCTGTATTAATTCCTCTCGTGTTTGTAAGCTCATATGTATCCTTTCATGCCGGGCGCGGAGCTTTTACCCCGCGCCCGGCTTTTATGGAAGGGTTACTCAATGCCCATTGCTTTATTATATTGGGCGGTGCGTACCTGACGGTAAATGGAGTCTTCCATTTCAATGTACTGCTGCTGAATTTCCAGCATTTCCTCACGGTCTATTCCGCCACTCAAATAGGCGGCCTGGCCTTCTTCAAACAGGGTCTTGCCTTCACCCAGCAGGTCTTCTACAGGAGTGCCTGTGTAATCATAGGATACCAGGAAGTCAAATGGCTCTTGATAGTATTTGTCGGGGAGCTGATTGATTTCATAACGCAGCTTGTAAAGCAACTCGTCTGCCTTATTTTCATAGCTTTCATACAGATAGTCACCAAAGAAGCCTTCCATAAGCATGAGTCGATAGTAACCATTGGAGGCAGTGCGATAAGTATCGTCCAAGATGCGGATCACCCGGTTTTCCTTATCCGCCCATTCCCAGTGGATACCGGGGATACCGTTTTCCACGGTGAGCATATGCTCAATGTCAGAGGTATACCATTCAATGAACTTAGCAACTTCCTCCAGATGTGCTCCGGTGCTGGGAAAGCAAACCACAGAGGCATAGGGTGCGTCACAGGGATACTTGGGATCAACACCCTCCACGCAACCGAAGGGCAACAGGGGCACATAATCGGCTTTAGGATTCAATTCCCACAGCCGCTCCATGTAGCTACAATGGCTGGAATACCAACTACCAATGGTGCCCACCCGGTCAGCCACCACCAGATCCCAGAACTGAGCGGCTTCCATGGTATCCCATTCCTTGGGGCAATAGCCGTTATCAAAGCTTTACAAAGTCAAGCAGAGCAATATAGTTTTCACTGCTTTGAATGCTGCAAACTTCCCCATTTTCATTCAGGTAGCGACCCGTTTCAGTCACACCGCCAGTGAAGAAGCAGCAGAACATGTTCAGCATACCGCTGGCCCCAGCAATGCCATATTCGTCGTTGGGATTCCCATTGCCGTTCATATCGTTTTGCTTTACGCCTTCCAGATATGTGATATATTCGTCCAGGGTTTCGGGCATGTCCATATTTAGCTTGTCCAGCCAGTCCTGGCGAATGGAGTTCATCGTGCCCCGCCTGAAAGCCCGGCAGTTTGGCATGGCATAGAGCTGACCATCCTCACTCCATAGGCCGTCATAGCCTGTTTTCAGCTTCTCGTAGAAGGTGGGCGC
>CAYPKG010000044.1:4928-5152 GCA_964411275.1 uncultured Oscillospiraceae bacterium | reverse complement strand
TTTTTGAACACCCCATCCACCGCCTTAAGCTGACCCAAAGCATAGAACTGCACCCAGTTTTGATCCAGATAGATCAGATCCAGACTGTCAATAACCTCACCGCCTGCTAGCTTTAGGCGCATGATAGTGGGATAATCCTCTACGGAAACAAAGTTCAATTGCAGATGAGCACCGCTTTGTTCAACAATGTAGTTCATCATGTCCTCAAAGACAACGCCGTCCTC
>CAYPKG010000044.1:0-4918 GCA_964411275.1 uncultured Oscillospiraceae bacterium | reverse complement strand
ATACACGATGGCAGGTTCGCCATCCCATACATAGTCCTCCTGTGCCAAGGCCGTTGGTACCATTGCGAACAGCATTACCAGACACAGCAGCAAGGCCAACCCTTTTCCATTCCGTTGGTTCTTCATCATAGTCTCCTCCTGATTGATTATTTATTGCCGGTGTTGTAACACCGTACAATTTCACGGTGACTATCCCTTGAGTGATCCAGCCATTACACCCTTTACAAAGTACTTCTGCAAGAAGGGATACACCAGCATAATAGGAGTAATGGTCACAACGACGCAGGCGAATTGCAGCAGATCCGCTGTGGGCACGCGGGCGGAGCTGCCTTCGCTGATAGCGCCCTGCTGCTCTGTGCTCAAAGCTGTAATGGAGGTGAGAATCCGCCGCAGATGGTTTTGAAGTGGTAGCTTGTCAACATCGCTAATGTACAGCATGGCGTCAAACCAGGCGTTCCAGTGCCCCACCGCATAAAACAGGGAGATTGAAGCCAGTGAAGCCGCGGACAGGGGTAGAATAATGCGAGTGAAGATAATCAAGTCATTGGCCCCGTCAATCCGAGCACTTTCCTCAATTTCTTTAGAGATCATGGCAAAGAAGTTGCGTAGCACCATCATGTTCCAGGCGGAAATCAAGCCAGGTAGCCACAGCGCCCAGTAGCTGTTCATCAGGCCTAGGTTCTTAATCAGTAAATAGTTGGGGATTAAGCCTCCCCCAAACCACATAGTGAAAATAACCACAACGGTAATCGCATTGCGAAGGGGATAATCCTTTCTTGACATAACATAGGCCATAGGGGTGGTAATCACCATATTGAGCAGGGTACCAATGGCAGTACGCTTAACACTGTTAAGCAGACCCGTGGTGATAAAGGAGCCCCGGCGAAAAACGTAAGCATAGGCATCTAGGGAAATTTCAGCGGGAATAATGCGTATGGGATGCAACGCCTTTTCCACCGGCCCCATTAGGGAACGCCCCAGTATAAACAGAAACGGATAAAGCATCAGGACGCATATCAGCACCATCAAAAAGGTGTTCATCACGTCAAAAGCTGCTATCTTCTTTTTGCGTTTAGACATTTGTCTACCTCCTTTTCACCAAAGTCCTTCGGAGCCAAGCTTGTGTGACAGCGAATTGGATAATACCACCAACACCAACCCAATTACGCCCTGGAATAAACCCACCGCCGCCGCAAAGGAATATTTGGCATCTTCTAGACCTGCTCGATAGGTGAATGTTTCAAACACGTCAGCTACCGCGTAGACGCTGGGCGAGTATAAATTGAAGATTTGCTCAAAGTTTTCACTCATCAGTGTGCCCACCCGCAAAATCAGGAACACCACGATAATTTCGGCAATGGCGGGCAGTGTTATATGAAACATTTGCTGGCGGCGATTGGCCCCATCAATGAGCGCTGCGTCGTACAATTCCTCATTAATACCAGAAATGGCGGCCAAATAGATAATGCTTCCCCAACCCACGGTTTTATAAATATCACTAATCACCAAAAGAGGCACAAAGGCTGTCTTTGACTTGAGCACAGAGCCCATCTCATACCCGAAGAGCTTGTTAATCATCACTATGATGGGTCCGTCGTCCGTAGAGAACAGGATTTTAATCAGGGAGGCCAGCACCACCCAGGACAAAAAATGGGGCATATAGGAAATGGTCTGCACGGTACGTTTAAAGGCAGTATGACGAATTTCGTTGATCATCAGGGCAAAGAGAATGGGCATGGGAAAGCTGATCGCCAGCTTAAGCAGGCTGATTGTGAGGGTGTTCCCCAACAGACGGGTAAAATACATGGAACTGAAGAACGACTCAAAATGCTTAAAGCATACGTTGGGGGCTTTGATAATGCCCCAAAAACCATTGGCGGGCTGATAGTTTTTAAAGGCAATGATAATACCATACATGGGGACGTATTTGAATAGTAGAAAGAAGATTAACCCGGGCAGAACCATCAAATGCAGCCAGCCATACTTGGTGATATGTTTTTTCATTGCGCCTTCTCGCCTTCTGTTTTGTCTAGATAGGCATCAATCGCTCTGACAAAGTCTCGACCCAGATCGAGATACACCTGCCTTTGGGGGAAACACACTTGGCCAGATGCTCTGTCATACCAGTTGTATCGGCACAGCTCCAAGACGTGCGATTGAACCCCCAAGCGACGGATATACTCTTCAAACAACGTCGGCACTGTTTCACCCCAATCGTATACGGCACCGGGTTGGAAATAGTTGCTCATATTTTGTAGCAGATTGGCAAATTTCTCTTCCTCAGGCCGTACCTGGCTGATGCTTATGGAGGAAACACATTGGCTGGTGTCCGAGATTTCAGAAATCCCGGTATGCACGTCAAAGGACAATGCGAAGCGTTCGCCTCGGGCCATGGCCTCTCCAATATAGGCGGCTGTCGCCCGTACCTCGGGCAGTGCCTGATTAACCCAGTCTCGATTGGGATTGATGCCCGTCACATGCTTCTGGCAACTGTGTAGCCAATGCCACACGCTAAATACCGGGATCAAATGGAAGATGTAGCGATCAAGCAGTGGCTTGGCTGCTTCGCTCATCAGGTAACGGATCATGCCTTCTCCCACAAATGCTCCAAGGGGTTCATGAGGATGCTGCACCGCCTGATACCAAATGGATTTTTTACTTTTTACATCGATGGCTGGATTGGTCAGAGTGAACACATGAATCGGCGCACCGCAGTAGTCCGGGCCAATAGTCTCAACTTGAACGCCAGGACTCAATTTGGCACCTTTTACCATATTTTCGAACATTGAAAATGTATAGGGGAGGCCTACGCACACATAAGCCGTCCCTTTATCGCTCAACACTGCCTGAAATGTATGTTCATTCCCATTTGAAAAAACGGGCTTCACCCGGTTCCAAGACATTTCGTCCGAGCTTAAGTAGATTAAATCTTTCACCGCACGGCCATAAGAGTGTATTTTCCGTTCCCATTCATCAGTACTGATGTTTTTGCTGGCATCATAGGCCGGCCAATGAAGGCACACGGTGACATTTTCCTCCGGTTCCCCTGAAAGCTTTGCATAAAAGGTAATCCAGGTGTTTTGAATCCCCAGGCGTAAATACCTTTCCTCCAGTGCCGGACCACAATGCAGCACGCCGTCTTCCAGCCTGGAAAATCCACAATTTCCATGATTGGTTGCTCCGCTGGCATAACACATAGCAAAACTCTTCTTTCAATTTGTTTCTGACTGTCATAAGTTAGTCTTAGTATATAACAATTATTCTCGAATCGATAGTTCATGATTGTTTATAATTGTACTATGATATCACAAAGCTCTTGCTATAGCCTCCCTTTTCCACCTATAATATACATCAATAGGAGGATGGTAGTGTGAAACAAACGGCAAAGCAAAAACGGAGTCCATAAAGCAAAGAAGGGTACAGGAAACAAACCTGGGCGAGAGGGCCACAGATCAGGCAGAAACGGCAGGGAGGGAAATATGCTCAGGCAAGACGACACCTTAAGCAATCAGGAGTCTGGCGGCCTGCCTCAAAGCTTTTTCCTTTTGTTTTTGTCGAAGCTCCAAAGGGATATCAACCTTGAAAAGATCAGAAGGATTAAAGACCTTCCCGGATTGGAGCATGTGGAACACAGCAGTGAGGATCATCCTTGCAATGGCGATAATGGCCCGTTTCTTGCCCCTGCGCTTGGAGATGCGTTCGTACTTGACGCGATAGTAAGCGGATTCCTTCGACTTGACGGCGGCATGAGCAGCCTGTACGAGAGCGGGTTTGAGGTAAACACCGGCTCTGGTGATACGGACAGATTTTTTCTTACCCGCGGATTGATTGTTGCCGGGCGTCAGACCCGCCCAGGCACAAGGACGCCTTGAGGAAGAAAACTGGGACATATCGGTGCCGATTTCAGAAAGGATCGTAACAGCGGAGGCGTGATCCACGCCGGGAATGGTACAAAGGAGTTGGATGGTGTTTTCATAGGGAGTTGCCATCTCACCAATGATGTTGTCCAGCCTGACGATGAGTTGTTCAACGAAGACCATGTGTTGACGGACAAGTCGAATGCGGGTCCTCTGTTCCTCGGACATCTGGAAACCGTCAATCGCTTCAAGCACGGAATCCGCCTTTTTCTTGAGGGAGCGCTGCAGGAGCGAAACACAGTATTGGGGGTCAAAAGAATCCGCATTCACAAGGTAGTCCGTGATGGCACTGGCAGACTTGCCAAACATGTCGCTGACGACAGCATCAAGGGCTACATTGCAAACGGTGAACGCATTCTGGAAACGGTTCTTTTCGCTGGACTTGCAGGCTACCAGCTTTGCACGGTAGCGCGTGTACTCCCGCAGGATACGGATTGGCTTGGAGGGGATGAAGCTTCCGGGTACCAACCCCAGCCGAAAAAGGTCCCCGATCCACTTGGAGTCCTTGACATCATCCTTGTTCCCTTTGACAGCGGTAACCCATTTGGGATTGGCGATGGTAACACGGATCGTATCCTCCAGCAGATTGTAAATGGGAATCCAGTACTTTCCTGTACTCTCCATGCAAACATCCAGACAGTGGTTCTCTAGCAGCCATTGCTTGAATGACAAGATGGATTTGTTGAAGGTGGAAAAGCGTTTCTTCCGGTATTGGGGCGTGCTTCCCTCCGTGGTGATGATTGTGGCGACGAGAAAGGTCTTGTGTACATCGACGCCGCAACAGATGGGGTAAACAACTTTCACAATGCCTCCTCCTTATTGTGAATTGGTGAGGAGAAAGGCAGGGACTGGATCGCCGCACATTTAACAAGAGCTAAAACAGTGATTAGCGTGCGGCCTCGAAGCGCCACTTATTTGACCTGGCCCCAGTAAAGCGGACAACTCATTAGTGTGGTAGAATCAAACCACAAAGGAGTTGTTATCATGCCACGCAAAAGCAA
>CAYPKG010000043.1:0-15423 GCA_964411275.1 uncultured Oscillospiraceae bacterium | reverse complement strand
TGCAAGGCGGTGCATTGTATCAATAGCTAGTTACTTCACCATACCCTCGCTAACGAAAGGTGTGCACCTCCGCTAACGATTGATACCTTCGCTAACGAAAGGAAACCCTCGCTAACGATTTGTCGGCAAGGGTGTGCATCGTATCATTATTATCAGCCTTTGCCAAATAAATGGCACCCCTTCAGGGGTGTTATTTATTTGGCCTTTGTTCAGTGGCTTTCGAAGGGCGGGTGAGCAAATGATCCGGTGAATCATTTGCCCGCCCCGGGTAGCGCCGCCGACCTAAGCTGCGCAGCGCAAAGCGCAAGCAGCGGGAGGCGAAGCGGAGAATCCCACCCACTCCGCCAAAAACCCCCAAGGCAGTAAGGTTTGCGAGGGTTTCTCTATCCCATCCAACCCATGGCATATACACCGTTTATAGGCCTTATACGCTTATATAACATGTGGCTTTTTGAATATCCGATGCATTTGTTCTAACGAAACTTCCACAAATAATACATCTGTTCTGTATAAGGAAAGCAGTATCCCGGCCAAGGCAATATTGATAACCAAAGATGTATTACCATAGGACAGAAATGGAAGCGGCAACGAGCCATTGATTATAAAGCCCATATTTGAGGCAATATATACCAATACTTGCACCGTAAAACTTGCCATAATTGCGTTGGCCAGTAAGCGCCCGTAAAGACTGCTTAATCGAAATGCGCGATAGAAGCCAATTCCTAGAAAAACGAGAAGCAACGCCACAAGTAGTATGGCTGGAAGCCACCCATGCTGATATATGATACTGGTTACCATATAATTATTGGCTATTTCAAAACCGATGGTAATTCCAGTATCCGTTCCAGCTCCAAGCAACTGTGCACGAGCCAAAAGCTCCTTAACGATAGGCGGAAACGGATTATTCATGGGGCCGATTTTGAAACCAAAAACAATAAATAGGGAAGTCACGATGGCTAAAGCAAGTAATACTGACAGATACAGACGTTTGCGCCCTCCAAACACGTCGGATTGAACAGCCACCGTCAAAATGAATATACAAGCAAGAAAGATAGATAATGCGTCGGTTGCGCTAATTGAAAGGAGTATTCCTGTTGGAATTGCAATGGCAATATAACACGCAACAAGCGCCCATACTCCTTTACCTCGCAAGGAATACATATAGCCTACTAGCTGTAATGGGAAAACACATACCAAATAGTTAAAAAAAGCAACGTTAATATTTTTTTGAAAGTTCTGCTGCATCACAAAGAAGAAATATATCACGACCAGCAAGAAAAAGGAAGCCTTAAATATAACAGATGACCAACGAGTAAGGCGATATAAATTCGCATTATAAAAAAGAATGAAGCAGACAACCCCGATCGCAAGAGCTATCAGAAAATGAGGCATCGTGTCGGTTCTATCATACAAAAACAGCCGAAAAAGAACACCCAATAGCAATAAAACTGCCAGAGGAATTAACATGTTGCGTACAGATTTAGGACGATAGGAAGCGTCCAGACTTTGGCCGATTTCTATTGGATCACCCATCTCACAGATAGCGCCATCTATGGCCTCCTCTACAGAAGAACCACTGTTTATAAGCGCTTCCGACTGATCTTCTATATGTGCTGCCAGATCCCTGCGGATGGTATCATGAGCTTGCTTCCAGCGCACTTGTGTTAAGGTAGCATCTAAATAGGTTTTTATTTGTTCAAATTGATGCAACCCTCACAACCCCCTCCATTAATTTATTTACTGCAAGTGAAAACTGTCGCCACTCCACTTCTTTGACTGCCAAAGCGCCTTCTCCTGATTTTGTTAAGCTATAGTACTTTCTGATACGGCCCGATGGAGCGGCTTTCTCGTATACATCAATGAAACCTTGCTCCTGTAAATCATGAAGCAGAGGATAAAGGGTTCCCGCCTTGAGTGAAAACGTGTTGTCCGAGCGCTTCGCAAGTTCTTCAATCATCTGATAGCCGTACATGTCCTCTTCTTCAAGAAGCTTCAATAGCAACATCGTTGTGCTTCTGGTAACTAAACTTTTGATACGCAACAATTGCCCTCCTCTCATATATCGGAATTCTATATAAAATACTATATCGGAATTCTATATAAGTCAATGATGCGGAGAGAATATTCAAAAACTATTAATAAAAAGGTTGATGCTGTATTGATTTAAGAACAAAGTGAATGCTCTAAATCTCAGTGGCAGATGAAGGGCGCTTTTTCTTTTCCCGCGAAGGGCAGTTATTTAGAATTCCTTATATCCGTGAAAACTCACTATGAAGGACATTGTAGTCTAACGGGCGTTTTAACCGATTTGCTCAATTTTCCGGCCATCGATGGCGCTGATAACAATGCGTTCCTCAAAAGTGCCAATACTTATTTCAATCTCGCCGGTTATAAACCACGCAGGGATATACATGGCAGCATCAGGATCGTCTTTTGCGGGAATCAATGCGGATTTCAGCGCAACGCTACTAATATCATAATATGCTTCATTGCTCTCGTTCCAACCAAATGTATTGCTGATTACCTGCTTGATCTTCTTTTGCACTTGATCGAAGGGCAATAGCTCCACATTCTCGTTGACCACCTCTCCATGCTCCGCAATACCCAGCCAGTAAATCCAATGAACGCCATTCTCGTTTACCAGCATGGTTAATTGTTCTACCGGAAAATTTGCCGTATACGCAGGCGGGTTGTGTGGGTTCGTTGCGCTGCCCCGTACCAGATCCGCCTGAAGCCCCTCATTTTCAGGATGATAGGTTAAATACCAGCCATCCGCCACATTTAGCTTGGTAAACATACCCAACAGGCGACCCTTCTCAATACTGGATAAGGCCAGACCATTGATGCCCAAATCAGCCAGAATGAGCTCACCCTTCTCAATCGCCTCTTGTTCCGCAATGCCGATAGGTCCTATCAGAGAACCCGCGGGTTCCCCCATAATCGCATCTCCCCGAATAATATCGCTTTCCAACTGGACCCCCATTTCAAATACCGCCGGTGTAAACAATATAGCATCTTCCATATTACATACTTCTCCATTTATGCCGGAAGGCCTAGTGAAATGGCAGGTTTGGGGAAGCTTATCACCAGCAATATCGATCGGAACCTGCTCAAACTTTTCCGGTGCATCACGAATGAGGTTTTCAATATCTTCAATCGCAAATTCCTGTGCGCCTGGGAATGTGTGATAACCGAATAATGGTTTGCCTGCTTTTATTGAGATCAAAAGCTCCGTCCATTCCTCCTTTGTCCAAACCCGTTCCCCTGCATAGACCTGATTGCCCTCCGACAGATAGCGGATCATGGTGCGCATAATGTTATCTAATGTTTTTTTCTTCGAAATTTGCTTCACCGGATATTGATCCAAATCAGGGATTTCAATTTGCGCATCAATCGTAACCTGCAAGCTATTTGAACTGAATTCTTCTTTCCATGTTGTAGGTGCTTCATATTTTCCCGGTTCCAAAGGCGGCGCAGCAATGCGGGTCAATTGCATTTCGTCGGTTTCAACGATGCTTTCCTTGGGCGTGGCCTGACAACCTGCTGCAAGCAAAAGAGAGAGGGCTATTGCAGCAATCGGTGCTTTTTTTTTGCTTTTCATTTTTTCTCCCCCATACTAAATTTCTAACACCTACCAGGAAGAAACAAACCGTTTTTTAATCTTCATGGTTTTACCTCCTCTTTCCTTTGTGATAGCCGTGTGCAATCACAAAGAAATTGATCTGATAAAGTTGTCTTACTATTGCAACATTGTTGTGCTTCTGGTAACTCAACTTTTGATACGCAACAGCCCTCCTCTCATATATCGGAATTCTATATAAAATGCTATATCGGAATTCTATATAAGTCAATGGCGTGGAGAGAATATTCAAAATCTATTAATAAAAAGGACTTTGTTAAGTTTTTACTTTCAACCCTAACGGAAGTCTCCGTGAAACAATTGTGTTATACTGACCATAGATACACAACAGGATACAAAAAGCAAGGTAGGGGAAAAAGAAAGTGAAACGCGTAATCGCTTTGGTTTTAATCGCTGGATGCATGTTGTCCGGATGTGTCTTTTCATCACAATTAAAGCCTGCCGATGAGGGTATGACTCAAGTCACACCAGCCGCGACGAAAACCCCGGTGTCTGTTGAAACGCCGGCCCCAGCTGCACCAGCTCCCTTGGACTATTTCCCTTTAGAAAACGGAGGCCAATTAGATCGCCGTTTTGTAGACGAATGGATTGGACAGACGTATGTAATTCTTGGAAAAACATATTCGCAGTCTCTATATGTCGGATATGAAGTGGACTTTACGAATTCCATTGATCTTAAGATTACAATACATGAAGACGGTACGGGCTGGCTTTCCTATGTTCCCGTGTCGACGGCTGTCTATACCCAAACAGATCAGGTGGCCTGTGGCGCAAAGCTAACGACGCTTGCGGCCCATGACGGGTTTGCGATTTTCCGTTGGGACGGCTGGGAGTATCCGGTTGATGCGTCGCTTGTTACAGTGCTTCCTGAAACAGGAGTAATTCACCTTGGTTGCTATCCTCGCAATATTAAATATGATACCCCCATCTTAGAAACCGAGGTATTATGGGGCATTGATTATATCCCTGATTACGCTCTGGTTGGGGATATTGTATCTGCGGACGGAGATGTTCTCTATCGGATTACATTTGATATTTATGAGAAGAAACTAACACTGCCGTTCCCATTGGACAGCGTATTTGAAACAAATCTCAAAATACCATACCTCCTGGATAAGAGTATCAGCAAGGATGGTACTGTTCAATTGCTCAGTGAGATATTTGGCAAAGCCGCATCTCATCAGTACTTTCGTTATTTCGATCCTGAGGGAAGGGAGCATGTAAAGAAATTTAAAAGCTGGGCAGATGGGTGTAGGCTGATCGAAATTGATAACAAGATGCTCGTTGCGGAGCCGCGTTTCTATTATCATAATGAAACAGATTTTACATTTTATTTCATCAATTTGATTTCGTTTGATGCGGCTGCAGGCAGCTTCAGCATCGTTAGCAGCAGTTATCCCGAATTTTATCACGAGGCTTATTCGTGGTACTATGATTTGGCTAAGATGGAACCCACAGATGACGCGACTTTAAGCAACGAGATTACCAACGCAAAGGCGCTTGTATTTATGATAGAAGAAATGCTTGCGGGGCGATTTAAGGGAACAACAAGAGAAGAAATTCACGAGTATTTATTAGCACACCATCCAGGTCAATAATGGCACCTGATTGTCACTGTGTTCTTGCTTCTAATCTTATACATATTCACAATTTACTAACAACAGGAATAGTGATTTATGGTATTCTGTAAGCAATATGAGGAATAATCTGCCATGAAGGGGAAGTGTGAACCAAATGAAACAAAAACTCTTGAGTTGTTGTCTCGTTATTCTCCTTGCTACAGCTTCCTGCGCCCCTGCGCAAGAAAAAGAGGGTGCTATGCTTAGTGGCAATCACGATCTAAACGGGGACGGGATTGAGGATTTTTGGCAGTTTCATCTTTTGGATGACGGCAATATTGACTGCTTTGAGATTGAGGTCGACGGCATTCGAAACAGGAATTACTGGAGCCCTTCAGAAGACAAATTGGTAACCAGTGCAGCAGGAGATTTTACTGGAGAGGGCGCGGATTGCATTGCCATGGTCGGGTGGAGTGAGTCTGGGCCGGTGTCGTTCATGTCGGTGTATAAGCTGGATGAGCTGAGAGAAGCCGAAGGAAAAGCTAAATACCATTCGTTTGAAACTCCGTGTTATGGTCCGGGCAACTTGCCGCTTGTTGGTTTGAGCTTTTGTGTGGAAGCGAAGGACGAGCATACATTGCGTATCTTTCATCAGCCGATAATGATTGCCCATTTCACACCGTTTGACGACGAGATTGATATCGAGTTTACTTCCAGCGACCCAATAAGACTGGAAGATCCACTTGTGATTGTGGGAAGCGAAATCGACCGATTGAGTGTTATGGAGTATGGTGATCAGGATGCTCTGCTTTGCCGCCAAGCCATTACGGATAGAAAGGATATCACGTTTGGATATATGTGGTACGCGCTGGTGTTTGAGCCGCAAAGCTTTATGTATAAGGGAATTGAGGACATATACTATATGTCAAGGGTAGTGAAATACTGGTTTGAGCCCTGCTGATGCAGAAAAAAAGGCTTATTTCTGCTATCATCCATCGATTGCTTAAAAACAGAAATGCATCAGGAGGGGTAGTATGCCGTATTTTGAAAATCAAGGGGCGCGTTTGTATTATGAAGAAAACGGACAAGGAAAACCTCTTATATTTCTTCATGGCGCCACATGGGACATACGACAATGGAAAACGCAAATTGACTTTTTCTCAAAAGAATACCGGGTCATAACTTTAGACGCGCGGGGCCATGGTAAATCCTCCCTGCCGCCGGGAAAGGTATCCCCTAATGTATTCTGGCAAGATGTTATTGCGATGATGGATTATCTGGATGTTCCATCAGCAGTAATATGCGGTCTGTCTATGGGCGGCCATGTTGCCATTCAAGCGGCAATCAATGCACCGGAACGAACAGAAGGTTTGATTTTGATTGGCACTCCCTGCACCAACCAATTCAATGCTTTTGAGCGTATCGTGTTGCCTACTAACCGATTTAGTCAGCGCCTTATGCCAATGAGTTGGATTGCGTGGTGCGCATCATTACCGTTAGGCGGGGCAAATCTTGAAGCAAAAAAATACATTCGTGAAGTTGTAGGAAACCTCAACCATGATGAATATAACCGTGTTTGGAAAGCGGTAACGAGTATGGAAAGCCGTGACGGATTAAAGAATATAGCTTGCCCTACCTTAATTCTTATTGGCGACCACGATTGGATGACGCGCAGACAACAACAATATATACATGAACACATACAGGGTTCGCGTTTGATTACCATTGAAAACGCACATCATGGAACTGTTTTTGACAACCCGGTGCAAGTCAACCGGGAAATTGAAATATTTGTTCAAGGTACTGTCAAGTTTTCGCAAATTAAGGAACAGGATGGTAGAAGCTAATAGCCTCTGCTCAAATCAATTATGCTGCCATCAATGGCATTAATGACGAGCAACGGAATTGGTTCTTTAGGAATTACACTACCACTTCCGCCGAATTTATTATAACCTACCATTCCATCTGCATAAATGGCCTTGTTATTTCCGTAGAATACCCATGCCGGTATAAGCAAGCCATCTGCGCCTTCACTATTCTGCTCACGAACGCGCATGAGGCAGAGCTGTATTGCATCCACAGCAATTTCCATTTGACCTTGATCGCCAAGGTATGTATTTATCATAGCTTCATATTTTGTCTTGATCATGACCTCAAATATACTTATAATTTCATCAAAGCTTTTCAACGTAGAGCTTTCAAGAATTGTTTCACCAACATCAATAGGGTTATGCCATGAAATATTTCTCACGCCATTATTGTCGATAATAAAGCATATGCTTTCGTAACTCCAAGGAATAGAAAACCCAAAATCGGACAAGCTCCAATCAGCATTGACAAACGTAGGGATACCATCAATCATGCGGGCATAGTAAAGCTTATATGCATAGTTCTCTGTTGAGGATTCCAGGGAGTCCTTCGGGATATTGTCTACTAACCCTGTACTTCGGTCATTTACTAAAAATGATGAAGCCAAGTAGTACTGTGTTGACAGATCTCCTGCCGCAAAAAAGCTTTCACAAAGCTCTTTCGCTTCCGTTAGCGAGATCGTAAGCTTTTCATTAACAGAATCCAACAAGCCCGCATTATCCGTTCGACCAACAAACGTTGAATAATCGGTTATTCGTGCTGAAGCGGGATTGAACACATAATATAAATGATCGCCAAATCCGCTTGCCACAGAGGTTCTTGAAGCTGGATCGGCCGTGGAAACAATGAACTTTTGGATTGCATTCCCCTCGTTTTCTCGCTCCCATGATGTGCTTACATTAAGTTCATAATACATTCCAACCCCTTCAAGGGGCCCTAATCGCATCATGCCATCGGAACGGATGATCTCAGGTGCTGCATCCGGTGCAGTTGCATATTCCTTTTCCCAATATGAAATGATATCCCTGAACTCTTCTTCTGTATAGCCAAAATCCGTTGCGTAGCTGCCGTCTGCAAGCCTCAGTTGATGGGCGAGCAGTATTCTTTCAATATCGTCCTTTGTATCTACCTTTCCGCTTATATCGAATGGTTTTTCATTGGGAAACAGGTATGCGAAAATTGATGATACAAGCTCTTGAGAAAAGCCGCCTTTGGATACGCGAATGATGGGTATTTCATCGTTACTGGGCCGCTGTATTTCGGCATCAACTGTTATGTGCATCCTTCCATTCAATCCGGTGCTTTCAAAGGTATAGCGGTCTGTGGGAATATCAATATCAGCCAGCTTTAAACCGTTTTCTTGCGCGTCCGCCTGATCAATCATACGTTCCATATCTTTCTTAACGGCTATCGGTTCTTCCGGCGTCGCCTGACAAGCAGCGAGTAGAAAGACAGCTGACGAAATCATTATAATAGATACAAATTTTTTCATAGCCTTTTCACCTTTCTTTGTATATGGACATTTTAGTACAGGTCACGCAAAAAAAGGTTCCCAAACTGTTATCGTTTTGTTTTCATTGCGTTTCTTCAAAGATTAATCGTATGGTGGTTCCTTGCCCTAATGTGCTTTCTATTGTCATACGGGCGCAGTGCGCCTTAACAATCTGTCCGACGAGAGCCAGTCCAAGTCCGGCGCCGCCGCGCTTTTTGCTTCGGGAGCGATCCACCATATAAAAGGGTTCCGCAATATACTCGATTTCATCTTGAGAGATACCCTCTCCGGTATCGACTACTTCTATTGTACTCTCATAAGCGCGAAGAATGATGCGCTGTCCGCTGGTGCATGCTTTTCTTGCGTTGTCGATTGTCAGTATATTACCATAACAAACAAAAGTCAACGCGGCGCGCCGCCAAAATAAATCCCTGGAATACGGGATGGACGCTAACCGGTTCGCATCGGTTGGGTTGTGGCCAAATCCACCTTCGAAGAGTTGGCATGCTCCCAACTAACGACATTTCTAGCATATTCCTCCACCGCCATCTGCATGCCTAAACAAATGCCCAAAAAAGGATTATCGTTTTCCCCTGGAACCAATCCCCCTGGCGCCAACACTCCTGAACCCCCGCAAATCCCGTAGGTGCTTTTTTATGAATTTTTTCTAAAACTAATGAACAATATGATAAACTGTGGCATACTAGATATGATCCTAGGGAAAGAAGGCTGTTTACATGAGCGAACAATCCCGTACAACGGGAAAAAGGAATAAAAAAAAGCTGGCCTGGTGGGCGTGGCTGCTGATATTGATTGCTGTGGCGGCGCTTTTGGTTGCCGCGCGGTATGTATACGTGATGTTTCTTAATCCCATGAGCGCGTTTGAAACCCCCAAACCCGCCACCTCGCCCACGCCTACGGCAGCCCTGCGGGACGATCCTGGCGCGTCGCCTACGCCTACGCCTACACTGTCGCCGGAGGAGCTGTTGCGTCTCGAGGAGGAGGCGCTTCGTGAGCAGGCGGACATGAGCTTTATGGAAAACCGGGTCAACATCCTCATGCTGGGCTGGGACCAAAGCCCGGAGCGGGAGGATGAGGACAGCGCGATGTATCGGGACGAAAAAAACAATTACCGTTCCGACGTGCTTATGCTGATGACGGTTGATTTCAGCACCCATGAGGTGTATCTGATTTCTGTGCCCCGGGATACCTATGCCCCCATCTACAACACAAAAGGCCGCTGGAAAATCAACGCCGCGTTCGCAAAAGGCGGCAGCGCCGAAAAAGACGGTTTCACATATGCCATGCAAACGGTAGGGGGGCTTCTGGGCGTACCCATCGATTATTACGCAGGGGTGGATATGTCCGGGCTGAAGGCCGTAGTAGACGCCATGGGCGGCGTGGATTACGACGTGGACGTGCGCATTTCCTTGAACGGACGGGTGCTGGAGGAAGGCTTTCAGCATCTGGACGGGCAGCAGGTGCTGGATTATTGCCGGGCAAGAAAGGGCATTACGGGCACAAACAGCAAGGGCGCGAACTCCGACGTGGGCCGTGCCGACCGGCAGCAGCGGATGTTGTTTGCCATATTTGAACAGCTGAAATCAAAAAACCAGCTGGTCAATATTCCGAAAATTTACGCCTCGGTGCAGGACAAGATCTATACAAACCTCAACAGCGAGCAGATTGCGGCCATGGCTGTGTTTGCCCTGAACCTCAATATGGACGACCTCAACCGCCGGACGCTGGAGGGGGAGTATGTCAACGACGTGTACAACGCCTCCTTCTATGTCTTAAGAAACGATAAGCTGAAGGCCCTTGTCAAAGAGGTGTTCGGCATCGAGATCAAGACCAATCCCCGGTATGATTTGAAGTACGTCCGGGGGGACAAGGCCGCCTCGGAAGCCATGAGCTATGTCAGCGGCGCGGAAAACCTGCTCAATCTCCTGTCCCTGCCTGTGGATGCCACCGGCGCGTATGAAAACCCGCCGGAAGAGGTAACGATGCTGTTAGCGGCGCTGAAAGAGGCCGCAGACGCGGCGCAGCGAAAGGCCCCCGCCACCGCAACCGAGGAGCAGATCGAGGCCATCCTGGACGAGGGACTGGACCAAGCCGCCATCGATACGGCGCTCACTGCATTGAACCAGCAGATGTATACCCTCTGCCTCAAATACGGTATCAGTAAGGAGCATGTCACGAAAAAGGATGTGCCGGCCGCGTTTTATAACCTACTGCCGGATACCGCGCCAACTGCAAACGCTGTGGTTCTCCCGTCCGCGTCTCCGGCGATAGATGGTGGAGAAACGCCAAACCCCGACCCGTCTCCTTCCCCAACCCCCGAGATTGACGGGGAAGTGCAGGAAGAGGACGAGGACTAGTTCATACGATTTCGAAGGGGCTATAGCATAACAAGCTATGGCCTTTTTTGCATGTCCTATTGAAGTCGCACATATAGTGTCTTAAACATTGATGCGGGAGGTGCGGCATGACCCCTTTACACGCAGCCCTGTTTTTCGGGGCGGGGTTGATATTGCTGGTGCTGGGAAGCAATCTGTTTGTGGACACTGCCGTGCGGCTGGCAAAGACGCTGCGGGTGCCGGAAATGGCCATCGGTGCAACGCTGGTTAGCATTGGCACAACGCTTCCGGAGGTGATGTTTTCCGCCACCGCCGCGTTTCACGGCCATGGTGACATGGCCCTTGGAAACGCGGTAGGCTCCGTCATCTGCAACACCGCCCTCATCGCCGGGATGTGCCAGGCAATCCGCCCCTCGCCCATCGATTATCCGGCGTTTATGAAGGGAACAAGGCGCTGGTTTGCGTACGCCATTTTCTATTGCTCTCTGGCGTTGATTTTCAAGCAGCTGCCCCGGTGGAGCGGCCTGCTGTTTATTTGCTTGTTCGTGTTTTATACGATGACCACCTTTGGACAGGGGACTTTGGCAAAGCCGGAAAACGGTGCGTACAGCGGCAAGTTGCTTAGGGATGCGCTTTTGCTGCTGCTGGAAGGGGCGTTTTTGTACGGGGGCGCACATTTGCTGGTCAACAACGGCCCGGCTCTGGCAAGGCTCATTGGCGTTCCGGAACGGGTGATCTCGCTGTCCCTCATCGCCCTTGGCACGTCGCTTCCGGAGCTTATGACGGCGCTTAGCGCCCTCATAAAAGGACATGGGGCGCTGTCCATTGGGAATATACTGGGGGCGAACACACTCAATCTGCTGCTGGTCAGCGGCGTGTCCGCCACCATTTTGCCGCTGTATTTCCCCCAAACGGTTCTGAAAATTGATTTGCCTGTGATGCTGGCGGTTATGTGTGTCCTTTGCCTGCCAACGCTGTTTCAAAAACGCATCCGGCGCTGGCAGGGGTTTGTGTTGCTATTGATGTATGGGGCATATATGGCGTATTTGTTTTGATGCCCTTAGGTTTTAGGATTGCAACACCTGTCACGCGCCCACGAGCTTCTCCCGGCCCGCCTTAAGCCTTCTTAGGCTCTCCTCCCTGCCCAGCAGCAACGCGATCTCGATAGCCCCGCCTGGGGTCACGGTCTTCCCCGCCATAGCGATGCGCACCGGCCAAAGCAGGGTGCCGTTTTTCATGCCCTGCTCCGCCGCAAGGCCAATCAGCCCACCGTGTAAGGCTTCCTGCGACCACTGGGGCAAGTTCTCCAAAAAGGGGATGGCGAGGTCCAGGACATCCCGGGAAACAGCGGGGTTGGTCTTTGATTTCTTGTTGGTAAAAAGTTCAATCTCATACCCCTCGTCCAATGCGGCAAGAAAATCCACCATGCCGGTGATCTGGGTAAATACCTCCACCCTGGGCTTTAGTATCCGGGCGAGGATGCCGTGATCCATGTCCTGTACACCCGCCGCAGCATAATAGGGCATAGCGTGGGCGGTAAACTCCTCGTCGGTCATGGCCCGGACATACTCAAAATTCAGCCAGGTCAGCTTCGCCTTGTCGAATATCGCGGGGGACTTGCTCATGCCGGAAATATCAAAGGCCTCGATTAGCTCCGGCAGCGTGAACTTCTCCCGCTCGTCCCCGGGGTTCCAGCCCAAAAGCGCGATGTAATTGAGCACCGCTTCCTTCAAATAACCCTCGGCGATCAGATCCTGAAACGAGGCGTCGCCTGTACGCTTGGAAAGCTTGTGCTGGGCGTCCTTCATGATAGGGGGCATATGGATATAGGCGGGAATATCCCAGCCGAACGCCTGATACAGCAAATTGTATTTCGGTGTAGAGCTTAGATATTCCATGCCCCGCATCACGTGGGAGATGGCCATCAAATGGTCGTCTATGACGTTGGCAAAGTTGTAGGTGGGCATGCCGTCCGCCTTGATCAGCACGTTGTCGTCCAGTGTATCATTGTCCACTGTGATGTCCCCAAACAGCAGGTCTGAAAACGTGGTCTGTCCCGTCAACGGCACGTTCTGGCGGATCACGCAGGGGGTATTCGCGCTGAGCTTCTCCTGAATTTCCGCCTCGCTCAGGCGGAGGCAGTGCTTGTCATACTTGAATATTTCCCCCCGGGCGGCGGCCTCCTGCCGGCGATTTTCCAGCTCCTCCTTCGTGCAGAAGCAGCGGTAGGCATGACCAGTATCAATCAGCCGTTGTGCATAGGGCATGTACAAAGGCTTCCGCTCACTCTGGACATAGGGGCCGTATTCGCCCCCGACGTCCGGGCCCTCGTCCCAGTTCATGCCGACGCTTTTCAATGTGTCGTATATGATCTCGGTTGCGCCCTCCACAAACCGCTCCTGATCCGTGTCCTCCAGCCGCAGGAGGAAGGCGCCCCCCTGCTTTCTTGCGAACAGGTAGGCATACAGGGCGCTTCTCAGATTTCCAATATGCATATATCCCGTGGGGCTTGGCGCAAAGCGCGTGCGAATGCTGGTCATACTGCTTCTCCTGTTTCTTTTAATTACCGGGCTTCCAGCTGTCCTTGAGCACTACAATGCGGTTGAACACGGGCTGATCCGGGGTGTGGTCAATATCGGCACAGAAATAGCCCATGCGCATGAACTGGGATTTATCCCCCGGCTTTTGCGCGGCAAGCCCAGGCTCCACCAGCGCGGCGCAAACCCGCTTGGAATTGGGGTTGAGCTGGTTGATGAAATCCTCTTTGTCCGCGATTTCCGATGTCATCAGCGGCTCGTACAAGCGAACCTCAGCGGGCACCGCGTCCACAGCCGCCACCCAGTGCAGAGTGCCCTTCACCTTGCGCCCGCACTCGCCGGAACGCGACGCGGGGTCATAGGTGCAGTAGACGGTGGTGATGTTTCCCGCATCGTCGGTTTCCCAACGCTGGCACTTCACGATGTACGCGCCCTTTAAGCGCACCTCGCCCTCCGGCTTCAGGCGGAAGTATTTTTTGGGCGGCTCGATCATGAAATCCTCCCGCTCGATATACACTTCCCGGCCAAAGCGCAGGATGCGTTGCCCCATCTCCGGAATATTGGGGTGGTTTTCCAGCCGGATATCCTCAAGCTTGTCCTCCGGCCAGTTTTCAATCACCAGCTTAATGGGATCCAGCACCGCCATCATCCGGGGCACGCGTGCATTGAGATCCTCCCGGACGCAATGCTCCAGCATGGCGGTGTCCACGGTAGAGTCAGCCTTCGCCACACCCACCCGGGTCAGAAAATCCTTGATGGCTTCCGGCGTGTATCCGCGGCGGCGCATTCCGCACAGGGTAGGCATCCGGGGATCGTCCCAGCCGGACACATAGCCCCCCTCCACGAGTCGCCGCAAATAGCGCTTGCTCATGATTGTGTTAGTGAGGTTTAGCCGCGCGAACTCGATCTGCCGGGGCTTATGCGCAAACTCACATTGCTCGATCACCCAGTCGTACAATGGGCGGTGGGCCTCATATTCCAAAGAGCACAGGGAATGGGTCACGCCCTCGATCGCGTCTTGAATTGGGTGGGCAAAATCGTACATGGGATAGATGCACCATTTGTCCCCGGTGTGGTGATGCGCCATGTGGATAATCCGGTACATGGCGGGGTCACGCATATTGATGTTGGCGGCGGCCATGTCGATCTTCGCCCTGAGCGTCCGGGAGCCGTCGGGGAATTCGCCGTTTTTCATCCGCTCAAACAGGGCGAGGTTTTCCTCCACAGACCGGTCCCGCCAGGGGGAGTTGCGCCCAGGCTCTGTCAGGGTGCCACGGTATTCCCGCATCTCGTCCTTTGTCAGGTCGCACACGTAAGCAACGCCTTTTTTGATGAGCTTTACCGCAAGCTCATAGCAGGTGTCAAAATAATCCGACCCGTAAAACACATTGTCCCAATGGAAGCCCAGCCACTTGATGTCCTCCTGGATGGCGTCCACATACTCCTCATCCTCTTTTGTGGGGTTTGTGTCGTCATAGCGAAGGTTGCAGGTGCCGCCGTACTTTTCCGCCATGGTAAAGTCGATGTAGAGCGCTTTCGCGTGTCCAATATGCAGATAGCCGTTGGGCTCGGGCGGAAAACGGGTCTGCACCCGGCTTTCCTTTTGCTGCATATCCTGCTCAATCGCCTCTTCTATAAAATTCCTGGATTTTTGCAGCTCTTCCATGTCCATACGCCTCTTTTCCTATTTTTTTGGGCAGTTGCCCAATTGTAATATTATCCTGCACAATAGGGGCGCTTGTCAATCTTTCCGGAACAAAGCATCCGTAATATTGATTTTTTCCAAAATACTGCGCCATTGACATTCGTTTTAGGGATGGTAAAATAATAGAGTGCGTGGCTGTGGTGGAACGGCATACACAACGGACTTAAAATCCGTCGGGGAAACCTTGCGGGTTCAAATCCCGCCAGCCGCACCACCCAAATGTCAAGCCCGAGACAAAAAGAAATTTGTCTCGGGCTTGACTAT
>CAYPKG010000042.1:0-15706 GCA_964411275.1 uncultured Oscillospiraceae bacterium | reverse complement strand
TGGTGGAGGCGGGGGGAGTCGAACCCCCGTCCGAAAACCTGTCCACAGGACTTTCTACGAGCGTAGCCAGTGCTTTGACATTCCCTCTACGAAGCCCCCATTGGCAGGGTCAACGCTTCAGTAGCTTCATAAAATCCCACCTGCGGCAAAGCTTATGCAGGCTGGTTCCCTACGATAATGACGCCCGGGTACCGGCCGTAGGCCTCCGGAGCCGAACGGTCACTGCTTAAGCAGCGACGGGTACGTAATTAGTTTTGTCAGTTATTCTTTCTGATCCGATTTTAACGAAGCTCGGAACTTCGACTCGCTTATCCCACTTCCACGATCCCCGTCGAAACCATTTTCGCCCCCATGTATGGGGGAAAAGCGGCGGCGCCCGGCGTACCCTGCCGGGGATTTTAGTATACAGTACGCCAATGCCGTTGTCAATGCGCACAGGCGGCGGGGGAAAGAGTTACCAAGGCATGAAATTGTTTTGGCTCAGAATTTGAGGGCATGTGGACAGGGCGCTGCTTATGAACGGTGATGCATGAAAAAGATGCATATTTTGTCCGGGAGGGCCGACAAAACACAAATGATGGCGGCGCTATCGGAGGATCGGGAAACATTGTCGGCAATTTCACACAATATATCATTCACATTGTCTATATTTGCGTCACATAATGCGTTGATAAATTGTCCGCGCCTGTGTATAATAAACAAAGGACTGATAAGTCCTTTTATTTTCAGGCCCGTGTGGGCAATCAAGCCGAAAAATAAGGGGGAAGAGAAAAAAATGAAAAGGTATGTGGCATTGGCACTGGTTGTGTTGTTGGCGATTGGAGCCATCGGTTGTTCTTCCGGCGATACGCAGCAGGCGGCCGCGGACAAAGACGTGATTAAAATCGGCGTGTACGAACCCGCTTCCGGCGATAACGGCGCAGGCGGCAAGCAGGAGACGCTGGGCATTCTGTACGCCAATGAGAAAGTCAAAACCGTTGAAGTCGGCGGTAAAACTTATGATGTGGAGCTGGTGGTCGTGGACAACGAAAGCTCCAACGATAAGGGCCCCACCGCTGCGGCTTCTCTGGTCAGCTCCGGCGCATCCATTGTGCTGGGTTCCTATGGCTCCGGCGTGTCCATTGCGGCAAGCGACGTGTTTGGCAACGCGGGCATTCCCGTCATTGGCGTCACCTGCACCAATCCGCAGGTCACCGAGGGGAACACCCACTATTTCCGTATTTGCTTCCTGGATCCCTTCCAGGGCACGGTTCTTGCCAATTTCGCGGCGGACAACTTCCAGGCGAAAAAGGCATACTGCCTCGCGAAGCTGGGCGACGATTATTCCGTGGGCCTGTGCAACTACTTTATCGAAGCGTTTGAGGCGCTGGGCGGTGAAGTGAAGTCCGAAACATTCCCCGAAGGCAACAGCGACTTTGCTTCCTATATTACCACTGCAGTCAACGAGGGCGCGGATGTGTTCTTCTCGCCTGTTTCCACCGAAGCCGCAGCGCTGATTATCGACCAGGCAGCCGCGCAGAACATGCAGATGCCCATCATGGCGGGCGACACCTGGGACTCCAACGTTATTCTGAACGCTGCCATGGGCAAGGATGTTCAGGTATACGTGACAACGTTCTTCGATGAGGGCGACACCTCCGAAGCGGGCTCCACATTTGTTAAGGGCTTCAAGGAATGGCTGAACGCCAACCCCACCATGCTCACCAACAACGGCGGTGACGATACCGTGGCCGCGGTTTCCGCCATGGGTTATGACGCTTACATGGTCGCTCTTGAGGCCATCAAGGCTGCGGGCGAAGTGGATTCCGCCAAGATCAATGAGGTACTCTGGAACGTGGAATACACCGGCGTGTCCGGCAAGATCGCCTTCGAACAGGTCAACGGCGATGCCATGCGCGATGTGGCGTTTGTCAAGGCTGCCAACACCGAAACTGGAGCCTGGGACTTCATCACGATCCAGGGCATCAACTAGCCGGGATACGAATGGCACACTTAATCAATTCATGAACGAAGCGGCGGCGGGCGACCGCCGCCGCTCCTGTTATTACAATACGAGAACACTCCTTTTGCGGAGGTAACGGAATGCAAAACTTACCCTATATTCTAGCCGGCATATCCGTCGGCGGCCAGTATGCGCTCATTGCCATCGGCTATACGATGGTATACGGCATACTGAGGCTTATTAACTTTGCTCATGGCGATGTGTTTATGATCGCGGGCCTTATCATGATTTATGTTAGTGCGAGTATGCCGCTGTACATGGCCATCCCTCTGACAATAATCGTTACGGTGGCAATTGGCTTTGTCATTGAGCGGGTGGCATACAAGCCCTTACGAACAGCCCCGCGCATGTCCATCATGATTTCCGCCATCGGCGTCAGCTATTTCCTGCAAAATACAGCCCTTTATGTCACGGGCGGCCTTTCTAAAATGTATCCCACAATTCCATGGATCAGCAATTCCGTTTCCATATTCGGCGCTACCACAAAGGTGGTAACGCTGATTACCCCGGTATTGACTGTGATACTCGTGATCGCATTGGTATTATTTATTAAGAAAACAAAGGTGGGCATGGCCATGCGGGCGGTCTCCAAGGACTTTGAGACAAGCCAGCTGATGGGCATCAAAATCAACTCTGTCATCAGCACCACGTTCATCATTGGCTCGTTCCTCGCGGCTGTGGGATCCCTTTTATACTTTTCAAATTACGCGGCGGTGGTGCCGACCTCCGGCGCCATGCCGGGCCTAAAGGCGTTTGTCGCGGCGGTGTTCGGCGGCATCGGAAGCATTCCGGGGGCGGTCATCGGCGCGTTTATCATCGGAATTTGCGAGAATATCATCAAAGGCCTTGGCTGGACCACGTTTAGCGACGCGTTTACGTTCGCGCTGCTGATCATCATTCTGGTGGTGAAGCCAACGGGTCTCTTTGGCGAAAAAACAGCGGAGAAGGTGTGACGATGAGCAAGACGAGAAAATCCATCATAGGGGCGTCGCTGATCGCCGCCCTGTTTATCCTGCTGTATGTGTTGGAACAGATTATGCCCAGCAGCGCTATGCTGTTTGTGGTGCTGAAAAAGGGCGCCATTTACGCGCTGGTGGCGGTTTCCATGAATCTCCTGAACGGCTTTACCGGCCTCTTTTCCCTGGGGCAGGCGGGGTTTATGCTGATCGGCGCGTACATGTACGGGATATTCACAATCCCGGTGGAAGCCCGGACGGCGGTATACCAATACTTTGACGGGGGCCTGATCCAGTTTGCGCTGCCGGTACCGGTGGCGATGATAATCGGCGGGCTCGTGGCAGCGCTGTTCGCGTTTTTGATCGGACTTCCGGTGCTGCGCCTGAAAAGCGACTATTTGGCCATCGCCACCCTGGGTTTTGCGGAGATCATCCGCGCCTTCTTCCAGTGGGAAGCGCTGGGGCCCATCACAAACGGCTCCAACCTCTTAAGAAAGTTCCCCACGTTCTCCTCGGTACTATTCCCCTTCGCGGTGGCGGGAATATGTATCGCGGCCATCGTATTGCTGATCAATTCCTCCTATGGGCGGGCGTTTAAGGCCATTAGAGACGACGAAATCGCGGCGGAGGCTATGGGCATTAACCTGTTTAAGCACAAGGAAATGGCATTCGTTATCAGCTCCTTCTTCGCTGGGGTTTCGGGGGCGCTGCTGGCCATGTTCCAGACTACCGTACAGGCCAGCGCCTTTAAGTCCGCCATGACATATGAGTTTTTGCTCATCGTGGTCATCGGCGGCATCGGCTCTATCTCGGGAAGCTGCATCGCCTCCTTCCTGTTTATCGCTTGCAGCGAATGGTGGCTTAGGTTCCTGGACACCGAAACATTCATCGGCTCCTTCCAGGTGCCGCTTCTTAGGTCTGGCTTTCGCAAGGTGGTATTCTCCATCATTATCATGGCGGTGGTGCTGTTCTACCGGCAGGGGATCATGGGCACGAGGGAACTGTCTCTCGACCGGATGGCCGCGGCGCTAAAAAAACGCCAGAAATTCATCGATAAAGACGCCAAGAAGGGGAAGGGGGGAGCGCTGTGAAAAATGTATTGCATGTGGAGAACTTGACCATGCAGTTTGGCGGCGTGGTGGCGGTCTCCGACCTCAAAATGGATGTGTACGAGGGAGAGATTGTCGCCCTGATCGGCCCTAACGGCGCAGGAAAAACCACCGCTTTTAACGTCATCACCGGCGTGTACGAGCCCACCAACGGGTCGGTCAGCCTTTATGGTACGGTGATCGCGCGAAGCTACCCCCGGGGCAAAATGGCCAAGATGTACGGCGGCGGGCATCGGGGCGAATACACAAGCGTTGTTACCAATACCCCGGATAAAATCACCAAGCTGGGCGCCGCCCGGACGTTTCAAAATATTCGGTTGTTCAAATCCTTAACGGTTCTCGATAACGTTTTGATTGCCAAGCATATGCGGGCCAAACAGAACGTATTTTCGGCCACATTCCGCTTTAACCGCAAGGAGGAAAAGCGGATGCAGGACGAGGCCATGTCCCTTCTGGAAGAGCAAAATCTGGTGCACCTGAAGGACGAAGTGGCGGGAAGCCTTCCTTATGGCCTCCAGCGCAGGCTGGAAATTGCCCGGGCGCTGGCCACGACGCCGAAGCTGCTGCTTCTTGACGAGCCGGCGGCAGGCATGAACCCGCAGGAAACCAGCGATCTGGCGGCGTTTATCCGGCAAATCCGAGACAAATACCAAATCTCTATACTGGTCATCGAACACCATATGGATCTTGTCATGGAGATTTCCGAGCGTATTTATGTATTGGATTTCGGCAAGCTGATCGCAGAGGGCACCGCCCAGGAAGTGCAGGACAATCCGGAAGTCATTCAGGCGTATTTGGGGGTGGATGAAGAATGAGCATGCTTGAAATCAAGGATCTCAAGGTACGCTATGGCGGGATTGAGGCGCTAAAGGGCATTTCCTTCCGGGTAGAGCAGGGGGAAATCGTGACGCTGATCGGTGCCAACGGCGCAGGCAAGTCCACAACCCTTCGGGCCATCTCCAGCCTTGTCCCCGTGGCGGACGGCAATATATTTTACCAGGGGACGGACATCACGAAATTTGATCCGCAAAAGGTGGTCAGTCAAGGGATTGTCATGGTGCCGGAGGGCAGGCGGGTGTTCCCAAACCTTACGGTTCTCGAAAACCTCAGGATGGGTGGATATCTAAGAAATGACAACGCGGGCATTTCGGAAGACATCAAGCATGTGTACGGCTTGTTCCCCAGGCTGGAGGAGCGCAGCTGGCAGATGGCGGGCACCCTTTCCGGGGGAGAGCAGCAGATGCTGGCAGTTGGCCGGGCGCTGATGGCCAAACCCAAGCTCATCATGATGGATGAACCCTCCCTGGGCCTTGCGCCGCTGGTGGTCAAGGACATTTTTGCCATCATCAAGCGGATTAACCAGGATGGCGTGACTGTGCTTTTGATCGAGCAGAACGCCAACGCCGCATTGAAAATTGCCAATCGGGGGTATGTTATGGAGGTTGGCCGCATCACAATGGAGGGCACCGGCCAGGAGCTGCTCAACGATGAAAAGGTCAAGCAGGCGTACCTGGGCAAACGGCAAAAATAGCTGGTCTTAGAAAAGGGATCAATAAAAATGTGAAATTCTGTAAATAATACTACCCCGGCAAATTTGCCGGGGTAATTTGTATGGAAAAAGGAGAATTTTATGGCGAGCGTTTATACGGATTTGGCAATGGAGGCCCGGGAACTTAACCCGTCCCTGCCCGGTGTCACGGAGGAGAACCAAGAGGAGGAGGACATATCCATTTCCCGCATCGAAATCACGTCCCAGGAGGCGGCCAGGGAGCTGGGAAAGGCCATGGGCCATTATATCACCATCGACGCACCGAAGCTCACCGCGCGGGATACCGAGTTGTTCGGACGAGTGGGGGAGATATTGGCGCGGGAAATTAAATCCCTGCTGGCGCCTTTGCCGGAGCAGGCAAGCGTTCTTGTAATCGGCTTAGGCAACCGATACGTCACCCCGGACGCGCTGGGCCCCAGGGTGGTGGAAAAAACATTTGTCACAAGGCACATTGTGGAGCATATGCCGGATGTGCTGGGACAACCCATGCGGCCGGTGGCGGCTATGGCGCCAGGGGTGTTGGGGGTCACAGGCATGGAAACTGTGGAGGTGCTCAAGGGGCTGGTTGAGCGGGTGAAGCCGGACGCTGTGATCGCCATCGACGCGCTGGCTTCCCGCAGGGCGGCGCGGATCAACACCACAATCCAGCTTTGCGATACCGGGATCGAGCCGGGTTCCGGCGTCGGCAACCTTAGGGCCGGGGTGAACAAGGAAACGTTGGGGGTGCCTGTGGTGGCTGTGGGCGTGCCGACGGTGGTGATGGCCTCTACCATTTCCCAGGACACCATCCGGCTGATTGCGGATGAAACGGGGCTACACCAGGATGAAGAACGGCTGGTGGGCTTGGCGGAGCAGGTTATTACTGCCAACTATGGGCCATTGATTGTGACTCCCAAGGAAATTGACACCATATTGTCCGATATGGCGGGTATTCTCGCCAAAGGTATTAATTTTGCGCTGCACGAACCATATTTTGATGATATTGCGGAGCTTTTAGCCTGATGGTTAACAAAATCACTGGTTATGCGGAATTTTACATCGGGTAACGATATCGGCCACAACGCCGGGGTTTGGATAAGAAATGCGGCCGCTATCTTGGCGGGAGCTTCAGCTTATCCCACAGCCCATATTTTTCCGTGCTGGCGATGGCGTTTATGATCTTCTCGTCCGCGTCCGGAACCAGGGTGCACAGATGGGCGATGAGTTCTTTCATCTCCTGGCGCTTTGTCAATCCGGCAGCAGGGCAGTTGGGGGGCATGATGGGCAATTCCCGGCTGCGGGCCACGTTAATGATGTATTTTTCCGGCAGGAATACGAAGGGGCGAATGAGGGTCACATTTCGTTTGTCCATATACGTCACAGGCCCAAATGTATTGATCCGCCCCTCGTACAACAGGCTAAGGAAAAACGTCTCGCTTACGTCCTCCCGGTTGTGGCCGAGGGCGACCTTGTTGCAGCCGTGATCCGCGGCGGCGTTGTTCAGCGCCCCCCGCCGGAGCTTTGCGCAAAGGGCGCAGGGGCGGCTTTCCTTGCGGATGTTGAATACCACATCGCCAATGTCCGTGCGGCGCACGTCCAGGGGCACGCCGATTTTTTCCGCGAAGGCTTCTACTTTCGTGGTGTCCGCGTTGGTGATGCCAAGATCCAGCATCACCGCCTGTAATGTAAAGCGGGTTTTGGAGAACCGCTGGTACAGCTTGAGCGCCTCCATCAAAAGCAGGCTGTCCTTGCCTCCAGAAACGCCCACGCATACCTTATCGCCATCCTGGATCATATCAAAACGCTCATCCGCCCGGCGGATGCAGCCCAGTACCCGTTTCATTTAAAACCCTCCTTCAGGTGAAAACCTTTGTCCATTATACTGGGCAAGAGGGGGATTGAAAAGGAAAAATCGCAAAATCCCCGGTATTTTCCACTTTTCCCTTGACCCGTCAGCGCGGACATGATAAACTTTCACGAAGAAAACCGCATATGCCTTATCAAGAGTGGTTGAGGGACGGGCCCGATGAAACCCGGCAACCTACGCATGAAGCGCAAGGTGCCAATTCCCACGGCTGTGACTTTACGGCCGGAAGATGAGCGGAACCGTTATTTCGCGCCTTGTCTTCGAACGGGGTGCTTTTTCTGTCATAAGGCTTGCGGGAATTTGTGGGAGGAACGAATATGAATAAGATGCTGTTTACCTCGGAATCCGTCACCGAAGGCCATCCGGACAAAGTGTGCGACCAGATTTCCGACGCGGTGCTGGACGCCATGCTGGAGCGGGACCCCCAATCCCGGGTCGCCTGCGAGTGCGCCTGCACCACGGGGATGGCGCTGGTGATGGGGGAAGTCACCACCAATTGCTATGTGGACATTCCCGGACTGGTGCGCCAGGTGGTCAAGGACATCGGCTATGACAACGCGGATTACGGTTTTGACGGCAACACCTGTGCTGTGCTGGTAGCGTTGGACGGCCAGTCCCCGGACATCGCCCTGGGCGTGGACAAGTCCCTGGAGGCGAAAAAAGGCGAAATTCAGGACGCCTTTGAAACCGGCGCCGGGGATCAGGGGATGATGTTCGGCTTTGCCTGCGATGAAACGCCGGAGCTGATGCCCCTGCCCATTTCATTGGCCCATGGGCTGACCCGGCGGCTGAGTGAAGTGAGGCGCTTTGGCATCCTGCCGTTTCTCAGGCCGGACGGCAAGTCTCAAGTAACGGTGGAGTATGTTGACGGGAAGCCCGTGCGGGTGGACACCGTGGTTATTTCCGCCCAGCACCACCCAAGCGCAACACAAGAGGAAATCCAACGGGGGATCATCGAAACCGTGATCAAGCCCGTAATCCCGGCGGCGCTGCTGGACGGCAACACCCGGTTTCTCGTAAACCCCACCGGCCGGTTTGTGATCGGCGGGCCCCACGGCGACAGCGGGCTTACCGGGCGCAAGATCATCGTGGATACCTACGGCGGATACGCCCGCCACGGCGGCGGCGCGTTCTCCGGCAAGGACCCCACAAAGGTGGACCGTTCCGCTGCCTATGCCGCAAGGTACGTGGCGAAGAATATTGTGGCGGCCGGGCTTGCCGCCCGCTGCGAAATCCAGCTGGCCTACGCCATCGGCGTGGCAAAGCCGGTGAGCGTGCTTGTGGATACCCAGGGTACCGGCACCGTCAGCGACGCAGCCATCGAAAAAGCCGTATGTGAGGTGTTCGACCTGCGCCCTGAGGCCATCATCAGCATGCTGGGCCTGCGCCGGCCCATTTACCGGCAGACGGCGGCGTTCGGGCACTTTGGTAATCCGGAATTCCCCTGGGAGCGGACGGATCAAGTGGAAGCGCTGCTATCAAATATAAAATAACAAAGCATACAAAAAGCGGGGGACACCCGCTTTTTTGATGCTTAATTTTTGTGCTGAAACCGTTTCAAATCCTCATTGAGCCGGACGGTATCCGCTTCCTGCTCAAACTTGAGGCCCATCAGCGCCGCCCCTAAGCCAATGAGCATAAACACCGCAAGCAGGTATGGGCACCAGCCGGGCAGCCCGGAAAACCACTGAAATACCAATGCCGCCACAAGGGTAAGCCCTGCCGAAAAAAGCAGCCAGAGCGCTGAGCGGCCAAACAGAATGCCCCGGGAATAGTCCGTTTTGTCATCGAGGAGCAGGCATTGCGCAGCGGCGATGATCATGCACAGCCCCAGCATTTCCACAAGGGTCAGAAGCCGGATGCTGTCGCCGCCGCCGATGGCGGTGATGACGCCGGTGATGAACACCACTGCCACAAAATAGATGGACATAAAGAGCTTTGCGTTCATAGCCATAGCATAAAACTTTTTAAATTCATTCATGGGGTTCTCCTCCTTTTAATATCGATCGAAGCGCGTGAGCATAGCGGCGGGAGACGATGATCCTTTCGCCGTTGTTGAGCTGGGCGAGAATGCGGCCATGGTCGCCGCTTTTGAGAGAGATGAGGGCGTTGAGATTGATCACCATGCTTTTCGAGCACCGGAAAAATCCGTGATGTGAATAATCCGCCGCGAGGCTGCTCAGGCTGCTGGCGGAAGGATACACCGCGTCCGGCGTATACACGAATGTGCGCGCGTCCACGCTCTCGCAATACAGCACCGCCTCTGGGGGAAGCAACACAAGCTCGCCCCCGTCGCTGACAGGAACGCGCCGGGCGCGCTGGCCAAACAGCGTCAGCCATTGCTGCACCTCCTCGTCCACTGCTTCGCAGCGGAGTATGATCTCCTTTTTCGCGCCGGGTACCGTCTCTACTGTGATTTTCATCGGAAGGCCCCCTTCTCTGATTTCATTATAGAAAGCTTCGTCACAAGTCGCAAGGGCGCAAGGGCTATGGCGGGTTTTTCAGGGGGTAAGATGCAAAAAAAAGAATGCGGTGGTGAACCATATGGTGTATCCTATCGTATATCAAGCAGAAGGGTAAAGGAAAGGGAGGGCTGCTGAATGTGTTTGACGCATACATAGAAGCTCACGGCAGGCGGCTGTACGCCCTTTGCCTCAAGCTGTGCGCGGGGCGTAGGGCGGATGCGGAGGATCTGTATCAGGAAACCTGGCTGAAGGCCTATCGCGGGTTTCATGGGTTCCGCCCGGAGAACAACTTTGCCGCCTGGGTCAGCAAAATTTGTGTGAACACGTACCGGGACGGGCTTCGAAAAAAGCGTCTGCTGCCGTTTCTCTACTTTTCCGGCAACGACGAGCAGTCCCCTTTAGAGGCGGTTCCCGCGCCTGAGGAGGACCCGGCCTACGCACATGTGCGTGAGGCGGTAATAAAGCTTCCGGACCCTCTCAGGCTGTGCGTGTTACTCTATTACTTTCACGATTGCAGCGTGACGCAAACGGCTCAGGCGCTCAACCTGCCAGCCGGAACGGTAAAATCAAGGCTGCACAGGGCAAGAGAACTGTTAAAGGAGGGATTGGGCGATGGATGACAGGCTAAAACAGGCGCTGACGTTTGACGACGGGCCGCTGCCGCCGCGGGTGGATGCAGCTTTGCTGGAACAGCGGGCTTTGGCGCGGGAAAACCGGATGCAGATCGCGCTGTGCTGCCTGGCGTCTCTGCTTTGGTGGATCGTGGGCATGCAGGCTCTTGCGGCGAATGTGAGGTTGCTTCCGGTTTTAAAAGGGCTTGCACTGCCGCCGTGGATCGGAGAAGCCGCGTGCTTTCTGGCATTTTTGTTGACGGTTGGAACGGCATTGCTGTGCGCGGCGCTGTTTGAACAGCTGCCCCATTGGAAAAAACGCTGGATGGGGAAGGGGACGTAATGCTGATCTGGATGGCACCAACGGTAATGATTTTTATTAGGATGAAGAAGGAGAAATATTCATGGGTTTTGCTTTTATTCCGGTACTGTTGATGATGGCATTTTTTTTCGGCGTGCCTATATTAGTTGGCGTTCTCGTCTATCAGGACGCGAAGCGCCGGGGGATGGACACCATTTTGTGGGCGCTGGTTGCGGCGCTGGTGCCGGGGCTGATCGGCCTCATTGTGTATCTGGTGGTATGCCGCTCCCGTCCGTCGGAGCGCTGCGCGGCTTGTGGCGCCACGGCCAAGCCGGAGTACGTTTCCTGTCCCCAGTGCGGGGCACAGCTTCGCTACCGCTGCGAAGGCTGCGGCGCGGGTGTCGAGGCCCCGTGGAAGGTGTGCGCCCATTGCGGGAAGACGCTGCCGGAAAACCGGCCAAGCGCCACGGTGCGCGTGGAGCAATCCTCCAAGCCGCTGTGGATATTGCTGATCTGCATTGTGGCGGTGCCTGTATTGTTGATATTGCTGGGCATATTCGGATACGTTACAAATGTGATAGTAGGGTAATTTTTAGGCCATCCACAAAACCTTGGCTTTGTGGATGGCCCAACGGCGATTTTTTGACACGCTGCGGCGGGGAAGTTCCCCGTCGTTTGTGCTTTTTGTTACCCTATCATTCCAGCAACCCGCGCACATGGGCGTCGATATCCTTGTACAGCAGGGACAGCAGTTCATTTAGCTCCTCTTTCGTGGCCGCGTTTGCCCCGACGTACAGCTTCAGCTTCGGCTCCGTGCCGGAGGGCCGCACGCAAACCCAGGCTCCGCCCGTGAGCAGAAACCGCAGCATATTGGAGTTGGGAAGGGAGAGCGGCTCCAGGCTGCCATCCGCAAGGGTTCGGGTGCCTGCCCCGTAATCCTCGAATGCCAGTACAGCGGCGCCACCCACGGCTTGGGGGGGCGCGCTGCGTAGCGCCGCCATTGCCCCGGCGATTTGCTCCATGCCCTCTTTTCCACCTAAGGTGTAGGACTGCACCCGCTCGCCGTAATAACCGAATAATTTGTAGATCTCCTGCAGCCCGTCATACAGTGTCATACCCCGCTCCCGGTAGGCTACGCAGGCTTCCGCCACGAGAATTGCCGCGCAGATGGCGTCCTTGTCCCGGGAGAAGCCTCCCGCGAGAAAGCCGTAGCTTTCCTCGAACGCGAACAGGAACGTGTGCTTGCCGGTTTTGACGCTTTCATCGATCTTCTCTGAAACAAAACGAAAGCCTGTCAGCACGTCGTCAAGCTGCACCCCAAACCGGGCGCAGATGGCGTCTGCCAGGTGTGTGGACACGATGGACTTCACCACAAGCGCATCCTTTGGCAGATCCCCCCGGGCGGCCCGGGTGGAAAGAATGCGGTAGAGCAAAAGGGAACCGATCTGGTTGCCGGTGAGCACCGTGAAGCCGCCGTCGCCACTGCGCACCGCCACCCCCAGCCGGTCGGCATCGGGGTCTGTCGCCAGGATGACATCCGCTTTGGCCTCGTCCGCCAGCTTTTCCCCGAGTATAAATGCCGCCGGGTCCTCGGGATTGGGCGCTTTTAATCCGGGGAAGTCCGGGTTGGGCTGCTCCTGCGCGGTAACCACCTGTACATTGGACACGCCCACCCGCTTTAACAGTTCTTGCACAGGCACGCTGCCCGCGCCAAACAAAGGCGTATACACCAGCTTGAGCCCAGGGCCTTTTTCCTTCAAAAGGGATGGCTCCAGCAGCAGCGACGCCGTCTTTTCGTAATAAACCTCGTCTACATCCCGCCCGATCATGGTGAGAAGCCCCGCTTCCATGGCTTCCGCTTTTGTCAGGGACGAGGGCTCAAACCAGGGGGTGGACATGATTGCCGCCATGACTGCGTCCGCCTGTTCCGGCCCGATCTGGCCGCCATGCTCCCAATATACCTTGAAGCCATTGTATTCCGGGGGATTGTGGCTGGCGGTGATCACCACCCCCGCGATGCACCCCAGGTGCTGCACCGCGAAGGACAGCTGGGGCACCGCCCTGAGGCTTTCAAACAGATATGCGCGGATGCCGCGGCTTGCCAGCGTCAGCGCGGTCTCGAGGGCAAATTCCTCTGAAAACCGGCGGGAGTCATAGGCGATGGCCACACCCCGCTCGGCGCCGCCGGGGATGCCGTTCAGGTATTTTCCAAGGCCCTGTGCCGCCCGGCGCACCACATACGCGTTCATCCGGTTTTCACCCGCGCCGATCACGCCCCGCAGGCCCGCCGTGCCGAACTCCAGTTCCCGGTAAAACCGGTCCTCGATCTCCTTTTCGTCCTTTGCAAGTGCGATGATCTCCGCCTTGGTATCCGGATCGACCCTTGGGTCGTCCAGCCAGGCCTGATACCGCTGTTGATAGGCCATGGATCAAACCTCCTCTTCCGCCGCCAGCGTGGCCGTCTTGGGCGGCCTCGTGGTCAGGCGCTTTAACAAAGCCGGAACCTCTTCCGGCAACAGCGCCGACATCGTTTCCCCCGCGAAACGCAGTATTATTCCCCGGGAAAAGCTGTATACCAAATGCCCGCCCACCACCAGATGGTCGAACAGCTGAATGCCGATGCTCCGAAGGGCTGCGTCAACGCTTTCGGTGACTTGCCGGTCCGCGCCCGATGGGGTGGGGTCGCCACTGGGATGATTATGCACCAGCATCACCGAGTATGCCCGCTGCATCAAAGCGGTTTCCACAACCGTTCTCGGATACAGCGGGGTTTCCGCCAGGGTGCCCACCGCTACCCGGTCCGCGTGGAGTATTCCCCGGTTTTTATCGAGGCTGATGACATATGTGCATTCGTAGCGCTCGCCCCGGGTCAGCTCGATGGCGTACCGCGCCGCGTCCTCCGCGTTTAACAGGGTGTTTTTTGTGCCATGGGCCGCCTGCTCCAGCTGAACCCGGCGAAACAAATTTCCGCATAGATGCAGCAGCAGCGCGGAGCGCTGCCCCACACCCTCTACCCGCATAAGCTCTGGGATTTCAGCCTGAAACACGCCTTCCAGGGTGCCGAAGCGGCCGATCAGCCGGTGGCCAATGTCGTTTGTGTTTTGCCTTGGAATGCTAAACGTTAGCAGCAGCTCCAGCACCTCATGGGCGGCAAACCCGTCAAGGCCGTTTTCCATGTAGCGCTTGCGCAAGCGTTCGCGATGTCCGTCATGCATTGGAATTTCGTCTTCCTTCCCGGTTATTACAATTGGCCTTCCAGCTTGCGCCGTACCCGCTGCAGCGCGTTGTCCACGGCTTTGGGGTGCCGCTTTAACCGCTCTGCGATTTCCACGTAGGACAGCCCGTCAAGATAGAGATTGAGGGTTTCAAGCTCCAGCGGGGACAGGCTGTTTTGTATTTGTCCGCTGATGGCCGCATAGCTTTCCTGGCCGATTACGGTTTCCTCGGGATCGGACACATGGGCGCTTGTTAGCACGTCGATGAGGGTGCTTTCGGTGCCGTCCTCATACAGGGGCTTGTTAAGGGATACATAGGAGTTGAGGGGAATATGCTTTTGCCGGGTTGCCGCCTTGATGGCGGAGATGATCTGGCGGGTGATGCACAGCTCCGCAAACGAAAGAAACGACCCCGTCTTTTCAGGCTCGTAATCCCGGATGGCTTTGTACAGGCCGATCATGCCTTCCTGCACCAGATCCTCCCGGTCCGCGCCTACGAGAAAGTAGGAGCGGGCCTTGGCACGCACAAAATTTTTGTGCTTTAAATACAGATATTCCTCAGCGAGGGCATCCCCCTGATGCGCCCGTTCTACCAACGCCTCATCGGTCGCCTGCCGGAACTCTAAAAACTCGGTATGCTCTTCAAATTCCCGCATGAATGGCCTCCGGTTATTTCGCTGCGTCCTGGCGACGCTTTTCAAACATGAGCACTGCGGCGGCTACGGACGCGTTCAGGGAGTTGATGGGGCCTTTAACGGGGATGGACACGAGATGATCGCATTTTTCCCCCACAAGCCGCCCGAGCCCTTCCCCTTCGCCGCCGATGACCAGCGCCAGCGGGCCGGACAGGTCAACGCTGCCCATGGGCGCGCCGGACATGTCCGCACCTGCGATCCAAAGGCCCTCGGCCTTGAGCTGCTCCAATGTATTGCTGAGGTTTGCCACCTTCGCTACTTTCACGTATTCCACAGCGCCCGCGCTGGCCTTGGCAACAGCCGCCGTTACAGAGGCGGCCCGCCGCTTGGGAATGACCACACCATGGGCACCCGCGCAGGCGGCGCTTCTCAGGATCGAGCCGAGATTGTGGGGATCCGCAATCTCTTGGAGCACGATTACAAAAGGCTCCTCGCCCTTTTCCCGGGCGGCGCTCAGGATATCCATCACGTCGACGTATTCCACCTCCGGCACAAGGGCGATGATGCCCTGGTGATTGCCGGGCTTTCCGCCATGGCCGAATGGCATGCACATCTCGTCCAGCTTTTTGCGGTCTACCTCCCGCACGATCAGGTTCCGGTCCCGGGCCATGTTCACGATCTCCCGCAAAGAGCCGTCCAGCTCCCGCACCACCAGAATGCGGTCTATGCTGCGGCCGCTTTTGACCGCCTCCCGCACGGTGTTGCGGCCCATGAGGAAATAGGGGGCCTCGTCCACGCTGTGGGCCTGCACCGGAATTTGCGGGGCGGTTTCCTCCGGCTGATAGGGCTTGCGGGTAAAGCCATTCTCTTTCTTCTCGTAGGGCTTGCGGTCGCGGTTGAACCCGCCCTCCCTGTTCTCATAGGGCTTGCGGTCGCGGTTGAACCCGCCCTCCCTGTTCTCATAGGGCTTGCGGTCGCGGTTGAACCCGCCCTCCCTGTTCTCATAGGGCTTGCGGT
>CAYPKG010000041.1:7280-17217 GCA_964411275.1 uncultured Oscillospiraceae bacterium | reverse complement strand
CCTCGGACGATTGCATCGTCTGTCGGCCTTGCCGCATGCAAGGTGTCAAAATCACCGCGCATGTCGTTGATTTTGACGGATTTTTATTCTGCCCATAGCGTTTTTTGAAGAGGCAAAATGGCGGGGCATTTTGCCACCTATTTTGCCGATGGCCCAGCGCCGGAATGAAATGTTCCGGCGCTTTAGCATCGATATCAGCATTTTATCGATATCATAGAAGGAAAAGAATAGGAAAGGGGTACGTGGGAAAAATCCATATTACATTCGACATCATTTACCTGAATGTGATATACTATAATGTACTTGTACAAAAAAACAAAGGGATCCTACAGGGAGGGACAAGCCATTGATCAGCAGCATGACCGGTTATGGCCGGGGAACCGCCGGGTATGACGGCAGGGAGATTACCGTTGAATTAAAATCCGTCAATCACCGGTATCTGGACGTCGGCATGCGGCTTCCCCGGCATATTTCCTTTTTGGAGGATACATTCCGCAAGGTTTTAAGCGGGCGGCTCTTGAGAGGGCATGTGGATGTATTTGTGAATTACCGCAACGAGCGCAACGACGCCCGGCGGGTGGTGATCGACGGCGGGCTGATGGCGGAGTATGTCTCGGCGGCCAGGGAAGCGAACGCAAAGCTGTGCCTTCCGGACGACCTGACGCTCTGTGCCGCGCTCAAACTGCCGGATGTATCCGAGGTTGTGGAGGCGGAAGAGGACCGGGATGCAGTCATGGCGCTAGCCAGGGAAGCGGCGAACAAGGCCGTTGACGAACTGCTTACCATGCGCCTGGACGAGGGCGGGCGGCTGTATGAGGATCTTTCCACGCGCGCCGAGGCGGTGCTGGCCCTTACGAAAACAATCGAGGAGAGGGCGCCGTTAGTTGTGGAAGAATATAAGTTGAAGCTCAACGAGCGCATTGCGCAATTGCTGGACGGCGCCGCGCCGGACCCGGCGCGGCTTGCGCTGGAGGTGGCGGTGTTTGCCGACAAGGCCAGCGTGGACGAGGAGATCGTGCGGTTGAAGAGCCATATTACGCAAATGAAGCTGGCGCTTTCGGGGGAAGAACAGCCCGCGGGCCGCAAGCTTGACTTCATCGTCCAGGAGATGAACCGGGAGTTTAACACAATCGGCTCAAAGGCCAACGATGCCGCATTGACAAACGCGGTAATCGCCGGAAAGGGCGAAATAGAAAAAATCCGGGAACAGGTGCAGAATATCGAATAGCGGAGGGGCTTATGGCAATCAAATTGATCAACATCGGCTTTGGCAATATCGTGTCGGCCAACCGGCTTGTAGCCATCGTCAGCCCTGAAAGCGCGCCGATCAAGCGGGTGATCCAGGAGGCGCGGGAGCGCGGAAGGCTCATCGACGCTACGTATGGCCGCAGAACCCGGGCGGTGATCGTGATGGACAGTTCCCATGTGATTTTGTCGTCCATCCAACCGGAAACCGTGGCGAACCGGCTGGATGTGGAGGATGACGAGTAATGTCATCCGCAAAGCCTATGGCTTTGTGGCCGCTTCGGCGGGAGTCAAGAACGCGTCGCGCGAAAGGTTATCCCATACCCATTTGGGGTTTGATTTTCGGCATATAGGGGGAAAATGAACATGGAGCAGAATAAGGACGGAATTTTGATCGTGCTTTCCGGGCCGTCGGGGGTCGGGAAAGGCACGATAAACCGGGAGCTGTGCGGGCGTAACTGCCGCATAAAAAACTCCGTATCCGCCACCACCAGGGCAAAACGGCCCGGAGAGATCGAGGGTGTGCATTACTTCTTCAAATCACCGTCTGAATTTGAGACGATGGTCGCCCGGGGCGATTTTCTTGAATATATGCATGTGTTCGGGATGAACTATTACGGAACGCCCAAACAATACGTGGAGGAAGAGCGCTGCCATGGCTTTGACGTCATATTGGAAATCGACGTGCAAGGGGGCATGCGGGTCAAGGAGGTCTGTCCTGACGCGGTGATGATATTCATCGCCCCGCCCTCCATGGGGGAGTTGAAATCCCGACTGATCGGCCGGGGGACGGAAATGCCTGAGGTGGTAGAGCGGCGCTTTGCGATGGCTATCGAGGAGATGACATACTTGTCCCGGTATGATTATATTGTAGTCAACGACGTTGTGGAGAAAGCGGTACACCAGATTGAGAATATCGTCGCGGCGGAAAAGTCACGCGTTTGTCGCAACCGCGGTATGATACAAAAGTTTTTGCAACAGGTAGGGAGGGAACAAAATTTATGATGAACAAACCCGCACTCAATGAGCTGATCGACAAGGTCGGCTGCCGGTACATGCTGGTGACGGCGGTGTCCCGCAGGGCCAGGCAGCTGATGGACAATCCGGAAATACTGGGTGACCGAAAGCCCGTGTCACTGGCGGTGGAAGAACTCTCAGAGGGCAGGATTACGCTGGAGTATCCGGAGGAATACCTGCTCAACAAAAAGAGATGAAAACGGTTGTATTGGGGGTAACCGGCTCCATCGCCGCATACAAGGCGGCGGAGCTTACAAGCCAGCTGAAAAAGCTGGACATAGACGTGCGCGTGATCCTGACGGACGCGGGCGCGCGGTTTATTACGCCCTTAACGCTGGATACATTATCGAAAAACGCCGTGGCCACAGACCAGTTCAGCCGGGAAACGCCCTTTGAGGTGGAGCATATTTCCCTTGCCAAAGCGGCGGACGTGTTTCTTGTAGCGCCCGCCACGGCCAACTTCATCGGCAAGGCCGCAAACGGCATATCCGACGATCTGTTGACCTCTACGTTCCTGGCCACCCGCGCGCCGGTGCTGATTGCCCCGGCGATGAACAGCAATATGCTCACCCACCCGGCGGTGGAAAAAAACATCAAAACCCTGAAGGCCAGGGGCTGCGTGTTTATCGAGCCGGAGGAAGGGCTTTTGGCTTGCGGGGATGTGGGCAAGGGCAGGCTTGCACAAACAGAGCAGATTTTAGAGGCGGTGATGGCTGCGCTCTATCCTAAATGCGATCTCGCGGGCAAGCGCATCCTGGTCAGCGCGGGGCCGACCTGTGAGGACCTGGACCCGGTGCGGTACCTTACCAACCGCTCCAGCGGAAAGATGGGCTTTGCAATCGCAGAGGCTGCCGCAAGGCGGGGTGCTGAAGTAACCCTCGTGAGCGGGCCGGTTGTCCTGTCCGCCCCGGTGGGGGTAGAAAGGGTGGACATCCGCTCGTCACAACAGCTTTTGGAGGCGGTGGAGGCAAGGTTCCCCTCTTGCGACGCGCTCATTATGGCGGCGGCACCGGCGGACTTTACCCCGGACAAAACCGCCGATCATAAGATCAAAAAATCCGGCGAGGGGCTGATGCAGATTGGCTTGAAGCCCACCGTTGATATTTTAAAGCGCATGGGCGAGCAAAAGGCCCACCAGGTGCTGATGGGGTTTGCGGCGGAAACCCGGGAGATTGACCGCTACGCCATGGAAAAGCTCCATAAGAAAAACCTCGATTTTATCGCCGCCAACGACGTATCCGCCGCCGGCGTGGGGTTTGCGGGGGACACGAATGCTGTAACGCTGTATCGGAGGGAAGGGGAGCCCCTCATGAGCGGGCTTCGCACCAAAGCGGAGGTGGCCCACTGGCTTTTAGATCAATTAGCATTGAAACTATAAAATGAAACATTAAAGTTTTTTGGAGTCTTGCACCTTTTTTGTAAAAAAGGTGCAAGCGGGGTTCGGGGCGGAGCCCCGACGTAGCTTGGGGCGGGGCCCCGACGTAGCTTGGGGCGGAGCCCCGACGTATTCCCGTCGTATCCCCCTGTCCAGAGGTAGCGCCTATGTATGCAGAGATCATCGTTGATATTGCCCATGGAAATGTGGACCGCCTGTTCACGTATGCCATCCCGGAGGGGATGGCGGTGACGGCGGGCCAGCGCGTTTTGGCGCCCTTTGGCCGGGGTAATAAAAGGGTGGAGGGGTTTGTGCTGTCGCTGCTGGAGGAGCCGAGAGAGCAGATCGGCCAGATTAAGCCCATCCTGCGCACGATGGAGCCATGGCCCGCGCTGCTTTTGGAGCAGCTGGCGCTTGCCAAATGGCTGCAGGAAAGCTATCATTGCCTGATGATCGACGCGCTCAGGCTGATGCTGCCTGCCGCCATGCGCCAGGGCCGGGTGAAGGAAAAGACCCAGCGCACGGTGCAGATCGCGGAAAACGCGGAGGAGCTGCGGCAGGCGCTTTTGAACAAAAGCGGCACGCCCCGGTCGCCTAAGCAGCTGGAGGTATTCGACTTTTTGAGGGAAAGCGGCCTTGAAATGGCGGTGGACGACATCGCCGGGTTTATCCCCGGCGCACGCCCTGCGATCGCCGCGCTTTTGAAAAAGGGCTTCCTCATCGAAAGCGGGCATGTGACGTTCCGCCGTCCGGGGATAATGAAAGGCCCGGCAATGCCGGAAACACAGGTTGTGCTCAACCCTCGCCAGCAAGCGGCGGTGGAAGCGGTGACTGGGGCCATGGCCAAGGGCAGCGGCGGCACGTATCTGCTCCATGGGATCACCGGCTCCGGCAAAACCGAGGTATACATGCACTGCATCAAGGCGGTGCTGGACGCGGGGAAAACCGCAATCGTGCTGGTGCCGGAAATCGCCCTGACCCCGCAAACGGTGGAGCGGTTCAAAAGCCGGTTTGGCGGGGGGATCGCGGTGCTGCACAGCCGCCTGTCCGACGGGGAACGGTTTGACGAGTGGCGGCGCATCCGGCTTGGCAAAGCCCAGGTGGTCATCGGCGCACGCGGGGCGGTGTTCGCCCCTACAGAAAACCTGGGGCTGATCGTCATCGACGAGGAGCACGAGCAGTCGTACCAAAGCGAAAGCGCCCCCCGGTATCATGCCATCGAGGTGGCGAGGAAACGGTGTAGGTTACAAAACGCGCCCCTGCTGCTGGGCAGCGCCACCCCCTCCATCACCACCTACCGACGGACGCTTGCCGGGCGCTATCATTTGTTGGAGCTTCCGGAGCGGGTGCAAAACCGACCGCTGCCCAAGGTCAGCATCGTGGATATGCGCGTGGAGTTTGAAAAAGGCAACAACAGCATATTCAGCGCCGCGCTGTATCAAAAGCTGAAGGACTGCCTCCAAAAGGGGCATCAGGCGATCCTGTTCATCAACCGCCGGGGCTACTCCACATTTGTGGCCTGCCGGGGGTGCGGCGGGGTGCTGCAGTGCTCCAATTGCGATGTGTCTTTGACGTATCATCGGCTTGGGGAACGGCTAAAATGCCATTACTGCGGGTATGGGGCCCAGGTACCCGCCGTTTGCCCCTCCTGCGGGAAGCCATACCTCAAATACTTTGGAGTGGGCACCCAGCAGGTGGAGGAGCAGGTGCATGAGCATTTTCCTGAGGCGACGACCCTGCGCATGGACATGGACACCACCCGGGCCAAGGACGCCCACCAAAAGCTGCTTGCCCGGTTTGCCGCCGGTGAGGCGCAGATCATGATCGGCACCCAGATGATCGCGAAGGGCCTGGATTACCCCAACGTGACATTGGTGGGCGTCGTGGCGGCAGACGCCACGCTGCACCTGCCGGATTATCGCAGCGCTGAGCGCACGTTTCAGCTGCTGACACAGGTGGCGGGGCGCGCGGGCAGGGACGAGGCGCCTGGGGAAGTGGTGATCCAGACGTATTCGCCGGAGCATCCCAGCGTCCAGTTTTCCAAAACCCATGATTACAAAGGGTTTTACGCGTATGAGATCAACATGCGCCGGGCGGCGCTGTTCCCGCCTTACGCGCTGTTCGTCCGGGCGCTGTTTTCCAGCGTGGACAAAGCGGCGCTTTTCGAGACGGGAGCGCTGTATGAGCAGGGATTGGAGCAGGCGGTACAAGAGGCGTTGGGGCCGGAGCATCAGGAGGAATTTCTGCTGATCGTGGGCGGGCCCGCACCGATTGCTAGAAAACGGGGGGTGTACCGGTATCAGGTGGTGGTAAAGCTCCTGCGCACGCCCCGCACGGCGGCGGCGCTCAAAGCGGTGTACGGTTACGCACAGGCCCACAGGGGGGAGCTGTTCGCCACGCTGGAGGTAAACCCGGGGGAAATGCTGTAGTCAAAAAACTGATGAATGCGTCAGGGAATACCACTTTTTTGTCGGTTGCGTTATAATAGGCTAAGGAGATTGAAGGAAGGATTGTTACTATGGCATTACGAAGGATTTTACGCGAGGACGACCCCGCATTGTACAAGGTTTGCAGGCCGGTGCAGAACATCGACAGGCGCACCCGGGAACTGATCGACGATATGCTGGAAACCATGTACAAGGCGGACGGCTGCGGCCTTGCCGCGTCCCAAGTGGGCATCCTCAAACGGGTGGTGGTCATCGACTGCGGCGATGGCGCGGTTGAAATGATCAATCCTGAGATCATATTAACTCAGGGAGAGCAGGGGGCCCTGGAAGGCTGCCTGTCCTTTCCCGGCCAGTCGGGATATGTGGTACGCCCAGACCATGTGGTGGCCCGTGCCCTCAACAGAAAGGGCGAGTTGATCGAGTATGACGCCACTGGCCTGTTTGCCCGGGCAATCCTGCACGAGGTGGATCATCTGGACGGAAAGGTGTTTGTGCGGCTGGTGACTGACCCGCCGGAGGGCTGGGAACCCGAGGAGGAAGAATGAGGATCGCTTTTCTGGGAACGCCGGATTTTGCCGTGCCGTCCCTGCAGATGCTGATTGATAGCGGCCACGACCTGGCCGTTTTTACGCAGCCCGACCGGCCTTACGGACGGCATGCCAAGCTGACCCCAACCCCTATAAAAACCCTGGCGTTACGCCACGGCATTCCGGTGTATCAGTTTTCCCGCATCCGGGATGAGGCGGGGGTGATAGCGCTTCAAGACTTTGGGCCGGAGCTGATGGTCACCGCCGCGTTTGGACAAATTCTGTCCAAAGAAAACCTTGACATTCCGCGCCTGGGCTGCGTCAACGTCCACGGCTCGCTGCTTCCCAAATACCGGGGGGCCGCGCCCATCCAGTGGGCGGTGATGGACGGGGAAGAAGTGACGGGGATCACCACAATGCTCACGGACGTGGGCCTGGACACAGGGGACATGCTCTTGAAGGCGGAAACCCCCATCGGGCCAAACGAGACCGCCGGGGAATTATATTACCGGCTTTCGGTGCTGGGCGCGGCGCTCTTAAAGGACACCATAAAGGGGCTTGCGGCGGGGACAATTGTTCCCGTACCCCAGAATGAGGCGCAGGCGACCAAATGCCGGATGCTGAAAAAAGAGGACGGAAAAATCCACTGGAGCTGGACGGCGAAGCGCGTACACGACCGGGTGCGGGGGGCGAACCCCTGGCCGGGAGCGTACGCTTCGCTTCCCGACGGCGGAACGCTAAAGCTCTGGCTTACACGGCTTGCGGGGCCTGGGGAGGGCATTCCCGGCACCTGCTTTGGCGAAGCCAATACGGGATTGTTCATCTCCTGCGGGGATGGCAACAGCGTGGAGGTGTTGGAATTGCAGGCGCCGGGCGGCAAGCGCATGGAGGCGAAGGCGTTTCTCAGGGGCAAATCCCTTTCGGGCGTGACGCTTACATGAGCGCGCGGCGGGTGGCGCTTGAGGCCCTTTTGGATATTACCGGGGGCGGCGCATACGCGAACCTCCGGCTCAAACAGGCGCGGCAACAAACCGCCGACGCCAGGGACGGGGCGTTTGTGACGGCCATCGTGTACGGGGTGCTGGATCATCTGTTGTACATCGATTTTGTGCTGTCCCATTTTACCAAAACAAACCCGAAGCCCGCTATCCGGGGGATATTGCGCATAGGCGTCTGCGAGCTGTTGTTTATGCGCACGCCCCAAAGCGCGGCCTGCAACGAGGGGGTGCGCCTGACGAAGGAAATCGGCAAGGGCGGGCTTGCGGGCTATGTCAACGGCGTGCTGCGTGCCGTTGCCCGGGCGAAAAACGAGGGCGGGTTGCCGGTTATCCCAGAGGAACCTTTGGCAGAGAGGCTGAGCATTCAATACAGCTGGCCCCAATGGCTTGTAGAGGACTGGATTGCCCGCTATGGAGGGGAATTTACAGAAGAGCTGTTGGGGTACGAGGACGATACCGCACTATGCGTAAGGCCCCAGCCGCCCATGACGGCGGGGGAGTTGTCGGAGTATTTGACGAAGAAGAACATCCCCTTTGCGCCCGGGCGGCATTTGCCGGATTGCTTTAAGCTTCAAACGGGGATTGACGTTACGAGGGATGAGCAGTTTCTATCGGGACGCATGACGGTACAGGGGGAAAGCGCCATGCTGGCCTGCCATGCCGCAGGCATCCAGCCGGGCATGAAGGTGCTGGACGCGTGCGCGGCCCCCGGCGGCAAAACCGCGTACCTTTACGCGCTGTCAGGCGGGAAGGCCGCGTTGACGGCATGGGAGCTTCACCCCCACAGGAAAGAGCTTTTGGACAATACCCTAGCGAGGCTTAATGTCCCGGCGCAAACGAAAATCCAGGACGCGGCGCGGCGGGCGCCGGAATACGACGGCAAATTCGACCTGGTATTGGTGGACGCGCCCTGCTCCGGCTTTGGGGTGGCGGAGTCGAAACCGGATCTGCGCTATGGCAAAACCGCCCAGGGGGTAGCAGCGCTCAAACAAACCCAGGCTCGCATCCTCAACACGGTGAAGGAATACGTGGCGCCTGGTGGAATTTTGCTCTATATCACCTGTACCATCAGCCCCATGGAAAACGAGGAGCAGGTGCGGGCTTTCTTGGACACAAACCCGGATTTCGCGCTGGACGATCTTTCGCCCTATCTGCCCGCAAGCATACCGGGACGCGAAGCGGGCATGCTGCAGCTATTTCCCAACCGGGACGGGGTGGAAGGGTTTTTCATCGCCCGGATGCGGAAGAAGCATGGAGGTCAGCCATGAACCTGATGGACTATTCCCTGGAAGAACTGACGGCCCTTCTCGCTGATTGGGGAGAGCCGCGCTTTCGGGCGGCACAGGTCTACGGCTGGCTGGTGCGGGGGATACGGCCCGAACAGATGGTAAACCTGCCCAAGCCTTTGCGCGAAAAGCTCGCGGACATCCCATGGGGCGGTGCGGACATCGTGGAAAAACGGGCTTCCAAAATCGACGACACCACGAAATACCTACTGCGCCTCATGGACGGGGAGCTTGTGGAGGCGGTGCTGATGCGCTATCATCATGGAAACACCCTGTGCCTATCCACCCAGGTGGGCTGCCGCATGGGCTGCGCGTTCTGCGCGTCCACCTTGGAAGGCCGGGTGAGGAACCTGGCCCATGGAGAGATGCTAAGCACGGTGCTGGCCATTGAGCGGGACGAGACCGAGGCCGCTATCGACACAAACCGCAAGCGGCAGGTGACGAACCTGGTGCTCATGGGCAGCGGGGAACCCCTTGACAATTATGAAAATGTGGTGCGGTTTTTGTGGCGTGTGTCAGCGGCCGGCGGGCTGAACATCAGCCCCCGAAACATTTCGCTGTCCACCTGCGGACTGGTGCCGGAGATGAAGCGGCTGGTGGAGGACGCGCCGGCGGTGACGCTTTGCGTGTCCCTCCACGCCCATGACGACGAAACCCGCTCCAAGCTGATGCCCATCAACAAGCGGTTTCCCATCAGGGAGGTGGTGGCGGCGGCCGCCGATTATGCCAACAAAACCGGCCGCCGGGCCATATTCGAGTATGCGCTGATCGCCGGGGTGAACGACGCGCAGGCGGATGCGGCGGCGCTGCGGGGACTATTAAAGAATGTCAACTGTCATGTGAACCTCATTCCATTGAACCCGGTGAAGGAGCGGAATTTGACGGGCACCACCCGGGAGGCGGCCAAGGTGTTTTGCGACAGGCTCAACGCCCTTGGACAGTCGGCCACGGTGCGCAGGGAGCTTGGCACGGACATTGAGGGGGCCTGCGGCCAGCTTAGGCGCAGGCATGTGGAGAAGAAACCAAATTCCGGCGGGGAGGA
>CAYPKG010000041.1:0-7270 GCA_964411275.1 uncultured Oscillospiraceae bacterium | reverse complement strand
CAGCTTCGGCGCAGGCATATGGAGAAACCAAATTCCGGCGGGAAGGAGTGAAAACCATGTCGTTTTCCACAACGGTGAAGGAAGAACTGGTGCGGGTGAAAATCAGGGGCGAAGGCTCAAAGCGGATGCAGCTTGCGGGGATTACCCATGTGTCCGGGGCGCTGCGCTTGGGCCGCTCCTTCGGTGTGGAATATGTGTCTGAAACCCAGGACCTGGGCAAGCATATCATCAACCTCGCCACAGGCTTGTATGATCTTGACGCGCAGCTGAGCCTTCGCGAAGGGGAAGGCCGCCGCCGCAAACCCGTGATGGTGGCCGCGTTTCATGGCCCCGGCTGCGAAACGCTGTTGACCGACGCGGGCCTGTTTCTGAGGACGGAGGCTGGGGTGGAGCTCATACAAAAGGTGCCCGTCCTGCCAACGGACAGCAACGCCATCAAGAAGTCGTTTTTGCGGGGGGCGTTCCTGGGCGCGGGATCGGTTTCCAATCCCAAGCGGGCGTATCATCTGGAGATCGTGTGCCGCAGCCAGGAGATGGCGGACGCCCTGTGCCATTTGATGGGTGAATTTGGCTGCGATGCAAAATCCATGATCCGCAAAGGGAAACCTGTGGTATACTTGAAAGAGGGGGATCGAATTGCGTCGTTTCTCGCGCTCTTGGGAGGGCATATGGCCACGTTAGCGTTTGAGGATGCCCGTGCGGAAAAGGAATTGCGCAATTATATCAACCGCACCAGCAACTGCGAAACCGCAAACATCGGGAAAACCGTTTCCGCGGCTGGGGAGCAGCTTGACGCGATACGCCTCTTGCAAACCCGGATGAAATTAAGGAACCTCTCCCCGGTATTGTTTGAGACGGCTGAGCTTCGCCTGAACAATCCCCACGCCACCCTGCCCGAGCTTGCGGAGATTGCGGGGGTCAGCAAGTCCTGCATCAACCACAGGCTGCAGCGCATTTTGCGCATGGCCCGGGAACTGAATTAGAGATTTTTTACGCGGATGTAATATGAAACATTGAAGGAGGTTGCCTTATGATCCACAAGGTTCTGACCGTCAACAATCCCGAGGGGCTGCGCGCCCGGCCCGCTGCCGAGCTTGTACAGGTGGCCAGCGGTTTTGCCTCCCAGATGCTCATTGAAAAGGGCAATAAAAAGGTAAATGCCAAGTCCATCATGGGGGTACTCTCCCTGGGTGTGCCCATGGGGGAGAGCATCCATCTGTTTGTCAACGGACCGGACGAGCAGACAGCCATGGCCGCCATGGTGGAACTCATGGAGAAAAAGGCGTAGACTATGGCCTTTACCCATTTGCATGTCCATACGCAGTATAGCCTGCTCGATGGCGCGGCGCGCATCGAAGACCTGGTTGCCCGCGCCAAGGCGCAGGGCATGACATCCCTTGCCATTACCGACCACGGCGTGATGTACGGCGTGGTCGATTTTTATAAGGCCTGCGAGAAAGCCGGCGTGAAACCCATCCTGGGCATGGAGGCATATGTGGCCCCAAGATCGATGCTGGACCGGGAAGGCAAACTGGACCGGGAGTATGCGCACCTCATTCTGCTGTGTAAAAACGAAATAGGATATCATAACCTGATGCAGCTAAGCTCCGCCGGGTTTCTTTCCGGGTTTTATTACAAGCCCCGGATCGATTACGACCTTTTGTCAAAGCATTGCGAGGGGCTGATCTGCCTGTCCGCCTGCCTGGCGGGGGATATCCCGCAAAAGCTCCTCCAGGGGGACGCCGCCGGCGCAATGGAAATCGCAAAGCGGTTGAAGGGCATGTTCCATGACGATTTTTACATTGAAATTCAAAACCACGGCCTGCCCGAGCAAAAGCAGGTGCTGCCGGGGCTGCTGGATATCGCCAAAACATTGAAAATAAAAACCGTCGCCACCAACGACGTGCACTATGTCACAAAGGACGATGCCGAGGCCCAGGACGTGCTGTTGTGCATCCAGACCAACCGGTTTGTGGACGAAGAGGACCGCATGCGCATGCATGCCCCTGAATTCTACTTAAAGGATGAGGCGGAGATGCGCGCCCTGTTCGACGAAGCGCCGGAGTCCATCCAAAACACCCAAGAGGTTGCGGATAAATGCGATTGTTCCATCCAGTTCGGCGGGCGGCATTTGCCGGGGTTTTCAGCGCCGGACGGTATGGACAATGAGGCGTACCTGAAAAAGCTGTGCTGGGACGGGCTGCAAGTCAAGCTTCCCGGTGCGGACGAGGCGGCGAAAGACCGACTTGCCTATGAAATTTCCGTGATCGCAAACATGGGGTTTGTGGACTATTTCCTCATCGTGTGGGACTTTATCCATTTTGCGAAAACCCACGGCATCGTCGTGGGCCCCGGCAGGGGCAGCGGCGCGGGCAGCCTGGCGGCGTATTGCCTGGACATTACCGACGTGGATCCCATCCGATATGGCCTGCTGTTCGAGCGGTTTTTAAATCCCGAGCGGATCTCCATGCCGGATTTCGACATAGACTTCTGTTACGAGCGGCGGCAGGAGGTCATCGATTACGTGGTGGACAAGTACGGCGTCGACCACGTGGCGCAGATCATCACATTCGGCACAATGGCCGCCCGGCAGGTGGTGCGCGACGTGGGAAGGGCCCTTCGCGTCCCCTATGGGGAGACGGACAAGCTGGCCAAAATGGTGCCGTTTGAGCTGAATATGACACTTGACCGGGCGCTGCAGCTATCATCGGAACTGCGCAATCTTTATGAGCAGGACCCCAGCGTCCACAAGGTGCTGGATTTAAGCCGCAGGCTGGAGGGGTTGCCCAGGCACGCCTCCACCCACGCGGCGGGTGTGGTGATTTCCAAGCTTGCCATCACAGACGTGGTGCCCTTGCAGAAAAACGAAGAGTCCGTCACCACCCAGTTTCCCATGGGCACGCTGGAGGAGCTGGGGCTTCTCAAGATGGATTTTTTGGGGCTTCGGACGCTGACGGTGATCCGTGACGCGCTGAATTTCATAAAGGAGGGCGGGAAAGAGCCGCCTGACCTGTACCGGATGGAGTTTTCCGACCCTAAGGTATTTCAGATGATCGCCCGGGGGGAAACCGACGGCGTGTTCCAGCTGGAAAGCGCGGGCATGCGCCAGTTTATGATGCAGCTTAAGCCCGACAGCTTTGAGGACATCATCGCGGGCATATCCCTGTTCCGGCCAGGCCCCATGGCGCAAATTCCCAGGTATGTCGCCGCGAAAAACGGCGCCGCGCCGGTGAAGTATCTGACGGATAAGCTTAAGCCCATCCTGTCCACCACATACGGCTGCATCGTGTATCAGGAGCAGGTCATGCAGATCGTCCGGGACCTTGGCGGGTATTCCCTTGGCCGAAGCGACCTGGTGCGCCGGGCCATGTCCAAGAAAAAGCATGACGTTATGGCCAAAGAGCGGCATAATTTTGTGCATGGAAATGCCGGGGAGGGGATTGCTGGTGCGGTTGCAAACGGCGTGAGCGAGTCTGCGGCGGAAAAGATATTCGATGAAGGATTTCGCCTCCTACGCGTTCAACAAATCCCACGCCGCCTGCTATGCGGTGGTGGCCTACCGCACGGCGTACCTGAAGCTCTATTTTAAGGTGGAGTTTATGGCTGCGCTGCTAAACAGCTACCTGGGCAATGCCGACAAGGTGGCGGAATACGTTTATATCGCCCGGCAGATGGGCATTTCGGTGCTGCCGCCGGATGTGAACAAAAGCGCCTCCCGCTTTAGCGTACAGGAAGGGTGCATCCGGTTCGGGCTTTCAGCGGTGCGGAATGTGGGCGCGTCGGCCATGGATTTTATGGTGCGGGAGCGGTGCGAGAACGGCCCGTTTCGGAGCTTTTTCGATTTTATTGACCGGGTGGAGGGGCTGAATAAGCGGATGCTGGAGGGGCTCATATACGCAGGCTGTTTTGACGCCATGAATTTACGCCGCGCCCAGCTGATCGCCGTGTACGAGCGGGCGATGGACAGCTCCGCGCTGGCCCGCCGCGCGCGGGATGCGGGGCAGATTTCCCTCTTCGACATGGGCGGGGCGGCCCAGGAAGCTGCCAGCGCCGCCAACATCCAATTGCCGGACATTCCGGAGCTCGGCCATAAGGAGCTCTTGGAGCGGGAGCGGGAGGCCATCGGTATTTACATCAGCGGACACCCCCTGGAGGAGTACGCCCCCGCGCTGAAGAAACTACCCTATACCGTGGTACAGGTGATGGAGGCAGACGGGGAAACGCCGCCGCTTCTGGACAACGAGCGGGTGCGGGTGGGCGGGCTCATTCGAAGTGTCAAGCAAAAGCCCGTAAAATCAGGCAACGGCATAATGGGCTATGCCACCATGGAGGGGGTTACGGGCACGGTGGAGCTGGTGCTGTTCCCCAGAGCGCTTGCCCAGTTTGGGCCGCTGTTGGCGAGCTCCAATGCGGTTGCCGTCATAGGCAGGCTGTCCATCCGGGAGGGGCAGCCCAACTCCATATTGGTGGAGGAGATGACAGCCCTTGCCCAGCTGGCGGGGCAAAAAACGCTGTATTTGCGCCTGGAAAGCCTTGAAGCGGCTCATATGGAATGGGCGGTGGGGCTTCTTTCACAATACCCCGGGAATACGCCGGTGGTGCTCTGCGGGGCGGGCCGCAGCAAGCGCGCGCCACAGCACCTTTACGTGAACCTTTCAGAGCGGCTTTTGGCCGCAGCCAGGGCGAAGCTGGGGCCGGAAAATGTAAAAATCACTGTGAAATAATAATTTAGTTTGCAAACAGGAACCGATCTGCTATACTAGACCACAAAGCCTTTTCTGATATAACTAAAACAAATAGCGATTGGAGTGTGGCAGACTATGAAACGCATCGGAGTTTTGACGAGCGGCGGCGATACCCCTGGCATGAATACAGCAATCCGCGCTGTGGTGAAGGTGGGCCTTCATCAGGGGGACACGGTGCTGGGTGTCTATCATGGCTTTCAGGGCTTAATAGAAGGGCGGGTAAAGCCGCTGCAATATGAAGACGTCCACAGCATCACCCAGCGGGGCGGCACAATCCTTAGGACCGCGCGCAGCCAGCAGTTTACCTCCCCGGAAGGGCAGGAACAGGCCATCAAGGTGATGCATGCGTTTCAGATGGATGCGCTGATCGTCATCGGCGGCGACGGCAGCTTTCACGGGGCAAAGGCCCTGTCTGACGCAGGGATTTGCGTCATGGGCGTTCCGGGCACCATCGACAACGATATGGGATACACGGATTTCACGATCGGCTTTGACACGGCTGTCAACAACGTGGTGAATGAAATCGCGAAAATCCGGGATACCATGCGCGCCCATGACCGGGTGGGCGTGGTGGAGGTTATGGGCCGCAATTGTGGCGACATCGCCCTGTGGGCGGGGATCGCGGGCCCGGCGGACATTACGCTTTTGCCGGAGCGGCCCCGTGCGTGGGAGGACGCGGCGGAGCAGCTTGCCAAGAACAAGCTAAAGGGCAGGCTCACCAGCACGGTCATCATTTCCGAGGGGGCAGGAAGTGCTGAAGCGTTCGCCCAGTTTATCCAGGAGCATACCGACGTGGAGATCAAGCCCGTGGTGTTGAGCTATATCCAGCGAGGCGGCAGCCCATCCGTATCCGACTGGATTCTCGCCACCCGGCTTGGGGTGCGGGCGGTGGAGCTGATTACTAAGGAGATAAGCGGACGGGCGGTGGGTATCCGGGACAACCATGTCATCGACGTATCGCTGGAGGAGGCCATCACCACCCGGGATAAATTCGATCATTCCCTCTATGATCTCAACGAGATATTCACCAAATTTTAAACCGTCATTGGACTTGAAAGGAGCATGGTATGAGCCACCTGAGGCCGACCGTAGAGCGAAACGACGATGTGGAACTGACCATTTCCGCCCTGGGCTCAGAGGGACAGGGGATTGGCCGGATTGACGGTTATGCCCTGTTTGTCCCCGGCGCGCTGCCGGGGGAGCAGGTGCGGGCGCATGTCATCAAGGCCGGTTCCGGCTATGGTGTGGGCAAGCTCATGAAGGTATTGGAAAGCGCGCCGGAGCGGGAGTATCCCCGCTGCCCCCAATTTGGGCGCTGTGGCGGATGCACGCTCCAGCATCTTGCGTATGAGTCGCAACTAAGCTATAAGCGGCAGCAGGTGCAGGACGCCCTGATTAGGCTTGGCGGGTTTGCGGATGTGGCGGTGGAGGAAACCCTGGGAATGGAGGAAGAGCCCTGGCAGTACCGCAACAAGGGCAGCTTTCCCTTTGGGGTTGTGAAGGGCCGGGTCGAGGCGGGGTTTTTCGCGCCGAGAAGCCACCGGCTGATCCCCGCGCCGGATTGCCTGATCCAGCAGCCTGTGGCGGTGATATTAGCCCAGGTTGTGCGGGAGTGGGCGGAGGAGTTTGACATACCCGTCTATCAGGAGGAAACCAGCAAGGGCCTCCTCCGGCATGTGATGACAAGGGTGAGCACCAACGGCGAGGCCATGGCTGTGATCGTGGCCACAGGGAGCCTGCCCAAACAAAAGGCGCTCATCGAGGCGCTGCGCGACCGGGTGGACGGCATTGCCTCCATCTATTTGAACATCAATCCTGACCGCACCAATGTGATATTCGGCCGGGAGTTTCGGCTGCTGTGGGGGAAGGAACGGATCACGCAGGTGCTTTGCGGCCTGGAGTTTTCCATCAGCCCCGCGTCGTTTTTGCAGGTGAATTCCGCCCAGACAAAGCGGCTTTACGAGACGGCGCTGTCGTATTTGGAGCTCAAGGGGGACGAGAAGGTGGTGGACGCCTATTGCGGCATCGGCACCATCTCGCTGCTGCTGGCCACGAAAGCCGGGGAGGTCCTGGGCATCGATGATGTGCCGCCCGCCGTGGAGGACGCCAAGGCCAACGCCATCAGGAACGGCATCGGGAACGTCCGCTTCGTGTGCGCCCCGGCGGAGACGGCGCTGCCGGCGCTTATCAAAGAGGGGTTCCAACCGGACGCCATCGTAGCCGACCCGCCGAGAAAAGGCTGCGACCCGGCGTTTTTGCAGGCGGTGATCCACAGCAACGTGAAAAAAATGGTGTATATCTCCTGCAACCCCGCCACACTGGCCCGGGATTGCGCCATCCTTCGCGACGGCGGATTTGGGATCGCACGGGTGCAGCCCGTCGACCTGTTTCCCCAGACCACCCACGTTGAGACCGTAGTATTGATGTTACGCAATATATAGCAAAACGCAATAGGCGAGGCACAACATATTGTGTTTTGACTCAGTTGGAGAACAAATATAGCCTACTTATCATCGGTGTGAAAT
>CAYPKG010000040.1:0-17849 GCA_964411275.1 uncultured Oscillospiraceae bacterium | reverse complement strand
TGAAAGGAGTGTATGATAACACACGGTTTTTGCCGCGTGTTTATCATACAAGGAAATATGTCCAGAATTGTCATCGCACTGGGCGGCAACGCCCTTGGAAACAACCTACAAGAGCAGATGGCGGCGGTCAAGGTTACGGCCCAGGCCATTGTAAATTTGATCGAACAGGGGCATGAGGTTGTCATTTCCCACGGCAACGGGCCACAGGTTGGCATGATCCATCTGGCGATGGAGCAAAAAAACATCCCCCTGTCCATGTGCGTGGCAATGAGCCAGGCGTATATCGGGTATGACCTGCAGAACGCGCTACAAGAAGAGCTGATGAACCGGGGACTTGAAAAGCCCTGCGTGACGCTGATAACGCAGGTGGTGGTTGACCCTGCGGACCCCGCGTTTCAAAATCCCAGCAAGCCCATCGGCCGCTTCCTGACAAAGGAAGAGGCGGAGGAGCTTTCAAAAACCGGCTGCCCCGTCATGGAAGACGCGGGCCGGGGCTGGCGGCGGGTGGTTGCGTCACCGCGGCCCGTGGATATCGTGGAGGCGGACTCCATCCGCGCTCTTGTGGAGGCAGGCCAGGTGGTGGTGGCGGCGGGGGGCGGCGGCATCCCGGTGATCCGCCAGGGAAATAAGCTAAATGGCGTGTCCGCCGTTATCGACAAGGATTTCGCCTCCAGCAAGCTGGCGCAGCTGTTGGATGCGGATTTCCTCATCATCCTCACGGCGGTGGAAAAGGTGGCCATCCGGTATGGCAAGCCCGACCAGGAATGGCTGTCGGAAATGACCCCTGAAACGGCGGAACAATATATCGAGGAGGGGTATTTCGCCCCCGGCTCCATGCTGCCCAAGGTGCTGGCTGCCGTGGAGTTTGCCAAAAGCGGGGATAAGCGCACGGCACTCATCACACTGCTGCAAAAGGCCCGTGAGGGCATCGAAGGCAAGACCGGCACCCGGATTTCTCAATAATGCATGGGCCTGGCGCGTCAAACGCCAGGCCCTTCTTAACCCTATCTTCCGTTTTTCTTTTTGACCTCTTTTATAAACCGTTTCATTTCATTTTTGCCGCCGAACATCCGGTTAAGCTTTTCGTTTTCCAGCTGACGGGAACTGAGGCTCGCATAGGAGGCCTCCCGCTGCAGTTTTTGATAGCTTTCAAGCCGCTTTTCCGAGAGAGCTCCTGCTTCAATCGCCTTGCGGATGGCACAGCCCGGCTCCGACGTATGGGAGCAATCGCCAAACCGGCACCGGGCGGCGATCTCCTCCACATCCTCAAACGCCTTTGATACGTTTCCGGTATAGATCTGCAGTTCCCGCATGCCGGGGGTATCGATGACGATCCCGCCGCCGGGCAACAAAAACAGCTGCCTGTGTGTGGTGGTGTGCCTGCCTTTCCCGTCATCCTGGCGGATCTCCTGGGTTTTCAAGGCTTCCCGTCCCAGCAGCCGATTGATGATGGTGGATTTGCCAACCCCAGACGAGCCTATGAAGGCGATGGTCTTTCCTGGCTTGATGTACGCGCTCATTTCCTCGTATCCTTGGCCTGTCTTGTCCGAACAGGTGATGATGGCAACGCCCGTGCCCACAGAGGCGATTTTATCGCGCATACCCAGCAGGTTCTCGCTTAGGTCGGATTTCGTCAGCACGATTACCGGCGTGGCCATGCTTTCCCAGGCGATTGTCAGGTACCGCTCGATCCGGCGGAGGTTGAAGTCCGCGTTCAGGGACATGCAGATGAATATCGTGTCGATATTGGCGGCAATCACCTGCCCGGCGCCGCCCCCGCCTGCCGCCTGCCGCGCCAGTACGCTTTTCCGAGTGAGGATATGATGGATGACCGCGTTGCCGGAGGCTCCGTCCGTCCGGTCTATCATCACCCAATCCCCAACGGCGGGGTATGCCATGGGATCGTCAGCGAGGTAGGTCATCTTCCCCGAAACCGCGGCGTGCAGCTCGCCCGCAAGGGAAATCACCTGATATAGCTCCCGGTGCTGCTGTGTTACCCTGGCGGGAAACAAGCCGGGGTGCATTGTAGCTTCCTGCTCAAACCGCTGGATTAAGCCATAGTTTTTTAAGTTCGTATGCAATTGTATAATCCTTTCGCATATAAAAAACGCAGGCGGGGCCTGCGCTTTGATGGAGTGGAAATAAGCCATAATCATGGTATTGGCCATTTCGCACACAAATCAAGCAGGGAGAAATCCCGCTTTCGCAATGAAAATGTGTTTTAGCGAATGACCGACATCAACTTACCTCGTGTTGTTTTGAATTAAAATAGCACGAAGGGATTGGACTGTCAAGTGTGGGGCATGGCATTGCGGCCATCGGTATCGATCCTTGCTGGCTGGGATACAAAAAAACAGGACGCCATGGAAATGGCATCCTGCTTTTTGTTATTCTATTTGTTTAATATTAGTCCGCATTGCCCCGGGTACCATCGTGTTCCCGGATCGCGTCCCGGCGGAACAGGAGGGTGATGCCCCACAAGCCGGCAAGGCCCACGATGGTGTAGATCACCCGAGATAGTACGCCACTCATGCCGCCAAACAATGCCGCGACAAGGTCGAACTGGAACAGGCCAATCAGCCCCCAGTTCAGCGCGCCGATAATGATTAAAATCAAAGACAAGGTATCCATGCAGTAATTCACTCCTCTTTTTTGTGATAGAGGTAGTTTGCTCCATCCGATGAAAACTGATGCATGGACTGCCCGTTATAGTCAAAAAAAATCCCTGAGGCGATACAGCTTGCCCTTCTCTTCAGTGCCAAACTCGGAGGATTTAACCTGAAAGGGGTATGCCAAGGGATTTTATGGTAATTATTATTTTTTCTTTTCTTCCGGGAATATTTCGATTTCAAACCGGTCAAAGGAAACAGGCTCCATGAAATCCTCAGCCCTGAAAACCGTGCGGGCGAATTGGGACAGTTCCTTGAGATTTTTTTCCAGAATGACGGGGCGGCTTAAATCCAGCTCCCGGCACAGGCAATCCAGCACCGGCGTCCATCCCGAAATGCTTTCGGGCCTGGCCATGCCGGGGAATTCCTGTACAATGTCTTTCGCAATTTTATGGTTTGCGCGGGTGAGGGCCCAAATTTTCATATGATACCATCCAGTCTTGTGTGTTAAAAATCCGCCGCTGCTGTGCATCTTGCGCTTTTTTGACACACACTGGCGCGGCTCAGGCCGCGCCAGTGAAGTTTTTAGCTACAGTTGTTCTATCATTTGTCGTAAATGAACCAGACGTATATTTTGGGAAGCCCGGTGGCGCTGTCGATGCCGGCATAGTCCCCCAGAGGACGGCGGGTATTGCCCACCGCAATGGTGGAGTAATACTTGGCGTTGCGGTACTCGAGAACCACTTCGTTTCCGCCGACGGACGCCTTGGCCAGCAGATACGGCTCGCTGTTGGTGGGGGCGTGGAGAATTTCGGTGATTTCCGCGCCTGGCAGCTCGTAGCTGGCTGTGTGGTTGGGCTCATCCGTCATCCGCTTATAATCGAACTCGAAGTACTTGTATTCCGCCACCTTGGGCGCGCTTTCCACAGTGACTGTTTTGGTGGAGGTTGCGCCTTCCTTGTTGAGGGTGACCGTCAGGTCATAATGTCCTGCCTGGGGCAGCGTCGCCGTAAAGGAGAATATGCCTGTGGCTGCATTCACGCTGGGGGTATCTACCGTGACGCCGCTTGGGCCTGTGACGCTCATGGTTGCGCCTGGATCCACCTGGCCTTTGACGGTTACGCTGGTGGCCGCCTCGGCTGCGCGCAGGGATGCCGGCTCAAACTCGATGGCCGCTTCCGCCACGGAATAGTCCACGCTGACGGATTGCCGCGCGATCTGGTAGCCAGGCTTTTCCGCCCGGACCGTCAGGGTGTAGGAACCGATATCCGGCAATTCGTATTCCCCCTGGAATGTGCCGTCCGCATTTACGGTGAGGGCCTGATCCTCCACGTACACCGAAACGCTGCTGTCATCCACGGTGCCGCTGATGCTGACCTTGCCGGCTGCCACGGCCGGATTGGATGATGCCAGATTGAGGGACAGCGTGGGGACGTTGACTGTGAATTTCTCCGCAGGGAGCGTCACGGGGACGATCTCGCCATCCTCGCCGATGACGTCGATGATGGGCGGAACCTGGGCCGTGGGAGTGTCTACCGGGGTGGAGGGTTTCAGCATTTCTTTGGCGATGTTGATGCCAAGCTGATTATCGCTTTTGATGACCTCTTCCTTGACCAGATCCCCCACCTGCACACGCACGGTGCTGCCGTTGCGGGCGAATACGGTGATGGCAAAGACCTCAGCGCCTTTTTCGTTGACGGTTTCCTCGATCACGGGCTCCTTGGTGAGGGCGCTGCCGCCGAATATGCTGGAGAAGAAATTGCCGATACCGCCATAGCTCTTGCTGACGATGATGCCCGCAAACACCAGGATCAGCAAGAGAAGCACGCCCGCGGCTACGAAGAACAGGGTATTGCTGTTGCTTCGTTTGCTTTTCCCCCGGGATTTTGACCGCCTATTGGACGAGCCGGAAGAACCCTGGGAGGACCGTTTTTTCGGCGGGGCATAGGTAACATCCTCGTCGTCGTCCATGGAATAGATGGCGGCGCGCTGGGGCGCACGGCCAAAGCCGCCAGATGAGGCGCCCTGATCGTCATAGCCGCCGATGGTGCGCACCGGCTCCACAGGCGGGGCCTCATCCGGCGTATACGCGGAACGGTACATGGGCTGAGGCTCAAAGCGCCGGGAGCCCGGGCGGCTTATTTGCGAAGCCTCCGGCTGGCGGTCCTGCTGCTGATAGTCCTGCCTATAATCCGGCGTATAAGGCTGCTGCTTGCTTTGCCGGTAGTCCGGCGTATAAGACTGCTGATAGTCCTGCTGTTGGTAGTCGTGTTGCTTGTAGTCCTGCTGCTGGTAGTCCGGCGTATAGCTTTGCTGGTAGTCCGGCGCATAGCCCTGCTGCCGGGTTGCGGCGGACTGATATGCGGGGGACTGAGGCTCCGACGGGTCCACCGTGTTCATATCGAAATTGGGCTGGGGCCACCGGGGCGCACGGACAAATCCCCATGCGGGGCTGTCCTCGTCCTGCTGGGGCGGCTGGGGCGCAGCGGGGGATTGCGGCCTTTCAGGGGCGGCCGGTTCCGCTGGGGCTACATACTGCGCCGCGTCTAAGTGATCATCATGGAGCGGCGCCGCGCATACTTTACAATATTCCAACTGATCGTTGTTATATGCGCCGCATTCCCTGCAAACCATAACTATTTCCTCCTGCTTCGTAAGGTTTCCGATGATGCTCGGATACATCTGTTGACTGTAAAAATCCATTTTCCGTTTCGGGACGTTTCAATTATACCTAATCGGTCATGCTTGTGCAAACCGTATTTACACGAACCGGCAGGATAATCTGAGTTGTTTACACTTTTTTCATCAATTCAGGATGCTTTGCGGGTGCGCCAGTGGTGATTGCCCCAATAGCCGTCCATATGATATAATGCCAAACGGAACCATTTGATAGGAAGTGAGGCAATATGATATATCTCGACAACAGCGCCACCACAAAGCCGCTGCCTGAGGCAGCGGATGCGGTGGACCGGTGCTTGCGTGAGAATTTTTTCAATCCGGCCAGCGCGTATGCGCCTGCGGTGGCGGCGGAGCGGGCAGTCGAAGCCGCCCGCAAACGCCTTGGGCAGGCGCTTTGCTGTGATAAGCAGGAGGTTGTGTATACCTCCGGCGGCACGGAAAGCAATAACGCGGCCATCCTCGGCGCATTGAAGGCAATGCGGCTAAAGGGGCGCATCATCACCACCAGGGTGGAGCACCCCTCGGTGTACGAGGTGTTTCGCATGCTGGACGCGAGCGGCTATGAGACGGTGTATATCGGCGTTGACCGATGGGGCCGGGCGGATAAAAACGCCCTAAACGAGGCGCTCAGCGCGGATACGCGGCTTGTTTCCATCATGCATATCAACAATGAAACAGGCGCCGTTAACGATCTTGCTGCGCTGAGCGCTCTCATAAAAGCAAAAGCCCCGGAGGCGGTGTTTCATTCCGATGGCGTTCAGGCCTTTTGCAAAATGCCGTTTGCCCCCCTTTCCTGCGACCTGTATACCATCAGCGGGCATAAATTTCATGGGCCGAAGGGCGTGGGCGCGCTGTATGTCAAAAGCGGCGCCAAGTTCGCAGGGGGGCTGATTGGCGGCGGGCAGGAGCGGGGACTTCGGGCAGGCACAACCAATGTGCCGGGAATTCTGGGAATGGACGCGGCGCTTGCGGCTTATACAGAAAATCAGGCCAAATGGCTCGAAGGGATGTACGGCTGCAAGGAGCGGCTCAGGGAAAACCTTTTGTCCATTCCCGATGTGTCCATCAACGGCCCGGAGCCAGGCGCAGGCGCGCCCCACATCCTAAACGCGTCTTTCCTGGGCGTCAGGGGCGAGGTGCTGCTGCACGCACTGGAGCAAGAGGAGATTTATGTATCCACAGGCTCTGCCTGCTCGACCCATAAAAAAGGCAAAAACCGCATTTTGGCCGCCATGGGTGTGAGCGGCCCGCGGGAGGAGGGGGCCATCCGCTTTAGCCTGTGCCCCTTTAACACGATTGAGGAAATGGACCGGGCGGCGGGGGCAATTGCCGCGAACGTGGCGACGCTGAGGCGGTTTCAAAGACGATAAATACCCGAGAATGGACGGAGGAACCATGGAACAGGTGCTGTTGGTCCGCTATGCGGAGATACATTTGAAGGGGCTGAACCGCCCGTATTTTGAACGGCTGCTGGTGCAAGGCATCAAGGCCGCCCTGCCTTACCCGGGGGTTCGTGTGGAGCGTGCCCAGAGCCGCATATTCGTTTCAGGCCTGAAGCCTGAGGAAATTGAGCCCGCGATTGGAAAGCTAAAACAGGTTTTCGGCATCCATTCCGTCAGCCCCGCATTATGCCTGCCCGTAAATTGGGAGGCGATCTGTGAAGGCGCGTGCAAGCTGATGGAAGAGGAGCTGGAAGGCAGGGAAACCGCCACGTTCAAGGTATTTTCCCGCAGGGCGGACAAAAAATTCCCTTTAAGCTCCCAGCAGATGAGCCCCATGCTGGGGGAGGTGCTGCTAAAGCGGTTTCCACAGCTCAAAGTGGATGTGCATACGCCTGAAATTAAGGTGGGGGTGGAGGTGCGCCAGCGGGCGTACGTCTATTGCCGTGAGGTGCGCTGCGCGGGGGGCATGCCCGTGGGCAGCAACGGCCGGGCGATGCTTTTGATTTCCGGCGGCATCGACAGCCCTGTGGCGGGGCACATGATCGCCAAGCGGGGCGTGGCGCTTTCAGCGGTGCATTTTTATTCCTATCCCTATACAAGCGTCCGGGCCAGGGACAAGGTGATTGAGCTGACCAGGATCGTAAGCCGGTTTGCCGGGGAGATCCGGCTGCATCTCGTGCCGTTTACGGACATCCAGATGGCGATTTATGAAAAATGCCCGGCCAGCCAGACCACGATTTTGATGCGGCGGCTGATGATGCGCATCGCGGAGGAAATTGCCCTTGAAGATGGCGCGCAGGCGCTGGTCACCGGGGAGAGCATCGGCCAGGTGGCGAGCCAGACGATGGAAAGCCTGGCGGTGTCTGACGATGCGGTGAATTTGCCTGTGTTCCGGCCGGTGATCGGGTTTGACAAGGAGGAGATCGTGGAGCGGGCCAAGGCAATCGGCACGTATGAAACGTCCATTTTACCCTTCGAGGATTGCTGCACGGTTTTCGTGCCCCAGCATCCGGTTACAAAACCAAAGGTGGACAAGCTTCGCGAAAGCGAGGCATTGGTGGATTTTACACACATGATCCGGACGGCGAGGGAGAACACAGAGCTTATGCTGATCCGCCCGGAGGAGTAGAGTGGCATTTGTTAAAACGCGCGTTACATAATATTCATACACTAAGGGATAAGACATGATAAAATAAAGGTAGGAAAGGATTGGGCATGAACCAGGAAGGAGGGCACGGGATGAAAAAATACGGATGGCGCATATTCGTGTGCTTGCTGCTGTGCCTTCTATTCTTTGGATGCTCCGCCGCGCCTTTTGCACTGCCCACGCAGCCGCTTCCCCTGCAAACGCCGGAAAGTACGCTGCCCCCGGTTACAAGATCCACAGAGGCGCCAACGGATATATTGCTGGTACCGCCTGTTCCGGAGGAGCGCATGGAAGCCCCCGGCGATCGAGAGGAAATTGTGGTGGCGGTGCTGGATGTTGTGGTGGAAAACAGACAGGAGGAGCCCCCTACGCTTATTACGGGAGTGGAGGAAGAGCCTGTGGCTACGCCCACGCCCACGCCCATGCACATACCCACGAGCCAGGAACGCATGGCCAGCGACCCGGAGCAGATGGAGCGGGTATACGCGAATATTTATGCCAAGATAGCGCAGTATCAGGAGCGCGCAGGCGCTGCGCAGGCGCACTACTGGATTACCTATGAAAATGGCGAAATCGTATCCCTGATCGCGGAGATTACCTGGAGCGACGGGCATGAAACAATCGTGCAGCCCATGACATTTAGCGTCAAGACGGGGGAGGAATGCCGCCTTACGGATTTCTTTATTGATCCACAGAGCGGCTGGGGCGGCGTGCTGGCAGACGTGGTGAGCGCCGCTGCCAGGGCACAGGGCATTACGCTGCTAAGCGAGGTGCCGCCGGTACGGGAGGATCAGTTGTATTATATTTCGTCTGAGGGGGAAATCGTGCTGTTTTACCGGCCCTATGAAATTGCCACCTATCAGGACGGATTTCCCTGCTTTACAATGCCAATGAACCGCATCGCAGGATATTTAAGCGGCAGCTATGGCATCAAAGCGACCGCAATGGAGGAATAAACCAAATGAGATTGATATTAAAGGTAATTATCGTGTTTGTGGTGGTGGCTTTGCTGCTGCTGGTGGTGTTGGCCTGGCTGGAAAACAGGGAGAACAATTCTCCCAGCGCCATACTGGACGACTTGAAGGACGCGGGGAAAGACGCCATCGAGGACGTTGACGATTTTCTCCACAGTTCCGGCATCAAGCAGGGTGCGGCGGATTTGCTGGACAAGGGCGCGGATTTGCTGAAGCCTTCTCCTGAACAATCCCCCCTGCAAACCACGCCGGAGCCGGTGCCCGGGCAAACGCCTGCGCTACAGTGACGGGGTCTTAGCGATCAGCGCCTGCTTTTGCGCCCGGGTCATGCGCTTGATGGCGCATTCCCGGGACATAGCCTCGCCTTTGGTATCAAATACCTCGCAATAAACCAAGTTGGCGGGAAGCCGGGCACGGGTGTATTTTGAGGCGGTTCCTTCATTGTGCTTTTTCAGCCGGTTTGCCATATCCGGCGTATAGCCCGTGTAGAGGCTTCCGTCCTTGCATAATAGGATATAGGTGCAATATGTTTTCTTTTTCTCTTCCATAAAAGACAGCATATCATCAATTGGCGGGAAAAGCATGAGGTTTCTTCACAAAGGAAACACAATCTTGGGAAAAAGCATGGTTGCCTGAATAGCTTTCATGCGCTAGAATATAATTACAATTACCGTACCCGGCGCGCCATGTGGCAAAGGCCGGGCAGCATTGTAAAGGAGGTACTTGTACATGGCGGAAATCAGAACCGAGCTTGGCAAAATCGTGATGCCGGAGGATCTCGTGGCAGCCATCGCGGGATATGCCGTAGGAGAAAACTACGGAATAGTCGGCATGAGCGCGAAAAAAGCCACCGATCCGCTGATGGAGCTGATTAAAAAAGATAATCTCAAGCGGGGCATTTTAGTAACGGCCGCTGGAGAGGGAGAGGTCGACATCGATTTATATGTAACTTTGGAATATGGCGTAAGCCTGCCTGCCGTGGCGAGAAACGCGAGGGATAACGTCCGCTATCGCGTACAGGAAATGACGGGGCTAAAGGTGCGAAACGTCAATATTCATGTGGAGTCGGTTCGCGTTTGACCATTGGCGCGCGGCGGGGAAACCTGTTTGCGCGCTTTGCCATGCCCGTTTTTCGGGGCGATTTTGAGTGACGTATGCCGGACGCCCGCCGGGGGAGAATGCGTGGGGGTTTGTCCGGCCAGGAGGAAACAAATTGAACGAAATCAAGATTGGCGGCGCTTTATTTAAGGATATGTTGATGACGGGGGCAGCGCTGCTGGAAAAGAAGAAGTCCCTGATCGACTCGTTGAATGTATTTCCGGTGCCGGACGGCGACACGGGCACCAATATGTCCATGACCATGCACAGCGCCATGAAGGAACTGAAAAACATCGAAAGCGACAGCGTGGCTGACGTGGCGGATGCGGTGAGCCTGGGGGCATTGAAGGGCGCGCGGGGGAACTCCGGCGTCATACTCTCCCAGTTGTTTCGCGGTTTTTCCAGGGCGCTTAAGGAGCAGCAGGAGCTGGACGCCCCGCTGCTTGCCAATGCGCTTACAATGGGCATGGAGTCCGCGTACAAGGCTGTGATGAAGCCCAAGGAGGGCACCATGCTGACGGTTTCGCGCATGATTGCCGACGCCGCCCAGGAAGCGGTGGAGCGGGGAGCCAATGTGTATGCCGTCATCGACGCCATGATCGAAAGCGGGGAAAAGGCCCTGGCGCTGACGCCGGAGCTGTTGCCTGTTTTGAAAGAGGCGGGGGTTGTGGACTCGGGCGGCAAAGGGCTTTTGACCATTTACCGTGGTTTTAAGATGGCTATCGACGGCGAGGAGCTGGACGATTACGTGGAAGAGGCCACCATATCCGGCCCGGAAGAGGACAACCTCAGCCTGGATGACGTCAACGACATCAAATTCGGGTATTGCACGGAATTTCTGATCATTCATCTGACGGAGGGGTTCCGGGAAGAGGATCTTGACAAGTTCCGCGAAAAGCTCATGCGCATCGGCGACAGCGTTGCGGTGGCCTACGACGCGGGCATGGTGAAGGTGCATGTACACTCCAACTCCCCAGGAAAGATCATTCAGCTGGCGTTGCGCCTTGGCGAAGTGAACCAGATGAAAATCGACAACATGCGGGAGCAAAACAGGGAGCTTTTGGAGCAGAGAAAGCTCAATGAGAAGGAATTTGCCATGGTTGCCGTTTCCACCGGCGAGGGGATCGACAACGTGTTTACCGACCTGACGGTGGACGCCCTCGTGCAGGGCGGGCAGACGATGAACCCGTCGATCGACTCCATCGCGAAAACCGTGCGCAGGGTGAACGCCCGCAACGTTTTTATACTCCCCAACAACTCCAACATCATAATGGCGGCGCAGCAGGCGGCGGAGATTTCTGACTGCAACGTGGTGGTGGTTCCAACAAAGACCATTCCCCAGGGCATTGCCGCGGCAATGGCGTTTCATCCGGATATGAGCCTCGCGGAGAACACCCAGAGGATGAGCGACGCGTTCAAGGACGTTATTTCCGGCTGCGTTACCTACGCGGTGCGCGAAACCTCCTTCAACGGCTCCCATATCAATAAGGGCGACATGATCGGCATGATGGATAAGGATATTGTGGCGGTCAGCGCGGCGGTTGACGAAACCTCGATTGAGCTGTTGAAGAAAATGCTGGAGAAACGTGGGCTGGATGACAGCATCGTCACCATATTCTATGGCGAGGGCATGGACGAGGAAAACGCCAACGCCTTGGTTGAAGCGCTATCCCCTGACTGGCCGGAGGTGGAATTTATCGTTGAGGCTGGCGGACAGCCGCTGTACTACTACTATTTTTCTGTGGAATAATCAATTGGCGCAATCATAAGAATTATTAAGTAAACCCCATGCGAAACCAAAAAGCATGGGGTTTTTATAGTGGAATTTTGCCAATCCAGGGATTGTTATGGGCAGAATAAATCTGCTGGAAAATATATCATACTAATTTGCTTGGAGTTATTGACGAAGGGAATTGGGTATGCTATCATGGACATGTAAATTCCAACTGGTTTACTTGGGATTAAACAAAAGGAGAGGGGAGATTGCTTTGAAGCTATCGACACGGGGTAGGTATGGTATAAAGGCGATGGTGGATCTGGCGGTGGAGAACGGCAAAAAGCCTGTCAGCGTCAACACGCTGGCCAGCCAGCAGGGCATCTCCGTGGCGTATCTGGAGCAGCTGGTTGGTGCGCTAAAAAAGGCGAAGCTTGTGAAATCCGTCCGGGGGGTACAGGGGGGCTATACCCTGAGCCGCCCGCCGGAGGACATCAATGTGGCCGAGGTGCTTGAGGCGCTGGAGGGAACGACGGCGCTGGTGGATTGCGTGGGACAGGCGCCCTCGGGATGCGAAAACGCCTGCTCCTGCTCCGCACGGCCATTGTGGTTGAAATTGCAGAACCGGATCAACGGGGTGCTGCAGGAAACTACCATCAAGGACATGGCGGACGACTATATTATGCAGAAGAGGCGATTGAACGATTATGCGAGTTTATCTTGACAACGCGGCGACGACCGCGGTAAAGCCCCAGGTGGTTGAGGCGATGCTTCCCTACTTTACAGAATACTATGGCAACCCGTCCAGCCTGCATGGCTTTGCCCGCGAGGCCCATTCGGGGCTAGATAACGCGCGGCGGCAGGTGGCAAAGGCATTGAACGCCGCCTCGCCGGAGGAGATCATATTCACCGGCGGCGGCTCGGAAAGCGACAATATGGTGCTGCGTGGGGTGGCTGCCAAATACGCCGCAAAGGGTAAGCATATCATTACCACCTCGGTGGAGCATCATGCGATCGGCCACACATTAGAAGCGCTGACCAGGGAATACGGCGTTGAGGCGACATACCTAACCGTGGATGAAGATGGCATGGTGACTGCGCAGCAGGTTGCGAAGGCCATTCGCCCTGACACCATCCTGGTCAGCATTATGTTTGCAAACAACGAGATGGGCACCATCATGCCCATCCCCGAAATCGGGGCGGTATGCCGGGAGAAGGGCGTATTGTTTCACACCGACGCGGTGCAGGCGGTGGCCCATGTGCCGGTGGACGTCCAGGCGATGAACATCGATTTTCTCTCATTGTCCGCCCACAAGTTTCATGGGCCCAAGGGCGTCGGCGCGCTGTATATCAGGAAGGGCTTGAAGCTGCCGGCGTTTGTGCTGGGCGGGGCGCAGGAGCGCAATCGCCGGGCGGGCACCGAGAACGTGCCGGGCATCGTGGGCATGGGCAAGGCAATCGAGCTTGCCACCGCGAACATGGAAGCGGACGCGAAGCGGACCACCGCCATGCGCGACCGGCTGATCGCGGGCATTGAGGAACGAATTCCGGATGTGAAGCTCAACGGGCACCGGACAAAGCGCCTGCCTGGCAACGTGAACTTCAGCATGCGCTATATCGAGGGCGAGGGCATGCTGCTGCTGCTGGATATCAACGGTATCGCAGCCTCCAGCGGTTCTGCCTGCACCTCCGGCTCCCTCGATCCGTCCCATGTACTGCTTGCCATGGGGATGACCCATGAGGTGGCCCATGGCTCCCTTCGGCTGACGCTGGGGGATATGACCACGGACGAGGAAATCGATTATGTTCTCGCGGTATTGCCGGGGATCGTACAAAAGCTCCGGGAGATGTCGCCTTTGTATCCGAATAAGTAAGGGGCAGGAGAGGGAAAGAATATGTATACGGAAAAAGTATTGGATCATTTTCAAAATCCCCGCAATGTGGGCGAGCTGGAAGGCGCCAATGGCGTGGGCATGGTTGGAAACGCCAAATGCGGCGATATTATGCAGATGTTTATTAAGGTGAATGATGACGGCGTAATCGAGGATTGTTCGTTTAAGACATTTGGCTGCGGGGCGGCCATCGCAACATCGTCCATGGCCACTGAGATGATCAAGGGCAAGACCGTGGAGGAAGCGCTGACGCTGTCCAATTCCGCTGTGGTTGAGGCGCTGGAGGGGCTTCCGCCCCCGAAGATCCATTGCTCTGTCCTGGCCGAGGAAGCGGTGAAGGCGGCAATTGAAGATTATCAGAAGAAAAAGGGAGAATAAGGTTTCTTAACGATAATTTTAGACCATCAACAAAGCTAGTTGGTGGTCTTTGTGCTTGCCAATACTTCCTATTTTATGCTATAAATAATAGAGATGGTTTCCTTGTCTAAGAATTGAAAACATTTGAAACGGCGGTGTTTTTTTCTGTTTTTATACACATTTTCCGCGCGAATTTTACATGAGACATTCACCACAAGGACAAGCGTTCTTGATCAATACCCGACGGAAAAATAAATATCAAAAAACAAGTCTTTTTAACGCACAAAGACCGACTAGTCATGTATGAGGTGAACAAAATGCTTGATAAAGCAACCAGGCGTTCGTTGGAGTTAAAGTTGAAAATTGTATTCGAAACAATTTTAGGTGAGAAACCAATAGAAGAAATTGCATTAAAGCACAATATCCAACCGGAGAAAGTATCTCAATGGAAGGATGCTGTTCTTGAGTTGTTCTCTATGTTGCTAGGCGAAAACCGTGAAGCCATTTCAAAGGAAGATGCAATTGCCCTATTAAGAAAAAATGATCAGCTCTTTCAAACCTATTTTTATGGTAAGGCGGTGCTGGACAACAATGATAATTTGATTAAAATTGTTGAGTTTGCGATTGACACCGAGGAACATAACAATCAAATTGAGGCGCTTGATAGTAAAGTGTACATGGATGAAACGCTGTTCAGTTGCATTAAAGCACTGACCGACACTGAAGATTTGCAGCAAGCAATTGAAAAAACCTTAGCCATTGTTTGTGAATATTACGAGGGCGACCGGGGCTATATTTTTGAGCTTTCTGAAGACGGCTCCGCGTTAAACAACACCTATGAATGGTGTGCTCCAGGCGCAATACCCGAAATTGAGCGCTTGCAAAACCAAGATCCTAAAACCGCTGCCGTTTGGTTTGAAAGCTTTGAGAAATATGGCTATTACATCATTTCAAACCTGTATGACAAAGCTCACCGGGAGTCAATAATTTTTGATGTTTTGGCAGTGCAGGATGTTCAATCATTAATCGCCGTGCCCTGATTGCAAATGGAGTCATATGCGGATTTCTAGGCATAGACAATCCCAAAAAGAACAAAGATGACCTTTCTCTTTTATCCTCTTCCAGCTACTTTTTCATGAATGACATCCAAAAGCGCCGGATGTACACCCAGCTGGAGCAACGAAGTTTCACCGATATGCTTACCGGGCTTTATAACCGAAATAAATTCAAGCTGGATATGGATTTGCTGGAGCAATTTCCGCCCTCCAGCATCGGTATCGTTTTCACCGATCTAAACGGCCTGAAAGCGGCCAACGACCGATTTGGTCATGATTATGGCGACCAGCAGCTATGCAACTTGGGCACCGCCATGAAGCAGACCCTTCCCGGCTCTGTTTACCGTATTGGCGGGGATGAGTTTATTGCCCTTTGCCCTGATGTTGACAGGCATTTATTTGACGAAAGCATAGAGCAGCTGAACAAGGCTTTATCCACACAATCCACCTTAAGTGCTGCGGTCGGTACCTTGTGGGTCAATCAAATTGAAACCATTCGCCTGCATATTAAGCAGGTGGATGGCTTGATGTATGCAGATAAGCAAAGGTATTATACGAGTATAGGACAAGCAGGCCGCCGCAGCCGCTATTCGGCAGAAAAGCCGGCCATTTAAATCCGTATGATAGCGGTCGGTTGATTGCTGCATTCAAATAAAAACCAATATGTTTCATGGGAGTTTGTTATGGGTTCTAAGGTGATTGCAAGAAAATTATTTTATACCATCATATTGTTGATATTCTGCATTTGTTTGATATTGTTAATTTATTATGGGCTTTTAAAACAGGAGCTGAGAAAAAACACCACCAACACACTAAAGGAAATCTCCGCTCAAGGCGTAATGCTTCTTAGATGCGACATTGAAAACGGGCTGCAGCTTTTATCCGAAGCTGCCCCCCAGGCCGACTATTCTTTGGGAAAATCCCAGACGCAACAGATAAAAGAGCAGCTGGATAAAATTGTAGACCGATATGATTATAAGATGGCGGGCATGATTTTCCCCAGCGGCAATGTCATTAGCACCGCCTCTACAGCCCTAAATATTTCTGATATTTCCTTCCAATATCAGCCTGTGTTGGCGGGAGATACCGTCATCTCAGACCGCATAGAGGATTGGCTTGACGGTGAGCCTATTATTATTTATGCAGTGCCCGTTTATGGCGAGACGGCTGTGGAAGCGGTATTGTTTGCCACCTATGCCGTTCATGACTTTATGGAGCTTTTAAGCGTTGAGACGTTTAACGGTGAAGGGTATAGTTATGTTGTGAAACAAAACGGCGACATAATTGTGGACTCCAGTCACCCAAAGGGTTTGGAATTCACCAATATTTTTGATACAGTCATTGAGTCGGATGCCTCTAATAAAGAGGCCTGTGCAAAGATGCAGGCGGATATGGCCGGGGGTGGCAGCGGTGACATTGAATTTTTCAATGAGGAAACCAAATATATGCAATATACGCCCCTTGACATTAACGATTGGTATCTGCTAAACATTATCCCCAACCAAACGATAGACCATAGCACCAATTTAATTATGGGGTACACCTATGCTCTGTGCCTGATTGTCATTATTGTGATTATTACGGCCATTGGTTTATTTCTAAACTCCAGGAAAAAAGACCAAACGAAATATGATCACCTTCTCTATGTCGACCCGATTACCGGCGGTAATTCTTACACAAAATTTGTCCTCACTGCTGGCACAAATCTCTACAAAGAGGAGCACAACCTGGCTTTTATGGTGATGGACTTAATGAACATGGACCTAATATGTGAGCGCTACGGGAATGAAAAAGGGAATGAAGCTCTTCGGTACTTCTATTAAATGCTGGAAAGGACTGCCCCTGCCCATTCTATATTTGCACGAAACTCCTCCAATAGCTTTGTCACGCTGGGCAAATATGAATCCAAGGAAGATCTCACGGCGCGCCTATTGCGTTTTTATGATATATTGGTTGCCGGGGCTGCTGAAATCACCCCCGACATGATTCCGCAGCTTGCCGTTGGCGTTTATTTAACAGATGGCAGTATCAAAGACATTATGCGTATGCAAAACCTTGCTACCATCGCACAAAAATTTGTGAAGGAAAGCAAGGGTGTGTTTTATGCTTTTTACGATGATTTCTATCGTGATACGCTGCTGCGTAATAAGCAGCTGGCAGATGCCATGACAAAGGCCATAAAAAACGGCGAGTTCATGCCCTATTTTCAGCCCAAACATGATACCCATACAAAATGTATTGTGGGGGCAGAAGCGCTGGTTCGCTGGATTAAGCCAGACGGCTCTATCGTTAATCCAAACTCCTTTATCCCCTTGGCAGAAAAGAACGGGTTTATTGTTAAAATCGATAAGCTCATGTTCAAAATAGTGTGCATCAAACAGCGTGAATTGCTGGATCAGGGCGTTGAGGCTGTCCCCGTTTCGGTGAACCTGTCCAGAAAAACCCTTTATGATGAAAACCTTCTGGACACCTTTATTAAAATCATGGAGGAATACGACATTCCCCGCCATCTCATCGAGTTCGAGCTGACGGAGCAAACGGTTTTCTCAAGCAAAACGGAGTTAAGCGCCATCACCAGTGAAATCCGCAATCGGGGATTTAAAATTTTGGCAGACGATTTTGGCGTTGGCTACTCCTCTCTTATGATGCTCAAATCCATCCTGGTAGACGCCGTCAAGCTAGATAAAAGCTTTATTGACGGTTATCAAGATATCAACGGCTCTAAAATCATCACCAGCATAATCAACCTGATTAAAACCCTGCAAATTCCCATTACCGCCGAAGGGGTAGAAACAAAGGACCAATATGAGTTTTTACGGGATATGGGCTGCGATATCATTCAGGGCTTTTACTTTTCAAAGCCGCTGGCATTTGAAAATTAC
>CAYPKG010000039.1:8093-18382 GCA_964411275.1 uncultured Oscillospiraceae bacterium | reverse complement strand
CACGGACTTTGGGGAGTGGCTCAAGGCGAGTGTACGTCCTCCGCCTTAGGAGGCGGACGCTCTATCCTGCTGAGCTATAGGCGCATATTAAGCTTTGGCGTGCATCCCCGATGCCGAAAAGCGAGCACAGTAGGCTTTCCTCGGAGGCGGACGCTCTATCCTGCTGAGCTACGCTCATACGCGATTGGAACCGGATAACATTATAGCACAGGCAAAAGGCCGGATGCAAGGGTGGCGGACGAAAGGGTGTCCGTATCAAAATCCGGATAGCACACCCTCATGAGCGCCAGCCCATGGGCCGGGGCAGTCGCCCCCGCGTCCTCCCGCAGGCCGGATAAAAGCGCGGTTTCCATGGCGGTTTCTTTTAAAAACCCTTTGCCGATATCCAGCATGGTGCCCACGAGAATGCGCACCATGTTATAAAGAAAGCCGCTGCCCATCACGTCATAATAGAGGTACTCCCCCTCGCGGCTCCAGTTTGACGCGTAAATGGTGCGCACCGTATTTTCTACGGCGCTGCCCGCCGCCTTAAACGCGCGAAAGTCATGCTCCCCCACCACCGCGGCAGCCGCATACTCCATTTTCGAAAGATGGAGCGGCCCATGCACATGCAAGGCTATGTTCCTGGTCAACACCCGGGCATGGGGGCCAAGTTGCAGGGTATACCGGTATTGTTTCTTCATGGCGGAAAACCGGGCATGAAACGCCGGCGGCGCTTCCTCGCTCCACCTGACCCGAATGTCACTGGGCAATCCGGTGTTCAGCGCGATTGCGAACTTATCAGCAGGCATGCGTGCGCCTGTGTCAAAATGTGCCACCTGGCAAAGGGCGTGCACGCCGCTGTCCGTGCGCCCAGAGGCATGCAGCGCGATGCGTTCTCCCGTGATCTTCAAAAGTTCCCGCTGCAGCACCTGCTGGATGGCAAGGCCGTTGGGCTGAACCTGCCAGCCGACATAATTCGTGCCGTCATATTCGATTACCAGCCGAATTCTTCGCATCTCAATCCTCTCCAAGGGCATAGACGCCGCCGCCTTCCGGGGTCTGTACAAACCCCAGCTCCAATTCCGCGTCCACCAGAAACAATGTGATCACATCCTCGTTGGAAAGCGCAGCCAGCACCAGCTCCACCCGGCCCGTCTTGTTGATATCCGAGTTTAACCCCACCGATTTTGAGGCTGCCACCGCCGTCTCCAGGGGCATATCCGACAAAAGGTCTGCGATGGTGCTGTCGTAGGCGGTGCCCGCAATATAGAGGTCGTCACTGGTCAGCGCATATCCAAAACCCTGGAGATACCGGGTCAATTTCCCCAGCCTGCCGTTATTCGACAGCGCGATGTTCCAGATAAGGGCGATCACCAGCAGCGTCCCCGCCGCGCACAGCAACCATATTCTTCGTTTTTTCTGCCGTTCCATCAATGCAGCCACAGCGCCTGTATCAGGACAATGGCGGCACACATCCCGGCTACCACCCCGGCGGCCATAAGATCCCCGCGCGCAAAGCTCAGGACATGCAGCCTTGTTCTGCCTTCGCCCCCGTGGTAGCAGCGGCTTTCCATGGCCATCGCCAGCTCGTCCGCCCGGCGAAACGCCGAAACGAACAGGGGCACCAGAATGGGAATCATGCTTTTTGCCCGGTTAATGAGATTGCCGCTTTCAAAATCCGCGCCCCGGGCCATCTGGGCCTTGCGGATTTTGTCGGCCTCCTCCATCAGGGTCGGAATAAAGCGCAGCGCGATCGTCATCATCATCGCCAGCTCGTGGGCAGGGAAATGGAACCTGGAAAAGGGCATAAACAGCCGCTCCAGCCCGTCCGTCAGCGAGATCGGCGACGTGGTCAATGTCATCAGGGATGTACCGGCCACCAGCAGGATAAGCCTTAGGGAAATATAGACCGCCTGTTTGAGCCCCTCTTTCGTGATGACAAAAATCCACCACTTCCACAGCACCGTCTCCCCCTGCACCAGAAACAGGTTGATGAGGAACATGAACACGATCAAAAACCTGAGGGGCCTAAGGGAGCGCACCACGTATTTCATGGGAACGCCGGAGAGCTGCACCACCAGCACCACAAACGCCGCGGGCAGCAAAAACAGCCACAGGCTTTTTACCAGGAATACGATCACGATATAGAACAACATCAACAATATCTTCGTGCGCGGATCCAGCCGATGGATGCAGCTTCGCCCTGGGAAATACTGGCCCAATGTGATATTCGTCATGCCCGCACCTCCGACAACCGCCCGTTGAGATAAGCCGTCAGGTCCGCCAGCCGATACAGGCTAAACGGCACATCCACCCCCCGGGCGCGAAGCGCCACCGCAAGCTGCGCCGCCTGGGGCACGTCAAGGCCAATGGACATTAACTGCTCCGGATTGCTAAACACCGCGTCCGGCGTGCTCAGCGTCATGAGCTTCCCCTCGTTTAACACAGCCACCCGGTCCGCATGGGAGGCGATATCGTCCATAGAATGGGACACCATCACCACCGCGCAGCCCGTACTCTCCCGCAGCTTGACGATCATGTCCATGACGCCCTTGCGGCCCTTGGGGTCAAGCCCGGCCATAGGCTCGTCCAAAACGAGGTATTTCGGGCGCATGGCCACGATCCCCGCGAGAGCCGCCCGGCGCTTTTCGCCACCGGAGAGGTCGAAGGGGGATTTGTCCAAAAACAGCTCCGGCGCAAGGCCCACCAGCGTCAGCGCCTCCTCTACCCGTTCCTGTATCTCTTTTTCGTCCAGGCCGAGGTTTTTTGGGCCGAAGGCCACATCCCGGCCTACCGTCTCCTCAAACAGCTGGTATTCCGGATATTGAAATACCATGCCCACCCGCGCGCGGCCTTTGGCGCGCTGGGCTTTATCGTTCATGTCAAAGCCGTCCACCACCACCCGGCCCTCATGCGGCAGCATCAGCCCGTTCAGCAGCTGCACCAGCGTGCTTTTGCCGGAACCGGTGTGCCCAATCAACCCCATAAACTCCCCTTCCTCGATGGTGAAGGAAATGTCGTTGAGCGCCACATGGGCCATGGCGCTGCCGGGCATATACGTATGGGTGATATGATCGATGACAATTGCCATAATTACTCCTTCCGGCGCAGCAGCGGCGCGAGGGCGTCCGCCAGGGCGTCAACGGTGGTGGGCTTGCCCGATAGTTTCACAGGAAGCGCTTCGCGTATCTGTACCATCACCGGCACGTCAAGCCCGATGGCCCTGAGTTTCTCCGCCTGCTCAAATACCTCTTGCGGCGTTCCTTCCGCCTCGATCCGGCCATGGTCCATCACAACCACCCGGTCACACAACGTGGCTTCCTCCATGTATTGGGTGATCATCACCACAGTGATCCCCGCCTCGCGATTGAGTCTGCGAACCGTTTTAAGCACATCCCTGCGGCCTTCCGGGTCCAGCATGGCGGTAGCCTCATCCAGCACCAGCACCCTGGGCCGCATGGCCAGCATCCCCGCAATAGCAATGCGCTGTTTTTGCCCGCCGGAGAGCATGTGGGGGGCCCGGGACGCGTATTCCTCCATCCCCACGGTCAACAGCGCATGATCCACCCGTTCCCGGATTTCCGCCGACGGCACGCCGAGATTTTCCGGGCCGAAGGCCACGTCCTCCTCCACAACGGTGGTCACCAGCTGGTTGTCCGGATTTTGAAACACCATACCCACCCGCTGGCGAATGGCGAGAATATTATCCTCGTCGGCGGTGGAAAGCCCGTCCACCAGCACTTCGCCGGTATCCGGCAGCAGCAGCGCGTTTAGATGCTTGGCCAGCGTGCTTTTCCCGGAACCATTATGGCCCACAACGCCCAAGAACTCACCGTCGCTAATCGTAAGATTCACGTCCGAAAGGGCTGGGTACAGGGCATTTTCATAGCCGTAGCATACATTTTTCATCTCAATCATGGTTCACACTCCATGTTTTCAGTCGATAACCGATTTATTATACCGTGGAATGGCTGAAAACGCAATGTTCCCAAGGTTGAAAACCCCTGAAAACGCGCCAAAACGCGAGAAAAGCCCGAGGGGAACCGGGCTTTTCTCTAAGGATGGTTGGGGGTATTGTCATCGCCTTGTTGGCGTAATGACCTGTTAGTCAGGTACCTTTTCGGTAAACGTCACAGAAAGCTCTTGCTGCTTTCCATCGCGCTGTATTGTTATAGTTGCCACATCCCCGGCGGAATATTCACCGATGGCCTTGGATAATTGGGTTCCCGTGGTCACTTCTGTGTCGTCCACCTTCAAAATGAGATCGCCCGCCTGAATTCCGGCGTCATCCGCCGCTGTGCCCAGTATGATCTGCACCACCTGCACACGGGTTTCTGTGGGCGTACGGCCGCTTCCAAATCCAAAGAAATCTCTGAACGGATCCGCGCCGTCCGTGCCGCTGGTTTTGATAGCCACATCCTGGGTGAATACCCCCAGCTGCGCCCGGCCGCTAACGTAGCCAAGATCCATCAGATCGGCGATGACCTTCTTCGCGCTGCTGACGGGGATCGCAAAGCCCAGGCCCTCCGTAGAGGAGGAGGCGACTTTCGCGTTTACAATGCCCACAAGCTCGCCCCTGGAGTTAAACAACCCGCCACCGGAGTTGCCGGGGTTGATGGCAGCATCCGTCTGCATCAACGTCATTTCAGAGCCGTCGCTAAATGTGATCGTCCGGGACAGGGCGCTGACCATGCCGCCCGTGGCGGTACCCCGCAGCTCGCCCAGGGGATTGCCGATGGCGATGACCTCTTCGCCAACCATGAGGTCTTCCGAGTTGCCCATGGAGACCGGTGTGAGACCAGTCGCCTCGATCTTGATCACCGCGAGATCCGTCTTTTCATCGGTGCCCACCAGCTTCGCCTCATACTCGGTATCATCGTTTAAATAAACCGTTACCTTATTCGCGCCGGAAATCACGTGGTTGTTGGTGATGATATAACCGTCGCTTGTGATAATGATGCCGCTGCCGCTGCCGGTAGTCACGCCGTCCCGCTCGCCATACCAGAAGCTGGAGCTGGTGGCCTCTACGTCGATCCCGACGATGGAGGGCGCGCATTTCTCCACGATCTGTGCCTTGGAGTAGGCTCCTGTGGCGTTGGCTTGAATTGTCAAGCCAGTGGGCCCTGTAACGCCGCCAACGTCGCTTGTGCCGGCGGTTTCGTCCTGGGCCGGCGGGGGGGTGGCTGCAATGTCTGTATTGCCGCCCGAATTGGTGATGGGGGGCTGCGCGCCCTTCATGATAAAGCCGCCCACCGCGCCGCCCAACAGGGCTGTCACCAGCATGCAGGCGATGAGCGCCGTCATGCTTACCGTTTTCGCGGCCTTCCTTTTGCCGCCTTTATCATACCCGCTGAAATGCGAGCCTTGCTGTTCTTCATACCAATATCCGTTATCCATCATTCCAGCCTCCTTCTTCTTTTTTGATTATGCTATAGTTATACAACAAAATTTTGTATTTACAAGCAGACAAAGGGGGATGTTTTGTGGCAAAACATGTACCAATCGTGAATTATCCCCTTTCTATTCTTTCTTGAAATGGAAACGCTATACGATTTAGGCGAGCCCCGTACTTTTATTGACTATCCGCCCGCGCGGGACTACAATCAGGGAAGGGTTTTCAGATTGACTATGTATTACAGGGAGGGCACCCCATGGCACTGCACTATGACCTGACCGAAGGCGATGTTAACCGGCACATCGTCCGGTTCGCGTCGCCGCTTTTGCTCTCCAACGTGTTTCAGGCGTTGTACAACGCGGTTGACATGCTGTTTGTGGGGAAATACATGGGCACTGAGGGGATCAGCGCCGTCAGCATAAGCGGAACTGTCATCAATATCCTGCTGATGACAATCGCGGGCATGAGCGTGGGGGTGAGCGTGGTCATCGGCGCGCATTCAGGAAAAGGCGACCAGGCCGGGGTAAAAAAAGCCGCTGGCACCGCCATCTCCCTGTACGCCATATGCGCCCTGGCCATATCCCTCCTTGGCCTCTTGCTTTCCCCCGTGATACTGCGGCTCGTGTCCACGCCGGAGGAAGCGTTTCCCCACGCGGTAGGATATCTTAGGATCATGTTCACGGGCGTGGTGTTTACAATGGGCTATAACCTCATCTGCGCATTTCAGCGGGGCCTGGGCGACAGCCGTTCCTCCCTGCTGTTTGTGTTGATCGCCACCATTTTAAACGCGGGGCTGGATTATCTGTTTCTTGGCGCCTTTCATTGGGGCGCAGAGGGGGCTGCGTTTGCAACCGTTATTTCCCAGGCCGCGTCGTTTTTCATGGGTGTTTTATACTTCAAGGCGCGGCGGCATGTCATATCCTTCGCCCCAAAGGCGTGGGGGTTTGACCGGGCGTGCATCCGCGAGTTTATGCGCATCGGGCTTCCGTCAGCGCTGCAACAGCTGCAGCTGACCATTTCCCACCTGATGCTAAACGGCCTTGTGAACACCTACGGCCTGGCAATTAGCGCCGCCTATGGCATCGGCGTAAAGATCGACAGCTTCGCCATACTGCCCAGCAACGCCATCAACGACGCCGTGGCCGCCTTTGCCTCCCAGAACCTCGGCGCAGGCAAGGAAGAGCGGGCGGTCTCCGGCATCAACGCCGCGCGGCGGCTGAGCATCCCGCTCAACATGGGGCTGCTTTTGATCATCGCGGCCTTTGCCCCTAAGATTACGGGGATATTCAACGGCGATCCCATGGTGATCGAAGCCTCCACTACGTATCTTAGAACCGTATGCATCATGTACGTGCTCTACGCCATGGTACATCCAGCGGTGGGGTTCGTCAAGGGCAGCGGCAATGCCATGTTCACCCTTCGAAACGGACTTCTGGCGCAGTATCTGGTGCGCATCCCCGTAGCTTTTCTTCTGGCGAAGGGATTGGGCCTGGGTCTTACGGGGGTTGCCCTTGCCTGGATCAGCGCACCGGTGTTCTCGCTGTGCACCTACACCCATTATATTCGAAATGGCAAATGGAAAGCCCGAAAGCTTGTTTCCTAGCGCGCATACGCGCCATGATAAAGGATTTAATTTGAAAGGAAGGTTTCACCTATGAGCGAATGTACCCATGATTGCGACAGCTGCAGCGAAAGCTGTCCCTCCCGCCAAAGCGCGGATTTTAGAGAGCCGCTTCATCCCCTGTCCCGGGTGGACAAAGTGATCGGCGTGGTCAGCGGCAAGGGCGGCGTCGGCAAGTCGCTGGTCACAAGCCTGCTAGCGTGCGCCATACACGCCGCCGGATACCGCACCGCCGTGCTGGACGCGGATATCACTGGCCCCTCTATTCCCAAAGCCTTCGGCATCACCGAAAAGGCTGAGGGTACAGAGGAGTTTCTGTTTCCCGTATCAACAAAGGGCGGCATCGACGTCATGAGCATCAACCTGCTGCTTCACGACGAGTCCGCGCCTGTGGTATGGCGGGGCCCTGTGATTTCGGGCACCGTCAAACAGTTCTGGTCCCAGGTGATCTGGAAGGATGTGGATTACATGTTTGTCGACTTGCCGCCGGGAACCGGGGACGTGCCTTTGACGGTATTTCAAAGCCTGCCCCTTAACGGGATCGTGGTGGTGACTTCCCCCCAGGAGCTGGTGAGCATGATCGTTGTCAAAGCCGTGAATATGGCCCGGATGATGAACGTGCCCATTCTCGGGGTGGTGGAAAACATGAGCTATGTACAATGCCCGGATTGCGGCAAGCGCATCGCGGCCTTTGGCGAAAGCCATCTGGACGCGGTGGCCGCCGAAAACGGCGTGCGGGTGTTGGCCCGCCTGCCCCTGAACCCGGCCCTTGCCGTAGCTTGCGACGCGGGAGAGATCGAGTCCATGGTGGTGCCTGAGATCGAGCCTGCCGTTGCGGCAATTCGGGAGCTGTAATTACAGCTATATTTTATATGCCGCCTGATCAAGGCGGCTTCTTTTGTTTGTTCCGAAAATAACAATTACTTCCGATTTGTGCAATGTCACTTTGTGTCACTCCGTCCGATAATGAGAATAGCGGCGTTTTTGCCGCACAACACATCGAGGAGGACAATCACATGAACCGTACACGTGGACTTTCGTTGCTTCTTGCCGGGTTGATGCTGCTGGCCCTTGCCGGCTGCAGCGCCCCTGCGAATACCCAGGCGCCAGCAGAAACCGCGCCCGCGCCTGTGGAAACTGCGCCTGTGGAAACGCCTGCCCCGGCGCCGGCGAAGCTCACCCCCGGCACCTATGAGGGGGAAGCCCAGGGCATGATTGCTCCCCTGAAGGTGGCGGTCACCGTCAGCGAGGATGCGATCCTTTCCATTGAGGTTTTGGAGTCCAAGGATACGCAAGGCGTAGGCGAATACGCGTATTCAAATCTGCCCCCACGGATGGTGGAGGCCCAGACCACCGGCGTTGACATCATTTCCGGCGCCACCGTTTCCTCCCGCGCCCTTCAGTTTGCCTGCAACAACGCATTAGAAAAGGCGGGCGGCGACAATTCCGCCTTTACCGCCCAGGTCGATCAACCTGCGAAGGAGCAGATCACCCTTGATGCCGACGTGGTGGTGGTGGGCGCGGGCATGTCCGGCTACTCCGCCGCAATCGGCGCCCTGGAAGCGGGCGCGGACACCATCCTCCTGGAGCGATTGTCAATCGTTGGCGGCTCCTCCGCGTACTCCGGCAGCGCCATGATGGCTGCCGGAACCAAGTATAACCCCGAGGCCGCAAGCCAGCTTGACGAAATGATCGAGTGGATCTATCAGCGCTACGAGAGCTATACCCGCCGGGACCTGTTGGAGTACGTATTCAACAACGCCGCGGACGTGGTCAACTGGATTTCCGATATGGGCATCGAGTTTACCTTGGGCGCTGGCGGCAACTCCAACCTCATAGAGGGCGGCGGACGGGAATGGAGCCACCGCAATAAGGTGTCCGGCTGCCGGGGCACCATCGCCGCCATGAACGAGCGGGCGGACGAGCTGGGCCTAAAGCTGTATGTGGACACCCTGGCCACCGATATGATCGTGGACGGCAGCGGCCGCGTCACCGGCGTCATCGCCGAAGGGCCGGACGCCGTGTATACCATCAATGCCAAGGGCGGCGTGGTGCTGTGCACAGGCGGATATGAGGGCAACGACGAGCTGTTCAAACAATACGCCACCTACAGCGAGCGCGAAGTGCGCGGCACCGCCGGAAAAAGCTCCGCAGCGGGTGACCAGGGCGATGTATTCAAGTTCGCACAGCAGGTAGGCGCGGATATCGCCGTCACCGGCTACGGCCTGGCGGGATATCCCGAAATCCAAACCTCAGCCACCATGACAAAGATGTTCAAGACCAGAACCAACGGCCGGGTCGACCTGACCGACTCCATGACCCGCTATCACGACGAGGTATACGGCGGTTATGAGCAGTTTAAATGGGACATGATCAAGGCAGACAGCTACTATTTCTACACGCTGTTTGACTCCACCGAACTGCCCGAAAACGTGCTCACAAACCTTGAAGAGGGCGTAACAAACGGCTATATCTACAAGGCCGACACACTCGAAGAGCTTGCAACACAGCTCAAAGCCGACGGACTTGACGGAAACCGAATGCTGGTAAGCGTGGCAGAGTACAACGATTTCTGCTTAGAAGGCATGGACAAAGCCTTTGGCCGGGACAGCGGGACGATGACCCCAATCGTCACAGGGCCCTTCTATCTTGGCACGGACCGGGAGGTCATCACCGGCTGCTGGGGCGGCGTTAAGATCAACGCCAACGCCGAGGTGCTTTCCACGAGCGGCGCGCCCATCCCTGGGTTGTATGCCGCAGGCGAATGCGCGGGCGGCGAGTTCTTCTACCGGGACTATGTCTGCGGCGGAACCTGCCTGTCCTTCTGCGCTGTCATGGGCCGCACCGGCGGCGCGCTTGCCGCGGGAAACGCGAAATAAATCTGGATCGTAATTGAATACAAACGCCGGCAAAGCATCCTGGCTTTGTCGGCGGCCTTTTTTCTGGTATGATGGAGGAAATTGAAAGGAGGCCACGATGTCCAAAAAGGTTATGCCCAACGGAGAAACTCGCGAGCAATATCGCATTCGCTATGTGCGGGCAAGGCTGATGGACAATCTGCTCATCGGTACGGAGGTCCCCGTGATCCTCGAGGAGTCTCGGCGGCTTGGCGTGGCGTTGCGCTTTCAGACTGAGCAATATCACATGCTGTTTATGGGCTTGGGCCTGACAACCCTCAAATCCTACCTGGGCAGCGACAGCAAGGTGCTGATGGAATTGGCGCCCAGGCTGGCCGATGATATCACGCTGCTGTTACAGGAAAGCGGGTACTTGTTTGAATGCGCACCGCTC
>CAYPKG010000039.1:0-8083 GCA_964411275.1 uncultured Oscillospiraceae bacterium | reverse complement strand
AGATTTCCTGTTATCTCATCAGCCCCAACCCCTCCCGCAAGCAAACCATGACGATACGGCAGCTTGCAGAGCGCCTTGCCCTTCTCTATGGCGATCATCTGTCCGCGTTTATTGTGCCAAAGCGCATGCGGCACAAAGCATATGTGACATTGTCCGGTCCCCTGTGCGGCCTTGCCGCGGCAGCGCCCGCCCGAAGGCTGCTCTCCCGCCTGCATCGGCTTGCGTTTTTCGATATGGGGCAAAGCGTGCTGGACGAGGAATGGCTGGAGGCCCGGATCCGGCCGGCAAGGGGCGAAGAGCTTAACGACGCCCTAGGCGGGCTATGGGAGCGGCTTCGAAACGGCGAGAATACCACAGACGCACTTCGCGCGCTGGTACTCGGCCCCCTGAAATTCAGCTTTGATTTTGAGCTTGTCAATACATTTCTTGGGGCGTTCTCTCTCGAGTATTTCCGCTTTATGGGCGGTTTTTGCCCCGAGGAGGACCAGCGGTTGGAGCTGCATGCCCGGGATTTTGTAACCATTGAGGAGCTTTGCGGCCGCCTGTGTGCCGCCTTTGACGCCTGCCTGGCGCTATCGAAAAGCCGCACTCCGGTCAGCCTGGTGACCTACCGGGCGATACGGATTTTGAAACAGGAGCTTCACGATAACGCCGCTTTGGAGCGCACAGCCGAGCAGCTTGGCATTACCACCCGGTATCTTCGCCGGGTTTTTCGCGAGGACATGGGCGTCGGTATTCACCAGTACCTGACCGGTATCCGCATCCAGACGGCGAAAAGTCTGCTGGAGAATACAGGCCTTCTGGTACGGGACGTGGGGGCGGCGGTTGGGTTTTCAAACCCGGAATATTTCAACCGTTTTTTCCAAAAGCATGTGGGCGTCACGCCAGGGAAATATGCAAAAAGCCATTTGGAGCCGGATTTAAGGAACGGCGGCGGGCATTGATTTATTGCGCGAAATAAGGCCTAAAAAGTAAATTTTTCTTAACTCCCTTTTGGTTTGCCCCAATTGTGTGTATGATAGGAAATACAACAAGAGGAGTACAAACCATGCGATTATTCAGAAAGCTTATAAAGGGCTGCCTCATCGGTATCTCCGTCATCGTACCCGGCGTCAGCGGCGGATCCATGGCCATGTCCATGGGGATATATGACCAGCTCATCACATTCTCGATGGCCAAAAGCAAGGCCTCCCTCAAGCAGGGAAAGGCGCTCATCCCTTACGCCATTGGGATTATCATCGGCGTTCTGGCATTCTCCTTTGTCATAGAACTATGCCTTTCGTATTTTCCCATTCCCACAATCGGTGCGTTTGTCGGGATGATTCTGGGCGCATTGCCCATGCTGTTTCAAAACGTCCGGGGCCATAAGCTCATGCCCCGGCATGTGCTGCTGTTGCTTTTCACCATGGGCCTTCTCATCGTCATGCCAATCCTCTCCTCCGTCCGCGGCAGCGGCTATCCGCTTTCTCCCACATTTCCCCATGCGCTTTTATGCGTCCTATTGGGGTTCATGGCCGCATCGACGATGGTGGTGCCGGGGGTCAGCGGGTCCATGATGCTGCTTCTGGTGGGGTGCTATGACAGCGTGTTGGGGTACTTGAACGCGTTTACCCTCTCCCTTCTGCAATTTCGTTGGGACAGCATGTTCACAGCCCTCATCATCATATTCCCCTTCGCCCTGGGCGCCATCGCAGGCATCGTGGCCACCTCGCGGCTGATAAAAACATTGCTCAGCCGCTATCCATTGAGCACATATTATGGTATTATTGGTCTTGTGCTGGCCTCGCCCTTCGCGGTGATCTACCAGCACAGCGCAGCCTTGGCGGCGACGGATATCCTGCTTCTCGTGCTGTTCGCGGCCGGGGGATTTGCGTTGGCGTACTGGCTTTCAAAAGGAGAAGGAGCATAAGGCATGGAAGAACGCTATCTCATAAAAGCCCATCACATCCCCGCATATGAGGCGGACGTTAAAAAATTGTGGCGGCCCACCGCCGCATTTCTTTGCATGCAGGAGATGGCAGGCGACCATTCCGAACTGTTGGGCTTTGACCGGGAAACGCTGTTGAACAATCACGGCGTCGTGTGGATGCTGGCCCGCACCCACTTGCGGCTGCCCGTCTATCCCAGGCAGTACGACGAAATCTCCATCAAAACCTGGCCGGGCGCGCCCAGCCGCGCCACGTTCCCCCGGTATTACGAGTTTACCGGCCCGGACGGACAGGCCTTGGGCGCGGGCGCGACCTCCTGGATGCTGGTGGACGTGGCGAAGCGGCGAATTGTGCCGCCGGCGCGGCTAAACCTGCGGTTTCCGGACACCGGGGCGCTGACGCCGCCCATGCCGGAGCCACAGCGGTTCCGCCTGAGTGGGGAGAACCTCGTCAGGGAAACCGTGCGCAAGCCGGAGTACGCGGACATCGACTTAAACGGGCATATGAACAACGCAAGCTATATAAACTGGATCACGGACCTGTTCCCCATTGCCCGGCACGAAACCGGGCGCATCACGGACCTCATCATCAGCTACGCGGCGGAGGCTGTCACTGGAAAAAACGTGGCTATGCGGCTGTATGAAACCGGAAGCGCGTTCGAGGTGCTTGGGGTGGATGAAATGGACGGACACACAATATTCGAAGCAAAAGGAATATGGGAGGAACTCAAATGATCATCATTACAATGGAAAACGGCGGCGTCATCGAGATCGAACTGGATCGTTCCGCCGCGCCCAACACGGTCAAAAACTTTCTGTATCTGGCGGACAAAGGCTATTACGACGGGCTGGAGTTCCATCGGATCATCCCCGGCTTCATGATACAAGGCGGCTGCCCCGACGGCACCGGCATGGGCGGCCCCGGCTATCACATCAAGGGCGAGTTTTCAAGAAACGGCGTGCCCAACCCCTTGAAGCACGGCCGCGGCGTCATCTCCATGGCCAGGGCCATGTCCCCGGACTCCGCCGGGTCCCAGTTCTTTATTATGCACGCCGAAGCGCCCCATCTCGATGGGCAGTACGCGGCATTTGGCAAGGTTGTGTCCGGTATGGACGTGGTGGATGAGATCGCCGGGGTCAAAACCGACCATAACGACCATCCCCTCACCGCCATGCGGATGCAGTCGGTGAAGGTCGTGGACGAAGGGGAGATCACAGAACCCGAAAAAGCGTAAAATTTCATATATTGCGTGAGCCGCGCCTTAGGCCATCGACAAAGCCTTGACTTTGTCGATGGCCTAGGTTTTCCGACACAGAAATTACCATGCACCTTCCATGCTAGCTTCGCCATACTAATATAACTGCTTGCTATGCTTGCTTGCCATGCTTGCCCCTTTCTAACAGGGTCAGGCCCGAATTTTGATTTTTCGACATAGTATGCAGCAAGGCCGGTATTTCCGGCCTTATACGAATGGAGAGCTTTTATGCCTACAAAAAGCCCGGAAGGGCTTTGCATGAAAGATGATACTTCGTATTATTCTCAAGAAGGAGCGTGGACGCATGCTGGAACGCAGCATCGATACAAGCGGATATGATCTGGACGTGGCCGGCCTTTTCATGAGAAGGCTGACCCAATCCGGCGTTTATCCTGATTTCGCCCAGGAAGACAACCTCATCCGCCTGACGCTGCAAGACGATACGGAACTCGACGGCGTAGCCACCGCCCTGGCGCTTTTGTTGTGCCGGGACTTAATGCATTTGGAACTTGCGGCGATCACGGATCGACAACCCTTAACACTGACGCAAAAGCAAGCGGTTTTGACCGAAGCGGTGCGCATCGCCCGTACCGGGGAGCAGCTTGGCGGGGTGCGCCGGGTCATCCGGGACTATCTCAGTGAGGACGGCCCTACCCTGCATCTCAATGGATTTCTTCGTTTCCGCCTGCCGGACACCATCGCCGCATGGCGGCGGGCAGCAGAGCAGGCAGCGGAGGAATTGCAATTACAACAGGAATATCTGGAGCTGATGGGGGTTCTCCGGGCGTTTGTGCAGATTCAGCCCTCCCAGCTGGGAGAGATCTCTCTGTGCCTCAACCCGGACGGCAGCTATACCATCACCGACGAAAGCGACGCCCGGGTGGAGTATACCGCCTGCTCGCCGGAGCGCATCGTCAGCATTCTCGTGGGGTTAGCGCCCGCGCGGCTGACGGTATACGATTTGTCCGGCGGCCAGCGGGAACCGCTTAACGAAGCCCTGTCCCGGGTGTTTGCCGGGCGGGTAAGGTTTTTCAGGTAATTAAAAACTGGGGCGCTGATTTTCAGCGCCTCATTTATTGTATACACTGATTGGATTTACTTGAGGAAAATACAGCAGCGCGTCATAGCACTCCGATGGGATCACTTCTATCAGATAATCGCCTTGGCGCTGCATTTTTCTGTCAAAAGAGCCGCCAAGCGTGTGCATCCGCTGGGGACTGTGGAAAAACTCCTCCCCCTCCAATGCGGCAAACTCCACAAACATAAGCTTCTCGTCCTTGCTCCGCTCATGGAAAAATTCAGCCAAAGAACCGCCTTTCACGCGATACGCTTTTGTTTTTTCGGTGCCGATTTTCACCGCTACAAATCCGCCCGTACCAAAGTCCGTGCCGATGGCGTAGTATTCCTCCCCGTACCCCCCGTACAGCCATTCCCCAAGGCGCTGATGCTCCAAAGAGCCGTTGTCCTTTGTGATATGCGCGTTGTGTCCGGTGACGAGGATTGCCTCCCGGCCATAATATTTTTCTTCATGGGCCAATATCCAGTTCACCTGCTCCAGCATCCATTCGTCCCGGAGGTTATTTGCGTCAAGGACTCGCTCCATGATCGAAGCCGCCTCTTCCTCCGACAGGCCTTCGTCGAAAATATGATACATGTCCGGCGCTGCCTGCACCATCACAAGGCTTTGCCGCAGGGCGCTCACCACCCGTAGCGCAACGTCGTATTCCTGCCCGGCAAGCGCAGCCTCCTTCGCCCGTAGCTCACTTTGAAGCGCGTCCAGTCCATCAATCAGCGTCCCGATTTCCTCCGGATCAATGCTGTAGAGGGTGCTGTCGCTGACCCCGGAAAAAGGCTCCTGTTTCAAAATTTCCGCCATCCCAGGCGATACGCCCTCGAGATACGCCGCAAGCCAGGTATACCCCTTGTCCCAGTATTGGCAGTCGATGCCGTACAAGCGCACCTGCTGCGTTAGCGGGGCGGAGCTATTGTGATCCCGCATCCATTGCAGCAGCTGCGTCGTCGCCCGGTGCCGGAAAATCCACATGCCAAACTGCTGCGCCGTTTCTTCCGCGTCGAAATCATCCCCGTAAAGCAAATGGTTGATTTTCAATACCTCATTAAAATCCTCCTCCAGGCAAAGCGCCCCCACACCCCGCTCCAGCGCGAGATATTCAAGCAATTTTTGCCGTGCAATGGTAAACTCCGCGCTGCCGTGGGTAGCCTCCCCCAGGCCGTATATCGTTTTTTGCGGCAGGGAAAAATCCGAAGGCAGCGCGTAATCCGAGGCGGATACTTCCTTTGTGCATCCCGTGAGCAGCAGCGCTGGCAACAACAGCCATATCAGCAGGGTTTTTCGCATAAAAAAGCCTCCCTTTCCTTTGATTTCAGGTAAAAAAAGCGCCGGGGCGAGAAAAGCCCCGGCGTTCTTTACGCGGATTGGAACGCGCCCACCCGATGGAAGTATATGAGCGCGTCATAGCATTGCACCGGGATCATTTTAGTGAGATAGGTTTCAGGGTTATCCTGCATTTCCTTGCTGAACACGCTGCCGATGGTATGCATGTTCTGCGGGCTGTTGAAAAAAGCAAACTCCTCCTGCGAAAGCTGGGAAAACTCCACAAACACGATTTTCTTTTCCCCGTCCCGCTCCTGAAAATATTGCGCCAGAGGGCCTTCTCCCAACTCAAACGCCTTGAGGCCGGGCCCATTGGGATTGGCCGCCTTAAACCAGCCCTTGCCAAAGTCCGTGCCGATGGCGTAGTATTCCCCGCCGTACCCCTCGCTCAGCCGTTCCCCAAGGCGCTGAAGCTCTTCAAGGCCGTTGTCCTTTGTGATATGCGCGTTGTGGCCTGTGACGAGGATTGACTCCCGGGCATAATATTTTTCTTCATGGGCCAATATCCAGTTCACCTGCTCCGCCATCCATTCGTCCCGGAGGTTGTTTGCGTGAATGTCTTGCTCCATGACCGAGGCCTCCTCCTCCGAGCCGGTATCCAGCGCAGCCTCAAGCATCACAAGGCATTGCCTTAGCCCGCTTGCAACCCTGAGGGCGACATCGTATTCCTGCCCGGCAAGCGCCGCCTCCTTTGCCCGCAGTTCGCTTTCAATCGTATCCAGCGCCGCAATCAGCGTCCCTATTTCCTCCGGATCAAGGCTGTAGAGGGTGCTGTCGTTCACCCCGGAAAAAGGCTCCTGTTTCAAAATTTCCGCCATCCCAGGCGATACGCCCTCGAGATACGCCGCAAGCCAGGTATACCCCTCGTCCCAGTATTGGCAGTCGATGCCGTACAAGCGCACCCGCTCCTCCGGTGCGGCAGTACTGTTATAATCGCGCATCCATTGCAGCAGGTCCGCCATCGTCCGGTGCCGGTAAACCCACATGCCAAACCGCCGCGCCGTACTTCTCGCATCCCAATTTTCTCCGTAGAGCATGCCGTCAATATACAGCCCCTCGGCAAAGCCCGCCTCCAGGCAAAACGCCCGCACGCCCTGCTCCAGGACGAGATATTCAAACACGTTTTGCCGGGCAATGGTAAACTCCGCGCTGCCGTGGGTGGCCTCCCCCAGGCCGTATATCGTTTTTTGCGGAAGAGAAAAATCCGAAGGCAGCGCGTAATATGAGGCGGGAACTTCCTTTGTGCATCCGGCGAGCAGCAGCGCTGGCAACAACAGCCATATCAGCAGATTTTTCCGCATAAAAAAGCCTCCTTTACCTCTTGTTAGTTATTCTTCTTCGCCTTCCTCCTTGGCGCTTTTCTTTTGATACTCCAGAATATCCCCCGGCTGGCAGTCAAGGGCCTCACAGATGGCCTCCAATGTGGTAAACCGTACCGCCCGCACCTTGCCTGTCTTGAGGTTCGACAAATTCACGTTGGAAACCCCAACGCGCTCCGACAGCTCGTTTAACGATATTTTCCGGTCCGCCATGACCCGGTCCAACCGCAATATAATCGGCATAGTTCACACCTTCTCATGCTTCGTATTACACCGTATCATCGTATTCCGCCTGCAACAGGCAGCCATATTCAAAAATCCCCGCTAAGCATAGCACAAGTCCGCCTATAAATATAGAAGACAGCGGCAGTACAAAAAGCATGAAGATTGCCTGACTGCTGATTGCCGCCCCAACAATGGCATATAGGATAACACAGAGCAATGCTGAAGCGGGTTCCATCAGTATGAAAATCAGGCCGATTTTCCTAACCCGTTTGACATACGTAATGGAAAATGGCGTAGCCCCATTCGCGATATCCTTTAATGTTTCCTGCAATAGATTGTAGGCCCATATTCCAAATATCATGCCTACAGTCCCAATCAAAAAATACCCAAACATGGCCCTTTTTGCCGTAACCATGGAAATAGCCGCCGTTGCCGTAACATCAAGACCAAACAGCATGTTCGACGGAAACCCTTTTTCCGCGATGGATCCAACTAAGTAATCTGATAACGAAACCGTTATCAAAAACGTAAGTATGCACACTAGCACACAATACCATATCATCACCAGCACCACCCGGCGCGCCATCCTACAATATTTTCGGATTTTCTCAAGCCTTGCCTCGATCATCTCCTGTGGCAACCGGAGAGGCCCCTCTACCTTGTGTTCCCGCCGAAACAACATACTCCACCGCTCCTCTCGTGGCACTTTAATGTTAATCTCAATTACACCGTATCATCGTATTCCACCTGCAACAGGCAGCCGTATTCAAAAATTCCCGCTAAGCATAACATAAGTCCGCCCATAATTATAGAAGACATCGGCACTAGAGCCGCAAGGTAAATTACCTGACTGCTAATTACCGCCCCCACGATCGTGTACATAAGCAGCGACACCAGCATCATGCAGTTTTTTCGCCAGAGACCGGAAGAGATAAAAGTCGTGCGGCTGTACGCTTACATC
>CAYPKG010000038.1:13370-18517 GCA_964411275.1 uncultured Oscillospiraceae bacterium | reverse complement strand
GTGGGCACCAGGTATTCTTGATACACCCGTTCGCCTACGCCTTTGAGCGCGTCGCTGATGCTTGTGGCATTGAGCTCCTGCAGGCAGGCGCTTTTTCTCGCGGGCAGCGCTTTTTTCTCCAGCCCGCTTCGAAGGGATGTGGTCAGCTTGGGCAGCACCGCGTCCTGCAGCCTTAACAGCTCCGAATCCTCCACATGCAGCAACCACCAGGTCTGTTCCTCAGACAGCGGCACTGTAAAATCCGACGTCAGCGTGTTCATCTCCTCGGCGCTGATCAGGCTTTGCCAATCGGAAATGGAAAGGGACCCATCCGCACGCAGCCCCGTCCCCTCAATGTGTAAAAGGCGCAATGCGTTGGCGTCCTGCCGAAAGGCGGCGATGTCCGAGAAAAACGTTGTCGCCTGTTCGATTTTTTCCTCCGCCAGGGTTTCGTCCAGCTTGTACACAATGGCCGTTTCGCTGCGCGCAGCGTTTTTGAGCGCTTCTGTCGCGGCGCTGTGCTCAATCGTACGCGTCGCAGTAATCGTCTCATTGACCACCGTTCCGACCCCAACGTCATAGCGTTTTGGCGTCAGCGCGGCGACGACGGACACATACGTCACCGCAAGCATGATAACGAGCATGAGCACCGACACCAGCGTGGGCCGGCGGGAAGCGGCCTCCCTTTGTTTGGCCATGGCATCTCCTCTCCGGACAGGAAGCCTCAATTAGCCCCTGTTCCGTTTCTCATATGATTTATCATAGGCGCGGATGATCCGCTGCACCAGGTCATGGCGCACGACATCCTTGTGGGTGAGAAATATCTCTTTGATGCCCTCTACCCCCTCCAGCACCGCCAGCGCATGCACGAGACCGCTTTTGCGCTCGGTTGGCAGGTCGATCTGGGTAATATCGCCTGTGACAACCACCCGAGAACCTTCCCCGAACCGGGTGAGAAACATCTTCATTTGCTCGATGGTGCAGTTTTGCGCCTCATCCAGTATGATATACGCGTCGTTCAGGGTGCGCCCGCGCATGTACGCCAGGGGCGCCACCTCGATCGCCCCGCGCTCCGTCAGGCTTTTGTAGGTTTCGCCGCCTAAAAAATCCTGCAAAGCGTCATACAAAGGCCTTAGGTACGGATCGACCTTGTTTTGGAGATCCCCGGGCAGAAAGCCCAATTTTTCCCCAGCCTCCACCGCAGGGCGGGTCAGTATAATCCGGTCGACCTCTTTGTTTTTAAACGCCAGCACCGCCATGGCCACCGCAAGATACGTCTTGCCTGTGCCCGCGGGGCCCACGCCGAACACCAGCTCGTACTCCTTAAGCGCCTGGACATACCGCTTTTGGCCCAGGGTTTTGCATTTGATCTGGCGGCCCTTGTTGGTAATCGCCACCACATCGCCCATGATATGCTCGATGAGATCGGCGTTGCCTTCTTTGGCCAGGTCTACCGCGTATCGGATGCGGCTTCTGTTGATGGCCTCGCCCTTTCGAAGCATTGTCAAGAGTTTGTCCAGTACCGTGGCGCAAAGGTCCACCTGCTCCTCTGTGCCTTCTACGCGGATGCAGTCGGCGGCGGTGCGGATGGTTGCCCCCGTTTCCGCCGCGAGTATCTCAAGATTTTCATCCAGAACGCCAAAAAGGCGGATCATTTCGTCCATGCTGTCCACCGGCAGCAGCGCCTGGGCACGCCCTGGTTCCACGGCGGTTTCCGCCGGCAGTGTTTCTGTTCGCTCCTCCAAGTTCTATATTCGTCCTTTCTTATCCTTCCGGCGCAAAGTATAGCGCCTTTGTCGCCCCGATTTCCTCCAGGGCGCAAATTTCCACAATTCCCGTCACCCTTCCGTCCGGGTGAATTTCGGTGCTGGCCCGCTTCTCTAAAATCAGAGCGTCCTGGGGCAATTGCTCAAACGCCGAAAGCTCCGCCTCGAAGGCCGCGAAAGCCAACTGCTCCTCAAGCACCGCCGGCACCTCGCCCATGGCCTGCTCGATCCAGCGCCCCCGGGCGATTTTTACCGGCAGGATCAGCCCATTGAGCGCGGACGCGGTATCCAGCTCCAGCCGCCCATAGGCATAAGGGCAGGGCGTCTGCCGGACGGAAAAACCCGCCACGGTAAGGGACATGTACTCCGCGCTGTTCCCCGTATCGAGAAGCTTCGTTTGTGTGGCAGGGCAGGTGGTTTTCCCCATATACCACACCCTTGCCATTACAGAGCCCTTGGCGTGCACCAGCATTTGCGCTCCGCCTTCCCTGGTGATATCCCCCCGGATTAGCACCTCTCCCTCGCGCACCGCTTCCCCAGGCGCCACGCTGGGCTTGCCATAAAGGGCCGTCACCTTTTCAACAAGTCCGTCCTTTGTCGCCACCACGTCCGCCGGGGCGTCCTCCGCAACAAACTTCGGCAGCGGCTCCGCCTCCACGATCTCCACCGTCAGGGTGACGCCACGCTTTTCCACCCCCGCCCACGCGATGCGTTGATCGTAAGAACGCACAAACCGGCCAAGGGAGGCGTTTTCCACATCGGCGATGGGGTTTCCGATTGCGACCCCCGCTTCTTCCAGCGCCCGGCGCACCACAGCCTCCGGCACTTGGTAACAGCCCTCCACCGAAATGAAAAACAACCTGGTAGAGGCGAACAGCAAAAGCGCAGACATCAGGCCGCAGCCAACGACCAAAAGCTTTCTCCAGCGAAACCGGGCCAGGACAAAGGGAATGCCCTTGCGCTTTAAAATGCGCACCCTGCACCGGTATTTCCGGCGCACAGGCGGGATCTTTTCGATAAAATCCCGGGCGCTCATTTCCATGGTCATCTGGGTACGGCTTATCCTCCTTACGTTTGAAAGGCGCACGCCGTCACCCATTGCGCGGTTCAAAAACCGTTCAAGGCCCAGACCCTCAGCTTGTACTATAACATATCCCAAGAGAGAATTCCACATCTAACAACCCGCTCATTTCTCGTAGGTGATGCCCTGTACCCGGCCTTCCACATACGCCCGCTCTTTTCCAAGCTCCGACAGCAACAGCTCTTCGCCGGAAATGGCGAGGACGCCCTCCGAAGTATACAGCCGAATACAATCCGGCCCGTATTGAAGCACGCCGCCGTGGTTTTCCACCAACAGGTCACTCCGGCCCAGCAATGTGCATTTGGGCGCCGCGCCCGAGGTTTCCTCCGGCAAATCCAGCGATTTAAGCAAACTTCTGCGCAAACGGTGCGCCTTTTTCCCCGGCTTCCTTCGCCGCGTTTTTGCCATGGCGGCCACCTCCTCTCCTTACAGGCTATGCGCTTGATCCAAGAAAAATTTTTGCATTTTTTTATTCCCCCGGTTCCGCCTGAAAACCACCGGAGGTACGGGGGTTATTGTCAAAATACAGATTTTTTTCTTGTCAAAATCCGCCTCCCCGCCGGGATAAAAAAAATCCGTAGGGCAATCCTATGCCATACAGAAAAAAACTTCATGACGGGGGGAAACGTACTATGGCGATGAACAAGGTCGAGATATGCGGAGTGGACACTTCAAAGCTGCCTACGTTGACCCACAAGCAAATGCGCGCGATGCTCATCGACATTAAGGCCGGAGACCACATGGTACGTGAGAAGTTTATTCACGGCAATCTCAGGCTGGTTTTGAGCGTTATTCAGCGTTTTTCCAACCGTGGCGAACAGATGGACGATCTGTTTCAGGTGGGCTGTGTGGGTTTGATTAAGGCAATCGATAATTTTGATTTGAGCCATGACGTAAAGTTTTCCACGTACGCCGTCCCCATGATCATCGGCGAGGTTCGGCGGCATTTGCGGGACAACAACGCCATCCGCGTCAGCCGGTCCCTTCGGGATGCGGCATACAAGGCGCTCCAGGCCCGATCCAGGTTGCAGGAACGGTTCTCGCGGGAGCCTACCATCGCCGAAATCGCCAAGGAGCTGGAGATGCCCGAGGAAGAGGTGGTGTTCGCGCTGGACGCCATTCAGGACCCGATTTCCCTGTATGAGCCCATCTATCATGACGATGGAGACGCCATATTCGTTATGGATCAGATCAGGGACAATAAAGTGTCGGACGTGATGTGGCTGGACAGCATCGCACTTAGTCAAGGGATGGGACGCCTTGCGGACCGGGAAAAGCGTATTTTGCAGCTGCGGTTTTTTGAGGGAAAAACCCAGATGGAAGTGTCCAAGGAAATTGGCATTAGCCAGGCACAGGTGTCGAGGCTGGAAAAGAATGCATTGAAGCATATGCAGAAGTATGTATGACCGTATATTGGTTCTATACCGAAGGCGGCGAGAGCACGCAGAAACAGCATGCCCCCGCCAGCCCTTCATGCTGGGCGTTGCCCGGTCAAAAGTTCATGGACGCCCGCATCCAATTTACATGAAATAATCCACCGCGGCCTTGAATATCAGCATATCATCCTCGCCGGGGACATTTTTATACAACCCCTCTGCGTAGCGCTCGCTATGGCCCATCTTGCCAAACACCCTTCCATCCGGGGAGGTAATCCCCTCCACCGCATGAAAAGAGCCGTTGGGGTTCACATCGATATCCATGGACACAACGCCATTTGGATCGCAGTACTGGGTGGCCACCTGGCCGTTTTCGAAAAGCTTTTTCAGCTCCTCCTTCGCGCAGACAAACCGGCCCTCGCCGTGGGAAATGGGCATGCGCTTTACGTCCCCCACGTGAGCGTACATGAGCCAGGGCGATTTGTTGGACGCCACCCTTGTATACACCAGCCGGGATTGGTGGCGGCCGATGGTGTTGTACGTCAAAGTCGGCGCGTCCTCCTGCGCCTGACGGATATCGCCATAGGGCACAAGCCCCAGCTTGATCAGCGCCTGAAAACCATTGCAGATGCCCAGAGCCAGCCCGTCCCCCTTTTCCAACAGCCCCCGCACCGCGTCCGCCGCCGCCGGATTTCTCAAAAACGCCGTGATGAACTTGCCGGAGCCGTCCGGCTCATCCCCTGCGGAAAAACCGCCGGGCAGGCATAGTATCTGGCTTTCTCCCAGCAAGGACGCAAACCTCGCCACGCTTTGCGCGATACCCGTAGGCGACTGGTTGTTGACCACCAGTATTTCCGGCCTCGCCCCCGCCAGACGGAAGGCCCGGGCGGTGTCATACTCGCAGTTGGTGCCTGGAAACACCGGGATCAGCACCCGGGGGCTGGC
>CAYPKG010000038.1:0-13360 GCA_964411275.1 uncultured Oscillospiraceae bacterium | reverse complement strand
CGGGGCTTTGGCCGGACTTCCGCCCGGTAATCGCAAGGGATTATCGTCCCTGCGTCTTTCGTTCTCGTGGGGAACACCGGCTCGAGCAGCGCGTCCATGGCCGCCTCTACTTCACAAAGCGCCACGCCCTCGCCGCCCAGCGTAACCGCGTATCCCCCCTGCACCACGCCTAAGTTCCGGCCCCCGGTCAGCTCTTCGTCAAGCTCCAGCAGCAGTCCGCCCATGCCGGGAGCGATCAATTCTTCTATGGTCACATCCTCACAGAATGCAACGCCCAGCCGGTTGCCAAGGCCCATGCGCACCACCGCCTCCAACACCCCGTGCCTGCCGGGAACATACGCGGCATACAGCGCGCCCCGCTCCCGCAGCGCACGCACCGTATCGTACATGGACAGTAAGCTTTCCCCAGTGGGCAATTTGTCCGCGCCCAATTCCGGCTGCAGGTACACCAAATGGTTTCCCGCGGACTTGAATTCCGGACTTAGCACATCCCCCACGCGCCCCACGCCCACCGCAAAGCTGATGAGGGTGGGCGGCACATTCATGTCCTCAAAGGAACCGCTCATGGAGTCCTTGCCGCCGATTGCGCCAACCTGGAGCGCCATCTGGGCTTTCAGCGCGCCCAGCAGCGCGGACGCGGGCAGGCCCCAGCGCTCCGGACTGTCTGATAGCTTCGGAAAATACTCCTGGAACGTCAAATGGCATTTTGACACATCCGCCCCAGCCGCCGCCAGCTTGCCGACGCTTTCCACCACCGCAAGATACGCCCCGCGGAAGGGATCGTTTAGAAGTGCATACGGGTCACCGCCCCAGCTCATAAACGAGCAGGTGTCGGTCTCGCCGTCTAGCACCGGCAGCTTTGCCACCATGGTCTGGATTGGCGTGCGCTGATACTTCCCGCCAAAGGGCATCAGCACCGTTCCCGCGCCGACGGTGCTGTCAAAGCGCTCCACAAGGCCCCGCTTGGGATTGCTGTTGAGGTCTCCCGCCATATTTTTAAGCGCATCCTGAAGGGATTGATACATAACGCCGCAGGGAAGGGGCTTGGGTGCGCCCACCCGGACAGCCGCGCTGCGCTTGGCGCCGTTGGTGTCCAAGAATGCCCGGGACACGTCCGCCACAGTCTGCCCGTTCCATGTCATTGTCAGCCGGGGTTCTTCCGTCACGGTGGCCACCACCGTCGCACTGAGGTTTTCCCCGTCCGCCAGCCGCAAAAACTTCTTCGCGTCGTCTTTTGCTATTACCACGGCCATCCGCTCCTGGCTTTCGCTGATGGCAAGCTCTGTGCCCGTTAAGCCCTCGTATTTCTTGGGCACCGCGTTCAAATCGATCCATAACCCGTCTGCCAATTCGCCGATGGCGACGCTGACACCGCCCGCGCCAAAGTCGTTGCAGCGCTTGATGAGCCGCGTGGCCTCAGGGTTACGCATCAGCCGCTGGAGCTTGCGCTCCTCCGGCGCGTTGCCCTTTTGCACCTCAGCCCCGCATTCGAAAAGAGAACTGCGCTTATGCGCCTTAGAGGAGCCGGTAGCCCCGCCGCAGCCGTCCCGGCCTGTGCGCCCGCCCAGCAATATCACAACGTCGCCAGGCGTGGGCTCTTGCCGCACCACGTTCTTCGCCGGGGCAGCGCCGATCACCGCGCCAATCTCCATGCGCTTTGCCACGTACCCGGGATGATACAATTCCTCCACCAGCCCCGTGGCAAGGCCGATTTGGTTGCCATAGGCGCTGTACCCCGCCGCCGCCGTTGTGGTCAGCTTCCGCTGGGGCAGCTTGCCGGGGATTGTTTCGTTCAGGGAAGTCAGGGGATTTCCGGCGCCCGTCACCCGCATGGCCTGATACACATACGCCCGGCCGGACAGGGGATCGCGGATCGCGCCGCCGATACAGGTAGCAGCGCCGCCGAAAGGCTCGATCTCGGTGGGATGGTTGTGTGTCTCGTTCTTAAACAACAGCAGCCATTCCTCGTCCTTCCCGTCCACGGGGATATTTACCTTGATGGTACAGGCGTTGATCTCCGGGGATACGTCCAGGTCCGTCAGCACGCCCGTTTCCTCTAGATACCGCGCGCCAATTGTCGCCATGTCCATCAGCGTCACCGGCTTGTCCTCCCGGTTCAGCGCCCGGCGCAGTTTTAGATATTCATCATACGCCGCGGCCACGTCGGGATCCTCCGCGGTAAAATCCTTGAGCTGTGTCAAAAACGTTGTGTGCCTGCAATGATCCGACCAGTATGTGTCCAGTATCCGAAGCTCGGTGAGAGTAGGATCCCGGCGCTCCTCCTCCTTAAAATACCGCTGGCAACAGGCCACGTCCGCCGCATCCATGGCAAGGCCGTACTCGGACACCGCCTGCTTTAGCTGTTCCTGGGTCCAGCTGGTAAACCCCGTTAATACCGGCACCGGCTCGGGCTCGCTTAGGGGCTGTTGCAGGGTTTCCGGCAGTTCGTGAGACGCCTCCCGGCTTTCCACGGGGTTGATGAGATGCCCGCGGATGGCGGAAAACGCATTCTCGTCCAGATCGCCATACATGAGATACACCTTGGCCGTGCGCACGGTAGGCTTAAGCCCGCCGGTCAAAAGCTGCACGCATTCCTCAGCGGAGGCCGCCCGCTGGTCGAACTGGCCGGGCAGGTATTCCATGATCAGCGTCCGGTCGGCGCCCCCCGGCATATCGGAAAACACCTGATCCACCATGGGCTCCGAAAATACATTTGCGATGGTTGTATCCATCAGCGCCTCGTCCACTCCCTCCACGTCATAGCGGTTTAGCACCCGAAGCCCCGCCAGGGCGGTAATCCCCAAAAAAGAGCGGATGTCCTCATAAAGGGCATTCGCCTCCTGCATATATCCCGCGCGTTTCTCCACAAAAACCCGGAAAACCATGTCACTCTACCCCCTTTTTCTCGCAAGCCGCCAGCGCCCGTCGACCGATATCCCGCCTGTAAAATCCTCCGGATACCCGTATTGCCGCCACCGCCATATAGGCTTTTTCCATGGCTTCAGGGAGGTCTTGCGCCACGGCGGTAATCCCAAGCAGCCGCCCGCCCGCCGACACAAGCCTGCCGTCCTTTATGGCAGTGCCTGCGTGATACACAAGCGCGTCCTTCACGTCAATCTCTACAGGCAGTCCCTTTTCATACGCTCCGGGATAGCCCCCGGAGGCTATCACCACACAGCAGGCCGCGCCGGAGGAAAACTCCACAGGGGTTTTCGATAGCTCCCCGTCCGCCACCGCCTGCATCACAGTCAAGAGATCGGTCTTTAACAGCGGCAGCACCACCTGGGTTTCCGGATCGCCAAAGCGGCAGTTGTATTCGATTACCTTGGGGCCGTCACCAGTCAGCATCAGCCCAAAATACAGGCAGCCCTTAAAAACCCGGCCTTCCTCGTTCATGCCCCGCATTGTGGGCAAGAATATCTCTTCCATACACCGGCGGGCAATCTCCTTTGTATAATACGGGTTGGGCGCGATGGCGCCCATGCCCCCGGTGTTCGGCCCCTCGTCCCCGTCATAGGCCCTCTTATGATCCATTGAGGACGCCATGGGAACCATGGCCGTGCCGTCGGTAAACGCCAGCACCGATACCTCAGGCCCCGTCAAAAACTCCTCCAGCACAACCCGGCGGCCGCTTTTGCCAAACCGCCCCTTCACCATCATCTCCCGGATGGCGTCCTGGGCCGCGTCGAATGTTTCGCAGATGAGGACGCCTTTACCAAGCGCCAGCCCGTCCGCCTTCACCACCAGCGGGAACTCCGCGTCTAAAAGCGCGGCCTCCGCCTCCTCTACCGTGTCGCACACCACATATTGCGCGGTGGGGATATTATGCCTATGCATAAAATCCTTGGCAAACGCCTTGCTTCCCTCAAGTATGGCTGCCTTGGCCGTGGGGCCGAAAGCGGGGATGGAAATTTCGTTTAGCCTGTCCACCACCCCCATCACAAGGGGATCGTCCGGGGCCACCACCGCGAAGTCCACGGGGTTTTCCTTGGCGAACGCCACAATCCCCTCGATGTCCGTGGCCGAGATGGGCACGCAGGTCGCGTCCATGGCGATGCCGCCGTTGCCGGGCAGCGCCCAGATGGTTTGAACCGCCGGGTTATCCCTTAGCTTTTTGATGATGGCGTGCTCCCGCCCGCCGCCGCCGACTACCAGTATGTTCATGCTGTCCTCCGATTAGTGGTGAAACAGGCGAATGCCCGTAAACGCCATCACCATGTTATATTTGTCGCAGGCGGCGATGACGTTGTCGTCGCGAATGGAGCCGCCGGGCTGTGCCACATACTGCACGCCGCTTTTATGCGCCCGGTGGATGTTGTCGCCAAAGGGGAAAAACGCGTCGCTGCCAAGAGACACGCCGGATATGTCAGCAAGATACGCGGCCTTCTCCTCTTTGGTCAGCGGTTCCGGCCGGACTGCAAAGAAGTTCTGCCAAACCCCCGTACCCAGCACGTCCTCCGCCTCGCCGCCCAGATAGCTGTCGATGGCGTTGTCCCGCTCCGGACGGCTTAATGAGGGCAGGAATGGAAGGTTCAATACCTTTTCATGGTGCCTTAGCTGCCACAAATCTGCCTTGTTCCCCGCAAGCCGCGTGCAGTGGATACGGCTTTGCTGGCCCGCGCCCACGCCGATGGCCTGCCCGCCCATGGCGTAGCAGACGGAGTTGGACTGGGTATATTTTAGGGTGATCAGCGCGATCACGAGGTCCCGCTTCGCGTCCTCTGTGAGGGTCTTGTTGCTTGTCACGATATTCGCCAGCATGTCCGGCCTGATTTCCAGCGCGTTTCGCCCCTGCTGGAACGTTATTCCGTACACCTGCTTTTCCTCGATGGGACTGGGGACGTACGCCGCGTCCATTTGCAATATGGTATAGCCGCCCTTGCGCTTTTTCTTGAGTATTGCAAGCGCCTCGTCGGTATACCCCGGGGCCATGATCCCGTCGGACACTTCCCGGGCGATAATCCGCGCGGTGGGCCCGTCACAAACGCCGCTGAGCACCACGAAATCCCCAAACGACGACATCCGGTCCGCACCCCTTGCCCGGGCGTATGCAGAAGCCATGGGGGAAAGCTCCCCCAGATCGTCCACAAAATACATCCGCGCCTCCACGTCGTTTAGAGGCAGACCCACCGCAGCCCCCGCAGGGCTCACGTGCTTGAAGGATGTGGCGGCCGGAAGCCCCGTGGCCTGCTGCAGTTCCCGCGCCAGCTGATAGCCGTTGAGCGCGTCCAGCAAATTGATGTAGCCGGGATTGCCGTTTAATACCGCAACCGGCAAGTCCTTCCCCCCCTGCATATATACCATCGCAGGCTTTTGATTGGGGTTGCAGCCGTATTTTAAGGGCAGCGTATTCATGCTTTCATTCCTTTCTCATGCTTGTTGATGATATAAGAAACAATCTCCCCCGTGGAAAGCTCCACGCTCCTGACGAACAAAGACACCCGGTTGTCCGGGTCAAGCCCCTCCCAGATTTCTCTCTGCATAGCCTTGGCGTCGTTGGGCAGCGCCACCTGTCTGGGTTCCCCCTGAAAGCTTGGCAGCGGGTCGCCATCCCCATGATAGGTATGAAGAAACCGGCCCTCGCCTGGGATTGGCGCGTCATAGGAAAATACGGGCCGCTGGCAATCGCCATTCGCGCCCCGGCGCAGGATGGACATCACGTATTTTAGCTTCCCCGCCTCGATGGTGGCCATGCCGCTGATGCGGGGGGTATAGTTGGGTGCGTCCGGCTCAAACTCCCGGGTTAAAAGGGCGTTTATAAAACTGCCCCCCCGGGACACGAAGTCGTATATGGTATCCGTCTGGTCGCCATTGGTGACGATGGTGCTGTTTTCCCATACCCGCACCGGCGCATAAATAATCAGCGACGAATCCACCAGTTTTGCCGGGTCGAACGCCTCGGTACGGATACCTGTACCATGGGGCACGAACACCCGGTTCCGGCTGTTTTGGCTTCTGCCCATGATAAAATATCCAAAGAGGGCTTTTGTCCCGTCCCGAGAAAGCCCCATCACGATCCCCCGTCCGGGATACCGCCGGTCGGCTACCGCCTGTCCAATGCTCACCATCGCCTATCTCCTTTATCGTTCTTCCTGGATGCGCCTGGCCATGTACTCTGTGGCCTCAGGCAGCAAAATCCACTCCGCCTCCTCCATCACCCGGCGCTGGAGGGTTTCGGGGGTGTCCCCCGGCAACACGTCCACCGCCTTTTGCAGGAGGATTTCCCCCGCGTCCGGCACCTCGTTCACCAGGTGCACCGTAGCGCCCGTGACCTTTACGCCGCAGGCAAGGGCCGCCTCATGTACCTTTGTTCCATAATACCCTTTTCCGCAAAAGGATGGAATAAGGGAAGGATGAATGTTGATCATTCGGTTTGGGTATCGGCCGACAAAATCCGCGCTTAAAATCCGCATGAACCCGGCCAGCACAACAAGCTTGATCCCATAATGGCACAGAAGAGCGGAAAGCGCCTCCTCAAACGGAGCCTCTTTCGCGCTGACATATTGGGCCGGGATCCCCGCGCTTTGCGCCCGGACAAGGGCATACGCGTCCGCTTTGTCCGAGGCCACGAGTGCGATTTCGCCGCTTTGCAGCCTTCCTGCCTTCTCTGCGTCAATCAGCGCCTGCAAATTCGTGCCGCCGCCGCTGACCAGCACCGCGATGCGGGTTTTATTTTCACTTAGCATATGTGCAAGTCCCCGCCGGCTTCCACATGGCCCATGATGTAGGCGGCTTCCCCCGCCTGCTGAAGCGCCGCGATGGCCCTGTCCGCCTGTTGGCCGGAAACGATAACGGCCATGCCCACGCCCATGTTAAACGTGTTGAACATATCCCCCTCAGCGATCCCACCCCGCTCCTCAAGTAGCGTAAAAACGGGCGGTATTTTGAGCGCAGCCCTGTCGATACAGGCGGTCATGCCCTTTGGCAGCGCTCTCGGGATGTTTTCATAAAACCCGCCGCCGGTGATGTGGGCGATGCCGTTGACATCCACTGCCTCGGTGAGCGTTAGCACAGATTTTACGTAGATTTTCGTGGGCTTAATAAGCGCCTCCCCCAGCGTCATGCCGAGGGTTTCTTCATATACAGAAAGGTCCGCGTTTTCCACGTCGAACACCCGGCGCACCAGGGAATAACCATTGGAATGAAACCCGGACGAGGGCAGCGCGATGATGGCGTCCCCAGGGCGTACCCGGCTGCCGTCTATGATATTCTCCCGGTCCACAATGCCCACGGCAAACCCCGCCAGGTCGTACTCGTCCGGGGGATAAAACCCGGGCATTTCGGCGGTTTCCCCGCCGATGAGGGCGGTTCCGGCCATTACGCAGCCGTCCGCCACGCCCTTGACGATGTCCGCCACCCGCTCCGGCACGTTTTTGCCCACCGCCACATAGTCCAGGAAAAACAGCGGTTTCGCGCCGCAGCAGACGATGTCGTTGACGCACATGGCCACGCAATCCACCCCCACGGTGTCATGCCTGTCCAGCAAAAACGCCAGCTTCAGCTTCGTGCCAACGCCGTCGGTGCCGGAAACCAGCACCGGCTCCTTCATGCCGGAAAAATCCGGCAAAAACAGCCCGCCAAACCCGCCCACGCCGCTCAATACGCCGCCGGTGGCCGTGCGGGCCACATGCCCTTTCATCAGTTCAACCGCCCGGTATCCGGCGGTGATGTCCACCCCGGCCTCCCGGTAGCTGTCGCCAAAGCTTTTCATGCCTCCTCTACCTCCTCGGACTGCTGGTGAATTTTCATTTCAAAGCGCCGCTTGCGGATTTCCATCGGCGGCGTGACGGGGTAATTCCCCGTAAAACAGGCGTCGCAAAAGCCCGTCTGGCTGTTGTCGGCAAGATGCGGCAGGTGCTCCACCCTAAGGTATCCCAGGCTGTCCACGCCGATCATATCCGCGATCTCCTCCACAGAATGGTTGTTGGCGATGAGCTTTTCCCGAGAGTCGATGTCCGTGCCGAAATAGCAGGGAAACAAAAACGGCGGCGAGGACACCCGCATATGCACCTCTTTCGCGCCAGACTCCCGCAACAGCCTCACGATCCGGGCGCAGGTGGTGCCCCGAATGATGCTGTCGTCCACCATCACCACCCGCTTGCCCTTGACGGCGGAAGCCACGGCGTTGAGCTTGATGCGCACGCTGTCGCTGCGCTGTGCCTCATCGGGCTGGATAAACGTCCGGCCGATGTATTTGTTTTTGATGAAGCCGATGTCGTAGGGGATGTTCGCTTCCTTCGCGTAGCCGATGGCTGCGTCCAGGCCGCTGTCCGGCACGCCGATTACCACGTCCGCCTCAACGGGATATGTTTTCGCCAGAAACGCCCCCGCCCGCTGCCGGGCAATGTGGACGCTGGCCCCGTCGATGACGCTGTCCGGCCGGGCGAAATAGATAAATTCAAATACGCAAAGGCTGCGGCCGCATTCCTGGCAATGGTTGTAAAGGGAGCGGAGGCCATTTTTGTCCGCCACCACCACCTCGCCTGGCCGCACATCCCGCAAGAATACAGCGCCCACGCTGTCCAGCGCGCAGCTTTCTGAGGCGAACACATACGCGCCGTCCCGGGTGCCGATGCACAAGGGCCGAAAGCCCCGGGGATCCCGGGCGGCAATCAGCTTGCTGGGGGACATGATGATGAGAGAATATGCGCCTTGCAGCCTCGCCATGGCCCGCTGCACCGCCATTTCGATGGAGGGGGATGTGAGCCGCTCCTGGGTGATGCAATAGGCGATGACCTCCGTGTCGCTGGTGGTATGGAATATGGAGCCGCGAAGCTCCAGTTCCTGGCGAAGCAGAAACGCGTTTGTCAAGCTCCCGTTGTGGGCCAGCGCCATAGAGCCTTTCACGTGATTGATTACTAGGGGCTGGGCGTTTTCCCGGGACTGGCCGTCAGCGGTGGAATAGCGCACATGCCCCATGGCGGTTGTGCATGGGCCCAGGGCCGCAAGCCGCTCTGGGGTGAATACATCGTTGACAATCCCCTTGTCCTTATAGGCGGAAAACACCCCGTCATCGTTGGCCACGATGCCGCAGCTTTCCTGTCCCCTGTGCTGCAGCGCGAACAGGCCGTAATAGCATGCGGCGACGGCGTTGCGGGTTTGATCCGCGTATACACCGAACACGCCGCATTCCTCATGGATTTTGTCCATACACTCCCTCACTGAGCCTGTTCATAATCTCTTGATACCCGCCTTCTACGTTTCCAAGGTCCCTGCGGAACCGGTCCTTGTCCAGCTTTTCGTTTGTCACGCTATCCCAGAACCGGCAGGTGTCCGGGGAGATTTCGTCAGCAAGCACCAGTTCGCCATCCGCCGTCTTGCCAAACTCCAGCTTGAAATCGATGAGCTGAATGTTGAGATCCTTCAAATACTCGCCTAAGATGGCGTTGATATTCAGGGCATAGCTGGTGATGGAAGCCACCTCTTCCTTTGTGGCAAGGCCCATGGCCGCGATGTGATAGTCGTTGACCATGGGGTCGCCCAGCGCGTCGTCCTTATAGGAAAACTCCAGCACCGTGGAGTTGAGCTTCGTACCCTCCGCAAGGCCAAGCCGCTTTGCGAGGGAACCTGCGGCGATGTTTCGCACGATCACCTCTAAAGGCACGATATTCACTTTTTTGACCAACGTTTGTGTAGGAGACAGCTCTTGCACAAAATGGGTGGGGATGCCCTTATCCATCAGCATTTTCATGAGATGGTTCGTCACCCGGTTGTTGATTTCGCCTTTGCCCGGAATAATGCCTTTTTTGAGGCCGTTAAAGGCGGTGGCGTCGTCCTTGTAATCCACGATGCAATAATCCGGATCGCCGGTGGCGTATACCTTTTTCGCTTTGCCCTCGTAGAGGAGCGCTGCCTTTTCCATGATACCGTCCTCCTGAAATTTTAAATATTGCTGAATTGCTTTTGCAATTCCTGATCTTTTCCCAAGACTTTTTTTGCCTGGGCGTCCCGCAGGGCGGAGATTTTATCCTGTAAGCCCTGGTCGGAAACTGCCAGTATCTCCGCGGCAAGCAGCGCGGCGTTATACGCGCCGTCGATGGCGACCGTGGCCACAGGCATGCCCGAGGGCATCTGCACCGTGGACAGCAGCGCGTCAAGCCCGTCCAGCGTTGAGGATTTCACCGGGATGCCGATCACCGGCAGGGTGGTTCCCGCAGCCATGGCCCCAGCCAGGTGCGCCGCCTTGCCCGCCGCCGCGATGATCACGCCAAAGCCCTCCTCCCGGGCGCTGTTGGCGAATTCTGCCGCCGCCTCCGGTGTGCGGTGCGCAGACAACACCCGCACGACAAACGGAATGTTCAACTCCCGCAGCAATGTAATCCCCGGCTCCAGCACCGCTAGATCGCTGTCGCTCCCCATCACAATTCCGACCTTTTTCATGAAGCCCTCCCATGTTTTGTCGTAATAATCCGAACATTCAAAGCAATTTATAAGAGGATTGTACAATATAATTCGATCAAATGCAATATAAACAATAAAATTATACCGGATATTCTTTCCGGTTCGACACAAACCGCATTCCCGCCTTGAACACGCGCATTTACTTTGCCAGAGCTTTGGGCTTATGATATACTGATAAAGAACAGGCCTATCCCCTTGGGATTGGGCCGCATCTTCGCAATGTGAGGATAAAAGCGCATGCACAAACGATACCGGCGCGCCCGGCCCAAGCGGCGGCGCAGCAAGCTTAAAGCAACGAACGCAGGCCCTATTCTGGCATTAACCGCCACAGTTCTTGGCATACTGGGGGTCATTGCGCTGTTGATATTTGTCGCGGTTCCAAAGCTGCTTCCGCTGATCGGCATGGAGGTAAACTTCCCCTGGGTGCCGACGCCCACCCCAGCCCCCACCATAAAACCCACGCCAACGCCCCACCCGGCCACGGTTTTGGACCCGATGGAGCTGCAGCGCGAGGTTGTACTGGACAGCGCCGCAGGCTCGTCGGAATATGCCTGGTTTGCTGAGCCCTGTGCATATGGCGACGATCTGCTGTTTGCGGGGGGGCATTCCGTTGAAAACAACGTGGTGATGGACGCGCTGTTCCTCCTGAACATGGAAACCGGGGAGCAGGAGCGCCTGAACCTGACGCTGACCAACAATCAATATGTATATCCTGTCATCAATGAAAACTGGATCGTCTATCTGGACGCAAAAACAAGCGCGGGCGGCGGCGGCGTCATCCGGGCGTATCACCGGGCGGACGGCACAATAAAAGAGGTTAAAACCGTGTACACCGGACAACCCAGGCTGGTGCTGGACGGTGACCGTCTGGCCTGGACAGAGCGCACGGGCAGCCGCATGGACAAGCTGTTTGTCTGCGACCTCAACACGCTGGAGTCCGTGGCGGTGCAGACATTTAACAACACGCCCTATGGCATGTCCATGCCCTCCATGAAAAACGGGCAGCTGCTGTACGCCAGCGACGATCCCAACTTCATTACGGCGGAGGGTGCGGAAACCAGCGGCATCTATTACGTCTCCCTCTCTACGGGGAAATCCAGCGTCTACACCCCCGGAACATATGTCCACGATCCCCTCACAAACGGCAAGCAGTGGATTTGGAGAGACGGGCTTCATGGCGAGGGAAACGCGCTGTACCTGAGCGAAAGCGGCGGGGCAGCCAAGCGCATCGCGGAAAACATAATCGATTTCGGCATCGGCGACACGTTCGCGGCCTATTCCATAGATGAAGCCATCTACGTCTATTTCTTTGGCAACGGCAAAACCCATCAGATCACGCCGGACACCAGCCGGGAGCTGGCGCAGCTGGTGGACGTATGCGGGGACGTAATCATCTGGATGGACGTTACCACATACGGAAGAGACATCATGAAATACGCGCGGATTGTTTAGCCTAAGCCATCGGAGGAAGTGAAATGTCCAAGGAAAAAACCCTGTTTGTCTGCGGAGAATGCGGCTATGAATGCGGCAAATGGATGGGAAAATGCCCCACCTGCGGCAGTTGGAACACGCTGGTGGAGACAACCGCCGTCAAGGTGCGGCATAGCGCCGCGGCCACCCACGCCCAGCCATTGCATGCCGTTTCGGCCCAAAGCGTGAGGCGCACGGTTACCGGCATGAGCGAGCTGGACCGGGTGCTGGGCGGCGGCTTGGCCCCCGGCATGGCGGTGCTGCTGGGCGGCGACCCCGGGATCGGCAAATCCACGCTGCTCATGCAGGCGGCTGATACCATTTCAAAAAAATTAAAAACCCTATATGTCACCGGCGAGGAAAGCGCAAGCCAGATTAAGCTAAGGGCTGACCGTTTGAATATCCGCGGGGACATGCTGCTGATGGCGGAGACCGACCTTGCCGCCATTGAGGCGGAGGCCCTGCGCACGAAAAGCGAATGTATCATCATCGACAGCATCCAGACCATGTGCTGTATGGATCTGCCGGGTGCTGCGGGCAGCGTCAGCCAGGTGCGCGAAGCCACCGGGACGCTTACAAGGCTTTCCAAGCGCACCGGCGCGGTAACACTGATCGTGGGCCATGTCACGAAGGACGGGGCAATCGCCGGGCCCAGAATGTTGGAGCATATGGTGGATACGGTGCTGTATTTCGAGGGGGACCGGCACGCGGATTTGCGGCTGCTTCGGGCGGTAAAAAACCGGTTTGGCTCCACAAACGAAATCGGCGTGTTTGAGATGTGCGACACCGGCATGCGCCAGGTGCAGGATCCCTCCAGGCTGTTTTTAAGCGGCGCGCACCTGCCGGGCTGCGCGGTGACCTGCGCGCTGGAAGGTACCCGGCCCATATTGGCGGAGGTACAGTCCCTGCTCTCGCTGACAGCGTTTGGCTCGCCCCGGCGCACCTGCGCGGGCATCGACGCCGGGCGGCTGAGCTTGTTGCTGGCGGTGCTGGAGCAAAAGGCGCGGCTCAAACTAAGCGATAAGGACGTGTATGTGAACGTGGTGGGCGGTCTTAAGCTGTCCGAGCGGGCGGTGGACTTGGGGGTAGCGCTGTGCATTGCCTCCTGCATAAGAGACACCCCGCTTCCCCCTTCCACAGCCGCCATAGGCGAAATTGGACTGACCGGGGAGGTGCGGCCCGTCAATCAGATGGAGAAGCGCATTCGGGAATGCGTGCGGCTGGGATTTACCGACATTATATTGCCCCGGATGGACAACCCGCCAAAGGTGCCTGGAGCAAAGCTGATCCCCGTGAGAAATGTGGCGGAGGCGGCGGCAATATTGTGAGTCAAAAAGGCCATCGACAAAGCCTTGGCTTTGTCGATGGGGTCACTGCGGTGGGTTTTCCATGCAGCTGCGACCTCGGACGATTGCATCGTCTGTCGGTCTTGCCCCATGCAAGGTGTCAAAATCACCGCGCACAAGGTGAATTGCCGCAAGGCGGCAAG
>CAYPKG010000037.1:0-18544 GCA_964411275.1 uncultured Oscillospiraceae bacterium | reverse complement strand
TACCCATCGTCATGGTCGTGGTTCTCGTTTCCCAGCTCATGGACTTCTTCGGTTAATCTACGAAGAACTGCAAATGAATAAGCATATGTGCATCAGGACCGCGGGCGAAAGCCCGCGGTTCTTGGTTTGTCAAAAAAACGCCGCTGCTGCGCAGCTTGCGCTTTTTTGAACACTTACGTTTTGATTAGACCCATCGACTTGCTATTCCTCTGCTATGATGACTTCCACGTTCGCCTCCCGGGCGGCAAGGGCGATATCCGGCGGAAGGGGCGTGTCTACGATCAAAACATCCACTTCCTGCAATGTTGCGAATGTAAAGGGCAATACCCGCCCTATTTTTGTGCTGTCCATCAGGAGGATACTCCTTCCCGCTTTTTTCATCACCTTGGATTTGAGTTGGCATTCCCCAAAATTGCCGCTGGAAAAGCCGCCTTTGAGTGAAAAGCCGGATGTGGCGATGAGAGCGGCGTCGATATTCAGGCCGTCTAAAAAGCTTTCCGCCTGGGAGCCTGAGCAGGACAGTGTGTTTGCGCTGATCTGTCCGCCCACCAGCAGCACATTGCTTCCCCGGCGCTGCGACAATTCGATGGCGATGTTGGCGCCGCTGGTGATGACGGTATAATGCTCCTGGGGAAGCCGTCTGGCAACCTCCATGATCGTGCTTCCGGCATCCAGAAACACCGCATGTCCGGGGCGCACAAATGCGGCGGCAGCCTTCGCGATCAGCCGTTTGGCGGCGGTATTTTCCTTGGCGCGCTGGCTGTACAGGCCTTCCACGTCGGGCTGTATCAGCCGCATGGAAATCGCCCCGCCCCGGGTGCGGCGGATCGCGCCCTCCTGCTCCAGCCTATTTAAGTCCCGCCACAGGGTCATGCTGGAGCAACCCTCGCAAAGGGCCATGAGCTCCGCTACGGTGGCCTCTCCCCGGGTCTCGATATAATCGCGGATGCGCTTCCTGCGGTCGTTTGGCATGGCCAATACCCTCCCAGTCTTCTTTCCTTTTATTATACTGAACCTGTACGAAAATAACAAGTTTCTGTTATGTTTTATCCTATTTTTGTTATATTAGCTGGGAAAAAGAATGGGGAAAAACAGCGAAACCCGGGTGGCTCTGATGTATATCACCGGGAAAAACAGCATATACATTAGTCTAAACGATGCAATGATGTAAATGCAATGAAGGAGGTCCCGGCATGGACAGAATGGAGCTGTATCGGGATATCGCAGGGCGAACCCAGGGCGATATCTATATTGGCGTGGTGGGCCCTGTACGCACGGGGAAGTCCACCTTCATCAAGCGGTTTTTAGACCTATTGGTGCTTCCGAATATTGAAAACGAGCATGTTCGCACCCGGGTGGTGGATGAAATGCCCCAGTCAGGCGCGGGGAAAACAATCATGACCACACAGCCCCGGTTTGTGCCAAATGAGGCCGTGCGCCTGGAGCTGCCGGACAACGCCCACTGCAATGTGCGGATGGTGGACTGCGTGGGGTATTGGGTGCCGGGGGCCATCGGACACATGGAGGAGGATGCGCCGCGCATGGTGCGTACCCCCTGGTTCGATCATGAGATCCCCTTCGAGGAGGCGGCAGAGCTGGGCACCCGCAAGGTGATTACGGATCACTCCACAATCGGCATCGTGATGGTCACGGACGGCAGCATCACCGACCTGCCCCGGGAAAGCTATCTGGAAGCGGAGGGCCGGGTCATTGAGGAGCTCAAGTCCACAGGAAAGCCCTTCGTGGTGGCGGTAAACTCCACCGAACCCGACGGCCCGCTGGCACGGGCTGTGTGCGACGAGGTGGCGGAAAAATACGGTGTCAGCACCGTGCCCCTGGACGCGCTGCATATGAGCGCACAGGCTGCGGCCACGCTGCTGGAGCAGGTGCTCCTGGAGTTCCCGCTGACGTTGATGGAAGTGCGCCTGCCCGGGTACATCATGGCGTTGCCCACGGATCATCCCATCATGCAACAGGTGCTGTCCCCGGTACACGAGGTGCTGCCCGGACTGTCCCGGGTGCGGGACCACGGGAAGCTGGCGGAGGCGCTAAGCGGCCTGGAAAGCTTCGAAACGCCGCTGCTGGAGCATGTGGATCTTAGCACCGGCCGGGCGGCCATGCGGCTGGTTCCGGAGGAGGGTGTGTTTTATAATGTGCTCAGCGACGCCTGCGGCTACGATATTCAGGATGATTATCATCTGATCGCGGCGCTGCAGGAGTTTGTGGCGGCGAAACAGGATTACGACAGGATAAGCGGGGCTTTGGGTTCCGCCCGCAGCCTGGGCTATGGCATGGTGCCCCCCTGTATGGACGAGATGGAATTGTCCACCCCCGAAATCGTGCAGCAGGGCAACCGCTTTGGCGTGAAGCTGAAGGCCAGGGCATCGGGGCTACAGATGTTCCGGGTGGATTTGGAAAGCGAGGTCAACCCCATCGTGGGCACGGAGGAGCAGTCCGAGGCGCTGGTTCAGTACCTAATGGAGACATTCGACAACGACCCCCAGGCCATCTGGCAGACCAATATATTTGGAAAGCCTCTCTTCGACCTGGTGCGCGATGGCATGGCAGGGAAGGCCAACCGCATGCCTGACGAGGTACAGGAGCGGCTGCGGGTTACGCTGCAGCGCATCGCCAACGATGGATGCAATGGGCTGATCTGTATCATGCTGTAGAGCTGTAAGGCTGCTAGGATAATCCCCTGTGTTTGATGGAACACGGGGGTATTTTTTTGTGCCTGTCGTCCGTTTTCAGCACATCCCCCGTTAAAACGAGAATATATTTTGAGTTGCTCCCCCACAAAATTGCATGGGGCGCGCTTCCTATGCTATGCTTGAATGAATTCTCTCATATACGTGTCAAAGGAAGGAAAAACAAATGAAGATACTGGTGATCAACAGCGGCAGCTCTTCTCTCAAATACCAATTATTCGATATGGATACAGCCGAGGTTCTCGCAAAGGGCCTATGCGAACGCATCGGCGCGGGCGCGGGCGGTATGCTCAAGCATGTGGCAGCGGGCAAAGAGATTAAACTCGATCTTCCCATGGACACCCATTTGGAGGCGCTCCAGGCGGTGATGCAATATCTTACATCCCCGGAATACGGGGTATTACAGGACATTCGGGAAATCGACGCGGTGGGCCACCGGCTGGGGCATGGCGGGCCGTATATCGATCAACCCCGGGTGATTGACGAGACGGTCAAGGCGGACATTCTCCGGTGCTTTGTATTGGCGCCCCTGCACAATCCCCCGGCGTACCGCTGTATTGAGGCTTGCGAAACGCTGTTTGGCCCGGACATCCTGCAAACCGTGGTGTGCGACACCGGGTTTCATGGGACAATCCCTGAAAAGGCGTACACATTCGGGCTGCCCAGGGCCCTTTGCCTGAAGCATCAGGTGCGGCGCTACGGCTTCCACGGCATGTCCCACCAGTATGTGGCGAGAGAGGCGGCCCGCTTCATCGGCCGCAGGGAGGATGACTGCAATGTCATCATTTGCCACTTGGGAAGCGGCGCGTCCGTGGCGGCGGTGAAAAACGGCGTGAGCCGGGAAGCATCCACTGGCTTCCAGGGGGTTGCGGGGCTGATGATGGGTACCCGGTCTGGGGACGTGGATCCCGTGGTGATACCCTACCTCATGGAAAAGGAAGGCCTGTCCATCGAGGAAATGAACGAAATTCTCTATAAAAAATCAGGCCTTCTGGGGATCAGCGGGGTCAGTGCGGACTTGCGGGACATCGAGGCCGCCGCCGGAGAAGGCAACGCCGACGCGGCGCTTGCCATCGAGATGTTTGCCCACCAGATCAAGCGCTTTGTGGGCGCGTACATCGCGGTGTTAAACGGCGCTCACGCCATCGCCTTTACCGCGGGTATCGGCGAAAACAGCCATACCGTCCGGCGGCTGGCGCTTTCGGACATGGACCGGCTGGGCATTCATATGGACGAGGAAAAGAACAGAGCCTGTCCGGGCGGCGTGTGCGCGGAAATCTCCGCTGATGGCTCGCCTGTGAAGGTGCTGGTGATCCCCACAAACGAGGAATTGATGATCGCCAACGAAACGCTTCGGCTTGCGGGAGAAAACCGCTGACCAACGGGCGAAGAACAAAGCCCCCCGGGAAAAAATTCTTATATTACCGGTCCAAGAGCGCCATTACCTTCGGGATCACGAAATGACTGCCGCCCCGGCCCTTAACGTCTTCGATCATGACCACGAAGAGGAGATCCCCCTGATCCCTCTTTAGGGTCATGCCGTTAAACCACCCCAGCTCCGTGCCGGTTTCGTCGTCCTTTGATTGCTTGATTTCCGAAGTACCGGTCTTGGCCGCCAGGGTTTTTCCCGGACGGGCCGCCTCATGCGCGGTGCCGTTTGGGCTTTCTACGATCTCAATCATATCCGATAAAATGGCGTCCGCCACGTCCTTCCGGAATGCGCCGCTTTTCCAGTATTCGGAAACGCTCCCCTTGATGAGATGGGGGCTTACCATGCTGCCACTGTTGTAGAATGCGGAATACAGGCTTGCCATGTGCAGGGGATTGATCAGGATTTTTCCCTGGCCGTAGCCTGAGTCCGCCAGCTGGATTTCGTTTTCAAACCTGCCGTCAGCGGCCAATGTAGAGGCGGTCAACCCGAACTCAAAGGGCGCGGGGGCTTCAAAGCCCAGGGCCTTCAGGCTGTCTGCCAATTGCTCTGAACCAATTTTCAGCGCGGCCTTGGCGAAATAGATGTTGTCGGAATTGACGAGGGCGTTTCGCATGGTGGCTGGGGCGTATTCCTTGAGGGTGGTGACGGTGTACGCGCCCCAGGAGGCGTCCTTTTGCCAGGAACGGCCGCTCAATCCAAAGTCTTCCTCGTGGCCGATGCTGCCTGTGGAAAGCCCGATGGCGGCCACAATGGGCTTGAAGGAGGAACCGGGGGAATGGGTGGCCTTAAACCGGTTGTAAAAGGGCTTGCCTTGGTTTTCACTTAACGACTGCCATTTGGCCTCTGACATGCCCAGCACGAAATCGTTGGGGTCGTAGGCGGGGGTGCTGACAAGCGCCAGCACCTCGCCGTTGCTTGGATCGAGAAACACGCCGCATGCCTTTTCCAGGGAAAGGGCTTCATACAGCGCCTGCTGCAGCGCAGCGTCCAGCGTAACGGTGAGATCCTGCCCGTCTTGGGCCGGCCTTTCGGCCAGCACCTCTTTCACGTTCCCATCCGCGTCCTGTATGGTGATTTTGCAGCCGTCCATAGCGCGCAGGCTGTCCTCATAGAGGCTCTCCAGCCCCGCCTTTCCCAGGCGGCTGTTGGCGTGATACCCTTTCCCGGCGCGGTCCGCCAGCTCCTCGGCAGTGATGGCCTGTACATAGCCGATGACGTGGGCGGCCTTTTCCCCAAGGGGGTATACCCGCTCGGTAGCGTCGTTGATTAAAATCCCCTTCACGTTCAGCAATTCCTGCTTCGTTTCCTCATCCTGCTCGGAAAGGGATTTCAAGGGGACAAATGTGTTGTCCTTGACGTATGAGGCGGAAAGCTTCTTTTCGATGGCCTCAGGGGTGGTCTCTAAAAGCTCGGCAACCCGGGCGATGTCCTCTGTGGGGTCAGCGTTCATTTTCCCAGGGACAAACCCCACTTCTTTTACGATGCCCGCCCCCGCCAACAACGCGCCGCTGCGGTCGTATATTTCCCCCCGCCGGGCCTTTTCATTGGCTACCCGCACCCTATCGGTTGCCGTAAGGCCGGGGAATATAAGGTCGTGATCCCAGTTGAGCCGGTATTCGTTTTCCGTCTCGTCCAATGCAAAAGCCGCCCGGTGGGAAAACGCGATTTCCCCCGCCGCGGTGTCCATCTTCATGGAAAAGGAAACTGCCCCCTCCAGCTCCTGCTCGGCCGACTGGCTGACATCAAAGCGGATGTTGGACGCGTCAATCCCCTGGTAAATATTCCGGTTGCGGGCGACAAACTCGTCTAAGGAAACAATCTCCTGGCTTTCCAGGCTTAAAAGGGCGTACATGCCCTCGTAATCCCCTTGACAAAGCCGCTCCATGTACAGGGAAAAAGCTTCCGTCATGCTGCGCTCTGGCGCTGCCGGGCCGGAGGTGGCTAGAAGATACAGGGCCATCGCTAATATCACCAGCAGGATGGCGATGAGGCATATGACGACACGGATATCCAGACGCGTTTTTCCTGGGCGCACGGGCAAACCCTCGCTTTTTTTAATCTATCTTATTATGATACCACAGAAGCCTGGGGACTAAAATCCAATTCGGCACCGGGAGACTGTAAACTTTTTATCGAACGCCTCCCTCGTATAAGAGCCGCATAAACAGGGAAAACTTCCATTCATCACCATAAAAATCAGGCGCTCAATTATGAGGGCGTATGGATGGAAGGGAGAAAGAACATGGCATTAGGATTATCCGGCTTGTTTGGACTGGATGTCGGGATCGATCTGGGCACGGTGAATACCCTTTTGGCTAGACGGGAGGACGGTGTAATCCTCCGGGAACCCAGCGCCGTGGCCATCTCTGGGAAAAAGGAGATTGTGGCCGCCGGAAGCGAGGCCATCGCGATGCTGGGCCGTGCGCCGGGGACTGTGCGGGTGGTACATCCGCTCCAGGACGGTGTAATTGCGGACGTGGGGTTGTGCGAGGCGATGCTCAAGCATTTTCTTACAAAGTCCCTCGGGAAAGCGGCCCGGCGGGCAGGCATTCGGACGGTGCTGTGCGTGCCCGGCTGTGTGACTGACGTGGAAAAGCGGGCGCTGGAGGAAGCGGTGAAGGGCGCGGGCGCCCGGACGGCGTTTTTGATGGACGAACCGGTGGCGGCAGCCATCGGCGCGGGGCTGCCGGTGGAGGAGCCGGTGGGCTCCCTTGTGGTGGACATCGGCGGCGGAACCACGGACGCGGCGGTGCTGTCCCTGGGCGGGGTGGTGCAAAAGCGGTCCGTGCGGGCGGGTGGAACCCATATCGACGGCGCCATTTTGCAGCATATGCGCAGGGAGCACAGCATGAACATCGGCGCGCCTACGGCGGAGCTCATTAAAGTTCAGCTGGCAAGCGCACTTCCCGGCGCGACGGGTGCCATGGAAATCAGGGGCCGGGACATGAACACCGGGCTTCCCAGGGCGCAGATGGTTTGTTCGGCGGAAATCCACCGGGCCATTACGCCCCAGCTCAATGCCATCATGGGTTGTGTCCGGGACGTGCTTTTGTGTACGCCGCCGGAATTGGTGGGGGATATTTATGAGCGGGGCATGGTGCTCACAGGCGGCGGCGCGCTGCTGACCGGCATGTCCGGATTTTTCGCCGGAGAAACCGGCGTGCCCGCCCGGATTGCGCCCCGGCCCCTTGAATGCGTGGCCACCGGCGCGCGCATCGCGGTGGAGAACCTTAGCTATTACCGGTCGAGGGCGGTATAACTTGAGCCATAGACAAAGCCAAGGCTTTGTCGATGGGGTCACTGCGGTGGGTTTTCCATGCAGCTGCGACCTCGGACGATTGCATCGTCTGTCGGTCTTGCCGCATGTAGGGTGTCAAAATCACCGTACACAAGGTGAATTGCCGCGAAGCGGCAAGAGAGGGCACCCTGGGGTGCGCCGCTGATTTTGACGGATTTTATTCCTGCCCTGTATTTTCTTAGAGGCAAAATGGCCGAATTTTAACCTGCTTTCTTTTAAAGCGCTTTATTGTTGTTTTTTGATTGTGTCACACATGTAAACCTTTTATCCTGCCGCCTTGCGCCACTGCGCCCATATGCTATAATAGAAAGGTGAAAAAGCCCTCTTTACAAGGGGCTTGGAGGGAATACATGCGCAACCTGCTAAAAAACAAGCCGCTGTTCATCGCGGTGGTAGCCGTGGTGCTGCTGCTGATATTGGCGATTTGCACCTCGGGCAGCCGGACACTTAGCTGGGTGGAGAGTTCAGTCGGTACCGTGGTAGAACCGGTGCAGGGCTTTGCGTCCCGGGCTTCCGGCGCGATTATTGATTTTGTGGAGCGGCTTTTTCATACCACCGACGCGGATAAGGAAAACGAGCAGCTCAAGGTGTATATCGCCCAATTGGAGGAAAACGTCAACGAGATTGACGCGCTAAAACAGGAAAACGAGCGGCTGAAGGCATTGCTTGCATTTAAGGAGAGCACGCCGGAGCTGACGTATGTTTCCGGCATGATCATCGGCCGTAACCAGGGTATCTGGTTTGATACATTCACAATCAACATCGGCCGCGATGACGGCGTGGAAAAAAACATGCCCGTGGTAAACGCCAGCGGGCTTGTGGGCCGTGTGGGCGATGTGGGCGCCAGCTGGTCAAAGGTGGTGGCTGTCATCGATCAGAGTATGAGCGTCAGCGTCATGGTAGAGCGTACCCGCGATATCGGCATGATCAGGGGCACGCTGCAGTCCGGCTCGGGCACCAACGCCATGGAGCTTTACTACCTCTCGTCGGATGCGGACATTCAGCCCAACGACCGTATTGTGACCACAGGCATCGGCGGATTGTATCCCAAGGGGCTGTTGGTGGGCACCGTGACAGAGGTCAGCCGTTCCGGCGAAAATGATTACAACGCGCTGGTGTCCCCTTCGGTGGACTTTAAGCATATAGAAGAGGTCATGGTTGTTGCGGGGATGCCGGAGGTGAGCGGATGAAGCGTATCGCCGGAGTAATCGCCATACTGGTAGCCATATTCTTCGACAGCATATTCTTTGCCCGGGTCAATGTGTATGGCGTGGCGCCGGACGTGATGCTGGCGTTTACGGTGAGCTTTGCGGTGCATGCGGGCTCCCTTTCCGGCGCGGTGTTCGGCGGCGTCGGCGGGCTTTTCATGGACATGCTCTTTGGGCGGATGTTGGGGCTCAACGCGGCGATTTATCTGGTTGCCGGACTGTGCGGCGGTTTTTTCCATCAGAAGTTTTACGCGGACAACGTAATCGTCCCCGGGATCACCGCGGTGACCGCAAGTTTTTTGAAGGACGCGGTGTACGCGTTGACAGCCCTGCTGATGGGCGGCAGGTTTCATTTGGGGTGGATGCTGGTGCAGTACATGCTTCCTGCGGCGGTGGTCACCGGCGGCGTGTGCATGCTGGCGCATCTGGCGTTTCGGCCTGTGGTAGGCCGGCAGGTGGGGCACGGGAAAGGGATTGAACGATGAAGGGCAAGCCAAGAGGCCGATTGTTGATATTGTCCATCATGATGCTGGCGATGATGGGTGCGCTGTTGCTTCAACTGGCGGACCTGACGCTGGCGCATGGCGAGGAATATGCGGCTTCCGCCCAAAGCAGGCGCATGGCTACCACCTATACCACAGGCGCTCGGGGGCGCATTCTCGACCGCAACGGCATCCCCCTTGCGTATGACGAAACCAGCTATGACGTGCAGTTCTGGCGGGATCCGGAGCGCACCAGAACCAATGACAGCGCCCTGTACACCGAAAGCCTCATGAAGGCGATTGATGTGATCGAGGAGGGCGGCGGGACGGTTGTCAACACATCCTATATTCAAAAGGACCCGCAAACAGGGGAGCTGTATTATGATTGGGGCGTCACCAGCGAGGACGCCGTTACCGCCCGGTACCGCAATTATTGCAAGGCTATGGACTTCACGATCCCGTTGATGGACGACGAAGAGACGGAAAAACCCATATCCGAATGGATCTCAGTGGAGGACGCGTACTTGCGAAGCCGCGCCATGTGGAAGATTCCTGAGGAAATGCCCTTTGAGGACGCGGTGAAGATCATGTCCGTACGCCAGGATGTCAACATGAACCGTTGGCGGGCATATGAGCCTGTTACGGTGGCGTATAACGTATCCATCGAGGTTGTGGCCCAATTGGACATGCGGGCACAAGAACTCATGGGCATCAAAACAAAGCAAAGCACCACCCGGATTTATCCCTGGGGCAATACCGCAAGCCATATATTAGGGTATCTTGGCCGCCAGGTGACGGACGAAGCCAAGGTGAGCGATATGAATACAATGGGCTACACGGACGAGCTGTTGGCCCAGTTTGAAAGCGATTACGCCCATGACAGCGAGGGGAACCTGCGCACGGACAGCCAAGGGAACCCCTACAGCATTTACGCCATCGACGAGAAAACCAAGGAAAAATTGGTGCGCATGACCCGCATGGGCTATTCCTATAACGATTATGTGGGCGTGGCCGGCGTGGAAAAGACAATGGAGCGGTACCTCACCGCCAGCGTCAACGGCAGGCGGGGGACGGAAACCGTGGAGATCAACAAGCACCTGACCGTTACGAGATCCCTGGACTCCACCGCGCCAAGCGACGGCAACGACGTGATGCTGACAATCGACCTGCCGCTGCAGCAGGTGGTGGAGAAGGCGTTGAAGGACGCCATCGATAAAATCCGGTTGCTGGAAGAAAGGCTGCTTTTAGAAGACGCCGAAGACTATCAGAAAAAGAGAAGCGACCTTTCCACCATTCAAATGGCGGAGACGGGGGCCTGCGTGGTGTTTGACGCCAATACCGGGAAGATACTGGCTATGGCCTCGTCTCCGGACTACGACCCGAACATATTCATGGCGGGCATTTCAGAAGAGCAGAAGGAGCTTCTCTTTGGCGAAGAATCCAACCAGCCCACATTAAACCGGGCCATTTCCTCCCGTCTGGCCCCTGGCTCGATTTTTAAGATGGCCACCAGCCTTGCAGGATACATGGAGGATGCGATAACACTCACCGAGGCAGTCCCTGATCATTATCATTACTATACCAAATTCGTTTCCGGCGAGGAGATCGACGAAAAGGACGCGCCCCGCTGCTGGTACGGCAGCGCGGGAAAGCATGTGGAGGATAACCATCTGTCCAAGGCGCTGACCAGAAGCTGCAACTTTTATTTCTACACCGTAGCCGACCGGGTGGGCATCAACAAGTTAAACGAATGGTCAGGGCGGCTGGGCCTGGACAGCAAAACAAATGTGGAGCTGCCCGGGGAGCTGGCGGGGCATATTGGCGGGCAAAGCGCCCTCTATGACAACACGAAGCTCTATTACGAGCAGAAGGCCAGCCTTCCTGTTTATATCTATCGCCGCATCCGGGAGTATTTGAAGGAGATATTGCAGGGGCGCGGGATCACGGACATGGACGATGAAAGCATCGCCAACTGCGCCGAGCGCATTTTGAAATTGCAGGACGGCCGCTCCGACCAGGCCTTTGGCGAGGGCATCCGCGAGGCCCTGCGCGAGGAGCTGGGCATTCCCATCAACGCCTCCCGGGCCAACAGCGACTGGGTCAGAAACATCAACTCCATGCTAACGGAGCTCCAGTGGAAGCCGGTTATGACCGTCCGCGCGGGCATCGGCCAGGGCATCACTTTGACCACTCCCCTGGCGGCTGCCCGGTATGCCGCCACATTCGCCAACGGCGGTACGGTATATGACGCGCATATTGTGGACCGGATTGTAGATCCCAACGGCAAAACCATACTGAACGTGGAGCCAACAATTCACGATCAGATCGACGCGCCGGATGAATTCTGGACGGCGGTGCAAACCGGGCTTGGCGATGTGGTCTCTCCGGAGGATGGCGGTACTGCCGCAAATTCGTTTACCGAGGGGTTTCAGGAAGAGGGGTATCTTAAAAAAATCATCGGCAAGTCCGGCACCGCCCAGGTATCCGCCCAGAACAACATCGATATCGAAAATACCTCCTGGTTTATTACAATGGCTCCCAAGGACGATCCGGAAATCGTTATCATCACCTGTATTCCCTACGGACTTTCCGGATCCAAGGGCGGCGCGCCTGCGGTCGAGGAGATCATCCGCTATTACATCGACCGCAAGGAGAACGCGGGCAACGACACATTGGTGGAGCCAAACGGGATCATTCCATAATAGCCACCTTTTTCCTTATTCCGTCATAGGATGAGGGATAGGGGTGAGAGCCAATGGTGTTGTTGTACGTATATCGGCCTAGTAGCGATACATTTGAAACCTGCATGATCTCGGGGGGAGAGGCAATGCCGTTTGCGCCAGGCCTGTCCTTCCGCTCGTTTTTGGGGATGTCAGAATCCGTGCTCGCCTGGACGGACGAGCGGTTATTGAGGCAATACGACAGGCTGTGCGCCCTGTGTCCAAAGCCGCCCCGGGTGCGGTACGGCTTTCGCCGGGTGGGGGAGGGCGCGCACACGGGCCAGTCGGCGCATCACGCAGGGCTGGCATTGGACATCGCCCTTGGGCGTGAAGACTGGATGACGCTTGCGAAACGGGCTGTAGCAGCGGGGTTTTATCTGCCGGAGGCGGCATGGATGACCCCAACTTGGCTGCACGTAGAGACGCAAATGGAGCGCGCCTTTCGGGGATATCCCCGGCTTATGCCGGGGGCGAAGGGGGTGCATGCGTTTGTATTGCAGGACGCGCTGACCCGGGCGGGACTGTATTATGGGGGATTGAACGGCATAGTTACGCCAAGCGTGGAGACAGCCGTGCGGCGGTTTCAAAAATCGGCCGGGCTGCCAATCACCGGGGCGGTTTGTGCCGAGACCTGGAAAAAGCTTATGGATATGGCGCATGCCCGGAGGGCGCGGAAGGAAGACTAATAATAAAAACAAACGAAAGGAGCGCCTAACATGCGGACAAGAACCCTGGGAGCAGGGGTGCGGGAAAAGAGAAAACTGCTGACGGAAGAGGCGCGGATCAAACGTCTCGCGCGCCAACGGCGGTTGCCGGGTAAGGAAGATTAGACGATGGCGATGGCGCGTATCGGCGCGCCGTCCGCGTCCTGATAGTGAAGGGGCAGCGCATAAAAATCCACAACCTTGCCCCGCAGTGGGACGAGGTTTTTGAGGTTTTCGATTACCACGAGGCCGCGCTCAAACAATCTATGGTGAATGGGGAATGCGGTAGAGTCCATATCGTCGATGCTCATCATGTCCATGCCAATCCCCTTGAGGGAAAGCGTCAGCAGATAGTCCACCGCTTCGTCGGACAGTACGGGATACGCCTGAAAATACCCCGGCGTGCCCCAACGGGCCTCCCATCCGGCGGACAGAAGCAGATAGTCGGCTTGCGCCAATCCTGGGGCGGCTTTCAGCAACGCGGCGGGGATATTGGCCCCTGGCTTTACGCCGCTGCAGTCCACCACAGAGGCTTTGCCGGCGAATTGGGAAACGGGCAGTTTGTCCAGCGTCACGCCCTCTGAGAGCATGTGTGCAGGGGCGTCCACATGTGTGCCAGTATGAGAATACATATGAAAGACCGTCTCCCGAAATCCATCCTCTTCTATGGTGTTGCCGATGGAAAGCTTGGGCTTTTCGGTTCCGGGGTACACGAGAATATCGCCATGGATCCTGTGGGTCAGGTCGATGATGGGCATACTTTTGTCTCCTTTTCGTTTCAATGATGTCTTCCCTCATTATACACGAATAGTGACATTACATGAAATGTACATTTTAGATGAATGACTACTGATTTTTTACGGTTGAGTATAAAATAGCATGGAAATCATTGACACTACCGGCGAAAGACGCTATCATATAATTTAGCGATTTACCATACGAAAGTGAGGGACGCGCTATGGAGCGATTTAAGCGGCAAATTCCAGACGGGGTGCAGGACACGCTGCCCTTGGAATGCTACCACAAGCGGCGGCTGGAGGAGCAGGTCATGGCGGTATTTGCGGCTGCCGGGTATGACGAGGTGGAAACCCCGTCCTTGGAATATTACGATGTATTTGCGGGGGGTATCGGCGAGGTGCGCCAGGAAAAGCTGCAAAAGTTCTTCGATGAAAAGGGCCGTATCCTGGTGTTGCGCCCGGAAATCACAATGCCCATCGCCCGCTTAAGCGCCACAAGATTGTACGATGGGCAGCCCCTTAGGCTTTGCTACCGGGGCAACGCCTACGGCACGGACGAGGCGTTTTATTCGGAGCAGCGGGAGTTCACCCAGCTGGGGGTGGAATGCCTTGGCGTCAAGGGGCCGGAGGCGGACGCGGCGCTCATCGCCCTGTCGTTAGAGGCGCTGATGGCGGCGGGCTTGCCCGACACGCTCATCGAGCTGGGACAGGTGGAGTTTTTTAAGGGATTGATGGAGGAGGCGGGGGTATGCGCCGCTGACGCCGACGTTCTTAGGGGATATGTGGACGAGAAAAATCTCCTGGGGGTGGAGCTAACACTGCGCCGGCTGGGGGTCGAACGGGGGTTTATGGAAAAAATTCTCAGGCTTACCACCCTGTACGGCGGGCCGGAGGTGTTTGAGGAGGCGTTCGCCTTTTCAAAAAATCCACGATGCAGGGCGGCGGTGATGAACCTCAAAACCATATACGAGGCCTTAAACGATTTTGGCCTTGCCGATAAGGTGTCCATTGATTTGGGGATGCTGCAGTCCCTCGACTACTATTCGGGCATGGTGTTTAAGGGCATCAGCGCCAGGATCGGCCAGCCGGTGCTGTCCGGCGGCCGGTATGATGACCTGGCGGGGCAGTTTGGCCAGGACATCCCGGCCACGGGCTTTTGCATGAACGTGAAGCGAATGCTGGTGGCGCTGGACCGCAAAGGCGCCCTCATCGGCGGCCCCCGGGTGGACGTGGTGGTGTCCGCCCCGGAGGGCTTGCGGGCAAAAGCATATGAAAAGGTCAACGCGCTGCGGGGCGCGGGCCTGCGGGCGGTGCTTTGCCTGGGCATGGAAAAAGAGGAGCTCAAGGCGTATGCTTTGGCTCTTGGCGCCAGGGCGGCGTTTGTGGAGGAATAGGGATATGGAAAACATCGTGAAAATCGCCCTCGCCAAGGGCAGGCTGGCGGATTTTACAATCGATTTGCTGGAACGGTGCGGCGTGGACTGCGAAAGCCTCAAAAATCCCGGCAGGCGGCTGATACTCTCGGACGAAAAGAACGGGTATGAATTCATACTCGTGAAGCCGGCGGACGTGCCCACGTACGTCCACTACGGCGTGGCGGATATGGGCGTGGCCGGAAAGGACACCCTGATGGAGGAAAACCTGCCCCTTTATGAGATGCTGGATCTGGGTTTTGGCCGCTGCAGGCTGTGCTTGTGCGGGTTTCAAGAAAACCGGGAGCGCAGCGTTACCGTCAGCAACCTCAGGGTGGCCACGAAATACCCAAATATCGCCAGAAACCTGTACGCTACTAAGGGGCAGAACATCGACGTGATCAAGCTCAACGGCTCCGTGGAGCTGGGGCCGCTCACCGGCATGAGCGACGTGATTTTAGACGTGGTGGAAAGTGGACGAACGCTTAAGGAAAACGGGCTGGTGGTGCTGGAAGAGGTGTCCGAGGTGTCCGCCCGGGTGGTGGTCAACCGGGTGAGCCTGAAAACCAAGACCGCCCGCATCCGGGCGCTGATTGCGGCGATGGAGCATGAAATTGGCAATATGTCGCTGCGCCTGAAACGCGGATGCGAGATTATACCATAATCGCTTCGCAATTATGGTATAATAGTGGAAAAGTCACAGAGTTTTCTATATCATAGTACGTAGCGGGGGCATTCTTTCCCTGCTGCGATATTCCAGATGAGGGGGTTATGGCGGCATGATCCAGGTGTTTGACGCAAGACAGGATCGCGAAGCAATTTTGAAACGGTTTTCCTCCCGGGGGGCGCAACCGGATCAGCGGGTGCTCGACCGGGTGCGGGAGATCATAAAAGGCGTACAGGAGGGCGGGGACGAGGCGTTGCTGGCCTATTCCCGGCAGTTTGACTGGCCGAATATGACCGCCCGGGAGCTCGTGGTGCCGGAAACGGAGATTTCCGCCGCTTATTCCGAGGTGGAGCCCAATGTGCTAAACGCGCTGCGTGCCGCGGCGAAGAATATTCGGGCGTATCACGAGCAGCAAAAGCGCGAAGGGTTTATGATGGGGGACCGGGGCAAGCGCACGGGGCAGATGATCCGGCCGCTGAACCGGGTGGGGGTGTACGTCCCCGGCGGACGGGCGGCGTATCCTTCCAGCGTGCTGATGAACATCATCCCAGCCAAGGTGGCGGGTGTGGCCGAGATCATCATGGTTACCCCTGCGGACAAAAACGGCAGGATTGAGCCGCTTACGCTGGTAGCAGCCAACGAGGCGGGGGCGGACATGGTTTTGCGCATCGGCGGCGCGCAGGCGGTGGCGGCGCTGGCGTACGGCACCAAAACCGTGCCCAAAGTGGACAAGATCACAGGCCCGGGCAACAGCTATGTGGCGGCCGCCAAGCGGGAGGTGTTTGGCGTTGTGGGCATCGACATGATCGCGGGGCCGTCGGAGGTGCTGATACTCGCCGACGCTTCCGCCAACGCTGCGCTGGTGGCGGCGGATATGCTCTCCCAGGCGGAACATGACCCGGAGGCCGCGGCGTTTCTCGTGACGGACAGCCTGAAGCTGGCTGAAATGGTGCAGGATCAATTGCTGCGGCAGCTGGACAGGCTGCCCCGGCGGGAGATCGCGGACAGGGCCATTTCCGGCCAGGGCGGCATCGTCATCACCGAAAACCTTGCAGACAGCATCGAATTTGCCAACGCCATCGCGCCGGAGCATTTGGAGCTGATGGTGGAGCGGCCCGCCGCGCACCTGGAGAAAATACATAATGCGGGGGCGGTGTTTTTAGGCGCGTACTCGCCGGAGCCGTTGGGGGATTATCTCGCAGGGCCGAACCACGTGCTGCCCACCGGCGGCACCGCCCGGTTCTCCTCGCCTCTCGGCGTTGACGATTTCATCAAGCGTACCAGCATCATATTCTACAGCAAGGAGGGCCTAGAGGCCGCCGCGGCAGACGTGACCGCGCTGGCATACCAGGAGGGCCTGTCCGCCCACGCCCGGGCGGTGGAAATCCGGTTCGAGAAATGATGTGGGGGTTTCCTAAAAAAACCCGACCTTAAGGGGTTAAAAACACCCAATCTGATAAATAATTTCGGGGGCAATTAGCATGAGAAACGCAACCATCGAGAGAAACACCAACGAAACTAAAATAAAAGCGCAATTGGAGCTGGATGGAACCGGGAAGCGGGACATCCGCACCGGCGTTGGTTTTTTTGACCATATGCTGGACCTGTTCGCGAAGCACGGCCTGTTTGACTTGACCCTCACCTGCGATGGCGACATTCAGGTGGACGCCCATCACACGGTGGAGGACTGCGGCATCGTACTGGGCATGGCGTTTCAAAAGGCGCTGGGGGACAAGCGGGGCATCCGCCGCTACGGCTCCATGCTGCTGCCCATGGACGAGGCCCTCATCGAAGTCGCCCTGGACATTTCTGGAAGGCCCTTTTTCGTGTTTGACGCGAACATACCCGCTGGGGGGATGCTGGGGACATTCGACGTGCAGCTTGCGGAGGAGTTCTTCCGCGCGCTTTGCGTCAGCGCCGGATTGACGCTGCATATTAGGCAATTGTCCGGCGTGAACCTGCATCACATCGTGGAGGGCATGTTCAAGGGCGTGGCCAGGGCGCTGCGCCAAGCCTGTGAGAGCGACCAGAGAACCGACGATATCCCCAGCACCAAGGGGGTTTTGTGAAAACCCGGTGCGTGATCGTGACGGCCTATATCCCCGGCGGCGTGGGCGGTCTGTACGCGCCAAACGCCGGGGATTTCATCATTTGCGCCGACGGCGGGTATGTGCTATGCAAGGAAGCGGGGATCGCGCCGGACGCGTTCATTGGGGATTTCGACTCCATGGAGGAGCAGGCGCTGGATTGCCTGGACAGCATCCGGGTGCCGGTGGAAAAGGACGATACCGACACCCTGCTGTGCGTAAAGCACGGGCTGGATCTGGGGTATCGGGAGTTTCTCATTCTGGGCGGCATCGGCGGACGGCTTGATCATACCATTGCCAATTTGCAAACACTCCATTTTGCCCATGACCGGGGCGCCCGGGCGCAAATTATGGACAGGGACAACGAGGCGTTTCTTATTTCGCCGGGCAGCGTTACGCTTTCGCGGAAGGCGGGCTACAAGCTGTCGCTGTTCGCCTGGACACAAATATGTACCGGTGTGACGGAGCGGGGGGTGCAATATCCCCTGACGGACGCTACCCTGATCCAAAGCTTTCCCCTAGGGGTCAGCAATGTGATCGAGGAACCAACGGCTATAATACAACTGGACAGCGGCCTGTTGCTGTGCGTGCTGTCCCGGGAATAAAAGGTGCGCCATGGATCGGGTCATTCTGCATTGTGACTGCAACGCGTTTTTCGCGTCGGTGGAGACGGTGGACAAACCCTGGCTTGCCGAGGTGCCTATGGCCGTGTGTGGGGATCCGGAAAATAGGCACGGGGTCATCCTCGCGAAAAACGAGCTGGCGAAGGCCCGGGGGATCGTAACGGCGCAGACCGTCTGGCAGGCGAAGCAGGCGTGTCCCGGACTTGTGCTGGTGCCGCCGCACCATGAGCGGTATCTGGAATTTTCCCGGCGCATCAACGCCATCTACGAGCAGTATACGGATCAGGTGGAGGCGTTCAGCGTGGACGAAAGCTGGCTGGATGTGACCAACAGCCGCCACCTGTTTGGCTCAGGGAAGGACATTGCCGATGCCCTGCGCCGCCGGGTGCGCGACGAGATAGGGATCACCATCTCAGTGGGCGTATCCTTCAACAAGGTGTTTGCCAAGCTCGGCAGCGACTATAAA
>CAYPKG010000036.1:0-18649 GCA_964411275.1 uncultured Oscillospiraceae bacterium | reverse complement strand
ATTCTATCAGATTTTGGGTGTTTTGGGTCTGCACTTTTATGATAGCACTCCAGTGCGATCAAGGGGTTGCAATTGCAGCTGAAGCAGCCAAGCCTATATTTGCATCACATGTTAAGTTTGTTCCCATTAGCGATTTAGAGCCTCTTGCATATCGGCTTGTATGGATAACTGCGAATAGATCCAACCAAGTCAAGTCATTTCTATCGCACATCAAAAAGATTTTGCCTGAAGGGATCGGTTGATATTGTTTCGTCAGAGATATATGCATTTCGCGCATATATCTTTTTTATTATGCATCTCGCTGACCAGAAATTGATGCTACAATATTAACAAGAACTTACACATCTTTTTCAAAATCTTAGAAGGTGAGGGTATTAATCAAATGAAACTATTGGGTATTAGCTTTGGCAAAACAATGGGCAACTCGGAAATATTACTACGTGAGGCATTGATGGGCGCAGAGGAAGTAGGGGCTGAGGTGGCGCTTATGCGCGCTTTGGACTTCGATATCAAACCATGCAATGGATGCAACGCATGCGCGTTCAAACCATTGGATGAAAACGGTTTCCCACTATGCGCGAGGCACCGTAATGATGATTTGACGACATTTATGAACCATTTTCTGGATGCTGACGCACTGATATTCGCATCCCCCATCTACCAAATGTCCCCCAGCGGATATATGCGTATGCTCTGCGACCTGGTTTGTTATGAATTCCCTTTACGAATTCCATATACTCGTGTATTCTAATACTAATCCGTATACAAGAGTTCCATTCATGCGGATTAGAGATATACTCATAATCTCAAAAATGCGCAAGCTGTGCAGCAGCGGCAGTTTTTGACATCAATAGGGGATAGTATAACATAGACATAACGTTGTGAAAAGCAAGGAATATGGGCGGAGGTTGAGACAATGCTATATCGCGATTTTAAGGGAAAGAAACTCTCAGGGCTGGGCTTTGGCTTGATGCGGCTGCCGATGTTGGGCGAGGGAGCTGCTGCACGGGTGGACGAGGAAAAGACTGCCGAAATGCTCCGGTTTGCCATAGAAAACGGCGTGAATTATTTCGACACGGCATATTCGTATTGCAACGGCCAGTCTGAGGGAGTATTGGGCAAGCTCTTAAGCGGATATCCCAGGGACAGCTATACTATTGCCAGCAAGTTTCCGGGGCATGAAATCCGCAAAAGCTATGATCCCAAGACCATATTTGAGGAGCAATTGCGGCGTTGCCGGGTGGAATATTTCGATTTTTATCTGCTGCATAATGTGTGCGAAATGTCCATCGATACGTTTTTTGACCCCAAATGGGGGATTATCGAATATCTGCTGGAGCAGAAAAGGGCCGGGCGAATACGGCATCTGGGTTTTTCCACCCATGGCAGGCTAAACAACATGCAGGCGTTTTTGGACAAATGCGGGGAGGAAATGGAATTTTGTCAGATCCAGCTGAACTATCTGGACTGGACGCTGCAAAACGCCAAAGAAAAGTATGAGATGCTCACAGGCCGGGGCATCCCCGTGTGGGTGATGGAGCCGGTGCGTGGCGGTAAACTGGCAAATCTCCCGGAGGAAGACGCGGCGAGGCTCAAGGCCGCAAGGCCGGATGAAAGCGTGGCTGCGTGGGCGTTCCGGTTTTTGCAGGGCCTGCCCAACGTGGGGGTGGTGTTAAGCGGCATGTCCACCCTGGAGCAGATGCGGGACAATATAAAGACATTCAGCGAGCAGAGGCCGCTGAACGAGGCGGAGCTTGGGATTTTAGCGGAGCTTGCGGCGAAAAGGGCTGATGAGGTTCCCTGCACGGGCTGCCGTTATTGCATGAAGGAATGCCCCCAGCAGCTGGATATCCCGTTACTGCTGTCTTTGCATAAGGATTGCATGGTGGCGTCAAGCATCAACATCCGCATGGCCGTCGATATGCTGGAGGAGGATAAGCGCCCCTCGGCGTGCATCAACTGCGGCAATTGCAAGAGGGTCTGCCCTCAGAACATCGAGGTACCTGAGATGTTGGATCAGTTTCAGCGGCAGCTGGACAAAATGCCCACATGGGAAGAAATCTGCAGGGAGCGGGAGAAGCAGAGCTAGAGGATGAATTTCTGACGCCTAGTGGGGGTCGGGGCTGTCTTTGCATAAATGCGAAGGCAGCCCCTTTTGAGTGGCGGGATGACAGGCGGCCGCGCAAGGAAGCCCCTGAACAGCGGAAGGGGGAAATGGATGGGCAAACCGAAAAAACAGGGATAAGAACTAATGAGTAAGCAAAGATACAGCACAATACACCAGCAGCAGCGCCATAATAAGGTTGAGCACTTTCTTATGCCGGGCAAACAGCTTTTCAAACACCGCGCCAAACAGCGCCCAGCAGCAGGTGCCCGCAAAACCAATGACCGACAGCAACAGCACGAACAGAGCCAGTATGGCAGGACTTTTGTAATTGGGCAATATAAACGTGGACATAGCGGTAATTCCATACAGGATGAGCTTCACGTTGACAAATTGCAGCACCATGCCGGAGCCGATACTATTGGTGTTGAGCATTTTCTCTTCATGGGGCTTATCCCGCCAGGTGCTCCACGCCAGCCACAGGATGTAGGCCGCGCCGATATAGATCATGACAGGCTCGATTTTCGGGATGATATTGTACAGTGCCGCGCAAAAGAGGCAACAGCAAGTCATGATGGCCAGGAAGCCCAATAGCACTCCGAGATTGAAGCGCATGCCTTTTTTGAAGCCGTGTTTTCCCGCGTTTGACATGGATATGATGTTGTTTGGCCCAGGCGTAAAGGCCGTTAAAAAAATATAAGAGAAAAACGACGCAAAATCCATAAAAGCACTTCTCTTTCCTTCTTGAGTCTGGTATATTATACGAAACGAACAATATACTGCACTTATGCAATATATTGTATAATTAGTGCAATATATTGTCAATGGCTGGAGGAAAATAAAATTGGATACGATCAATTCAGTGGTGGCAGCCAATCTCAAACGGCTGCGGGAGCAAAGAAAGATGAGCCTGGACGCTGTGGCGAAAGTCTCTGGGGTCAGCAAAAGCATGCTGGGACAAATCGAGCGCGGGGACGTTAATCCCACTATCTCCACGGTGTGGAAAATTGCGGGGGGCATGAAGGTGCCGTTTACGGATTTTGTAAATCTGCCACACGCCGATTGCGAAACCCTGGATATCCGGGAAATGGAGCCCCTTCTTGAGGATGACGGGCGGTACCGGAATTATCCACTGGTTGGCTTTGACGAAAAGCGCCGTTTTGAAATGCTGTATATCGAGATGGACCCGGGAAGCGCATTGGCGGCGGAGGCTCATCCGAAAGGGACGAGGGAATTTCTCACAGTATTTAGCGGAGTGCTGGTGGTTAAGGTGGCAGGCGAAACCCTTCGCGCCATGCCCGGCGGCGCGATACACTTCATGGCGGATCAGCCCCACCGGTACGAAAACACCGGGGATGCCATCTGCAAAATTAGCATGGTGCTGCATTATTCGGAATAAGCATTGGTTTGGTTATTCGCAACCCTGTTAATTTTTGTTTGACAAATACCCATGGGGGGTATACTATATGTAAATAAGACAATACCCCCGCGGGGTATATGGGAGGCGGTAGCGTGGAAGAGAAATCAGGCGGATGCCCTTATCACAAAAAGTCAACGCCCAGAACCGGGGCGGGGAAGCGGCAGCTGCAAAACCGGCTGAAGCGAATGATTGGGCAGCTAAACGGCATCGGCAAAATGCTGGAGGAGGACCGGTACTGCGGGGACGTCCTCATTCAAATCGCGGCGGTGCAGAAGGCGCTGCAATCACTTGGGTATCATATTCTACAGGATCACATGGAATCCTGTATGGTAGAGGAAATTGAAAAGGGCAATCTCGCCGTGGTGGACGAGGCGGTAGAACTCATTAAAAGGTTGAAATAAGGGATCGATATGAAAACGGAGAAATTCAACATTACAGGCATGACCTGCGCGGCTTGCCAGGCGAACGTCACAAAGCGGGTGCAAAAGCTCCCAGGCGTGGAGGATGTAAACGTCAGCCTCATGGCCAACTCCATGACGGTTTCCTACGATGAACAAGCGCTGGACACCGGGCGGATCACAGGCGCCGTGATGGAAATCGGCTATGGCGCGGCTCCCGTTGACGTCCCCGCAGGCGGAAAAGCCAATGACTTCAAAAGCCAATGGGAGGAGCGGCAGCAGCGGGCAAAGGACGAACAGGGGCGGATGAGGCGGCGGCTCATAACCTCCATCGCTATCCTTGTTCCCCTCATGTACATCGCCATGGGGGGCATGATGGGGCTTCCGTTGCCGGGCATCCTCACCGGGATGGAAAATGCCCTCATCTCTGCACTCACTCAGATGCTCATGACGATCCCCATATTGCTCATCAACCGGCATTTTTACGACAATGGACTAAAAGCCCTTGTCAAGCGCGCGCCCAACATGGACTCCCTCGTGGCCATCGGCTCAGGCGCGTCGTTTGTTTACGGGGTATTTGCCATCTACAGCATGGCCTTCGGCCTGGGACATGGCGACCTTATGCTGGTGCATCAATACGCCCATGAGCTGTATTTCGAGTCCGCAGCCATGATCGTGACGCTGGTGACGGTGGGGAAATATTTAGAGGCCCGCTCCAAGGCGAAAACCTCAGACGCCCTTTCCAAGCTCGTTGACCTCGCGCCGAAAACGGCGGTGGTGGTACATGATGGTGAGGAGGTTACGATCCCGGCGGAGCAGGTGGTGGCTGGGGACATACTCGTCATTCGTCCTGGGGAGAGCATTCCCGTGGACGGGGTGGTGCTTTCCGGCTACGGCTATGTGGATCAGGCGGCCATCACAGGCGAAAGCATCCCGGTAGAGAAAAAACCCGGGGACACGGTGCTGTCCGCCACCATCAATCAAAACGGCTCCTTCCGGTTCCAGGCGAACCGGGTAGGGGAGGATACCACGCTCGCCCAGATCATCCGGCTGGTGGACGAGGCGGGGAATTCCAAGGCCCCCATCGCCCGGCTGGCGGACAAGGTCAGCGCCGTGTTCGTGCCGGTGGTGATCGGCATAGCCTTTGTGACGGCTAACATATGGCTGGTGGCGGGGGAGGAGTTTACGTTTGCGCTTTCCAACGCCATCGCGGTGCTGGTCATCTCCTGTCCCTGCGCGCTGGGCCTGGCCACGCCGGTTGCCATTATGGTGGGTACCGGCAAGGCGGCGGAACTTGGCATTCTCATCAAATCCGCCCAAAGCCTGGAGCTGCTGCACACGGTGGACACCGTGGTGCTGGACAAAACCGGAACGATCACCGAGGGGCATCCGGCGGTGACGGATGTGCTGGTGGTTCAAGATGGCCTTGAGCAGGCAGAATTTCTAAAGCTGGCCGCTACGCTGGAGGCGGGAAGCGAGCATCCCCTGGCGCAGGCGGTGGTGGAGCGGGCAAAGGCGGACGGCCTGGCGGTTGAGGAGGCGGAGGCCTTTGAGGCCCGCCCCGGCCAGGGGGTGTGGGCGCGGATTGACGGCAGGGAATACATCGGCGGCAATCTTTTGTACCTCAAGGAAAACGGCCTTTTGGAGGAGCAGCTGGCGAAAACCCAAGCGGAGCGGCTGGCACAGGAGGGGAAAACCCCGCTGCTGTTTGCAGAGGGCGGGCGCCTTCTCGGGATCATCGCAGTGGCGGATACCATCCGGGAGGACAGCCGGGCGGCAATCAGCCGCTTCCATGAAATGGGGCTTTCTGTGGTGATGCTCACTGGGGACAACCGGGTTACAGCCGAGGCAATCAGGCGGGAGCTGAATATCGGGCAGGCCATCGCCGACGTGCTGCCCACAGGCAAGGAAGCTAAGATCCGGGAACTACAGGCCCAGGGCCACAGGGTTGCCATGGTGGGGGATGGTATAAACGACGCGCCGGCATTGATGCGGGCGGACGTGGGCATCGCCATCGGCGCGGGGACGGACATCGCCATCGACTCCGCCGATGTGGTATTGATGAAGGACTCCCTGCTGGACGTGGCCACGGCAATCGATTTAAGCCGGGCGGTGGTGCGCAACATCCGCATGAATTTGTTCTGGGCGTTCTTCTATAACATCCTGGGCATTCCCATTGCGGCGGGCGCGCTGTTCCCTGCGTTTCACATTCGGCTTAGCCCCATGCTGGGTTCCGCCGCCATGAGCCTGAGTTCCGTCTGCGTCGTTACAAATGCCCTGCGCCTGCGGTTTTTCAAGCCGAAGGAAAAGGCGGCCACTCAAAAACAGGTAAATTCCGGCGAGCCAACGCTCCCGGTTGAAAAAGGAAGGAATAGCATGAATAAGACAGTTCAAGTGGAAGGTATGATGTGCAACCATTGCAAGGCCCATGTGGAAAAAGCCCTTGCCGGGGTGCAGGGGGTATCCAAAGCGGAGGTGGACTTAGAGAAAAAGCAGGCGGTGGTGGAGCTGACTGGGGACGTAGCTGACGCGGCGCTCATTGCGGCGGTGACAGAGGCAGGATATGAGGTCGTTTCCGTCCAATAAAAAATGCGCATTGGGTATTGACAACATGAGGTAGCGGTGATAAACTCATATTCAGCAGCGGGTTAGCTGATGCTAACCCGCTGAGACTGGACATTGAGTTAGCCGAAGCTAATTAAAAGGATAGGAAACAAGATGCCACTGACGATGATGAAGCCGGGAGAAATGAATTATATCAGAAAGATCACAGGCAAGGACGAGGTGAGGCGGCATCTTGCCCAGATGGGCTTTGTGGTTGGAGAGCCAATCACCGTGGTGAGCGAGATTGGGGGCAACATGATTTTGCAGGTAAAGGAAAGCAGGGTCGCGTTAAACAAGGAAATGGCCAACCGGGTGTTGGTAGCTTAAGGTAAGGAGAAAGCATATGAAAACGCTTCGAGATGTCAAGGTGGGGGAGACTGCCAGGATCGTGAAACTCCATGGAGAGGGCGCGGTGAAGCGCCGGATTATGGACATGGGAATGACAAAAGGTTCCGAAGTGTTCGTCAGAAAGGTGGCGCCTTTGGGCGACCCCATCGAGGTGAACGTGCGGGGGTATGAATTGTCTTTAAGAAAATCCGACTGTGAAATGATAGAAGTCGACAATTGATTTCCAGCTTTGTTTCGCTTAGAATGACCCCCGCCCTCCTGAGGGGCATTTTTTCGGGGGTAAAGTTAGTTACGAATAACCCAATTTAGATGAGGAAGGGAAGGGAAAATGGAACGAAAAATTGCGTTGGCGGGGAACCCCAACAGCGGCAAAACAACCATGTTTAACCATTTGACCGGCAGCGCCCAATATGTAGGAAACTGGCCTGGGGTGACGGTGGAAAAGAAGGAGGGCAAGCTGAAGGGGGACAGGGATGTTGTTATTCAGGATTTGCCGGGGATTTATTCTCTTTCCCCGTATAACCTCGAGGAGGTTGTGGCCAGGAATTATCTCTTAAACGATAAGCCGGACGCCATATTGAACATTGTAGACGGCACCAATTTGGAGCGGAATTTATATCTCACGACACAGCTTATGGAGATTGGTCTGCCGATGGTGATTGCGCTGAACATGATGGATATCGTGCGCAAAAACGGGGATGAAATCAACGTTCAAAGTCTGTCCGAGGCCCTAGGCTGCCCGATCATTGAAACATCGGCGCTCAAGGGGGAGGGCAGCAGGCAGGCGGCGCTTGCGGCGGTAGAGCAGGCAAACAAGGGCAACAGGCAAACCCACCCCTCTGTGTTTTCCGGCACGGTGGAGCATGCCATTGCCCATATCGAAGAAAGCCTTGAGGGGCATGTGGAGATGGAACATATTCGATGGTACGCGGTAAAGCTGTTCGAGAGGGATGAGAAGGCCCAGGAAAGCTTGAAACTCGACGATACGCTTCAAAAGCATATCGAGGAGCATATCGCGGAATGCGAGAGGGAGCTGGACGACGACTCTGAAAGCATCCTCACAAACGAGCGGTATGCCTACATCAGCCGCCTGATGTCCCTTTGCACGAAGCGCAAGAGGCATGCGGGCAGTCTGACCGGTTCCGACAAAATAGACCGGGTGGTGACAAACCGGTTTCTGGCGTTGCCAATATTCGTGGCGGTGATGTTCCTGGTATACTATATCTCCGTGACCACCATCGGGGCAAGCGTCACCGGATTTACCAATGACACATTGTTTGGCGAATGGATCATGGCCCCCATGGGCGCTTGGCTTACCAACATCGGCACCGCCGGCTGGCTTGTGGGGCTTGTGGTTGATGGCATCGTTGGCGGCGTTGGCGCGGTACTGGGGTTTGTGCCCCAGATGCTGATCCTGTTCCTGTTTCTGGCGCTGTTGGAGGAAGTGGGGTATATGGCACGTGTGGCGTTTATCATGGACCGGATATTCCGCAAGTTTGGCCTGTCGGGAAAATCCTTTATCCCGATGCTCATCGGTTCAGGCTGCAGCGTGCCGGGGATCATGGCGTCGCGCACCATCGAAAACGAGCGGGATCGCCGAATGACAATCATCACCACGTCATTCATCCCCTGCGGGGCGAAAATGCCCATCGTGGCCTTGATTGCCGGGGCGTTGTTTGGCGGGGCATGGTGGGTGGCGCCCACGGCGTACTTCATCGGCGTGGCGGCGGTAATCGTATCCGGGATCATCCTCAAGAAAACCAAGATGTTTGCAGGCGAGCCCGCACCGTTTGTGATGGAGCTGCCCGCCTATCACGCGCCCCGGTTGATCAACATCCTTAGAAGCATGTGGGAGCGGGGCTGGAGCTTTATCAAACGGGCCGGCACGGTGATACTTGCTGCCAGCATACTCATTTGGTTCCTTTCAAACCTCGGGATTGTGGAAGGAAGCCTCCAGATGGTGGAGGACATGGATACCAGCATTCTCGCCGCCATGGGCGGGGCTGTGGCCTGGATTTTCGCGCCGTTGGGCTTTGGCAATTGGCAGGCCACGGTGGCGACGTTGATGGGGCTTGTGGCAAAGGAAGAGGTTGTTGGGGTGTTTGGCGTGCTCTACGGCGTATCTGGGGATGCGCTCGCACTGGTGGAGGAAGGCGCGTTTGCGGCGCTTTCGCCAATCGCCATGCACTTTACGGCACTATCCGGGTTCTCGTTCCTGTTGTTTAACCTCCTGTGCGCCCCCTGCTTTGCGGCGATGGGCGCCATCAAACGGGAGATGAACTCCGGTAAATGGACGGCGTTCGCCATCGGGTACCAATGCGTCTTCGCGTATGCCTGTGCGCTGATCGTGTATCAGGCGGGGCTGCTCTTGACAGGCGGCGGGGTGACCCTCTGGACGGCGGTGGCGGCGGTTATCCTGGCGGGGATTAACTATCTTCTCTTTCGGCCCGCCCGGGGGGCGGAAGAGGCACTTTCCCGGCAAAGCGTGAAGATGGCCGCGTAAGTAAGGAGTGCATATGCTAAAATTTATTGGTGAAAATATCGCCACCATTCTGGTGGGGGCGGTGGTGCTTGGGGCTTTGCTGCTTTCATTGCGGCATATGGCGAAACAAAAGAAAAAAGGCGGCTGCGCCGGTGGCTGCGGCGGCTGCCCCAACGCGGGGAATTGCGGCAAAGCGCAGGGACGGTAGAATAGGGGGTTTATTCCAATTTAATGTAATAAAAGTGGGAAAATATGGAACAAGTACGGGCCAACATGGTACAATATTACTGTACATGTACGCTGATAAACCCCAAAGGACTTTTTCCACAGTCTCATATTATGGTGGAGGTAGATTATGAAAAAGAGCATTGGTATCATTGGCGGTATGGGCCCCCTTGCCACGGCGGACTTGTTTCAAAAGATCATTCTGCTTACACCTGCTGCCACCGATCAGGAGCATATCCGGGTTTATATCGACAACAATACAAACATACCCGACCGCACGGCGGCCATCCTCCATGGCGGGGCGGATCCCCTGCCGCATATGGTGGAGTCCGCGAAAAAGCTTGCGGCCATGGGCGCGGACGCACTGGTGCTCCCCTGCAACACCGCCTATTACTTTTATGACGGCGTTTGTAGCGCCGTGGAGATCCCGGTTTTGCACATGATTAGGGAGACGGCTTGGACATTGAAAGAGCAGGGCGTCCAATGCGCGGGGCTGTTGGCAACCTCAGGCACCGTCCGCTCCGGCCTGTACCAGCGGGCGCTGAAAGAGCAGGGGATCGATCAGGTGCTGCCGGATATGGCGGGGCAGGAAGCGGTGATGTCTCTGACTTACGATTTCGTGAAAGCTGGGCGGCCCTTGAAGGATCAAACCGCCATGAAGACAGCCCTCCGGGACATGAAAGCCCGGGGGGCACAAATCTTTATATTGGGCTGCACGGAGCTGCCCATCGCCTTCGAGCAATACGAATTTGGCGTGCCGACCATCGATCCCACAGCGATGCTTGCCAAAAGCGCCGTGATGTTTGCCACGGGAAAATAGGGGGCTGTAGCGCTAAGTGCATACCAAGTATAATTATTCAGATGCACTTAGCGCTACAGCGGGCCGGCGGCTAGAAGAGCCGCAAAAAGGCGCCAGTGACGCCTTTTTAGGCCCCGGGTTTTCTCCGGAAGAGAAAATTCCTATTATTTTCATTAAAGTTTTTCGGAGGTTTGGAACCCTTTTTTCAAAAAGGGTTCCAAGAAAAACAATCCCTTATTTCATCTTCGCCTTGATGCAGTTTGCAATGCAGGTTAGGCCGATGACCAGTTTCTCCTCGCTGACATAGGAGAAGTTCAGGCGCAGGGTGTTGGTGACGCCGGAATGGGGGAAGAAGGAGTTGCCCGCCACAAACGCTACGTTCTGCTTTAAGCAATCCATCAGCAGCTCCCGGGCATTGATGTACTCGGGCAGCTCAATCCAGAGGAACAGGCCGCCCTGGGGACGGGTAAAGCGCACGCCTGCGGGCAGGTTCTTGTCAAGGGTTTCTACAGCGATATCCCTGCGGCGGCGATAGGTTTCGCGGATCTTTTCGATATGCGCGTCGATGTCGAACATCTCAAGGTATTTATACAGCGCCATCTGGGTAAAGGAGTTGGACTGCAGGTCAGCGCCCTGCTTGACGAGAACGAATTTCTCAAGAACTTCATTAGGGCCCGCCACCCAGCCGATGCGGTAGCCGGGGCAGAAAATCTTGGAGAAGGTGCCCAGATACAGCACATTTTCATACATGGAGGCCAGGGACGGCAGGTTTTCCCCGTCATAGCGCAGCTCGCCATAGGGATTGTCCTCCACGATGAGGATGTTATATTTCTTGGCCAGCTCCACAAGGCCTTTGCGCCGCTCCAGCGTCCAGGTGATGCCGGAGGGGTTCTGGAATGTGGGGATGACATAAATGAGCTTTGCCTTGGGGTTTTCCTGGAGCGCCTTTTCCAGCTCCGGCATGATCATACCCTCGTCATCGGTGGGGACAGCTACGAAATCGCATTCATAGGCACGGAACGCGCCCAGCGCGGAGAGATAGGTGGGGCTTTCGCACAGCACCACGTCCCCTTCGTCCAGGAAGACCTTGCCGGTGAAATCCAGCGCCTGCTGGGAACCGCTCATGATGAGGATGCTGTCCTCGGTATGATTGGTGCCCTGGGTGCTGTTCATGCGGTCCGCGATCCAGCGGCGCAGGGGAGCAAAACCTTCTGTTGTGGCGTACTGCAGGGCGGCTTTGCCCATTTCATCCAGCACCGCCGCGTTGGCCGCCTTGATATCCTCAATGGGGAACAGTTCCGGCGCGGGCAGGCCGCCGCCAAGAGAAATAATTTCCGGCTTTGCGGTTAATTTCAAAAGCTCGCGTACATCCGATGCGTTTAACCGCGACATCCGTTTTGCAAAACGAAACTCCATAATAATTTCCTCCTGATGTGATTTTTTTATGTGGTAAGCCTGATGTGAAGGCCGATCTGTCTCTATTATACATCATTCTTCCGTGATTTTCCATACATGGAGCGGCGTTACGGGCATAACGATTGGGAATAGCGAAGGGCACAAAACCCCGGACTTGCCCAAGTTTACGGCGTGGCGTATACTAAAAGCCAAGAGGAAGGCAGGAAAGAATGCGAATATATTTTGAATAGAGAAAGGAATAACCGAAATGCTAGCAGAAAAAATCACGGCATATTATTGCAAGGATTATAATTGCGCCGAGGCCACGCTCAGCGGCGCCAACGAGGCGTATGGCCTGGGGCTGGACGAAGCGGCTCTTAAGCTGGTGGGCGGCTTTGGCGGCGGATTTGGCTGTGAGATCACATGCGGGGCATTGTGCGGGGCCATGGCGGTGCTAAGCGCCCTCGCTATTACGGAGCATGCCCATGCCACCCCGGGCTTTAAGGCCATTTGCGCGGAGTATGTGGCGCTGTTTGAAAAGGAAGTGGGGAGCGTAAGCTGCCGGGAGCTGAAGAAAAAGTATCTCAAGGAAGGCAAGCGCTGCCAAGAGACGGTGGAAAGGAACGCCGCGCTGCTGGAGACGTATGTGGAAACGCTCAGGGAGAAGGGCATCGGGGGATAAACCACAATACACGATTTCTCAAAAAAAGCGCTGGCTGCGTAGCAGCGGCGTTTTTTTGATGCGCTGACCCCCACGCGCAAAAAAATACGTGTGGGCCTTGTTTTGTATTGGCGGAGGCATCATTTCCCGGGGAATTAGTTGGCAAGTTAATTTTGCGTTTCGGCACTCCTCCCGTCATGGGAAGGACAAACCCCACATATAGATACACTGATCACATACATAATGAGGTGTACATATGAATGCATTTGCAGCGGGTGCGGGATATGCTGTCAGCGGGCTTACGCCGCACGAGGTGATGCAGTCCCGAAAGCAGTACGGGGAGAACCGCATCACAAAACAAAAACGCAAAAGCTTCTGGCAGCAATATGCCGCCAGCTTCGGCGATCCGGTGATCAAAATACTCCTCATCGTGCTGGCCATCAATTTCGTTGTGATGCTCAGGAACTTCGACTGGTACGAGACGGCAGGCATCGCGCTTTCCATACTGTTGGCCACCACCATATCCACGGTGTCGGAATATGGCAGCGAGTCCGCGTTTTTAACGCTGCAAGCGGACGCGGAAAAGATCAAATGCCGGGTGAAGCGCTCCACCGGCATCATGGAGGTTTACATCCATGATATCGTGGTTGGAGATCTCGTGCTGTTGCAGGCAGGGGAGCGCATCCCGGCGGACGGGCTGATCATCGCCGGGAAGATCACCGCGGATCAGTCGGCATTGAATGGCGAGACCAAAGAAACCCTGAAAATCCCTGGGGATGAAAGCCCCGCCAAATGGGACCTTGCCACAAAAAACCAGGTATTCCACGGCGCCACCGTCATTACCGGGGAAGGGCTGATGCGTGTGATTACCGTGGGGGACGCCACCATATATGGCGGCATGGCCAAGCAGATGCAGGAGGAAACCAGGGAAAGCCCGCTGAAATTCCGGTTGACAAAGTTGACGTCCACCCTGAGCAAGCTGGGGTATCTAGCGGCAGCGCTGGTATTTTTTGCGGATCTCTTTAGCGCCACGTTCCTGTATCATGATTTTGACATGGCGGCCATCCAGGAGATGGTGACAAGCTTTTCGGAGCTGTTTCCAGCCCTCATCCACTCCCTGATGCTGGGGGTTACGGTAATCGTGGTGTCGGTACCCGAAGGGCTTCCCATGATGATTACGGTGGTTCTCTCCGCCAATATGAAGCGGATGCTTAAGGATCAGGTTCTGGTCAGGAAGCTGGTGGGGATCGAGACCTCCGGTAGCCTCAACATCCTGTTTACAGATAAGACGGGGACGCTCACGCAGGGGAAATTACAGGTGAGCGCCTTCATCGCGGGGGACGGGACGGATTACGGCTCCTTTTCAAAACTAAAAAACCATCCCGCCTTGGAAAAGCTGGTGTCCCTGTCCGGGGTGTATAACACCGCCAGCGTTTATTCCAATGGCCGCATCATCGGCGGAAATTCCACAGACAGCGCGATGCTTTCCTATGTGTCTTCCACACTCTCCCATATGGAGGGGTATGACAAAAGCCATGTGGTACCCTTCGACAGCGATTATAAATTCTCCTCGGTACACATCGCGGGACAGGGGGAGGCGCTGAACCTTGTCAAGGGCGCGCCGGAACTGCTGCTGCCTGCCTGCACCCATTATTATGATGAAAATGGCGCGGTACGGCCCTTAACCCGCATGGACGCCCTGAAAACCCTCTGGCGGGAGCGCACCAGGAGCATGGAGCGGGTGCTGGCGCTGGCCGTGTCCCCTACGGTGGTGACCGAGCGGAGCGGGTTTGCAAAGCTCACATTAATCGGGCTTGTGTCCATCCATGATGAGATACGCCCGGACGCACCAACCGCAGTGGAGCAGATCCGGCAGGCGGGCATACAGGTGGTGATGGTGACGGGGGACAACAAGGAAACCGCGACGGCCATCGCGAAAAAAATCGGGCTCCTTGACGAAGGCGGCGCGGTGGCCATGACCAGCGATGAGATGTCGGCGCTCTGTGACGAGGAGGTGCAAAAGCTCCTGCCCCGGCTTCGGGTGGTGGCGCGGGCGCTGCCCACGGACAAAAGCCGCCTGGTGCGCATTGCCCAGGACGCGGGGCTGGTGGTGGGCATGACCGGCGACGGCATCAACGACGCGCCCGCGCTCAAGAAAGCGGACATCGGATTTGCCATGGGCACCGGAACGGAGGTTGCGAAAGAGGCGGGGGATATCGTGATACTAAACAACAATATCTCCGCCATCTGCAAGGCAATCCTCTACGGGCGCACGGTGTTTAAGAACATCAGGAAATTTATCGTGTTTCAGCTGACCATGAACCTTTGCGCCGTGGGCGTCTCTCTGGCAGGGCCGTTTATGGGCATCGACACGCCGGTGACGGTGATACAGATGCTGTGGATCAATATGATTATGGACACATTGGGCGGTCTCGCTTTCTCCGGAGAAGCGCCTTTGGAGGAGTACATGCAGGAGCCGCCCAAGCGCCGGGATGAGCCTATTTTAAGCCCCTACATGAAAAACCAGATCATCGTGACAGGCGGCTTTACAATGGTGCTGTGTATCCTGTTTTTGAACAGCGAGTTTTTGCGCCGGCTGTTTCATTATGAGGAAACACCCCTGCACCTGTTGACGGCATTTTTCGCCCTGTTTATATTCTGCGGGGTGTTCAACAGCTGCAACGCCCGCACCCACAGGCTGAAACTGTTTTCAGGGTTGCGAAAAAATCCCCTGTTTGGGGGGATTATGCTGATGATTGTTTGCATTCAGATTTTGATGATCTACTTTGGCGGCGACCTGTTCCGCACGGTGGGCCTGACATTGCCACAGCTGCTGCTGGTAATCGGTACGGCGTTTCTGGTGGTGCCTGTGGATACCGCGAGAAAACAGGCGCTAAAACTCCTGCATAAGCCGAGGTCGTATTAGACTGCCTGCACAGGGGTCACCCTTGGCCGTTCTTATCACACAGCACCAGCCGGGCCAAGACGTATACCAGCGCGGAGTTCCAGTAGATTGCCACCTCGTTGGTGGAGTAGCTGTCCAATTCGTCAAGGTAGCAGGAGAGGGGTTCCCGGCCCTGTAACCGTGCCCCTGCCACAGGGTCGTGAAGCCCTTCGTCCGGGCCACCCACCAGCATGCCCGGCATAGGCGCATCCATTGCGGCGGAGGGCCGGTGATGGGGGTGCTGAGGCGACGCGGCGCAATGGCCGGTGAAGTAGCATTGGTTTAGGGGATTGTTTCCTAAAAGATACGCCACATGCTTTCTAGCGCAGGCAAGAAAACGGGGGGACGCGGCCTGGTCAAAGGCCATCAGCAGCGCCATGGTATGGCTTAACAGATACATATTGCTTCCCCAGGGAAGCGTACTGAGGCTGACCCCCCAGGGGCTTTCCTCTGTACGGCGGCAAATCTCCTCTGCGGTGGAGAGCAGATTTTGTTCGAGCTCTGCTTTGAATGCATGGTCGCTTCCATACTTTGTCAGAGCGTTTAACAGCAGATAATCGCCATAGCCGCCCATATCCTCCCAGCCGAAGTCGCTGGCCCGCCCCGGCAGGTAAAGCGCCCGGGCGTCCGCGAGATAGCTGGCGTCTCCCGTGGCGTAATACAAGGCGCAGGCGGCGGCGTACCGCTCGTCCGCGTCGCATTCGTCTGGATATTCCCCAGTGATGATCCCTGGCGGGTTGGAAAAGGGTCGGGGCGGGGTGTTTTTGAGAAACCAATAGCTTTGCTTTGCTTGTTCCAGGCATTCTGTGGCAAAAACCCTGTCACAGGGCAGAAAGACAATATATGCCACCGCCATTGCCAGCACAAAATCCGCTGTGGCGGCGGTGGAGACGGGGGTAAGCAACAGCTCGTCCTGTTCCTCCTCCGGCATGACGAAGCCGGGAAACACGGCGCAGGTGACCTTATGGTACACGCCGCCGTCCTCTTGCTGCATCTTGGAAAGCCAGTTTAATTCGTATCGGATTTCATGGAGAATGTCGGGGATTTCTCCGCCGCTTTCCGGGATGGGCAGGGAAAAGTCAAACGCGGCAGGCGCGCAAGCGTACGCCAGCATCAGATCCACCGCGGCCTTTGCGCCCGGAACCACATACCGGCCATAATCCCCCGCGTCGTGCCAGCCCCCGGAAACGTCCACAAAATCCCCGCTGCCATACAGGCGGGCCGGGGTTGTATGGCAGGCTGGATGGGAAAACCGGCCTGCCAAAGAGATAGGAAGGTCAATGCCGCAGCGATGTAAAGAAAACATCCGGGCGGCATCCTGTAACAGGCGTTTCATAATAATTACCCCTTGACGCTGCCCAGCGTCAGGCCCTTGATGATGAACTTGGACAGGAATATGTATACGATCATCAGCGGCACGATGGCCACAAATATCATGATGTACACCTGTCCAAGGTCGAATTTCATATAGTCCGCGCTGCGCAATTGCGCGATCAAAATAGGGACGGTTTTCATCTTATCCGAATTGATGATGAGGGAGGGGACGAAATAATTGTTCCAGTTCTGGACGAATGTAAAAATACCCTGTACGGCGATGGCGGGCTTGATCACCGGCAAAACGATCCGGTTAAACGTGCGGAACTCGTTGCTGCCGTCACAGCGGGCGGCCTCTATGATTTCCAGGGGCACCACGCTTTCCATGTATTGCTTCATGTAGAAAAACACCACCGGCGCCGCAATCGAGGGGATGATCAGCGGATAGAACGTGTCCATCATCTTCATTTTGGTCACCAGCTGGATAAAGCCCAATGCCGACACCTGGGTGGGTACCATCATGATGAACATAATGAAGCAGAACGCCAGGTTTTTGAGCCGGAAGTCATACGCGTACAGGCCAAATGCGGTCATTGCGGAAAAATAGGTGCTCAGCAGCGCGCAGCCGCCCGCAACGATAAAGCTATTCAAAAGCCCCCACAGCATGGGGATGTTCGGGTCGTTTAGCAGGTTAACTAGGTTTTTAAAGAGATAGTTGCCCGGCACAAAGCTGATCTCGGACATGATGGCCGCATGGGGCCGGGAGGCGTTGACGATCAGGAGATAAAACGAGAACAGGCAAAGAATGGAGATCAAAACAAGCACCACATAACAGATGGCGCGGTTGATGTTGAGCAGCAGCCGGGAGTTCTGATTACGCTTCATGGCCGGTCACCTCCTTTGTGTTGTCGCGTTTTTTTACTTTTAAACGGCGATAGGGGGTCAGCGTCTGTCCCTTCATCAGCGAGGAATAGACGATGGCGCTCAGCGTTGCGGAGACGATGAAAATAATTACGGAGATCGCGCCGCCCATCCCCAGATTTTTGCTGGCGAGGTGCCGGTTTAAATACATGATCAGCGTCATGCTGGTGCGGTCCGGGGTACCCAGGCCTTTGGAAATGACCTGAGGCACGTCAAACATCTGAAGGCCGCCCAAAAGCGCCGTGATCATGGTATATACCACGATAGGCATCAAAAGGGGCAGAGTCACCTTCGTAAACACCTTCCACGCTCCCGCGCCATCGATCTGGGCTGACTCGAACAATGCCCCGTCGATGCCCATAATGCCCGCCATGAGCAGGATCGTGGTATTTCCAAACCATAGGAGGAAATTCAAAAAAGCGATGATCAGGCGGTTTGGAACCACCTGGTCGAAAAACAAAACCGCGCTGTCCAGCCAGCCGATCTTTAAAAGAAGCTGGTTGATGGGGCCCACGGGGGAAAACAGCATAAAGAACAGCATGGACATGGCCGAAGCCATAATCAGGTTGGGCATGTAAATCACAGTCTTAAAAAAGCGCTGTCCCCTGAGGTTCAGGCGGCTGCTGGTAAACCAGACTGCCAGCAGCATGGCGACTGTGATCTGGGGAACAAAGCCCAACACCCACATGATCATGGTGTTTTCCGTATATTTTAGAAATTCGCCGCCGGAAAACAGCGCTGCATAATTGTCAAAGCCCACGAAATTGGGGCCGACCTGCTGCAATCCGATGCGGTAGTTTTCAAATAGGCTGTTATAAAATGTATTGATCAGCGGTATCAACTGAAACAAAATAAATACGACGAAAAAGGGGGCGATAAACAGATAGCCCCATTTGGCATAGCTGATGGTTTTGCGTTTTGTGGCGGGAGCAGTTGATTTTGACATAAAATCGATCCTCTCCAAGTATGTTAGAAGAACACGGGGCTGTAGCGCTAACAAGCTACGGCTCCTTTCTTAAATTTGGAACGCCAAA
>CAYPKG010000035.1:0-19043 GCA_964411275.1 uncultured Oscillospiraceae bacterium | reverse complement strand
GGTCGCGGTTGTATCCACCCTCCCTGTTTTCGTAGGGTTTGCGGTCGCGGTTGAACCCGCCCTCCCTGCTTTCATAGGGCTTACGGTCGCGGTTGTATCCACCCTCCCTGTTTTCGGTTGGCTTGCGGTCGCGGTTGAACCCGCCCTCCCTGTTTTCGGTTGGCTTGCGGTCGCGGTTGAACCCGCCCTCTTTGTTCTCGTAGGGCTTGCGGTCGCGGTTGTATCCGCGTTCTTTGTTATTCGGCTTGCCGTTCTGCCCGGAACCGCTGCCGTCATTTTTCTTGGGCATGGGATATTTCCTTCCTGTCCCCAATCAAATGTAGGGGAATGTAGTTTGTTTACGCCTCAATCACCACAGCTAAAAATGTGCCGGGCGCGTCCGACCGGTTGGCAATGCCATGGATGCCGTCCGGGAAGCAGCAATGCGCGTCTCCCGGTTGCAGGATGAATTCTTCGCCGTCATCGGTCACTGTCAGCGTGCCCTCTAATACGATGTACAGCTCGCTGTTGCCTTCGTGGACATGGCTGCCGATGCTGGAGCCGGGCGCCAAGTCGATGTACTTGAGCAGGGAGCAGTTGAGGGGCATTTTTTCAAGGATTGCCGTCATCAACACATCGCCCTCGCCACCGCGCACCTCGGTCTTCTTTTCCCTTGCCATGTCTTTTCTATACGAAATCATAATAAACTTCCTCCCTAAATCATAAATTACTCTGTTGGCGGGTCTGTCAGCGCCTGCTGCATCAAATATTGCACCCGCTGATCCTCGCCGCAAAGATATAGATATCCGATCACGGCCTCAAGGCCGGTGGCCGCCCGGTAGTCCGCGATGGAAGCGGCCTTGGGTATGGTGCCCATGTGCGCGTTGCGCCCCCGGCGAAAAATCGCAAGCTCCGCCTCACTGAGCAGGGGCTCCAGCCGGCGAAACGCCATCGCCTGGGCGCTGGCACGGACCAGCTTAGCCGCCTGCAGATGCAGGCCGTGGGCGGTGGCGTCGCTTTTCGCAACCAGCAGTGTGCGCACATACAGGTCGTAAATGGTATCCCCAATGTACGCCAGCACAAGGGGCCCGCACTGGGCAGGATCGCGGTGTGAAAGCTCCGGAAACAGCGCCGCGATGTCCGCTGCGATGCTCATAGCCTGTCCCCGAATTTCTCAAGTATCTTTTTGTTGCAGGGGACTTGGATGCCATGCTTGTCCGCCAGAGGCACGAGGGTTCCGGCGAACAGGGAAAGCTCGGTATTTTTGCCCGGCTCGGCCAAATCCCGGGACAGGGAGCTGCGCCCCTCGTAGGGCATGGAGTCGATGGTGCGTATATTGTCCGCGATCAGCGTATCAGGTAGGCGGATGCCCTCCGCCTTGGCCACCGCCACCAGCTCCTCTAAAAGCGAGATGAGAAACTTTCGGCCCTCCGGATGCTCCCGAAGCTGCCCGACGTTCATGTCATAGTAAGAGGTTGCCTGGGCGTTGGAGAGGATAAAGGACCATTTCATCCACATATCCCGCCGGATATCCTCGGACGCTTCGCAGGGGACGCCAGCCTGTGTCAGCAGCTTCGCCAGGCCGACGAGAGCTTCTGTGGGGGCTTTGCCGGGGATGCCCACCACGACCCGGTTCAGGTCGCCGGACTGGATGATCACCCCGGGGGAGTCGATGCGGCTGTAGATGTAAATGCTGCCGCCGCAAATGATGCCCTCAGAGAGCTTTGACGCGATTGTATCCGGTGCGCTGACGCCGTTGAGCAGCGGGATTACAAGGGTCCCCGGGCCCACCACGGGCCGGATCTGCTCGATGGCGCCATAGAGGTCATAGGCTTTTGTGCAGAGGAATATGGCATCCTGCACGCCAAATTCTTCCGGCAGGTCCGTGACGGTGGGATGCACGGTGAACCGCTCGCTATCCCGCTGTATGGTGACCCCGTTTTGTTCTATGGCGGCAAGCGTCCTTCCACGGGCCACCAACGTAACCTCCGCTTGCATTCGGGCCAGCATGCCGCACAGAAATCCGCCGATGCCTCCCGGCCCCACGATCATTATTTTCATTTGTGTTTACAGGCCAAATAAGGCCATCTCCTTCTTTGCTTCTCGATGGCTTCATTATACTTGATAATTTGCCAAGGGACAAGGCTTCCTGCCTGGCGCCTGGATTTTTGTTAGCTGAAATACTGCGCCACCCCGGCTACAATCCCATCGGCCAGCGCCTGCTGATGGGCGGGGTCCTGAAGGCGCTGCTCGTCTCCCGGATTTGACAGAAACCCGCATTCCACGATTACCGCAGGGGCGCTGCTTTCCCGGACGATGAAATAGTCCCCCGGGTTTGCCCCCCGCTCTGCATGGCCGATGGATTTGCACACCGACTGGATGACGGCAGTGGCCAGCTTTTCCCCCTGGTCGGAGCCTTTCATGTAAAACGCCATGGGCCCTTTGATGGACGGATCGGAGAATTTGTTCATATGTATGCTTACAACAGCCGCAACCCCGTCCTCAAGCATGATCTCTTTGCGCCGCGCCATGTCCGCCTTTTTGGAGTCTCCAAGCGCTTTTTCATCCTCCCGGGTCATGACCACGGTAAAGCCCGCCTGCCGCAGGCCGCCTTCCACCAATTGTGCCACCTTCAGATTGATCGGCGCTTCTTCCACACCGTTTGCCCCTCTCCCGCCCATGTCCTTTCCGCCGTGGCCCGCGTCCACTACGATGAGCATCGCCCCGCCGCCGTCCGTCAGCGCCGTCTTCGCGGGTTGAAACACGGCGGCAGCCACCTGCTCCGCCTCCAGCCGGTACTCTCCAGTCAGCCCCAGGGCCAGGAGTGCCACAAGGAACACGGCGCCCATATAGTTGAGCGCCTCTTTTTGAAACCACTGTCTCATGCTAACATACCCCCGGATTTCTTCTTGATTACGCTTATTACCATTCTATGTGCGAAAACCCCTGCTTATATCAAATTCGCCCCCACTTTCTTTCCTCTTTTGGCCTTTTTAGCGTCGGAATTATGCATATACAATGCCATGCATATACGGCTTTGTTCCTGTATATACGCATACCTATCCACATTCTCCACAGGCTTATCCACAAAAAAAGTCTGATAAAACAAGTTTTGAACAGAGTTATGCACAATATGAACATACTGCAAATGCGGTATTTCTCCACAATTTACACATGCATAGACAAATTTCGCACACCGCCGATATTCGGGCATTTTTCCGCTGGAATGTTTTGGCGTGGAAATATTTATGCAAATGCTTTTCTGATTATATACAAGCAATAGCCCGTAATAACCCAATCCACTGATGAATAGAATGAGGGGAGATACATAAGGAAAGAAGGAAGGGAGAGCCCATGGAACAGCGCCAGGATACCAACCATGTACGCATATCCGGATGGGTGCGGGAGGCCCCACAGTACAGCCATACGCTGTATGGCGAGGCATTTTATAATTTTGACCTGATCGTCCCCCGGCTGTCCGGCGCGGAGGATGTGCTGCCAATTACCGCGGGAGAGCGGCTACTGCTCATCATGCCGGTGGCAGGGGAAGCGCTGCTAATCAGCGGACAACTGCGCTCGTATAACAAGCAGACCGGCCAGGGCAGCAGACTGATTGTCACCATTTTTGCCCGTACCATTGAGGAAAAGCCGGCAGATTTGCCCTGCGTGAACGAAATTGCGCTGGTGGGATATGTGTGCAAGCCCCCGGTGTACCGCACCACGCCGTTTTTAAGGGAGATTACCGACCTGTTGCTGGCGGTCAACCGCTCCTATCACAAGTCGGATTATCTGCCTGTCATCACCTGGGGCAGAAACGCGCGGTTTGCCGCCGGAATGAACGTGGGAGACCAGCTGCGGGTGGCCGGGCGGGTGCAAAGCCGTGAGTATCAGAAAAATTTGCCGGACGGCGGGGTGCAAAACCGGGTGGCCTATGAGGTCAGCGCAAGCCAGGTGGAGCGGATGGAATAATTAGGGACAGTTCTGGGAAACACTTAGCTTTATGAGCGATGGTGTGTTTTTTTGCATGCTGTTCCTATTTGGCGGCGTTGCGTATGTACTGTTGGAGTATATCTGGCGGGGCCACAGCCACTGGACGATGGCGGTGGCCGGCGGGACATGCCTTGTGCTGCTCTACGGCGTTTTTACCCGGCTTACCGGGATACCCACAGCCCTCTTGTGCATCATCGGCGCCACCGTCATCACCGCCGTGGAGTTTGTCACCGGCGCCATCGTCAACCGCTGGCTGAACTGGCAGGTCTGGGATTACTCCAAGCGCAGGTTTCATTTGTATGGGCAGGTTTGCCTGACCTATTTCATCCTCTGGGGAATTCTTTGCGCGCCGCTGGTGGCATTTGTGGGCGCGCTGTCTTTGCTTCGATAATTCCTATATTTTCCGTTTGTTTTCAAATGCCCCGTGTACGATCTGTTATACTGAAGAAAACACGAAGGAGTACACGGGTGGCGATTTTACGGTTTCTTTTGACACTGATTGGTATATTGGGCATATTGGACACGGCTGTGGTATCCTCCATCAGCAATTTCAATCTCGGGGTGGTGCTGCCTGGGATTTTAGGCGCGCCGCTGTTGATTGCGGGGTTATTCCTGCCTGCCCTTTTGCGCTGGGCGAAGCACAGCCCGGCAGGGCTCACGCTCAAGTGGATTTTCGTCGGCGGGTATGGCCTGCTTATTTTAGGGTTTCTCCTGACGTTTGCCCTCATCGGGACGGCGGCCAACAAAACAGCCCCTCCCGGCGCGGACGCCATCATCGTGCTGGGGGCAGGACTTCGGGGAGAGCGGCCCACCCGGGTGCTCGTAAGGCGGCTGGACGCGGCCCTGGCGTATCAGGAAAGCAGCCCCGATACGATCCTGGTGTTCTCCGGCGGCAAGGGGGATGGGGAGACCATCTCCGAGGCGGAGGCCATGGCAAGGTATGCAAGCGAACGCGGGATTTCTGCCGACCGGTATATCAAAGAGGATCAGTCGAAAAACACCCGGGAGAATTTCGAATTCAGCGCGGCTTTGATCCAAGCGCGGCTCGGATCGGACCCAGTCATCGCATTTACCACCACGGATTTTCATGTGTTTCGCGCCACGGCCGTGGCGAAAAAGCAGGGGCTCAATGTGCAGGCCATCGCGGCCCCGGACGTGTGGTACATCAAGCTAAACAATTATCTAAGGGAAAGCGTGGCGATCTGGGGATATTGGATCACCGGAAAACTCTAAAACACCTGTACAAAAAACCTTGACAATCCAACGCGGGCTGACTATCATGAAATGAGTTGAATAGTCCGGTGATGAACGGGGTGGCGCCCTGGAGCCGACATGCAATGAAGGTGGGCGGATTTTTATCCGTCAAAAAGGGTGGAACCGCGAGACGACCGTCTCGTCCCTTTCGGGGGACGGGGCGTTTTATTTTGGAAAAAAAGCAGGAGGAACCAAAGCATGATGGATAATCGCGACAAAACGATGGAAAAGGTTGTGGCCCTGTGCAAGAACCGGGGCTATATATTCCCAGGCTCCGAAATCTATGGAGGCCTTGCCAACACCTGGGATTACGGCCCCCTTGGCGTGGAATACAAAAACAATGTCAAGCGCACCTGGGGGAAAAAATTTGTACAGGAAAGCCCCTACAACGTGGGCCTGGATGCCGCCATCCTCATGAACCCGCAGACCTGGGTGGCCTCCGGCCATGTGGGCGGGTTCTCTGATCCGCTCATGGATTGCAAGGCCTGTAAGGCGCGCTTTCGGGCGGATAAAGTCATCGAGGATTATATCAATGAAAACGGCCTGGAATTGCGGCCTGACGGCTGGAGCAATGCCCAGATGGAAGCATTCATCGCCGAGAAGGGCCTCGTGTGCCCCGAGTGCGGCAAGGCAGATTTTACGTCCATCCGCAAGTTTAACCTGATGTTTAAGACATTCCAGGGGGTAACGGAGGACAGCGCGGCGGAAATCTACCTGCGCCCCGAAACCGCCCAGGGCATTTTCGTCAACTTCAAAAACGTCCAGCGCACCACCCGCAGGAAAATCCCCTTCGGCATCGCCCAGGTGGGCAAGGCCTTTCGAAACGAGATCACCCCTGGGAACTTCACGTTCCGCACCCGGGAATTTGAGCAGATGGAGCTGGAATTCTTCTGCGAGCCCGGCACCGACATGGAATGGTACGAGTACTGGAAAGCGTTTTGCAAAAACTTCCTGCTGTCCCTGGGGATGCGGGAGGAGAATATCAAAATGCGCGAGCATGAAAAGGAAGAGCTGTCTCACTATTCCAAAGGCACCACGGACATCGAGTTCCTATTCCCATTCGGCTGGGGCGAGCTGTGGGGCATTGCGAACCGCACGGATTTCGACTTAAAGCAGCACGCGAGCCATTCCGGTGAGAACATGGAATACGTGGATCCCTTCGACAACAAAAACAAGTACATCCCCTATTGCGTTGAGCCGTCCCTGGGTGCCGACCGTGTGGCGCTGGCTTTCCTGTGTGACGCGTATGACGAAGAAACCCTGGAAGGCGGCGATGTGCGCACGGTAATGCGCCTGCACCCCGCGCTGGCCCCGTACAAGGCCGCGATCCTGCCGCTGCAGAAAAAGCTCGGCGACAAGGCCCGGGATGTGTACGCTATGCTGTCGAAAAAATTCCTGGTGGATTATGACGAGACAGGCGCCATCGGCCGCCGCTACCGCAGGCAGGATGAGATCGGCACCCCCCTTTGCATTACAATCGACTTTGACACCATGCAGGACGATACCGTCACCGTTCGCGACCGGGACACAATGGCGCAAATCCGCCTGCCCATCAGCGAGCTCGCTGGGTATATCGAGACGAAGGTGGATTTTTAATCCAATAGAAGGACTTTTACGACAATCACAAACCGCCGCGCATTCAAGCCCGGCGGTTTCTTTGCATGAAACCCATGCAGATCATTACTAATATAATTATTTTGCTGCCAGGGCTCCCTCGGGGATCGCAAAATCTACAGCACTGCCGATGCTTTTCACATCGATGGCAATAAACATCTTGTCAACGCTGAGCATATCCTCTCCCATATCGAGAGCGGAAAACAGGCTTTGATACACGCCGCTCATGCTGCTGGTGAGGTCCATTTCATACCGCACCGGATTATAGTTTTTAGCATCCAGCCACAGTGTTACAGGCACATCCTCCAATGCGGCGAAAATAGCGTCCACATCCGTCTGTGTAATCTGCCCGCCGCTGGACTTCACGATATCCGAAAGGCCGCTTTCCTGATTGAGTATCTCTTTCATGGCGTCCCTGTTGAGTATGCCGTCCAGCCGGAGGGTATCCATGCCGTTGCGCTGTTCAGCTCCCGTCAGGGCCACCCCTTCAAAGCTCTTGAGGTATTCGCCAAGACTGGCCTGTACGTCGTACTCGCCCACCGTCTTAGCATACTGATCGCTGTTCATGGTTTGCGCGCTCCAGGACGTGCCGTCAAAGAAATACATCGCGGTGCCGCCGGCTGTTTCCTCCGAATAAATCTCCACATCCACATTTTGGCCTGCGGTCTCCATGCTGACAATCATCCTAAGCTTGGCGGGATTTGTGAAAGCCGTCATGGATACGTCTGTGGACATGCCCGCGGACTGCCCCATTAAGCTCATGTCCATAGCCATGTTCATATTCATGTCAATGCTATTTGCCTCGGCCATGTTCAATTGGCTGCGCTCCAGCATCTGCTCCGGCGTAAGTTCCTCTTGTGCGCAAGCCACCGCGCCAAAAAGAACCAGAATAAGACTCAGCACCAGGCAAATTGCGCGTTTGTTGTTGCTATTCAATTGAAATACCCCTAACATTTGTTTTTTATAATATGAATACTCTCCTGGGTTTCTGGCCGTATCCTTGATCAGCCAATCTGACTTTTTCCACCCATATACAGCCGAAGCGGCTTGGGAATGCGCACGCTGCCGTCCGCGTTCAGGTTGTTTTCCAAAAACGCGATGAGCATACGCGGGGGCGCTACCACGGTATTGTTCAACGTATGGGGCAGATAGGTTCCCTTCTCCCTGCTTTTTACCCGGATGGCCAGCCTGCGGGCCTGGGCATCCCCCAGATTGGAGCAGCTGCCCACCTCGAAATACTTGTTCTGCCGGGGGGACCAGGCCTCCACATCCACGCTTTTAACCTTCAGATCCGCCAGGTCGCCGGAGCAGCATTCCAGCGTGCGCACCGGGATGTCCATGGATCGGAAGAAGTCCACCGTGTTTTGCCACAGCCGGTCAAACCACATGGTGCTTTCCTCCGGCTGACAAACCACCACCATCTCCTGCTTTTCAAACTGATGGATGCGGTACACGCCCCGCTCTTCAATGCCATGGGCGCCGACCTCCTTGCGAAAACACGGCGAATAGCTGGTCAGCGCCTGAGGCAGCTCCTGCTCGTCCAGGATGGTATCGATGAACTTGCCGATCATGGAATGCTCGCTTGTGCCGATGAGATACAAATCCTCTCCTTCGATTTTGTACATCATATTTTCCATTTCCGCAAAGCTCATCACCCCGGTGACCACGGCGCTGCGGATCATAAACGGGGGTATATAATAGGTAAAGCCCCGGTCGATCATGAAATCCCGGGCATAGGAGAGGATGGCGGAATGCAGCCTTGCAATATCTCCCTTGAGATAATAAAAGCCGTTGCCGCTTGTCTTGCGGGCGCTGTCCAGATCGATGCCGGCAAGCTTTTCCATGATGTCCACATGATACGGCACCGGGAAATCCGGCACAATGGGCTTGCCATAACGCTGAACCTCCACGTTTTCACTGTCGTCACGGCCGATGGGAACGCTTGGGTCAATCAGGTTGGGGATCACCAGCATCCGCTCTCTCACTTGCTCAGAAAGCTGCTCTTCCATTAGCCCCAGCTGGGTCATTTCGTCTCCCATGGCGCTGACCTGGGCCTTTTTCTCGTTGGCCTCTTCCCTAAGCCCCTTTTGCATCAATCCGCCGATTTCACGGCTGATGCTGTTGCGCTGGGCCCGCAGATGGTCGGCCCTTGTCTTGCATTCCCGATACCGCTGATCCAGTGCGATCACCTCGTCCACCAGCGCCAGCTTTTCGTGTTGAAACTTCTTTTCGATGTTGGCCTTCACCACTGCCGGATCGGTACGCAATAATTTGATGTCAATCATCGTTTTACCCCTCTTAACCATAAAAAATATACAAAAATGCCGCTGCGGACGTGATACACAGCCAAACAATAAAAACGCATATCCCCAAAAAAACGCGGCGTTTTTTGAAACGCTAAATGTAATACACGCCCATTTCCTGCGCGATTTCCGCGGCGGGAAAGCTCTCGCGAACCTCCTGTAAAATTTGCTGCTCGGAATAGCCGCCCCCCCATAAGTGGGTGCACAGCAACCGCCCAACCCCTGCGCGCCGGGCTAGCTGGCCCACCTCTCTGGCGGTTAGGTGGTTGGCAAACTCTCCGGTTTTGTCCGCCGCCAGCAGCGCGGTATCCGCCAGCAGCAGCGCCGCCTTTTCACAGATGCCCGGCAAAGCCCCATGCATACCGGTGTCACCGGTGTAGATAAGCCGCTTGTGTACCGGCTCATCCCCGTACATCGGGGGCCGCTCGGGCAAATCTTCTTCGATTTCCATGGCAAACGTGGGCACTGGATGCAGCATCCGGTGCAGCATGACGGTCAGCGGCCCAAACCTTAGGCGCATGCCGTCCTGGGCGGCTATCATGTCAAATACGCCGGCTGAAGCCAGCATACGGAATTCCGTTTCCGGCTGAGCGGGGGAAACCACCGTCAGCGGCGTAGCCACTGGTCCTCCCCGGGTGCCAAGCTGCTGCAGCGCATACCGCAGCACCAGCATGTCCGACATATGGTCACTATGCAGGTGGGACAACAGGATTGCGTCGATCCCCGTGAGCGGGCAAACCTGGAGCATACGAGACAATCCTCCGCTGCCGAGGTCCAGCAGCAACCGCGCGGTTTTCGCGCCGTCCGGGCTGCTTCCCTCGATGATGTAGGAGGAACACGCGCCACCCGGCGCGGGGAATGGGCCATACCTGCCCAGGACCGTGAGCTTCATTTATTTCAACTGCCTTTTCTTGGTGTTTGCGGACGCCGCCGTAAAAGGATCCGCTTGCTCATAGGTTTTCCCTTGAATGAGTTTTAATACCGGAACCGTAATGACAGCGCTGGCAATCACCTGCAAAAGATTGATCGGCAGTCCCAGGGCGGCGATTGCGTAGTCGCCCCGGAGCACAAGGTCGTAGAGGAAATATCCAAGCACCATGATGAGGCCGCAAATGCCCACGGCTTTGCACAGGCTGGCAAAATCCCGGCCCTTCGTGAGGAAACGGGCCATGAGAAATGCCATGGCCGCCTTTAATATCAGGCTGGCGGGCATGTAGATGGCCTGCCCCGCAAGAAGATCGCCCAAAGCGGAGGCTACCCCCGCCACAATCGCGCCAAGCGGGCCGCCAAGCAATGCTGCCGACACATACACGCCCACATCGCCCATGGTCCAGTATCCGGCCACGGGATGGTTATCCACATGGATGTCGAAACGGACGAGCCAGGTGAGCAATGCCGTCACAACACACATGACAGCCAGCAGGATCCAGGTTTTCGTGTCAGGCTTACGCATAGGGAAAACCCTCCTTAATATTGATTACTTTGTTAAAACAGGCCTTATCCGCCTATGATCTCGTTTAACAGGCTGTCAAAATCCACGGTTGGGACAGCGTCCTCCTGTTCGGCGGCGTTCTTGATCACCTCATCCACCGTCCAAACCCGCTCTTCCGGGGCTTGTGGCGCTTCTTCCTGGGCCTTCAGGCCGCTTTCAGGCTCTTCCTCCGGCATGGGGGCGGGCTTAGCTTCCTCAGAAGGCGCCCCCTGATCCATTTGTGCGGACGCAGGGATATCCCTATTCTGGATCTCATAGATGCTGTGCATCAACTCCGCCGGGGTTTCGTATTCGGCCGGGGTCTCCACAGGCGTAATCAGCGCCGACAGGCCGCGGCCCCCCTCAAAGGCAAGCTCGTCCTGATCGATGGCAGTGCCGTCCATCAGCTTCGCGAACGCCAGAGCGCTTTCCCGCGCCTGCCCCGCCGTCAGCGCCATATTGTCGTTGAGCGCCTTCATGCGAATGGCATGCGCCTGAAGCTCCGCATCCGACTGGGCAAGGAGGGCTTCGGCTGTCCGCTGCGCTTCTTGGATGATGGCATCAGCCTGGGCCTGGGCATCGCTTACGGCCCGTGCGCTTTCCTCTTCCCGGACGGCTTTGTGGGCATCGGCTGCCTTGATGATTTCCTCCGCGCGGTTTTCCGCCTCGGCAACGCGCTGGGCGGCGGCGGTCTGCGCCTGTGTGAGCGCCTCAACGATGGCCTTCTCCTTACCTTGGTATTCGCTCAGCTTGCCTTCCAGCTCCACGATGCGGCGATTGAGCTGTTCTACCTGCTCCTCTATTTCCCGTCGCCTTCCCATTGCCATGATTTTGATCCTCCCGTTATAATTTCCAGATTAATTCAATTGAATTCCATGCGCGTTTGCTTGTTATCCGGATCGGCGTCCTCCGGCTGGGGAAATCCCATGTGCCGGTATCCGCCGGGCAGCACGATCCTGCCCCGGGGTGTGCGGGTGATAAAGCCCAGCTGCATCAAAAACGGTTCGTAAACGTCTTCGATTGTGGTGGCGTCCTCGCCTGTGGCGGCTGCGATTGTGTCAAGCCCCACCGGACGGCCCGCGAACTTGACGATCATGGTTTCCAGCATGCGCCGGTCCACCGGGTCCAGGCCCAGCGCGTCAATTCCCAGCATGTCCAGACCCTGCTTGGCAGCAGCCCGGTCGATCACCCCGCTGCAGCGGACTTGCGCGAAATCCCGCACGCGCCTGAGCAGCCGGTTGGCGATCCGGGGGGTGCCTCTGGCGCGGCTTGCGATTTCAACTGCGCCCTCCTGTTCAATATCGATGCGCAGTATGTCCGCGCTGCGGTGCACGATGGTGGTCAGCGTCTCGGTGCTGTATAGCGCCAGCTGCTCTTTTATGCCGAACCGGTCCCTAAGCGGCGAGGTGAGCATGCCCATCCTGGTGGTGGCTCCCACCAGCGTAAACCGGGGCAAATCCAGGCGGATGCTGCGCGCGCCGGGGCCTTTGCCGATGATGATGTCCAGGGCAAAATCCTCCATGGCGGGGTAAAGCACTTCCTCCACGCTGGCGTTCAGCCGATGGATTTCGTCGATGAACAATACATCCCCTGGGGCGAGGTTTGTAAGGATTGCCGCCAGGTCCCCCGCGTGGGTAATGGCTGGGCCGCTGGTGACCCGCAGGTTACTCCCCATTTCGTTTGCGACAATGACCGCCAGCGTGGTCTTTCCAAGGCCGGGCGGCCCGTACAAAAGCGTGTGATCCAACGGCTCCCCACGGTTTTTTGCCGCCTCAATATAAATCTGCATATGCTCCTTTACCGCTTCCTGTCCGATGTATTCGTACAAAAAGCGGGGGCGCAGGTTATAATCCGTTTGTATGTCCTCTTCATGCAAAGAGGAGGAGATCAGCCGTTCTTCCATATTAACCTCATATTATACCATAATCGTGTAGCGATTATGGTATAATCTAGTCCATCGACAAACTATGTGGCAAAATGCCCCGTCATTTTGCCTCTAAGAAAATGCAAGGCTAGGAATAAAATCCATCAAAATCAGCGGCGTGTACGGTGATTTTGATCCCTTTCATGGAGCAAGACCGACAGACGATGCAATCGTCCAAGGTCGCAGCTGCATGGAAAGCCCACCGAAGTGATCCCATCGACAAAGCGTTGGCTTTGTCGATGGCCTAGATTTAGCCGTTTTGCGGCTATTATACCATGGCAGCTACATCTTTGCCAACGACCGCAGGGCCTTTGTCAGCAGCTCTTCCACGCTGTCCGCCTCGGATATTCCGGCTACAGCACGCGAAGAGGACGCCCCGTCATAGCCAAGCCCCACAAGTGCGGCCACGGCCTCCGCGCGGATGCCGGCGTTTTCGCCGTTGGCGGCGGGGCTGGGGATACCGGCACCGAGCATATCATCGCTTGTGACTTTTTCCTTCAATTCCAGCAGCAACCGCTGGGCGCTTTTGCGGCCCACTCCCGGCACCCGGTCAAACGCCGCGGCATTGTCGGTAATCACCGCCGCCGCCACGTCAGCGGGGGAGAGGTGGGACAGAACCGACAGCGCCAGCTTGGGCCCCACCCTTGTGACGCTGATCAACCGCCGGAACATCAGCCGCTCCTGGCCGGTATAAAAGCCGTACAGCGTCATGCTGTCAGCGGTCACATGGAAATGGGTGAGGAGCCTGACAGGGCTTCCCTTTTGCAATGTCTTTAGGGTGTTGGCGCTGCAGATAAGCTCGTAGCCCACCCCACCTGCGTCCAACACCGCCCGGTCTGCCATCAGTTCTTCCACCGTTCCTTTGATATACGCGTACATATAAAACCCTCTTTGGCCGGTTATTTGATCCTAAATTCCTCCGCCGCCGGGCCAAATGCCGTGTTGGCGTGGCAGATGGCGGCCGCCAGGGCGTCCGCCGCATCGTCCGGCCGGGGGATTTCCTTGAGCGCAAGCAGCACCCGAACCATGTGCTGTACCTGCTGCTTGTCCGCGTGACCGGAGCCGGTGACGGACAATTTGATCTGCATGGGTGTATATTCATACAGCGGCAGGCCGCCTTGCTGGGCCGCCAAGAGCGCCACGCCCCGGCCCGCACCAACCTGGATGGCTGTGGTGACATTTCGATAGAAGAACAATTCCTCGAATGCCACATGCTCCGGCTGATACAGCCCAACCAGCTGCCGCATGCCCAGGTACAGCCGCTCTAACCGCTCTGGAAACGGCATGTCCGCCTTTGTCTCAACCACCCCGAAGTCGATGGGCGTAAGACGGGGGCCAACGGCCTCGATCGCGCCGTAACCCATGATGGCGTACCCAGGGTCGATGCCAAGTATAACCACATTATACCACCTTTCCCCGGCGGCTTTCGCATTACGGGGATTTACATAGGAATTCATTTTTATTATAGCATGACTTTATGAAACCTGCTATAATGAATAAAATATGCCTGTGGGGAGGTTACCCATGAAACGCCTGACTACGCGGAAACTGGTACTGTATGCCTTGTTTATCGCATTGATTTTTGTCCTGGGGTTGACGCCGCTTGGCTTGATACCGCTGGGCTTTATAAATGTGACAATTCTCTGTATTCCTACCATCATCGGGACGATTGTGCTGGGGATGAAGGGCGGACTGCTGCTGGGCTTTTTCTTTGGCCTTGCCAGCACGCTTTCGGCGTTCGGCGTGTCGCTGGTGCCGCAATCGGCCCTGGCGGCCATGCTGCTGGGCGCAAGCCCGGTATATGTGATCGTCATGTGCTTTGTGCCCCGGCTGCTGGTGCCGGTGGTGACAAGCCTTGTATATAGGCTTTCGTCGCGCAATGGCCGCACGAGCGTTGGCGTGGTGCCCGCGGCCATACTGGGGTCGCTGACCAATACGGTGTTTTATCTTGGGCTGATGCTGCTGTTTTTTACCATATCCGGCCTTGACTCAACGCCTGTGCTGGCAATCATCGGCGGCACGGGGCTGATTGCCGGCTCTCTGGAGGCGCTGGCCGCTGCCCTGATCGCCACCCCCTGTGTGGCGGCGCTTATGAAACTCAATCAATCCGGGGAAGGGAAATAACCATGCTTCTTGCGATGGATATTGGGAATACCAACATAAAGACGGGCTTGTTCGAAGGGACAACCCTCGTCAACTCCTGGCGGCTGTCCGTGGAAAAACGGCGCACCGCCGACGAGTACGGCGTGCAGATGGAAAGCTTCTTTCATCATTTGGGGCTTTCCACCGCTTGCATTGACGGGATCATCATTTCCTCTGTTATCCCGTCCATGAACTACACGGTGGAGCATATGTGCTCCATCTATTTTCCAAGAGCCAAGCCCCTTTTCGTCCACGCTGAGCTGAACACCGGGCTGATGCTGCGCTACGACCATCCTTCCCGGCTGGGGTCAGACCGTATCTGCAATGCCGTTGCCGCCTGCCGCCTGTATGGGGATACCTGTATCACGGTGGACTTCGGAACGGCCACTACGTTTAACGTGATTGCCGACAACGTGTTTCTTGGAGGCATGATCTGTCCCGGTTTTAAGGTCAGCACAAACGCTCTGATTGAAAACACCGCAATGCTCCCCAAAGTGGAGTATGTGCGTCCTGCCACGGTCATCGGCCAGAGTACGGAGCATTGCATCCAGTCCGGCATACTCTATGGATATGTGGGGCAGGTGGAATACCTGATCAAAAAGGTGCAGCAGGAGATCGCGCCCCGGACAGCCAGGGTCATTGGCACCGGCGGCATGGGCGAGCTGATTACGGCGGAGTCCGATTGTATTGAGATATCAAACCCCACCCTGACACTCCAGGGGTTGGCGTATTTATATGAATTAAACGATTAATCATTTGGGAGGACAAGCAATGCGTAAGGTAAACATCGGTATTTTGGGCTTTGGCACTGTCGGCGCGGGGGTATACCGGGTGCTGACGGAAAACCACGAGGATATATTACACCGGGAGGATATCGATTTCCAGGTGAAACGCATCCTGGTGCGCAGCCTTTCCCCGGAGGTGGAGCGCAACATCCACATGGCGCCCACTGAAGTATACGTAACCTCCATCGACGAGCTGGTAAACGATCCGGACGTCAGTATCGTTGTGGAATGCATGGGCGGCGTGGAACCGGCGAGAAGCTTTATCCTTGCGGCGCTCAACGCGGGTAAAAGCGTGTGCACCTCCAACAAGGAGGTCATCTCCAAGCATTGGGCGGAGTTTGAGGCGGCGGCGAAAAAGACCGGCGCGGGCCTGTATATTGAGGCTACTGTGGGAGGCGGCATTCCCATCCTGCGCACCGTCACCGATTCCCTCCAGGCCAACAATATCACCCATATCATGGGCATCATAAACGGCACAACCAATTTTATTCTGACGAATATGAGCGACAAGGGCCTTGATTTCCAGGATGTATTGAAGGAGGCCCAGGACCTCGGTTATGCGGAGGCGAACCCTGAGGCCGATGTGGAAGGATTTGACGCCACATATAAGCTGTCCATCCTGTCCTCCATGTGCTTCCACGCCCATATCCCCATCGACTGTATCCACAGGGAAGGGATTACAAAGCTGTGTGCGGCGGATTTTGACACCGCCAACCGGCTGGGATATGCCATCAAGCTGCTGGCCATCGGCAAAAAAAGTGATAAGGGCATCGAAGTGCGGGTGCATCCCACTATGATCCCCAAAGACCATCCCCTCGCTTCCGTTCGGGGCTCCTTCAACGCCATATTCTTAAAGGGGAACGCTGTGGACGATGTGATGCTCTATGGCCGTGGCGCGGGGCAGATGCCCACCGCCTCCGCTGTGGTGGCGGATGTGATCTACGCCGCGCATCACGAGGGGCGGCAGCGTTACATGACGTTTGAAAACATCGAGGGGCTGCGGCCTGACGTGGCGCTCGTGAAGGACTGGGAAAGCATTTACTGCATTCGTATGCTGGTCACCGATAAGCCCGGCGTGCTGTGTGCCATTTCCGGCGTATTCGCCAAGCACAATGTATCGCTTAAGACCGTATTGCAGTTTGAGGCGACCAACGGCGCGGAAAAACGCGCCAGCATCACATTTGTCACCCACAAGGCCAACGAAATTGCCTTGCAGGAGGCGCTTGCGGAGATGGAACAGCTGGATGTGGTGGCCGGGGTCAAGAGCGTGATTAGAGTCGAGGAATAACAAGCCATCCGCAAAGCCGGGGTTTATGGGAACAATAGCCTTTATTTCCCGGGAAATCAACAAATATTGCGCTGTCACCGCCGCAGCGTCCGGGCTTACTCCATTTGGGAAAAAGAATGGGGGTGGGCTCCGGCGTTGGGCAGGAGACGGCGCATTCGTTCTTCCATTTCATACTGTAAGTGAAGCGGCCAAAGGAGCCAAAAGAGCGGCTTGACACAAAAGGTAGAATGCGTTAAACTTGGACTAGGTAGAACACATTAAACCTTTTTGGAGGACGCAATGGAAACGCCAAAGGTATTTGAAAGCGAATATCGGTTTTGCCAGATTGTATGGGAAAACGAGCCAGTGAACAGCACCCGGCTTGTGAAGCTTTGTCAGGAGCGGCTGGGCTGGTCCAAGGGCACCACCTATACGGTGATACGGCGGCTGGCCCAGCGGGGGATATTGCAAAATGTAAACGCAGTGGTTACCTCCCTCGTGACAAAGGAGGCGGTGCAAGCGGCGGAAATCGACGAGCTGATGGAAAAGACGTTCGCCGGTTCCGTGCCCCAGTTTATCTCTGCCTTCGCCAAGGGCCGGAAACTGAGCGGTGAAGAGATCGCGGAGCTCCGGCGGATGATCGACGAGTTCGAGGGGGCGTAAGCATGCAGAGCGTATTCTTAAAAATGCTGAACATGTCGATTGCGGCGGGGTATGGGATACTGGCTGTCTTGATCCTGCGGTTTGCGCTTAAAAACGCGCCGAAATCCCTCCGGCTTATATTATGGGGGCTGGTGGGCGTGCGGCTTATATTCCCCTTCTCCATAAAAAGCGTCCTGAGCCTGGTACCCAGCGTCAGCACAATCCAATACGCGGGCAGCGGCACCGTGCCGGTCGTGACAAGCGGGTTTCCCGCCCTGAACAGCGCGGTCAATCCGGCGATTGCGGCGTCCATGTCCCCCGCGCCATATTTGAGTGCCGACCCCGCGCAGGCGTTGCTCGCTATTTGGTCTTCCATCTGGGTGGCTGGGGCGGCGCTGATGCTGCTGTACGCCGTTGTGAGCTACTTTAGGCTTCGGCACAGGGTAAATACGGCGGTACGGCTTTACGACGATGTCTTTGAGAGCGAAGCGGTGAAAACCCCCTTTGTGCTGGGATTGTTCCGGCCCAGGGTGTACTTGCCCTTTTATATGGAAGAACCCGCGAAATCCCTGGTGATCGCCCATGAGAGGGCACATATCCGGCAGGGGGATCATTGGATCAAGCTCTTGGGCTTTGCACTGCTTGCCGTGTACTGGTTCCATCCCCTCGTGTGGGTGGCCAACATTCTGCTGTGCCGGGACCTGGAGCTTTGCTGCGACGAGCGGGTGATTGCCACGCTGGATTTGGAGGAGAAAAAAGCGTATTCCAATGCGCTGCTTTCCTGTGGCGCGCCCAGCTTTCACGTGTCCGCCTGTCCGGTGGCATTTGGCGAGGTGGGGATCAAAGCCCGCATTCAAAACATCCTCAACTATAAAAAGCCCGCGTTCTGGGCAATCGTGCTGGGCGTGATGGCCTGCGTGGTATTGGCCGTGTGCTTTTTAACGGACCCGGTTCCCCCTACTAAGGAGGCAGAACTTTCCGCCGCCGGGCTGGGCCAGGAGGACGCCATAGCGCCGGAGGCGGAATACGGGCTGATATATTGCGGCGCGGACGGCGTTGTGCAAGCCACGATGTCGCCCCTGAGCGGGGAAGAGGAAACATTGGTACAAGATATTTTCATGGATTTTTTGGTCAGATCCGCCGCGTTTGAAGCGCCGGGTAACCCGAAGGAGCATGAGCATCTGATCATCCGCCAGACGTTTGTAAAAACAGATGAGGTGCACGATTATTATGTCTATCAGGTGGATGGGCTTGCCGTAATACAGCCAGAGAAGGGCAACATGTACACCCGCATCAGCAATCGGCTGTATTCAGAGCTCCTTGAGGTGATGGGCATCCCGGTACCGGACATTTCCGTGTATGTGGACGCGCTCATCGAGGCCATCTGCTCCTCCCCGGAAATGGCGTCCAACCCGGAGGCGTATCTTGATGCCCACCCGGAGGAGTATGGCAAGCTGTTGCGCTATGAGGACCGGCTGGTGGAATACTGTTTTAAGAAATTCGAGGCGGGGGGGCAGACGGGACTTCACGGGCAAATTATGGCCAGGGCCTGCCAGGAGATACTGGGGCTTCCCAAGGACGGATACGAGACCGGGCAGGCCTGGTATGACGCGTATTAGGCCATCGACAAAGCCTTGGCTTTGTCGATGGGGTCACTGCGGTGGGTTTTCCA
>CAYPKG010000034.1:0-19901 GCA_964411275.1 uncultured Oscillospiraceae bacterium | reverse complement strand
GTCATTGTTGGTCTGGGTGAGAGGATTCGAACCTCCGGCCTCTTGAACCCCATTCAAGCACGCTACCAAACTGCGCCACACCCAGATATTCAGTTATCAACAGCGAAGATAATTATACTAAATTCTAATATAAAAAGCAATACTTATTTAGAAACAAGCTCGCCCGCGCCTTGCCACAGGGTCATCTATCCGGCATACTGCTTGTATGGTAAATAAGATCATCCATCACAAAGGAGGCAACCATGGAACAATCCGCGTTACCCATTTGCAAGCTGGAGATATTCATTCCGGAAAGCCATATTGAAGCCCTTCAGGAGGCGCTCCAAAGCGTGGACGCGGGGCACATAGGCAAGTACGACTGCTGTATGAGCTACAGCCCTGTACGGGGCCGGTGGCGGCCCCTCATGGGCGCCCAGCCCTATGACGGGGACGTTGGGGTTATTCAGGAAGCCGAGGAATACAAGGTGGAGGTCTGCTGCCAAATTGCGCGCCTTGGGGTTACCCTTGCGGCCATCAAAGCGGCGCACCCCTATGAGGAGCCGGTGATCAACGTCATACCGCTGCTGGCGACGGGATTATCCTGACAGCCCCTGCATACGGCTGAGATTATCCGACAATCTCGCCACACAGGTTTTCGCCCATGATGGAGCGAACCTCGCCAATGCGCCCGGTTTGTCCCAGCACCCACATGAGCTTTGTCACGGCGGCCTCAGTGGTCATGTCCCGGGCGGAGATGACGCCCGCCTCCACCAGCGGCCGGCTAACCTCGTATATGCTGGGTACGCTTTGCTCATACAGGCATTGGGATGCGATGACCACCGGGATGCCCGCGCTTAAAAGCCGGACGAGGGCCTGGGTGTGATCCCGGCGGATGCTGTGCACACCGCCCAGTCCAAACGCCTCCACCACCACGCCTTTATAGCCGCAAGCGGGCAGCGCCTGAAACAGCGCGGGGGTTGTCCCAGGCACCAGCTTTATGAGGGCTACATTGGGCTCGATGGCGCTGTTAAATGAAAATGGCGTTCGTTCCGGCGGATTGCTTAGCGGCACATACGCCCCCTGGGCTACGGTGCCGATGTACGGATAATTGATGCTTTCAAAGGCGTTGACGGAGGTTGTGCGCACCTTCACGCCCCTGCAGCCCAGCATAATCGCGTCGCCAAAGGCGATGTACACGCCGCCGGACAAGGCCCTTGCCGCCAGTATGGCGTTTGTCAGGTTTGTGCGCCCATCGGATTCCGGATACACGATGGGATATTGAGAGCCCGTAAACACCACCGGAATGGAAATGCCCTGGAGCATAAAGCTCAGCATAGACGCGGAATAGGCCAGCGTGTCCGTCCCATGGGTGATGATGACGCCCTCATAGCCTTCCTCTACCGCCTTCCACATCCGGTTTGCCATCTCCCTCCACTCCTCCGGCTGCACGTTGGAGCTGTCCAGGGAAAACAGATCGTAGCTGTCGATGCCGTCTATCTGGGTTCTTACATAGGAAAGCAGGTCCCGGGCACTTAGGGCCGGCGCAAGTCCACCTTTCCTTGGAAGACAGGTGATGGTGCCGCCCGTACCCATCAGCAATAGTCGTCGCATTGTAATTCCTCCTGTTTGCGAATTCCCTCTAAAGACTAGTATACCATCCCAATCCTCTTTTGTATCCGCCTGCTGAAAAAGACACCCGTTATTTGCCATTGGGTAGAAAATACGGTACAATACACTCAGCACTGCATACTTTTTTGCGGGCGGAATACCTTTGAAAGAGGGGCTACAATGGCCAAACGCCGCATCAAGCACAACGCGGCGCCTGCCGCGCTTCATATATCCGGACATCTCAGGGTGGCCATTATCGCGGCGGGCGTGCTGATTGCGCTTGTGCTGTTGATATTGGTAATCCGCCCCGAGAACCAACTGATGAACCGCGCTGAAATCGCTACAACGAAGCGGCTGGGCGTGCTTAAGGTGGGGCTGCAGGAAGGCGTGGTGGGATTTTCCCAGGATGGGGAAGGACTGGAACCGTATCTGGCAAAGGTGCTGACCAAACAAATATTTCCGAACAAGGACGTAACCTCCTCCATGGAAATCGTGACGGTCAATCCCTATACCGCCCTTGCGAAGCTGGACACTGGGGAGATTGACATCGCGTTTGCCATGAAGGAACGCTCCACCTCCTCGCTGTATGCCTATAGCCAACCCTACTATAAGGATACGGTATGGATGTATTGCAATGTGGATATGTCCCGTGCGCAGTTGTTGAGCCAGACTGTGGGCGTGGTGCAGAACACCACTGCCGTGTCGCTGCTTGAGAGATTTAATGAAGATAACGGCTGCACCCTCACCGACGTTAAGTTTGCCTCGTATCCCGACCTTCTGGACGGGTTAAGAGCGGGGAAGGTTTATTTTGCGGCCATACCCGCCGCCTATGCTCGGTTGCTGCCTATGGAGGGATACGCCCAGCATATTACCCCATTGGGAGAGCTTAGCTATGTTGCCGCCTGCCGAGCGGATACCTCCGCCTATGTGGAGCTGATGGACCGTATATTGGAGGACCTCGACAGCAACGGCTCTCTTGCGACGGTTTACGCGCAGAATGGCTTAGGCTGAACCCGCGAGTTCATAAGGGAGGCAGTATGCGCCATCGCCTTTATTCACAGATTAGAAAACGCCCGAAAAAAAGGCGATTGCTTGTCTGCGGCCTTGTGGCCGGAGGCCTTTTGCTGTGTGTCTTTGCGTTTTTCCTGGTGCGGGGCCTTCAAAATAGGCCTGTGCCGGCCATACAGGAAACCCCCGAGGCTGCCCTGCCCCCGCAGCAGGCGGGCGTTTTACCGGAGGAGACCGCCCCTGCCCGGTTGCCCACCGCTACAACCCCGGCGCAGCCTGCCGCAACCCCCGCCCCGGCAGCCGCTCCCGTACGGGAGCGGGATCTGTATGAGGTGGCGGTGTCCCTCAATGCGGATGCGCGGATGCTGTATTGCACCATGCGGCTGACAATGGCAAATAGGGCGGCAGAGGACCTTTACGAGCTGTATTTCCGCCTGTATCCAAATTACAATCAAAGGGACGCGTTCTTTGACGACCCCGCTTCCTATTATCAGCTGGCGCAGGAGGCCGGGGGCGTCAATGTGGGCGCAATCAGCATCAACGACAGGCTCGTTAGCCACAAGCTTACCGGCAACGGTATGCTCTTGCAGGTGCCCCTCGCCCAGGAGCTTTCCCCCGGCGAGGAGTTAACCCTCGTGATGAACTTCACATTGCGCGTCCCCAAACAAGCGGACCGCTTTGGCCTTACGGACATGGGCTATCAGCTGGGAAATTTCCTGCCTGTGCTGGCCGTATATGAGGACGGACATTGGGACACCCGGGATACCACCGCCTGGGGGGACCCCTTTTATAGCGAGACGGCGGATTATAAGGTGGCTCTTTCGTACCCGAAGGAATTTGGTAGCGTCGCCTGCTCCGGGGTGATTGCGAGTAAGACAGAGCCTGACAACTCGGGCCGCGCCACCACCTACGCCGCAATCAGCAATGCCCGGGGGTTTGCCTGCGTACTTGGCCGCAAGCTGACCCTGTTTAGGCTGGAACCCGAGGACGGCGGGCCGGAAATACTCTCCTGGGCGCTGACCATGAACAAAGCTAAGCGGGCGGCAGAGTACGCGAAAAAGGCCGTGGAGATTTTCAGCGAGATGCTGGGGCCGTATCCCTATCCCGCGTTTACCGTGGTTCAGACTGAAATCAACGGCAGCGGCATGGAATACCCGGGGCTGATCATGATCGACAAGGGCCTGTATTTAAGCGGGCTTGCCGAGTCGCTGGAGCTGACGATCGCCCATGAGGCCGTGCACCAGTGGTTTTATGGCCTTGTAGGCAGCGATGAAATCGGCGCGCCCTGGATTGACGAGTCTCTGGCGAGTTATCTGGGTCTGGTATATTTTGAACGGGCCTATGATACGGAGAAATTCGAAAAACTTTTATTACGCAACACCAGCGGCGACGCAAGTCCCAAGTATCCCATCGACGGCTCGCTTTCCGACTATCCCGGCAGCAGCGATTATGTAGGCGCCGTGTATTTGCGCGGCGGCGCCATGATGCATGCCCTTCGGCAGAAGATCGGGGACGAGGCGTATTTTGCGGGGCTTTGGGCTTATTGCCGGGACAACGCGTTTGCCATTGCCGACAGGCAAACCCTGATCAGCGCCTTTGAGGCGGCAAGCGACATGCCCCTTGCTAACTGGTTTGACGGGCAGTTGAAATCCATGGAGGAAGAATGAAATGCACACTACGGTAATCGGCTGCGGCCGATGGGGGACATTCATCGCCTGGTATCTCGCGACCAAGGCCGGGCATGACGTGATGCTGTACGGCCGGCCCGGCTCAGCGCATATGGCGCAGCTGATGCAGGAGGGACGAAACGGGCTTTTGACGTTGCCCAAAGAGGTGACGCTGTCCACCGACAGCGCCTGGGCCATCGCCCAGGCAGCGCTTGTGATCATATCCGTAAACACCCAGGCCTTGAGGGGGCTTTTGACGGAGCTTCCCGCCCTTAGGGAGAAAACCATTGTGTTTTGCATGAAAGGGCTGGAGGTGGAAACCGGCATGCGGCTCACCGAGATCGCGGCGCAATGCGGATGCAAGCGAACCGCCATCTGGGTGGGGCCGGGCCATGTCCAGGATTTTACCCGGGGCTGCCCCAACTGCATGGTCATCGACAGCGCCGATCCGGCCCTGACACGGGAGCTGGCGGACGCATTTGACAGCGAGCTGATCCGGTTTTATTACGGAGAGGATCTCGTGGGCAACGAGGTGGGCGCCGCCGCCAAGAACGTCATCGGCATCGCGGCGGGCATGCTGGACGGGCTGTCCCGCGGCTCCCTCAAAGGCGCGCTAATGGCCCGGGGCACCCGGGAGGTAGGCAGGCTCATCGCTGCAATGGGCGGGGACGAGCGCACGGCCTATGGGCTAAGCCATCTCGGGGATTATGAGGCCACGGTGTTTTCCGTCCACAGCCACAACCGCCGCTTTGGTGAGGATTTTATCCGGCGTACCCGCTACCATAGCGGCCTTGCGGAAGGGGTGTATACCGCACAGGCGCTGATGCGCCTTTCTGAGCGTTATCGGGTGGAACTGCCCATCTGCAGCACCATTTATCAGGTACTGTATGAAAATCAGCCCCCGGAGGAAGCCCTCACCGCGCTGTTTTCCCGCAGCCGGAAGCCGGAATTCTACTCTTTTTAATTTGGAAAGGAACCATTCATATGCGATTGGACAAATACTTAAAGGTATCCAGGATCATCAAGCGGCGCACCGTGGCCAACGAGGCCTGCTCCCTGGGCCGTGTCAGCATCAACGGCAAGGAGGCCAAGCCCAGCGCCGCGGTCAGCGTAGGGGATATCCTTACAATTCGCCTGGGCCCCCGTACCATTTCAGCCCGGGTGGAAAGCATTGCGGAGCATGCCCTGAAAGCGGACGCCGCCCAAATGTACACCATTTTGGAGGGGAAGGAAGAATGAAAACCGTTGCGGTTCTCCTTTGCGCAGGCGCGTCCACCCGCATGGGCTTCCAAAAGCTTTTGCTGACACTGCCTGGGGGAACGCCCATCGCGTTGAGCATGGCGGCCCTTGTGAAGGGCGGCGCACAGGCGCTTGTCCTGGTGGTAAACCCGGACACCCGGGACGCCGCGATCAGCGCCGCAAAGGCGTTGGGCGTTCCCTATGCCCTGGCACAGGGCGGCGAAACCCGGCAAAAGTCGGTTCTCAACGGCCTGCACGGGGTTGGAGACGACTGCGAAATTGTCATTATTCACGACGCGGCCCGTTGCCTTGTGTCCCCGGACATCGTCCGCCGCAGCATCGAAAGCGCGAAGCGCACGGGAAGCGGCGTTGCCGCGATCAACATGCAGGACACCGTGGTGGCCCGCGCGGGGGATGAAAGTACCCCCCTTGACAGAGAAACACTCCTGTGCACCCAAACCCCCCAGACGTTTCGGTATCCGGATATACTTCTGGCATATCGCTGGGCGGAGGAAACGGGCGTCGATGCCACAGACGACGGATCGCTGCTGCTAAAAATGGGCAAGCCCGTATCCTATATTGCGGGCAGCCCCCGCAACAGAAAGCTGACGGTGCCGGAGGACGCGGCCTTTTTTCAGGCTGTACTTGGCGACAATGAAAAAGCGCCCGCTTGGGGGCGAATGGCAGTAGGCTGGGGGGAGGATGTCCACCGCTTGGTGGAAGGCCGCAAGCTCATATTGGGCGGGGTGGAAATCCCCTTTGAAAAAGGGCTGCTGGGGCATTCCGACGCGGATGTGCTCGTTCACGCCATCATCGACGCGCTGCTGGGCGCTGCAGCCGCAGGGGACATTGGCCGCATGTTTCCTGATACAGACGCCGCCTACAAGGATATTGGGAGCGCTACCCTGCTTCGCCGGGTGATGGAGCGGCTTTCGGGCTGTGTGGTTGAGCATGTGGATGCCACCATCGTGGCGCAGCGGCCCCGATTGGCCCCCTATCTCCCACAAATGGAGCAATTATTGCGCCCGATCCTCGGGATTTCGGCGGGACAGCTGAACATTAAGGCCACCACCACAGAGGGCGCCGGGCCTGAGGGACGGGGAGAAACCATCCGCGCAACTGCCGTGGCTTTACTCAGGAAGGGTTAACGAAAAAGGACATATGAGCCGAAGCCCCTCCAACGGGGCAAGTTTGCTGCCCTTTAAAAAATGCAGCACAAGGCGGGAAGAAAGCAGCATCTGCTTTCTTTTTTTATACGCGCGGTTAATCTCCCGGTCGCCGTACTTGTCGTCCCCCAGCACCGGACAGCCAAGAAGGCGCATCTGCGCCCGGATCTGATGGGTGCGGCCTGTGTACAGGCGGATTTCCAAGAGGGAAAGCCCATCCTTTTTTGCCACCACCCGGTACCCGGTTCTGATGGGCTTGCTGCCGGGAAACTCCCGATTTGACACCTCTACCAGCGCCCCGCCGGGATCCTTTTTCCAGTATGCGCGGAGCATATCCTCCCTCTTGGGGGGCGTCCCCGCCACCACGCACTGGTAGTATTTTTCCAGCAGCCCTTCCCGGATAGCGGCGGACAGCGCCTGCTCCGCCTCCTCGGTGCGGGCAAACAGCACAAGCCCCCGGGTGTTGGCGTCCAGGCGGTGCACGGGGTATAGGGGGCCGAACAGGGGCGTGAGCTTTGCCTCCAAGGACGCGTCCCCCCCGTCCGCTGCCGCCACCTCGATCCCGGCTTCCTTGGCCACGCAGAGGATCCACGGGTCCGCGTACACGCCGGCGCAATACTCCCGGGCGGGAAGTGCTGTCACGGCGGCGGAAAACGCGTTCCATGGCCCACCACCCGGCAGGGAATGAAAGCAAAGCTCCGTCTTGAGCGTGGGATGCACAAACCTCAGTTCATACGCCCACAGACAGATTTGATTGCCGGGTTTTGCGTTTTTATTGTAGCGCTGGTCGTGTAATATGGGAAAGCCCCTGTGGGAAAGCTGCAGCCGGATCTGATGCTTGCGCCCTGTGACGAGGGATACGTCCACAAGCGAGCGCCCCCCCTGGTCTTTCGCGAGTGTAACATAGGACAGCACCGCTTCCTTCGCCCCAGGCTCTCCCGCCTGAGCGATCCAGGCGGTTTTCAGCCGTTCGTCCCGGGCGATGGCATTCGCCAGCCGCTCTTCTTCCGGCGTATTCCCCTCCACAATGGCCACATAGCGCTTCGCCGCCTGCCGCCCGGCAAACTGGGCGCAAAGGCGCTGGGCCGCCTTGCTGGTGCGGGCAACAACCATCACGCCGCCCACAGGCCGGTCCAGCCTGTGCACAAGGCCCAGATACACGTCCCCGGGCTTTTGATATTTTTCTTTGATGTATGCTTTTAACAGTGTGAGGAGGTCCGCGTCCCCGGAACTGTCCGCCTGAACCGGCAGGTTCGGGGGCTTCGCCACCACCAGAATGTGATTGTCCTCGTAGAGTATGCGCATGGCTATTCCCACATGGCCCGGCCGCTTGCGCCGCAGGGGAGCACCAGATTGCCCCGCTCGATGGGCAGGCCCACTTCTCCGGACGCGATGCGGGCGTTTTTGCCGCTTAGCGCCACCTTGAGCAGGTTTTCTAAAACCGTCGGCGCAAGGCCCGTTGTATATGAATTGATGAGAAAGAAGCAGGGCTCGTCGCTTAACAGCTTGCAACACGCCTCCACCAACGGCCAGAGATCCTGCTCGATCTTCCACATCTCCCCCGTCGGCCCCCGGCCATAGCTGGGCGGATCCAAAAGTATGCCGTCATAGCGGTTTCCCCGGCGCAGCTCCCGCTGGACGAACTTCATGGCATCGTCCACCAGAAACCGCACAGGCGCGTCCTGGAGGCCGCAGGCGGCGAGATTGTCCTTTGCCCAGGCGACAACGCCCTTGGCCGCGTCCACATGCACCACAGCGGCATTTGCGGCGGCACAGGCGCAGGTGGCCCCGCCGGTGTACGCAAACAGGTTCAATACGGTTTTCCGCCGTTTATCTTTCGTTAGCCGCTCTCTCATCCAGTCCCAGTTCACCGCCTGCTCCGGAAACAGTCCCGTATGCTTAAACCCGGTGGGGCGAACGATGAACACAAGATCCCGGTACCGGATGTTCCAGCTTTCCGGAATGCTTTTGTGGTTGTATTCCCAATGCCCCCCGCCTGTAGCGGAGCGCAGATACTTAGCGTCCACGTCTTTGTAAGGTTCCATGGGCCATATAGCCTGGGGATCGGGCCGCAGCAATGTAAAAGCGCCCCACCGCTCCAGCTTGTTTCCATCCCCCGCGTCAATCAGTGCGTAATCCTTCCAGCCATCCGCCAAATACACGCTTTATTCCTCCCCGCGCTCCCGCGCCTGTGTGTCGGGCAGGGCATTGGCCCCGGCCTGCGCCGGCTTTCGAACATCAGGACGAAACCCGTCCACGATCACCGCCACAAGTCCCAGCACTATCGTACCATAATAGGTGATGGCCCGCCAGAGGAGCATGGCGGGAAACCGTGCCGCCGGGGTAAAAAGCTTGGAAAACACCATATAAAAGCCGCCCTCGCTGGCAATGGACGCGCCGGGCAGGGGAATAAAGCTCACAGCGATGTATAACAGCCCCTGGAGCAGCACCACGTAGTAGAACGGATGCTCGTTGAAGCCCAGGCCCCGGTAAATGAAGTATGTTACCATCATGTAGGCCATGGCCTCCGCCGCGGCACAAAGCAGTATCATCAACATGCCCCTCGTATGCCGGAGGGCAAAGCGCACGGCCAACTCGTAATCGATGATTGTGTTTTTCCAGGTGGCATGAGACCGTTCCAGCATCTCCTGCTTTTTGATGAGCTTGTGCCGATGCAGAAAATCCAGCAGCCGTTCCCCAATGGCAAAGATCCATTTTGGCTTCAAAAACGCAAGCAGCGCCAATACGATGCAACCTGCGTTGATGAGATAGCCCAGTATGAACAGCACCAGCATGGCAGCCCCCCCATCCAGGACGTCGCCCCCCAGGAACACAAAGCCCGCCGTGCCCAGCACCGTCACCACGATTTGCCAGGCTAGAAATTTTAGGATCAGCACGGAGGTTGAAGCGCCTACAGTGATCCCCCTGCGGCGCATTTGCAGCACCTGCATGGGCTGCCCGCCCGACTGAAACGGCGTCAGCGCGCTGTAAAAAAAGCCAAGCATGGTGGTTAAGAGGCCATCCTTCCAGCCTTGGGGGATTTCCATATACCGGCATGCCAACAGATACATCACGGTGTCCAGCACGTAATACAGCAGCATGCTAAGAATAGCCAGGCCAAACCAGCCCGGCGTGATGTTTGTCATCACAGTGGCGATGTCCTTGACATTGGGATCGAGAATGGCCACAAGGCCCAGCACCAACAGCGATAATATGACAAACAGTATTTTCTTCCAAATACCTTTATTTTTCATGCATCCCTCACAGTCATGCCCAAAGGCATCTTTTGAGTAACCCTATATTGTACGCCCGGGTAGCCATACTCTATCATTAAATACGGTTCCCGTGCAATAGAAGAAACGAAACAATTCGTTAACAAGTGTTTCCAAAATATTGTCTATTTCTACTATCATATCCATAACCGCTTTTTTTCTTCCTTTTAAATATAACAAAGCCTGTTTTGTGACGCTTTTTTAATACTAAAAAGACCGCCCATGCGGGCGGCCCAGCGTGTCACTAAAAACCGTAAGCTGCGCAGCGGCGGTTTTTGATGTTTACTGCCCCGGCAATACCGGGCAGGCGGTCTGCGTCAAACAGATGTCGGTGGAAACGCAATTTTCCTCAAACTTTGTCCGCACCCGGTTGGAGATGATGTCGCAATTCTCCTTGGTGGTTCCGCATAACAGCAGGATGTACTGGGAAGGGGAAAAGCGGGCGACGATATCGCTTCGGCGAAGGGTATTCGCCGTTGCGCTGCGAAGTGTCTCCATCGCCACGGCCAGCTGCCGTGCGGGAGGCACCTGCCCCTGTGTGTCGCTTATCGTGAGCAGCAGCAGGCTCATGGACTGTCCCGTGCGGGCGATTAAATAGCTGTAGGTTCCATAGATGCTCTTAAACAGGTTATATTCGCAAAAGAACGGGCCGTCCCGGGACACGGTTCCCCTGAGGCTTTGCTGGATCAACGCGATGTCTGTTGCGACCTTTTCCACCGGCTTTGCGATCTGGTTGTACAAATCGCTGATTGTGGAGGAAACCCGGGTTCCCAGCGTATTATAAAACAGCTCGCTGACCCGGTCGTAATGCTCCATCGCGCCCTTATAATCCCCGGTACCAGCCAGCGCCTGGATCAGCAGCGCGTGAATGGATTCATCATATGGTTCCATTTCCGTGGCCTTGCGCGCGATTGTCAGCGCGGCCTCGTACTTTTGCTCGTTCATGCACTGCTGTGTCAGCAGGATGGACGCGTTTAGGAACAAATGCCTGTAATACGTCCGAAGCGGCGTGCTCCACCGTTCGCCGGTGGTACGGGGCAAAAGCCCGCCGGTGTAAAGGCTGAGCGCTTCCTTTAACAGCAATTCTCGGGACGCGGAGTTCTGCTCTGGCAGCTGCGCCTGACGGATCAGCCGCTCAAACCGTTCGGCGTCCACATAATACGTGATGGAATTGTTCCAGCTGTAGCAACCACGGCTGCTCAATATGAACGAACGTTTTTCCTCAGGGAACGCTTCTGAAAGGACGGTGCGTACACGATAGATGATGTTCTTAAGGGCATTGGTTGGTAGGTTCCGTAATGTCGCCATTGGGCCAAAGAGCTTCAATCAGGACGGCCTGGGTAATCTGCTCCATCCGGTGGGTAATCAGATATTGCAGGCAATTCCATACCTGGTGCATCCGATTTTGCTCTTCCTTGAGAACACGCCGGCCGCAGCGCATGGAAAACCCGCCAAATAATTGAATTGTATATTCAGGATTGCGTTGTGCCATGTGACCACCTCATGCTGTTTCTTACGGAAAAGTAATAAAAAAACAATTATTTGAATATTGTAACATGCTGTCTTTTGCATTACAAGGTTACATTTACCTAATTTATAAAATATCCATGAATTTGTGTCCCAATTATGGCCGTTTCGGGGTATATCGGTTTGTTACCCGCCTTCAGAAAACAACGATCGTTTTATTTTATGACCAGAATGGTCAAAACGGGTGTGTTTTCTGCGCCCCGGTATGCTATACTAATGCAAGTAGAAAGCATTGCAAACAGAGGAGGATACCGGCATGATACGACTCAAAAGCATACAGGCGGACCCAGATCGCTTTGTAGGGCCCATTGAGGTCTCCGGCTGGGTGCGCACGGTACGAGAGGGGAAAACAGCAGGCTTTATTGAGCTGACGGACGGCTCTGCGTTCAAGTCCGTACAGGTGGTGTTTCCCAGGGACGAACAGGATCTGGGGAAGGGGCTTTCCACCGGCTGCGCCATTGCGGTGACAGGGGAGCTTGTGCTGACCCCAGAGGCCGCTCAGCCCTTTGAAATCAAGGCCGCGGCCATCTCCATCGTGGGGGAATGTCCCGTGGACTACCCGCTGCAAAAGAAACGGCACAGCCTGGAGTTTTTGCGCACCATCCAGCATTTACGGCCCCGCACCAACACGTTTCAGGCAACGTTTCGGGTACGCTCCGTGGCGGCGGCTGCGTTTCACGAGTTTTTTCAGCAAAACGGCTTCGTGTATGTGCACACCCCCATCATCACCGGAAGCGACTGCGAGGGCGCGGGGGAAATGTTCCGCGTAACCACCCTGGACCCAGCCAATCCCCCCAAGACGCCGGATGGCGGGGTGGATTTTACCGGGGATTTCTTCGGCCGCGATGTGAACCTCACCGTCAGCGGGCAGCTTTACGCGGAGGCGTACGCTCTGGCGTTTGGGGATGTATATACTTTCGGGCCGACATTTCGCGCCGAGCAGTCCTTTACAGCCCGGCACGCGGCGGAGTTCTGGATGATCGAGCCTGAGATGGCCTTTTGCGACCTTGTGGGCAACATGCAGATCGCTGAGGATATGGTAAAATACGTCATCAAAACCGTGCTGGAGCGCTGTCCCGCTGAAATGGCTTTTTTCAACCAGTTTATCGACAAGGGCCTGATGGAGCGGCTGGACAATGTGGTCAACAACCAGTTTGTCCGCATCAGCTATACCAACGCTGTGGAAATCCTGATCAATTCCGAGAAGGAATTCCAGTATCCCGTCAGCTGGGGCTGCGACCTGCAGACGGAGCACGAGCGGTACCTGACGGAACAGGTATTTGGCCGGCCCGTGTTCGTGACGGACTACCCCAAGGACATCAAGGCATTTTACATGCGGATGAACGACGACGACAAAACGGTGGCGGCCATGGACCTTCTGGTGCCGGGCGTGGGGGAGATCATCGGCGGCAGCCAGCGTGAGGAGCGGTTTGACGTGCTAAACGCCCGGCTGGATGAGCTCAGGATGGACAAAGAGCCATACGGCTGGTACCTGGAGCTTCGGCGCTTTGGCGGCGTGAAGCACGCGGGCTTTGGCCTTGGGTTTGAGCGGATGGTGATGTACCTGACCGGGATGTCCAACATCCGGGACGTGCTGCCATTCCCGCGCACAGCTGGGAACATGGAGATGTAAGCATTATTCAATGGGCGTGAGGCGGCCGTGCACCACATAGCGCGCGTCGGAGTACTCGTAGGTGCAGGTGATCAGCGTGAGAATGCGGTCGCCCGCGCTTGCCTCAACGGCGCTTGTGAAGTCGGACTTCAACTTTACGTTTTTGACAAAATCGAGGAACGCCTTGTCCGTGTCAAATGTGCGTTGAAACGCGCCCTCGTCCTCCTCTGTGATCAGCCCGCTGGTGATGTATCCACTGAAAACCTCTACCGTAAAATTCCCATCGGGGGTATACAAAAGCATTGTGGGGTGCGTCTCATAATAGGCCTGCTGCCTGTATTCCACGAGGCTTGCGAACATAGACCCGTTTTTCATATGATGGCCATAAATCAATGTGTTTTTATCCGAAAAGTCTGGGGCGTTGCGGTAATCGGCAAACAGCGCCCCCAGCTTGTTTTTTTCGCCGGAAAATAAATGCGTCAGGTAATATTCGTTATCGCTGCCCCGCACCACGGGATAATCGATTACGGTGCCAGCGCTACAAATCCAGCCGATGGTATCCGGGTTGATTGCGGTGAGCCTGTCAAAATAAATCTGCCGCACGGCGGGCGCGGGTTCCGGCGCGGCCTGGTTAGGCTCCGGGGCCGGGGCTACCTGCTGCGCAGATTGTGCGATTTCCAAATACGCATTGTCCCCCGTCCGGTATTCCACCAGGGGGGCAATGATTTGATATAAACATACGCTGATACCGATGACCAAAATCAATATCAGCAGATTTAAAAACAGCTCCCCTTTTTTGACCCTTTTTTGCATCGTCCGTTACTACCGTGCTTTCGAGTTTTTGTGAATGGGTAAACTGAAATATCCAAGGGCTGTAGCGTTAAATGCATTACAATAATTCTTGGTATGCACTTAGCGCTACAGCCCCAGCTGTTTGTGAAAAGAGCCGTCAGTTGGGTTTGCGGCGGCGCTTGAGCACGATGAGAAGCATCAGCGCCAGCACCAGCGCCACAAGCAGGATGCACCAATACAATATGTTCGTGTTGTCGCTGGTAGTGGGGGTGCCCAGGGGTATGGGCTCGCCATTGGTGGTGATGATGGGCGGCCACAGCGGGATAAACGGATCGTCGTCATCGTCATCCGGCGGCGTATGGGTATAGGGCGTCACGCCGATAATCCAGTCGATCTTCCCCTCAGCCCCCTGATAAGCGTTGCTGTCAGCGCCCTCTGCCACGGGCCAGGTCAGGTCCGCTGTGAAATCCAGCGCGCCGCCTGCAAAAATGCGCCCCAGATGGATAAACCGCTCTGTGGGGCGGGTGGCGTCTGGCTCGGACAGGCCGTCTGGGGCCACGGGCCAATCGTCGCCGCCTGCAAGCCGGGCGGTATTGATGAGGGTGCTCCCCTCGTATATGCTTAGCTGCAGCTGATTGAGAAATTTTAGGGCGGCGTCCTCGTTAGCCTGGCCTGGAGTGGGCTGCGCATGCAGGAACACATCGTATGCGACACTGCTGCTTTCGTTGTTGATGGAGAATTCCGCGGTGGCAGTATCGCCCGGCATAACATCATCGAACTCGAACAACGATTGTATCGCGCCGCTTTCATAGGCAAATGAAATGTTATTGTTGCCGGTGATGTCCAAATCCCATTCAAACACATCCGCCGCCAGCGCGGCGCCGTTTAGGGTTAAGAGCATCAGGGCGCAGAGCGCCGTTGCAATGGCCCGCTTGTACCTGTTTTGCATTTTCATTGCGATCCTCCTTGCCCCGGACGCAAATTCCGGGGATGAATATGGGGCAACGGGAGCAAAATGCCCGCCGCGGGGGTTCTATCATAATTGACGCGCACGAGGGTATGCTTTGCGCACGCCCGTCCGGGCGCGGTTGATTGCAGCGTTGATTATGGCGTTGGTTCCGGCGATGACGCGGGCCAGCCTGCGGCTTCGCCGTACGCTGCGCCGTTGTTGGCCGCCTGCACAGCCTGCGCTATGATGTCCACCGTGAGCTCGCTGCCCTGATAATCGTTGCCTGCTGTCCCGTCCAGGTTCACTTTCGTGAACAGCGGCGGGGTAGCCTTTCCGGCGTCGAGCTTTTCGGCATAGTAATACCAGTCGCCGTCCGCCTTCCAGTTGTCCTCGTCGATGTCGAATGTAAAGACGTCGGTGGAAAGGCCGGTGTCAGCATTGTCAAACGCCATGTCGATTTTCACCCGCACCCAGGCCTGGGCCTTGGAAGAGGTGTTTTTGACCTCCACCTTTTTATCAACGCTGGTGGCGGGCATAAAGCCTGTTACAGCAATACCGTTAAAAACGCTCCCATCCTCCAGCTCAGAACCTACAGCGATGCCGTTTTCCAGCAGGTCGATGCTGAGGGTTCCTGCGGAGATGATGTTGGTGGCGGTGGTATCCACACTGTAATACGCGATGGTGCCATATGCGAACAGGCAAGCAAGTACCAGGCATAGGGCAACGACGAATAGTTTGTGTTTCATGTCGCTATGGCTCCCCTTTCTAAAGAGAAGTTCCTAATGTATCGGGGTTATCCCCCCTGCGGCGGTACGCCGCCGCAGGGGGAGAATGTACTGTAGATTGCGTGGTGGGTTAGTCGTTAGGCAGTGGGTGCGTCAAAGGTAGCGTCAAAGGCGGCGTACATTTCACCCCGATCGTAGCCGAGCGGCTCTAAATCAAAACCATCGACCTGTACAGCCTCAGCTTCGATGACGATATCAATATCGTCAATTTCTGCAAGATGCTTCGCCTCAAACACCTCAGGCAGCGCGACCTGTTCGAACAACGGCTCAGTCTTCGAATCTTCCCCTGCGGGAAGAATGTCCGTGTAATAATAGATGAAAGTACGGGTGTCACCATTGTCCAAGCCGGAAAGAACCTTATGTTCCACACCGCCAATCTCTACCGTCTCCTTCATGCCAGCCCAAAGAGCCCATTTGTCCTCGTTATAGCCGAGAAAGATGTGTTCTTCGGGGTTGATTGCATTAATACCATGTTCAGAGTTATAAACGACGATAGCATCATACAGCGTCTCGGGAATGGTGACCTTCAAGCGGACATAGGCGTCGTTGGCACCGACGTTTTTGACGACAGGATCCTTATCAAACTTAACGCCAGGGAGCAAGACGTGATCTTCGTCTTTAACCCACTTCTCTTCAACCAACTCAATCGCAATATTGCCAACGGTAAATGCGTTCGTCACTTCCTTCTTATCCGTAAAGAACGCGAGGGACGCGCCCAGCGCCATGATAGCCACCAGTGCTACAGCCAAGGAAATCATCATTATTTTACGTTTCATATTCTTCTCCTTCTCTTCCTTATCATAATAAATTTCGGATATATTCCTTCATCTGCCTTGGGGCAGGAGATAGGACGGTTAAGGGTTGGCGGGGTCAGGCTTGCCAAACGTTTCTGCCCAGGCTGCCTGAGCGTCTTCGAACGTCGCCTCCTGCACCGCGTAGGCTGTCACCGTGATGGTATATTTTTCGTTATTCTTGAGCAGCGGCAGTTGCTCGTAGCCCGTACCATTGTCGTTCGGCTCCAGAGCGGAGGAGAACCGCACAAGGGTGAAGGGAGGGTCGAGTACGGCATCGACATTCGAGGTGTCAAAGTCTCCCGTGTAGTAGTATACGCCGGGGTAGAAATCTTTATCCAGTTCTTTCCAGTATTCGTTAACGACCGGGGCAAATGCGTCGTCCTTCAGCACGCCGAAGTCCGCGTACCCTTTCATGGGATTTTCTATCTTCACGTATACATAGCAGGGTTCACTCTCCGCCAAGATCGTGATGATCGGCTCTTTCTCCACTTCGACGCCGGGAATAATTGTAAATTCGCTCTCCTGCTCCAGCAGGGTCATTTCGATATTGCCCACGGTAAAGCTATTGGGAGCGGAGTCGGTGGCGGTGAGCCATGCCAGCGTCCCCCCAACACCAACGGCTATCAGCAGCATCGCGGCCAGAGCCATTACAATAAATTTCTTTTTCATATCTCTGTCTCCCTCCCTTGCTTAACCCTATTCTGGTTTCAGACTGCCGTCTATGACCTGCACAGGCCACACGGTTGTGACGGCCAGCTCGCCGGTGGTATCGACGGTGCCGTCGGCCTGGATGCCCTGCACCACCACTTCCACATCATATTCATAGCCCGTTGCGGATGTAGTGACGGACCATTTCTTAATCAAGACTGGCGTCTCCCCGCCCGGCTCAATACGCTCGCTGCAATAGTAGTAGCCGTCTTCCCCCAGGAACCAGTCCTCTCCCAGGTCTTTAGTTACTGTGTACTCTTCCTCCGGCGGGGGCACAGCATCAGCGCCGATCATCCAGACAGGCTCCACAATGGCGCGGTAATACATCGCCACGTCGCCCGTGTTTTCAAAGAAAACGTTTGTTTTGACCGTCTTTTCGTTGTCGAGCGTTTCCTCAATTGCCACCGCTGGCTTGGGCGCTTTAAACGTGTTTGCAATGCCCGAATTTGCGGTCAGCCAGGCGATGGTGCCGCCGATGGAGGCGCACAGTATGAGCACCGCGGCCAGTCCAAAGAGAAATTGCCTTCTGTGGGTTGTAAAAAACTGTTTCATGCTTATTCCCCCGCTTGCTTGGAGTTTTGCTTGCGCCGGTCAACTGCTTTTTTGTCCGCCGCGTCCGCTTTTTTCAGTAGGTCCGGTATGAATGCCAGTATCAGCAATATCACAGCCGCTGTGCCTGCGAGTATCATTCCCCTTTTTTTGGAAAGCCAGCTGCTGACATATCCCAGCTGGGGAATGGTAAACACAGGCTTACCCAGCAGGTTTTCATAAAGTACCGGGGCCCCGTCTACGGCGCTGTTGGCATCGCCTTTTGTATAAAAACGGCGGTTCTCAGCGTCCACTTCCACCACACGGTGGGTTGCCACCACCAGATCCTCGTTGAGAACGAAGGTGATGGGATCCCCCACCTCGATTTCCTCCGGCGGCACATCCCGTACATAGATCAGGCTGCCAACATGGTATGCCGGCTCCATAGAGCCAGACAGTACCGCAAAGGGCGTTAGCCCGAATATCCTTACCCCTGCCAGCAACAGCGCCAGCAGAAGCACAGCAATCACCAAAAGGGTTGTCACCACGTTCCAAACGGTCTTCAGTCCTTTGCTCAAATCAGCGCCGCTCCTTCAAATTACTTTCGCGGCTTCCCGCTATTCGATGACAATAGCAGGCGCACTCGTAGTCGTAGGCTTAATTATTGGCTTCATTTTGTTGGTAACGTGCGCTTCCACCGTCAGCCACTTATTGGTTTTCTTCGCATTGGTAAAAGTGACTTCTTTACTATCGCCGCTGGCGGATGAGAACGCGACCTCTTCCACATTGTTGCCAATTCTATCATACTGATACGACCAACCGGTGTCCTCTTTTACGGTGTAAGTGCCCACAGGCAGGCCAGTGAGTTTTTTCTCGCTGGAGCCGTACAGAACCACGACCTGTGTGAAATCATCGGGGCCTTTTACGATGAACCGGAAGCTGTCACCCGTATCCTTAACGGTTTTGTTGATGGTCAAGGTGCAGGGTGTTACAAATATCGTAAAGTGATGATCCGCAGAGCTGACGTCGGTGTCGGCATTCTTGATCGTTGTATATTCGGTAATTACTTTGGTACCGATCATTACAATCAGCTTGAGATCGGAGTCCACCTTGGGCGCATATTTCGTGTTATCGGTGCCAAGGGGCGTACCATTGAACAGCGCGAAATCAAAGGAGAGCGCGGGCGCTGTTCCCTGTATGTTCGTTGTCTCGTCAACAGGGACACCATCGATGTTCCAGGTAACGGTTCCGACCCGTTGGTTCAAATCTGTCGTCTCACCCAGAAGGATGGTTGTATCGCTGCAGGCAATCTCCGGCTTTGCCACAAAGACGGTGAATGTGTGACCGGTCGCGCCTGCTGCCGGCAAGATTGTTGCGAGGGTGGTATTGCCATCGAACAACACTACATCCCCATTTTCCACTCTCTTCACGGTGACCTTGCTTGGCTCCTTTAGCTGGGCAGGAATGGGATCATAGGTGATGGTAAGATCGGGTTCTTCCCCAAACATGTCTTCGGTCGACGCATCAAGGATCCCATGCTTCCATTCAATTAATTTGAGGTTATCCGCATAATTTGGCGTACCCAGCAGATAGATGCTGCTGTCCTGATAATTTAGCGTCGGCGTAAACACCTTGACGGTGGCGACTTCGCTTTGCGTACCGGAAGCCTCATTGTCTTTCGATGTAATTGTCGCGGTGATGGAATAGGTTCCATCTGCAACGTTGCTGACAGTTTCGTCGGGTACTATCGAGTAGGTCGGCTCGTTGACAAACTCCCATTTCCAATAGTCGTCATCCTCGGGCGCTGGGTATGTAAACGTCGTCTCGTACAGATCCGAAAGCCCGGGGGCGGTATTCCCCGCGTAAATATTCAAGTCCTTCGCCGTGAACAGATCATCCGGCACAATAATCGGGACGTCCACTTTGGGAACGTCAAAGGGTTTTAACGGCTCATCGCCATTCTTCTCAGTGTATAGGCCGGATTTTTCTCCATTGGTGGGCACGCCGTTGCCGCCAACAAACCCGTCCTTACGCGCTACGGTGAACTCGATGACGAGCTTTCTACCGAAATCATTGTCCGGCGCGGGCTTGGGCTTGGCAGTCTCGGAGACGAAGTTAGCGTTAAAGTCGAAGCCGGTTACGGTAATCGTGTTGCCCGAAATCTCCGCTACGTTATTTGGAAGTTCTTCCCGCGTTCCCCAGGATTCACCAGGATTGTAAGATTGGGTGTAAAGCTTGATATCAGAAGCATCTTCTGGCACCTCAAA
>CAYPKG010000033.1:7649-20226 GCA_964411275.1 uncultured Oscillospiraceae bacterium | reverse complement strand
TCTGTCTTGGCTCGATTTTTTTATTTTCTTGGGCGCGCTTACTGCTACAGCCCCTGTGTTTATGAGTAAAGATGTTACGCTTCGGGGCGCTTCAGGTTCGGGTAGGTTTCAAGCGCGGCTGTGTAGAAGTTATCCAACGCCTGTTCCTGTGTGACGGTGCCCAGGAAATAGTCCTTCATGGATGCGGGCAAAGGCTCGTTGAGCAGCTGGTCATAAGGGGTGCACTTGCTCATGTCGATGCTGGTGGCGCTGTCCAGGAGAACCGCAATGTGGTTCTGACCGCCCAGGAAGGGATGGCCGTATTCCTCGTCGGCAGCCAGTTCTTCCATGGCAGACACGTTGTTGGTGAAGTCCGCGAACTTATCGGTGATGGCAACGAGGGTATCTTTATCACAGGTCATGGTCTGCATGATCTGCTTGGTCAGCTCCATATTGTCGCTGCCGGCAGCCGCACACAGCCAGGTGCCGCCCCAGAAGTAACCCTGCGGGCCTCTGACCAGACCCCAGTCGCCGTAGCTGCCGTTGCCGGGCTCGGCTTTGGCTTCCGCATCCGCCAGGGTCGCGGGCATCAGGCTGAAATCCAGGAACCAGCCAGGGCCAAAGTAGCACATCGCTTTGCCGTCGAGCTTGGACTCATTGAAGCTTTCGGTGTCCCAAATGGCGTAGGGAAGGGTATACCCGCTATCCATATGGTTCTTGGTCTGGGCAATCCACTGCTCAATCACGGGATCGATCACGATTTCGTCATTGGCATTGACCCAGGGAGCGGTCATGTTATTGGAGAAGGTGCGGTATGCCGCCACGAAGCTGGAGGTCATGTAATAATCCATTTCCTTTGCTTTTGCGGCCACTGCGTCAAACTTCTCCCAGGTATCCAGCTGCGCCTGCACCTCGGCGGGATCATCGGTGCCCAACACCGCCTTGGCGATGGAGCGGCGATAGATCAGGCCGCCGGGGCATGCCTGCCAGGAAAGGCCCTTCAATGCGCCGTTGCTGTCGGTGCAGATGTCCTTTGTGTACTGGTACATGCCTGCGGTATCGGCCTCGGTCAAGCCCACATCGGCGTATACGTCCGCACTGTATTCGCTGTTGATGTATTTGAGGGCGTAGTCGGCCTCAATCAGGAACAGGTCAATTTTGTCGTCGGCTGCAGCGCTCTCCTGATTGAGGAGGGCCTCGTCGAGTTTGTTCTGGTATGCGCCGTCATCGCTGGGGGTGATGATCCAGTTGACGGTTACGCCTTCAGGCACCAGGCCTTTGTCCAAGAAAAATTCGTTGAAGCGTTCCTGGAATTCCACGTTCCAGCAGTAGATGTTGTACACGCTGCCTTGATCGCTTACGGGTTCGGGTTCTGCGGGTGCGGGATCCACCGCGGGCGCCGGCTCTACCGCAGGGGCAGGTTCGGACGCGGCGGGAGCCGGTGTGGAGCAGGCGACGATGCCAAAGAGCATCGACACGGTGAGCAATACGACGATGAGTTTCTTCATGATTTTATTCCTCCTGTTTTATTTTATATCGCATTTGAGGATATGTAAATTGGGATCGAAATCGATTTAGTTCTCCAGCTTTTTCACGGTTTGCCCCTCCAGCAGGCGGCCGGTAATGGATATCTGCTGGGGAAGCCATGTCTTGGGATTTTCAATTTCTTCGATCAAAAGGGCAATGGATTTTTCCCCCATTTGCTGGGCATTTTGCTCGTAGGTGGTCAGTCTTGGGCGCAGCACCTGAGATAAGAGGATGCCGTCGTATCCTACGACGCTCATATCGTCCGGGATGGAAACGCCCTGTTTTTCCAGTTCGTTCATGCCCCCGACGAAGGAAAAATCATCCGGATACAGGATGCAGGTAGGCCGGTCGGAAAGAGAAAGCAATTCCCGGGTGGCAAGGCCGCTGGATTTCGGGTCGTGATACATGGCGGGGCGGATGTATTCATCCGGCACACAAACACCAAGGCCTGATAAGGTTTTACGAAAGCTTGCGATGCGCTTTTGGGTAACGGAGGTAATTTCGCCGTGAATAAAGGCAATCTTCCGGTGGCCCATGCGGTACACATAATTGACGATATCCGCGACGCCGCTGATGTTGTCCGAAAGAACCGCAGTCCGGCTGTCAAATACATAGTCCAGGGTCACCGTGGGGATTTCGCTGTTGACCAGCTGGATAACAGCCGGGTCTGTAAAGTCTACCGACGCGATGACCACACCGTCGCAGTTGCGGTACTTGGCATGCTCATAATAGTTCATGGACATGTCGCCAAGATCCTTGCTGATAAAGGTGATGTCATATCCCCGCCGTTCCGCCTCCATCTTTACGCTGTTAAGCACGAAAGAAAAGTATTCGTGGGTTAGTCCGCTGGATGTTTTATCCACAAACAAAACGCCGATGTTATGGGAACGGCCCGACTTGAGCGTGCGCGCGGTGGCATTGGGTAAATACCCCATTTCACGGGCCACCGTCCTAATATGCTCCGTCGTGGCCGCACTGATGTCCGAGTGCCCGTTTAACGCCTTGCTGACGGTTGCGCGGGATACACCACATTTTTTTGAAATGTCTGTAATGGTAACCATAGGCATCGCATCATGTCCTTTCTTGGCGAAAACTGAAACTCGGTTGACTGGTGTTACATTTGGTTTATAAACTTAATCGATTTCGTAATTTGATTATATGAGCAGTGTATCATTTTGTCAATACCATATTTATAAAAAAGTGATTTCGGTAAAAACCTAGTAAATATGGAAAGAGTCACATCAAATTCAATTATATTTTCTATTTTTGTGCTTTACAGAAGAAAGGATATCGGCTATGATACATATTAATACTTAATCGATTTCGATAAATGTTCTATGCTGCGAGGTATTTCTAATGAAATACGGATACTTTGATGATGAACGCCGGGAATATGTGATTACGACCCCATATACGCCGCTGCCATGGATCAATTACCTGGGCAATGAAGGCGTATTTGGGCTGATATCCAACACGGGCGGCGGGTACAGCTTTTATAAGGACGCGAAGCTTAGGCGCATCACCCGCTATCGCTACAACAATGTGCCTGGGGATCAGGACGGGCGCAGGTTTTACATAAGCGACGGGGAAACGGTATGGAGCCCTGGGTTTCTCCCTGCAAAAACGCCTTTGGACGCTTACGAATGCCGCCATGGCCTTGGCTACTCCACCTTTTTCGGCGCAAAGGATGGGGTCAGCGCAGCGCTTACTTGCTTCGTACCCCTAGGTGCGGACTGCGAGGTGCAGCGGCTGACGCTAAAAAACGAAACGCACACGGAAAAAAGGCTGCAGCTTTACAGTGCGCTGGAGTGGTGCCTTTGGAATACCGTGGACGACTCCACAAACTTCCAGCGCAATTACAACATCGGCGAGGTGGAGGTGGAGGAGGGCGTCATTTACCACAAAACGGAATACCGGGAGCGCCGTAACCATTACGCGTTTTATGCCGTCAACGCCCCCATCGACGGATTTGATACCAGCCGGGAGGCGTTTTTGGGACAGTTTCGGGGTTGGGAAGACCCTGTCATGGTGGAAAAGGGGGAAAGCGCCAACTCCACGCCCATTGGCTGGGCGCCCATCGCAAGCCACCGGATCGATATGCGCCTCATGCCTGGCGAGGAGCGGACCCTCGTATTCCTCCTGGGGTATATTGAAAACCCGGATGACGAAAAATATGAGGCCCCGGGCAGCATCAACAAGGCCCCGGCCCGGGCGCTGATCAGCCGGTTTTCCAAGGCGGAGCAGGTGGACGCCGCCCTCGGGGAGCTTTCCCGCTACTGGGATGGGCTTTTGTCCCAACAGTGCGTCAAAACGGGAAACCAAGCGCTGGACAGGATGGTGAACATCTGGAATACCTACCAGTGCATGGTGACCTTTAACATGAGCCGCTCCGCCAGCTACTATGAAAGCGGCACGGGCCGGGGGATGGGCTTTCGGGACAGCTGCCAGGACCTCCTGGGGTTTGTGCACCTCATTCCCGACCGGGCCAGGGCGCGCATCCTGGATATCGCCAGCATTCAATTTGCGGATGGCAGCACCTACCATCAGTATCAGCCTTTGACAAAGCGGGGCAACGCGGACATAGGCAGCGGGTTTAACGACGATCCGCTGTGGCTGGTTGCCTGTACGGTGGCCTATATCAAGGAAACCGGGGACATGGGCATATTAGACGAGCCAACCCCCTTTGACAATGTTCCGGGGTCGGAAGTGCCCCTTCTGGAGCATCTAAGAAGGAGCGTGGGGTATTGTATCCAAAACAAAGGCCCTCACGGCCTGCCCTTGATCGGCAGGGCGGACTGGAACGACTGCCTGAACCTCAATTGCTTTTCAACGGCGCCGGGAGAGAGCTTTCAAACCTGCTCGAATTTCGAAAGCGGCAAGGCGGAAAGCGTGTTTATCGCCGGCATGTTTGTGCAATACGGCCGGGAATACGCGGAGCTTTGCGGGCGGCTTGGCCTGTTGAAAGAGGCGGAGGAGGTGCTGAAAGCCGTATCCGACATGGAGGCGGCGGTGCTGCGCCATGGCTGGGACGGGGATTGGTTCCTGCGGGCGTATGACGCCTATGGCACGCCCGTTGGCAGCCATACGAACGAGGAAGGACAAATATACATTGAAAGCCAGGGCTTTTGCACGATGGCGGGCATCGGCGGCCCGGAATACGGGAAGAAAGCCCTTGCGTCAGTGCGCAAATACCTGGTGAACGATTATGGCGTGGAGCTCCTGCATCCCTGCTATCAGACCTATTATCCGCAGCTGGGGGAAATCAGCAGCTATCCGCCTGGATACAAGGAAAACGGATCGGTTTTCTGCCACAACAACCCCTGGATTACGTTGGCGTATGCCGCCCTTGGCGACGGGGACAATGCGTTCGACATCTACAGGCGCAACTGTCCCGCCATGCTGGAGGAGGTCAGCCACATCCATCGCACGGAACCCTATGTCTATTGCCAAACCATCGCCGGGCGGGAGGCGCTCTCCTACGGCGAGGCGAAAAACAGCTGGCTGACCGGGACGGCGGCCTGGTCTCTCGTGGCAATTTGCCAAGGGATATTGGGCGTCAAGCCGGAGTATGACGGGCTGAGGGTCGCGCCCTGCTTGCCAAAGCATATCCCCGGATACCGGGCGGAGCGCGAGTTTCGGGGATGCCGGTATGACATACTTGTGCGCCGGGCGCAGGAGGGAGAAACCAAGGGAACCATTGTTGACGGCAAGCCCATTGCGGGGGATTTGATCCCCTGGCAAGAAGGGGACAGCGCCAAGGCGGTTGTGGTGCTGATCTAATTATAACTGAAAAACAAAAGCTATCTTATCAGATGATATACCCCATCGACAAAGCGTCGGCTTAGTCGATGGGGTTATGTTGTGGTTTTTCCATGTAACGAAATCCCGATGAAATTGATATGGGAATAATCATCATTTCGCTGTTTCTTTTTGTTATTTTCCAGTATAATGTGAATTGTATAGAATGAGCTGGGAGGGATTGCGATGCGGCTTAATTACAGGCGAACTATTCTTGTGGGATTGGCCTTTTTCTCTATTTGCGCATTTTGGCAGATGTATGACAACATTGTCCCCCTGATACTGCGGGATACGTTCCGCCTGGGTGACACCCTATCTGGATTTATCATGTCCCTGGACAATATACTCGCTTTGTTTATGCTGCCGCTGTTTGGCGCATGGAGTGACCGGACAGGAAAGCGCATGCCGTTTATCGTATTTGGCACGCTGGTCGCGGTGATACTGACGGTGGCCCTGCCGATTGCGGCGAAGGGCGGTTCCCTGCTGACGTTCTTCTTGGTGCTGGGCGCGCTCCTCGTGGCAATGGGCTCCTACCGGTCGCCCGCCGTCGCCCTGATGCCTGACCTGACTGAAAAGCCGCTGCGCAGCAAGGCGAACGCGGTCATCAACCTCATGGGCGCATTGGGCGGGGTGTATACCCTGGCGGGTACTAAGCTGCTGGTGAAGACCCCGGCGGGCGGACAGCCGGAGTATATGCCGCTGTTTTTGGCCGTGGCGGGGCTGATGTTCATAAGCGTTTTCGTACTGCGCCTGACGGTAAAGGAAAACGACAGGCCCCTGCAGGCGGAGCAGGAGGAAAAGCGGGAAAGCGAGGGCGCTAATAAGCTGCCTCAGGACGTGAAGCGAAGCCTTGGGCTGATACTAGCCTCCGTGGCGCTGTGGTTTATGGGCTATAACGCTGTGACCACGGCGTTTACCAAATACGCTACCAGCGTCTGGGGGCAGAATGTGGGCCAGGCGTCCACCTGCCTGATGGTTGCCACCGTCGGCGCGGTAATCTCCTATATTCCGGTGGGCATGATCTCCTCGAAAATCGGGCGGAAAAAGACAATCCTCATCGGGATTACGGTGCTCGCCGGCTGCTTTGCCGTGGGCGCGTTCGCCGCAAGCCGATTTTCTCCGGCGCTGTACGTGATGTTTGGGCTGGTGGGGTTTGCCTGGGCCTCCATCAACGTCAATTCCTATCCCATGGTAGTGGAGATCAGCCGCGCGGGCAGCGTGGGCAAATACACCGGGTATTACTATACATTTTCCATGGCGGCCCAGGTGGCCACGCCCACCCTGTCCGGCTTTTTATTGGAGCATGTGGGGTATCACACCCTGTTCCCCTACGCGGCCGTGATGGTGGCGCTGTCATTTGTGACGATGTCCCTGACCCGGCACGGGGACAACAAGCCTGTGCCCAAGGCCTCCATGCTGGAGCATTTTGATGACTAATGGAGCTTTTTGTGTTACAATCAAACGGCAAAACGAGGATGGAGGCGGCTATGTACTGGAGTAAACTCGCCGGGAACATTCAGCCCTATGTGCCCGGGGAACAGCCCCGGGTGAATATGATCAAGCTCAACACCAACGAAAATCCGTACCCGCCCTCCCCCCAGGCGATCGAGGCCATGCGGGAGGCGGTAAACGGGGATTTGAGGCTGTACCCTGATCCGGAGAACCTGCTGCTCAGGGAGGCCATCGCGAGCGTGGAGGGGTTGAGGCCGGAAAACGTGTTCGTGGGCAACGGCTCGGACGAGGTGCTGGCGCTGTCGTTTCTGGCGTTTTGCGATCCGGACGCCAGGCCGTCCCTGCGGTACCCGGATATCAGCTACAGCTTTTATCCGGTGTACGCCGCCCTGTACGGCATGACGCCGGAGGAAATCCTCCTCAACGCCGATTTTTCCCTGCCGGTGGAGGCGTTTTATGGGGATGTTGCGCCAATCCTGATCGCAAACCCCAACGCCCCTACGTCCATAGCGATGGATAACGGAGGCCTTCGCCGCATACTTCTAAAAAATCCCAGCCACGCCGTCATGGTGGATGAGGCCTATGCTGCCTTTGCGCCGGAAAGCGCGGCGGCGCTCCTTGGCGAATTTGACAACCTCCTGGTAACCAGGACGTTTAGCAAGTCCCATTCCCTGGCGGGGCTGCGGGTGGGCTACGCCTTAGGCAGCGCGCACATGATTGAGGCGCTCAATCGGATTAAAAACTCCTTCAATTCCTATCCCGTAGACCGGGTGGCCCAGGCTGGGGCTGCCGCGGCGATATTGGATACCGCATACAACAGGGAGGTGATTGAGAAAATCCTTGCCACCAGGGAGCGGGTGACGAAGGAATTGCGCATCATGGGCTTTGACTGCCCGGACAGCCATGCCAACTTCCTGTTCGCCGCCCATGCAACCCGAGACGCGGGAGAACTGATGGCTGGGCTGAGGGAGCGGGGCATACTGGTCCGGCGGTTTCAGAGCAATGAGAGAACGAGCCAAAGGCTGCGGATTTCCGTCGGAACGGATGGGGAGATGGACGCGCTGCTCACGGCGCTAAAAGAAATACTGTAAAGAGAGGTATGCGGATTGGAAGGGACTATTAGTCAAAGAAGGGCGGCGGATTTTCGCGCCATTGCCCGGGATAAGCTAGCGGGGAATTGGTGGCTGGCAGTGGGGGTTTGCCTGGTGGCGGTCATATTGGGGGGCGCGGCAAGCGGATTTCAGTTCCGTACCAGTATCGATACGGACTTGCCGTATTTTTTGCACGACCTGCGGGACCGGGTGCAGTACTCCCTGCCGGCGGCGCTTGCCGGATTGCTGTTTTTCACCAGCTCCATCGCTGCTGTTGCGAGCATCGGCCGCGTTCTCGGCCTTGTTTCCTTTTTCATTGGCGGGACAATCGAATTGGGCTTGCGCGTGTTCTTCATCGACATGATGAAAAACCGGCGGCTGGAATTCAAAACCCTGTTTTCCAAGTTCGAAATCTGGGGCAAGGCGCTGGGGCTGAGGCTGTTCATAAATCTTTTCATCTCGCTGTGGACGCTGCTGCTTATTGTTCCAGGATTAGTCGCGCTATACCGGTATTCCATGGCCACCTATCTCATGGCGGAAAATCCCGCGCTGGGCATCCGGGAAGCGGTGAATATGTCCAAGCAGATGATGCAGGGGCAAAAGGGTCGGCTGTTTTGCCTGGATTTGAGCTTCGCCGGATGGTGGCTGTTGACATTATTCACATTGGGCCTCGGCTCCGTGTTTCTCACGCCGTATCATCAGGCTGCCCGGGCGGCGTTTTATATGGAGCTAAGCGGCCAGCCCATCCTTGCGCCGGAGGCGGGGGGATTTGCGGGCGGTACCACAGAGCGGATTTAGAAAAAGGTTAGCTGTTCCCCGGTAGGATATTCCTGTAAATAACCGAATACCTCATCAGGCTTGTGCCATACGCCGTGCTGATCGCATTCCTCACGAAGGATGCGGGAAAGCGCGGCGTTGTTTTTGCTTTGAATGGAATAGTCGTACCCATATGTTTTGTGGTATTGGGCCGAAAGGCCGGGGAAATGCCTGTCAAGCTGCCGGTAAAAATACTCCCGGTTGCCTTCGCGCAGCGTCATGCCCGTGCCAAAGTAAATTACGCCTTTTACCCCAGCCGAAAAGCACATGGCGAGCAGTGCGCGGAGGTTTTCCTCGGTATCATTGAGAAAAGGAAGAAACGGGGAAAGCCACACCACCGTAGGGACGCCCCGGTCGCGCAAAGCGCAAAGGGCCATTACCCGCTCGGAGGTGGGGGACACGTGGGGCTCCAGTATGCGGCACAGCGCATCGTCGGCGGTCGTGAGAGTCATCTGCACCACGCATTTCGCCCGGCTGTGTATGGCGGCAAGCAGGTCGATATCCCGCAGTACCCTGGCGCTTTTCGTGATCAAAGTCGCGCCAAAGCCCATCCTTTCGATGATTGTGAGGCATTGCTGGGTGATGAGATACCGGTCCTCCAGGGGGAGGTACGGGTCGCTCATGGAGCCGGTGCCGATCATGCAGCGGCTGCGCTTTTTCCTTAGCGCCTCCGTAAGCAGTGCGGGGGCGTTGATTTTTACCTCCACGTCCTCAAAATCGTGATCCATGCGGTAGCACAGGCTGCGGCTGTCGCAGTAGATGCAGCCATGGGTGCAGCCCCTGTATAAATTCATGCCGTTTTTGGCGGACAGGATGGACTTGGCCTCTTTCTCGTGCATGATGTTGAACCCTCCCTCCCCGATCATACCATGGATCGGCCTACAAAAAAAGCGCCCCGTTAGGGACGCTTTCATGGGTTTCTTTATTTAGCCAATCAGCTTCTTGAACAGCGGCAGGGCCTTTTCGATGCGGGCGGTGGGCACGCAGTAGGACACCCGCAGGTAGGAGGGGCAGCCAAAGTCCGTGCCTGGGGTGATCAGCATGCCCAGCTGCTTCGCGCGGTCGCTGAAGTCCTCGGAATTGCCGTCGGGGGCCTGGAGGAACAGGTAAAACGCCCCGTCGGGATGGGCACAGGTATAACCCATTTCGGTGAGCCCATTGTACAGCAGATCGCGGTTTGCCTGATAGATCTCAAGGTCAGGCTGCACGTCCGCGCATTTGCCGATGACCCGCTGATACAGGGAGGAGGCGCACACATGGCCACAGGCCCGGGCGCCGCCGGCGATGGCGCACCAGACTTCAGCGCGGTCAGCCACGGTGTCCGGCACCAGCACCCAACCAAGCCTCTGGCCGGGCAGCGATAGGGACTTGCTGTAGGAATAGCACACGATTGTGTTTTCATAGATAGAGGGTACCCAGGGCACATCCGCGCCATAAACCAGCTCCCGGTAAGGCTCGTCGCTGATCAGGTAGATGGGATGGCCGTATTCCTTGGAGCGATCCCTAAGGAGCGCCGCCAACGCCACCAATGTCTCCTCAGAATACACAACGCCAGAGGGATTGTTGGGGGAATTGATGATGATGGCCTGGGTGTTTTTGTTGATCCGTTCGGAAAGGGCGGCCATATCCACCTGGAAGCTGGGGATGTCCGCAGGCACAACAACCAGCTTGCCGCCGTTGCACTCGGTGAACACCCGGTATTCCGGGAAATAAGGAGCGATGGCCACGATCTCGGAAGTTTCGTCCACGATCAGCGCCCGCAGGCAACCCACAAGCGCCGGAGCCGCGCCACTGCAAATGAACAGCTGGCTCGCGTCATAGCTGGTGCCAAATCGGCGGTTCAGGGAGTCCGCAATGGCCTTGCGCGCGCCTTCGTCGCCTGTGGCGCTGGTATAGCCGTTGAGCGTTACGTCATCCTCTTCCTCCAACAGCTGGAGGATCGCCTCGCGAACCGCCGGCGGGGCAGGGGTGCTGGGATTGCCGATGCTGAAATCCAGTACGTTTTCAGGCCCGATTTCCTTCGCCAATTTTTTGCCGTACTCAAACAGCTCGCGGATGGTTGAGCTTTTCGCGCCAAGTTCATAACTCTGCTTTGATACCATATGCTTTCTCCTTTTCCTGACTTTATTTGGTTTTCCCATATTATATATAAAAATAGAAAATATTTCTCATGTATAAAAACATCTTATCCCCGACCATGGGATTTGTCAACGCCTGCACCCCTTCATTGGCAACTATATATTAAACCCCAACAAAAAAACTCTTCTGCTAGGTTGAGGGAGGAACCACAATGGTACGTTACGCTTGTTTCCCTATGGCTTCCTTGCTATAATACACCTTGGTGTGCATGCAAATCAAAACCCCTTTGGGGATGAAAAAGGCGATGCTCAACAGAATTCGGCGGCACACCCCAAGGCGCCCTCTTTAACCGCCTTGGCGTTTTTTGACAGTATGAAGTTTCTAAGGGAGGCTACATGAAATATTTAACCGATATTGAAATCGCACAGGGCTGCAAGCTGCGGCCCATCCATGACATCGCAAAAACAGCCGGTATTCCGGAAGATCATATTGTGCCCTATGGCCGGTACAAGGCGAAAATCGACTGCCGCCTACTGCACGGGATGCCGAACAGGCAGGGGAAGCTGGTGCTGGTGACGGCTATTAACCCCACTGCCGCCGGGGAAGGCAAAACCACCACCGCCGTTGGTCTTGCGGACGCGTTGAGAAGGCTGGACCAGCAGGTGGTTGTTGCGATTAGGGAGCCGTCCCTTGGGCCGGTGTTCGGCGTAAAAGGCGGGGCTGCCGGCGGCGGATACGCACAGGTGGTGCCCATGGAGGATATCAACCTGCATTTTACCGGGGATCTCCACGCCATTACCGCCGCCAACAATCTTCTCGCGGCCATGGTGGACAACCATTTGTATCAGGGCAACCGGCTGGGGCTGGACCCCAGGCGGATTACCTGGCGGCGCTGCATGGACATGAACGACAGACAGCTGCGCAATATCGTCAGCGGGCTGAGCGGACGGATCAACGGGGTGCCCAGGGAGGACGGGTTTGATATTACAGCCGCATCCGAGATCATGGCGGTGCTTTGCCTTTCCTCTGATATTATGGACTTAAGGGAGCGGCTGTCACGGATTATCGTGGGATACACCCGGGAGGGGCAGCCTGTGACGGCAAAGCAGTTGGGGGCACATGGGGCTATGACGGCGCTGTTAAAGGAAGCACTCAACCCCAATCTTGTGCAGACACTGGAGGGGACGCCTGCGTTGGTGCACGGCGGGCCGTTTGCCAATATCGCCCATGGCTGCAATTCATTGATCGCTACCCGGATGGCCATGGGGCTTGGTGCGTATGCCATCACCGAGGCGGGTTTTGGCGCGGATCTGGGTGCGGAAAAATTCATTGATATCAAATGCCGGGTGGGTGGTGTGCGCCCCAGCGCAGTGGTGGTGGTGGCCACCGTCCGCGCGTTAAAACTCCACGGCGGGGCGGACAAGAAGGCGCTGGCGGAAGAAAATATTCAGGCGCTCGCCAAGGGCATTCCCAACCTCCTGCGGCATGTGGAAAACATGGACGAGGTATTTCACATGCCCGTGGTTGTTGCCATCAACCGCTTTGCCACGGACACGGAGGAAGAGTTGAAGCTCGTGGAGGAGGAGTGCGCCCGGCTGGGGGTGAAGGCCGTGCTGTCTGAAGTTTGGGAAAAGGGCGGCGCTGGCGGCGAAAAGCTGGCAAAAGAGGTTATGCGGCTAAGCGAAACTAAGAGAACACTCAGGTATAGCTACGCCCTTGACGACAGCATAGAGGACAAGCTTCGCCATATCGCCCGGCGGGTGTATGGAGCCGCGGATGTCATATTGACCCCCGGCGCCCAGGCCCAGGCAAAGCAGCTTGAATTGCTGGGGTTT
>CAYPKG010000033.1:0-7639 GCA_964411275.1 uncultured Oscillospiraceae bacterium | reverse complement strand
GGTTTGGCAGGCTGCCTGTGTGCGTGGCGAAAACCCAGTACAGCTTTTCCGACGACCCGAAGCTGCTGGGAGCGCCGGAGGATTTCCCCATTACGGTACGAAAAATCCGGGTGTCGGCGGGCGCGGGATTTCTTGTGGCGCTCACCGGTGACATCATGACGATGCCGGGACTTTCCAAGGCGCCTGCGGCCCAGTCCATCGATGTGGACGCCAGGGGGCGCGTCACAGGTTTATTTTAAATGTTTCAAAAGCTGCTGACGAAGGTAATAATATTAGGTATACTGGAATTATCAAACTCAGAAAGGGGCAACGAACATGGAATTAAAGGGAACCAAAACAGAGGCCAACCTCCAGGCGGCATTCGCGGGGGAAAGCCAGGCGCGCAATAAGTATACTTATTATGCTTCCAAGGCCAAGAAGGACGGATATGAGCAGATTGCGGCGCTGTTTTTGGAAACAGCGGAAAACGAGAAAGAGCATGCCAAGCTTTGGTTTAAGCTACTGCACGACGGCATACCCGCAACCGCGGAAAACCTGAAGGACGCGGCTGCTGGAGAGAATTATGAATGGACCGAGATGTATGCCACAATGGCCAACGAGGCCCGGGAGGAAGGTTTTATCCAGATCGCCGAAATGATGGAGGGCGTGGCTAAAATCGAAAAGCGGCATGAAGAAAGGTATCTGGCGCTTTTGAAGAATGTGGAGGAGGGCACGGTGTTCAAGAAAGAGCGCAAGGTCATGTGGCAATGCGCCAATTGCGGACATGTGCATGAGGGGCTGGAGGCTTTAAGCGTTTGCCCCGTGTGCGACCATCCCCGTGCGTTTTTCCAGATTTTAGCTGAAAACTATTAAACAATAGGCGCATAAGCGCCTTGACGGTCATGTCAAGGCGCTTATGTTTTACTTTAGCCTGCCCCAATGGTCGTACAGTTTCGCGTACTCCTGCGGGGTATTGCAGCCTTTGATCAGGTCCCCGCTTCCCTGGAAAGGAAACGCAACCGTGGGAACACAATGCAGGAGCTCACTCACCTGGTACTCCCCATATTTGAGCTTATTCTCCAATATGGGGAGCAAGCCCCGGTCGAATACGGCGATGAGGGGCTCTATTCTGCCGCCATAGGAAAGGGGGCAGTATAGCGCCTGTGCCTGATACGCGAAGGCCACAAGCTCCAATGCGGCTTTTGTTGGAAACTGGGGTACATCCACGGGAAGCACCAGGCATTTTTGGGTATCTGCCGCTTGGAGGCAGGCATGGATGCCGGACATTGGCCCGCATTCCGGAAATACGTCCGGGACGCAACGGTACTCACTGAGCGCCGTGTTGGAGGAAATCAGCACCTCTTTTGCGCCTATTACTTTTTTCACCGCATCGTCCAACAGGGTGTGGTTTCGCCAGGGCAAGCTGTATTTGTCACGGCCCATGCGGCTGCTTTTTCCGCCCGCCAGTACGACGAGGGTAAAGGTTCTACAGGCATCCAGCATCCGTTTCGCCCTCTTATCCTTCCTTGCCGATTGAATTTGCTACCAGCGCATCAAACTGGCTTTGCGTAAGATCGCAATGGTAAAACAGTTGGAAATAGTCTGTTACCTCCTGAAACAGGTCATACTGGGCCGCGTCGGGATACAGCAGCTGCGCAATCCACATCATCCCCAGATACCGCTGCACGCTGGGTGGGGACATCATCCAGTTGTACGGGCCGAAGGGCACCTCATAATACCGGTTTTCCGCGATGGCGGGCAGTGTCTGCCAGAGGGGGTCGTCCTTCACCATGGCGTAGATGCTGTCCGGCGCAAACAGTATGATATCCGGGTTCCACAGGAGTATTTGCTCCATGTCCACCTCGTTGCCGGAGCCTCTTGAAGAGGGTTCATCCACCACCGCCACATTGTTTGTCATGAGGTCAAGCAGCTCCGCGTGATAAGAGCTCTTGGCGATGACGTTCAAGCCCGCTTCCCCCAGGCAATATAGAACATCCGCCTTTTCCACGCTGTTGACGATGGAAAGGCTTTTTTCATAAGCCATGTCGCAATAGACAGCAAGCGCTTCGCCCTCATCCGGCATATTCAACAGCTCGCCCAGCTTGCGGTACGTATCCCCTGTGGTTGCGGTATAGCAGGAGATGTGCACGAATGGAATGCCCGACTGCTCCTGCAGCGCGTCCAAATCCTCTCTTGCGTTCTCCTTGGCCTCGCCCACATCCACGATCACCTGTGCGCCGGATGCGAGGAGGGTTTCCAAATTCAGCTCGCCCTTGCCGCCGTACAGCTGGCCGAGAATGGGGAGGTTGAAATATTTGCTGTCAAGAAACTGCTCCGCCTGGGGGTCCCAGGCATTCGCTATGCCCGCCAGCCGGTCCGGCGCCAGGGCGAACAGCACAATCTGGGCCATAGGGCCGGTTACCGCAATTCTTTCTATGTCCGCGGGAACCATTACCTCGCGGCCTAGGGAATCGGTGAACAGCACCGTTTCTCCCTGCGCCTGGGGTTCCGCCGCAACAGGGGGTTGCGCCGCTGGGGGCCCCGGCGGGGTGGCTGGGGCAGGAGACGCTCCTGGGGCGGGGGCCGCAGCGCAGCCACAGGCCCAGAGCATCGCCATGACGAGAAGAATTGGGAGAAAACCTTTCATAAATCGCTGATCCCTTCATTAATAATATAGTTTGCGTCATTACACGTTATGGTTTCTATGGGGTACAATCAGCCGCTCCCCGTCGTCGGTGGTGATGAGGCTGATGGACACCCCATACAGCCTTCTGATCAACGCCTCATCCAACACGTCCTCCGGCGCACCGAAGGCCGCCGTCTTACCATCCAGCAGCGCCAGCACCGTATCGGCATACCACAACGCGTGCTGGGGGTTGTGGGTGGAGAGCATTACGGTATAGCCGTCGTCCGCTAGGGAGCGCACCTGTTCCATCACGTGGGCCTGATTGCCATAGTCCAGGGCGGAGGTGGGCTCGTCCAACAGCAGGGTTTTCGACCGCTGGGCCAGTGCCCGGGCGATGAGAACCAGCTGCTGCTCGCCGCCGGACAGCTTTGCGAAGTTCTTTTGCGCGAAATCCGCGATCCCCATCCGCGCCAAAGCCGCCATGGCCACCTCGGTTTCGTGGCGGCTGGGGGCACTCAGCATGGATACCCGGTGGGTGGTGCCCATCAGCACCATTTCAAGCACCGTGTAATGAAACGCCGGGCCTCTGGACTGGGGAATGTAAGCGATGCGGTGGGCAAGCTCCCGCGCGGACAGTTGCGTGGACAGGTCGCCGTCCACAAGCACGGTGCCGGTATACCCTTTTAGAAGCCCCAGCACGCAGCGGAACAACGTGCTTTTCCCTGCGCCGTTGGGCCCCAGCACCGCCAGCAGCGCGCCGCTTTGGGCGCTAAAATCAACGCCGTTTAGCACCGCATGGGTTCCGAATTGAAAATGCAGGCCCTGCACCTCGATGCTCATAGCATTTTCTCCTTTTTCAAAAGCAGGTAGATGAAAAACGGCGCGCCGATTACGGCCGTGAGGATTCCGATGGGGATTTCCGTCATGAGCAGGTTTCTTGAAATATCGTCCACCAGCAGCAGGAAAGCGCCGCCCGCCAGCATGGAGGCCGGCATCACATACCGGTAATTGCTTCCCACCAGCTTCCGGCATAGATGGGGTACGACAAGCCCCACCCAGTTGATCATGCCGCTGACGGCGATGCTGGACGCGGTGACGAGGGTGGCGCAGATGATCACCACAAGCCTGAGGACATTGGCGTTTACCCCCATGGCCCGGGCCTCCTCATCCCCCAACGTCAAAAGATTGATGCGCCAGCTTAACAGCAGCAGCGGTACAAGGCCGATTGCCATGGGGATCACGGCGTAGCCCACGTCCATGAGCCGGGAGCCGGAAAGGCTGCCCATCAGCCAGTAGGTGATTTCCGGCAGCTTGTTGGTGGGGTCCGCCACCAGCTTGATGTAGGAGGTGCCCGCCGTGCAAAGGGAGCTGACCATCATTCCCGCCAGCACCAGGTTGACCACCCGGGTGCCGGGGGCGCGCATGGCGATGTAGAACGCGGAGCACACGGCGGCGACACTCAACAAAAACGCGATGCCTGTGATCATGCCTCTGGATAACCCCAGATGGATTGCCAGCGCCGCGCCCAAAGCGGCGCCTGAGGAGGCGCCCAGCACGTCCGGCGCGGCCATGGGATTTTGAAATACCCCCTGATAGGCGGCGCCCGCTGCGGACAGGCAAGCGCCCACCAGGCAGGCCATGAGAATTCGCGGCAGGCGGATGCTGATCACGGAGGTGGCCATGTTCGTAGTCCAGGTTTGCTCCATAGGAAGCAGCTGATTTAACAAAATGCGCACGACCTCACGGATCGGTACACCGTAGCGGCCCAGACAGAATGACACGAGAAACAGCACGAGGAGAACGCCGAAGAGCAGCAACAGCATGCGCTTGGCCCGGGCCCGGGAGAGGTTCTCGACAGGGATTGGTCGAGAGGCATTTCGCATAAATCACCATAAATCCTTTGTATTTTGTAAAAATAAACCGCCGGACTCATGAAAAAGAGACCGGCGGGCAAGCGCAACCAGTACAGCCCGCCCGAATGGGCGGAACAGCGGGGAACCTCTTTTTCAAACATGGAAAGTCTTTGGATTTCTCCGCCGACCCGAGAGCCTGCCGCGTTCAAGCGGGACTCTGGCGCAGCGCCATACCACGAAGGGCTGCAGGCGCTTTTGCTAAGAGGATATTTGGTTGTATTGTCAATCCAAAAACGGATGGACATTGTGTTTACAGTAACAAGAATTTAATGAAATGTCAATCGGTAAGGAAGTGAAGAAAGATACACAAAATTTGTGTAGATTTATGGTATAATAGCCGCAAAGCGGCTATTATACGGCTTATTTTATTCGCCCGCGATAATTCAGGCTGCACCTGAAACGCGGATGCGGGATTATACCATAATGCTTCGCACTTATGGTATAATAGCCGCAAAACGGCTATTATACAGCTTATTTTATTCGCCCGCGATAATTCAGGCTGCGCCTGAAACGCGGATGCGGGATTATACCATAATGCTTCGCACTTATGGTATAACAAATAATTGAAAGCCGGAAAGCCTGTATAATCAAGGTTTTCCGGCTTTCGTGTTACTAATGCGTTGACAGTTGAACATTTTTTAGGGGGGTTTATGGGTGCAGTTCAGCCAAAGTTGAACTGCCTTATAAGTCTGTTTGCATTAAGGGGTTATTTTTCTGTTGCTGAAATTCCTTAACAAACTTTCCTGCTACATTTCCACCTAAACTAATATCAAATCCAACATATTCCGTTTCACTCTCTTTTTGATAAGTAAAGATTAAATAGCTTTTTACTTGCTTAACTTCTTTAGCCTTGGTTCTGCCGCCGATTAAAGCCCCTACTGTACCAAACAGCAAAGCCCCGCCAACAGCACCGCCGGAACTTGAAACAAGCTGTTTCTGAATTTCCGTATTTGTGGTTATTGAAACATCAATTATTTTTTCTTTCGTTAGGTTGAATTGCTGACCGTTTGCCACAATTTCAATTTTACTTGGAGTTGAATAGACTTGGCATAAAGTGTTTTCAGGTATTGGAAGCCCTGCAAAATGTTTGAGTGATGCAGAAAGTGCGGCGTTGCGGGATTCCATTTCCTTTTTTGCCGCTTTCTTAACCTTTTTTCTTTGTTTCGTAGTCTTAACAATCATAAAGATACAAAGGAAGATGAACCCCAAGACAAGAACTAAAGCTACAATTCCTTCTGTTGGCATAATTTTTACCACCTTTCATTCTTACATATCGTGGGAATAGACTTATTCTATCCCCCAAATCACTGTTACAGAATCGTTTACATCCACATCTTCAGGTTCAATTTCCATACCGAAGGCGGCAGGGGCTTCTAAAATCCCGGCTTCCGCAAAGCGGGTATTGGAATACAGCCGAAGTTCCCCCCATGAATAATCTATGTGCTTGACCGCCCCAAGGGAAACCCCGCTTGCTTTTGCAAGGATGGTGGCTTTTTCAGCGGCGTTGGTAACTGCCTTTTCAAGAAGTTCAGCCTGAACAGCGGCTTTATCCTTGATTGAAAAGTTGATTTCAAATTCAGGATTTGCCCCGGATTTGGATATTGCAAGGATGGTTTCCCCAAGCCGTTTCATGTCAAGGTCAAATTCAAGCTTCAGATGGTGGATGCAGGAATAGCCCTTGAATTTCTGTTTCCAATTTCCCGCCGCATCCTTGACCGATTCGTATTCAGTCTTGATGTTGAAATCGGTGGTTTTCAGGGCTTGCTTGTCATGCCCGGCTGAAACAATTGCCTTTCGGATGGCTTCAATATCCAAAGCGGCGCATTCAGTGGTTTTGGTATAGTCAGGCGTGGTGGTGGTCAGGTTCATTGTAATGATAACCAAATCAGGTGCGGCTTTCACATTACCAATTCCCTTGACCGTCAAAGTTCTTTCGTTCATGGTGGATTCCCCTTTCAGTTTTTAATCAACTCAATAGCATCCCGCAATTCTTGAACCGTTTTATGTGTGTATGTCTGAAGCCCCACATCACTTGAAACATGACCCATCAATCGGTCAGTACATGCCTTGTTAGCACCTGCACTGTCAAGGCGGCTTCTGAAGGTATGGCGGCATTCATGGGGCGTATGGTTCATGCCAAGCCTGTTCATTATATCTCCCCAAATAGCGTAATATTGGCTTTGGTTGAAGGGCTTGCCGTTGTATGTAATCAGGTATTCCCCGCCTTGGTCATAATACCGTTGAACAAAGTTCAATGTCTTTGAATGAATTGGAACAAGCCGTCCTATGCCGGATTTGGTTTTTACCCCGCCTTTCATCGTTCCGGCTTTAATATCTACATCTTTCCGCTTCATCCCAAGAAGTTCAGATATGCGCCAACCCGAATAAAGGAAAATCAGGATGGTATCAACCCAAGGTTCTTCAGCGTGTTCCCAAAGCAATTCAACTTCTTCATCCGTGAAGGGCTTCTTGCTTGTGGGGGGTATCGGTGCGGAAGTGGTCAGTTCAGAATACATCTTCTGAATCACATCCAATTCAAAAGCAAACCTATCAAGGTGAAGCCATAGCGTTTTGATAGCCCCTTGGGTGCTGTACCCCTTCCCACAACCATCAATGCAATCCTGCATCATGTATGCTTTGATGCCCTTATATGGGGTATCATGCAAGGCGTAGCAGTGTTTGAATGCCGCCTTTGCAGAACTAATACTTGATTTGGAAAGCTTGCCTTGCTGTTCAGCCCTTGCAAGCCATTTTTCATATAGTTGCTTCATTGTGATTTTTGCCGCTTCCACATCATAGGGGTTACGGTTATAATCAGCCAAAGCCATTAGCGCATCTTCCCGCTTTTCATGATAAGACAGGAATTTATATTGGGGATATCCCCTTTCATCAAATGCTAAAGTTACCCTTGCCCCAAATGGGCGGCGGCGATTGCCGGATAACTTTACAACAGAACCGAATCCATTAGGATTACGCATAATTATACCACCTTTCATTGGGATTGAAATTTGCCCTTTGAAATGGTATAATCAGGGTTGACCATTCCATTTGGGCTTCGTGTTGGTTGTCCACTTGGATTGTGCTTCAGAATCCCTTCAAGGTTGCCGCCTTGGGGGGATTC